>RFQZ01000014.1 GCA_009924735.1 Flavobacteriia bacterium | reverse complement strand
GTTTACATTCGTCTTGCAGGTCTCTGGCCGTGAAATCGATGCCTAAACTGACAGATGAATAGTATTTATGAGCAAATTTTTCATCGATGTGTTTTCCTACTTTATCAATTTTTATGACCAGTTCGCATTCAAAATGAATGTTATTAGAGAAAGAGGGGTAATAAAAATCAGGTTCACGCAGCAACGCTGTATCAGGTTTAAGAAAAAGCATGGGAACAGAAGGGATGTCCGCATTCATTTCTTTCGCGTGCGCTGAAAAGTTTCTGCCTACACAGATGATTTTCATTTTTTATTGAATTTTGTCGCCAAAGAATCCAGTTTGCTTTGAAGCTCTTGGGTTTTTCCTTTTTCGCGATTCCCTTTGATCCTCGCAACCTCAACCCGTAAACAATCTTTGGTTTGAAAAGGAAAATCAGCCTCAAGCATCCACCCGTAATAACCAGGCTCAATTTTTAGAATTTCTTCGACGGTTTTTCCTTTGTGTTTCCCGAAGTTGTACATCACTTCATTTTTAGCATTGCGAGCCAGGCGTCCGGCAAAGTCAACCATGCCCAGTGGAGAATTTCGGGTGAAATCCGACAGGGGTGCCACGTCGTTTGGAAGCGTTGGGTATTTGTCCATTTGTGAAACAAAGACTTCCATGGTTACTTCTGCATCGTAAAGCGCGTTGTGTGCATTTTCCATGGTTTTGCCACAATAGAATTGATAAGCTGCAGCCAAGGTTCTTTGTTCCATTTTGTGGAAGATGTTTTGTACGTCTACAAAGGAGCGGTTTTCCATAGGAAAGGGCGTTCCAACTCTGTAAAATTCCTCTACTAAAAATGGAATGTCGAATTTATTAGAATTGTAACCTGCTAAATCTGCATCTCCGAAGAACGCAATGATTTCCTCTGCGTAGGCATCTAAGGTTGGACATTCACGTACCATTTCATCTGTAATTCCGTGAATTTCAGAAATTTCTTTTGGAATTGAAATACCGGGATTGACTAGGTAATTACATTTTTGTTGGGTGCCATCAGGGGACAACTTTACAACCGCAATTTGTACAATTCTATCCTTTGTGATTTGTATGCCCGTTGTTTCTAAGTCGAAAAAGCAAAGGGGTTTCGTTAGGTTTAGACGCATTATGTAGCACTAAATTATTTAAGGATGATGAATTCCGTCCTTCTGTTTTGTAAATGATCTTGTTCAGTGCAGCTTACGCCGTCTCCACAAGGTTTTAGCAATTCGCTTTCACCAAATCCTTTGCTTGTCACACGATTGGGATTCACAATGTTTGCTTGGATATACTCTCTGGCTACTTTGGCGCGCATGTCAGAAAGCCATTGGTTGTAGATGGCAGGTCCACGACTGTCGGTATGTGAACGAATTTCAATTTTCAGGTTTGGATTGTCGTTCATGATTTTGATTGCGTCCTTCAATTTGTTTTTAGAGTAATCTGTCAAAAACGATCGGTCAAATTGGTAATTCACGAAGTAGGGCCCTAGAATTCCTTTGGAGGTAGCGTCCAATTGGAAATTCACCGTAACCACAGAGTCTGCGAGGAGTAAACGATCAACATTTGTAGTGACTGCTAAATAGCCTTCGGCCTCTGCGCGAATGGTACCCGCAATTTTTGAATCGAACTCATATTCAGAAATCATTTCGGAGTTGTAAACACCATTTTCTTTAGAATTTTTCGCATCGTTTTTACCGTCAATTACGAGATTAATGGAGGCATTGGCAATCGGCGCACCTGTGTTAATGTCTGTAACCACCCCTTTAATTTCATAGGTTGGGAAAGGAAGAATTTTGTTTTCGTCTTCTAGGATGAGCACCCTTTTGGTTATTACCTCGAAAGCACCATCACAACTTGTTTTGAAAGTATTTCGGTATGGATTTTTTGTAAGGGCACCATAGTAATACGTTAATTCGTATTCTTTGCATTTTTCAAGGGAGGTCATAAATACACCATCGCGCATTCTTGGGGTAAGTATGGTTTCTGAGGTCGTTGCGCAATCCAAACATTTAAGTGTCATGTAAGATTGTTCAGGTAGTTGAAAGTTTTTCAAACTGATGATTCTTCCGTCCAACAAAGACATTCCGGATGGTGTTTCGTTGATTTCGGCTGAAAAAATATCGTTCATTCCGGTACTGCCTATGCGGTTTGAGCTGATGAATCCTGCTTTGCCATTTGCAGTCATGCTAAATGCAATGTCATCTGAAAAGGAGTTGGTTGGATAACCAATGTTTTGAGGTTTTGACCACATTCCGTTTTCGTCCTTATTGGATTTAAAAATGTCAAAACCACCGATGCTTTCTGTTGAATTACTTGCGAAGTACAAGGTTTTACCATCCAAAGAAACATAAGGTGCAATTTCATCGGAAACGGTATTGACCATAGAAAGGTTTTTGGCGGCAGACCAGTTTCCATCTATGTATTCTGACATAAAAATATCCCATCCACCTTTGCCGGTAATTGCGTTGGAAACAAAATAAGCCGTTTTTCCGTCGGCACTTACGTTGAAGTGCATGTTAAAAGGATCAACTTTCGATTTTCCATTGTCCACTGCAACCTTAATGGTTTTAGGAGCATTGAATTGACCGTCTACAAATTCGCTACTTGAAAAAGCGCTTACATTCCAACTTGAATAGGTAAGTTTTCTTTCATCCATGGATAAGCTCGCGATACGCTCATCGATTTTTGGATCGTTCATTAGGAATAACTCCAGTGAACTCCATTCATTTTGATTGTTTTTTGTTTGTTGGTAAATGTCCGCAGGCAATTCGTTAAACATTGGTTCTATGCTGTTTTGTGATAGGTTGTCTTTGCGGTTGCGTGTAGAAGAAACCAAAAGCGATTTGCCGTCACCGGAAATCATTGGGTTTAATTCGTCGTAACTTGTATTCACCTCACCGCCCATGGCAACAGGTGCTGGAAACATTGGATTTTGCAACACCTTTTTCGCGTTGGCAACTTGTGCAACCCGGATTTTCGCTGGCGCAATTAAATTGGATTGTTTGTTGCTTTCTGCAATAAATTTCTGGTAATATTCCAATGCCTTGTCCAAATTACCAAGTCTGTGATAACAAATACCCATGTGGTAATAAACATCAATCGGAGCTGATTTTTCGGAGGGGGAGTAGATGTCATAATTGACTTTAACATCTTTAGAAGCAATCAACAAGTGGTTAAGGGCTTGTTCTGGATCCATGTTCATTTCGAGCAGTATGTATCCTTTTCTGTAATTGTAATTACCGTTTTTATTATTGTACTTCAATAATTTGTCGGTAACCATGTTTGCGAAATGGAAAAAGTTCTCTTGAAGAAACCGGGAAGATTCTCCGACCAACTTTTCTTCATTGGCATTTTCAATCATCGTTTTCACTTCCGATTCAATCATTTGAGCACCAACGCTTAATGAGGTGAAAATGAAGGCTATAAGTATAATTTTGCTCATTAGACTAAGTTAGTTAAAATTTTCGATTTACATCGAATTGCTCGAGGTAATCGGCAACACGTTTTACAAATTGCCCTCCCAAAGCACCATCGACAACTCGATGATCGTAGGAGTGGGACAGGAACATTTTTTGTCGAATTCCGATGAAATCACCTTCGGGTGTTTCCACAACCGCAGGCACTTTGCGAATGGCACCCAGTGCCAAAATGGCGACTTGCGGTTGGTTGATAATGGGGGTTCCCATCACATTTCCGAAAGTACCTACATTGGTAATGGTGTACGTCCCACCTTGAATGTCTTCAGGTTTTAGCTTGTTGTTTCGAGCATTGTTTGCCAATTCATTTACCGCTTTTGTAAGTCCTACTAGGTTCAAGCGATCGGCATTTTTAATAACCGGAACAATTAAATTTCCAGAAGGAAGGGCAGTGGCCATTCCCAGGTTAATGTCTTTCTTTTTGATGATGGTGGTGCCATTTACCGAAACGTTGATCATTGGGAAGTCAACAATGGCTTTAACTACGGCTTCCATGAAAATAGGTGTAAAGGTGATGTTTTCACCAATTTTCGCCATGAAGTCTTTTTTCACTTTGTTTCTCCAATTTACGATGTTGGTCACATCTGCTTCTACGAAGGATGTAACATGTGGAGAAACGCTTTTAGACATAACCATATGCTCAGAAATAAGCTTACGCATGCGGTCCATTTCAATGATTTCGTCGCCAGGACTTGGAATCACTACAGGCGCTTGAATTGCGGGCTTGGCTTCTGTTTTCGCAACCGGAGCGGCGATGATAGGGGCTGTCGTTTTATTTTGTAAAAATGTTATTAGGTCTTTTTTGGTAACGCGTCCTTCGGCACCTGTTCCAGAAATTTGGTCCAATTGGCTTTGCGTGATGCCCTCACTGGCAGCTATGCTTTTCACCAAAGGAGAATAAAATCGGTCGTTCGAATGGATGGTTTCTTTAGAAATTGAATTGCCGACTTGGGTTGGCACTGCATTCACAACGTTCGAAGGAACGGAGGTCGGTGTTGAATTCGTTTTTGATTCAGGGGAGGGTGCGGATTCTCCTCCAGTAGAAAGTATGGCAATAACGTCTCCCACTTTCGCCACTTGGTCTTTTTCGAACATTTGTTTGATCAAGATTCCCGATGCTTCGGAGGGAAGTTCATTGTCTACTTTGTCGGTAGCAACTTCCACCAAAGGTTCGTCTAAAGCAACGCTGTCACCCACTTGTTTCAACCAGTTTGTAATGGTTGCTTCGGTAACACTTTCTCCCATTTTGGGCAATCTGATTTCTATTTCCGCCATTCCTCTTAAATAATGATGCAAAAATAATAAAAAAGCCCGAATAAGAAAGGGTGTTTACACTTTACGGTCCAAATGTCGGAAGCCTTCGGCAATTATTTTGGCGTCTTTGAGAATGCTAAAATCTCGGGCATAGATCAAATTCAATTTGTCGGAATGGTGGCTGGTGATGTTTTCCATGCCATCCAATGGGTTTAAGATGCCTTGTTTTAGCCTCGGCAGTTGCGGGTCAACGTACCCTGTACTTTTCGCATAAAACCCTACCCATGTCCGCTTTGACAGGATTACCGCATAAATATTCTTGTAAAATTGCCATTTGGAACCATAAAGCCAAATGAACACCGGACTTAAAATTAAAAGCAGAACCCCTAAAATGAGGTCAAAAAATCGTTTGGAACGAAGGTTTTCGGGTTTTGCGAGGTTGTTGATGTTCACACGGTAGGTTTCTCCTGTGGTTTCAATGGAGTTGCTGCCAATGATGAAATCTGTATCCGGTTGGGCAATTTTGAAATCCAAGTGTCCAGCGTTGATTTGACTCATCCAGGAAATGATTTGCGCTGCATCGAGGTCTTTTGCACTGAAAATGATTTCGTTGTAGTCTGAAAAATCAATTTTCTCTGGAAATTCCTCCAAATTACATTTGGCTTCGGGATAACTTTCAGTCTTGTACACTCCATGAATGTAGGCTATGGGTTTGATGTTTTGGATTAAGAGGTTTTTTAACCTTTTAAATTCCTGTTGGTCTCCTAAAATCAAGAATTTCTTTTTTGGGTTTAGCAGCCATCCCATGGAATTTTTTAGCAACAAGCCTTGCAGGAGTTTGTCTGTTACCACCCAAGCAAAGTACCACGCCGCACCCGCCAAAATGTACAGTCTTGAAAACTGAAATTCCTTCGGCATAAGCGCATAAATCACCAAGATTACCAAGGTACCTATCACAGTCGATTTGGCAAACTTTCCGATTTTAAAAGGTGCGTCAAAAGCCCCCATGATTAAATTTACACAGGTCCAGGTTAAAAAATAGAACGGAATGACAATGTCGTACGCAATTTCTGGAAAGGTGACATCGTGCATGCGCCAACGATGGGTCAATGCAAACAATCCCAGCAATAAAACGCCTCCACTCCAAAGGACAGGAACCACTTTTTCTAACATTCTTCTAACAAGCGCTAAAGTCGCCCTGAGGTAGATTCCTAAATAAATAGCGAAGGAAAAGAAAGCTGCGTTGTTTTGGGTAAAATGCTTTTTTGCAAAAATGATCATCGCTTTGTAAAAGACAAAGACATAATTTACCGAGCTTTTTTTCGTGCTTTCGCCTTTGTAGTGAATGATGGTAGTCTCGGGAAAATACACATTTTTGTAACCACCTTTCAAGATTCTATAAGACAAATCGATGTCCTCTCCATACATGAAAAAGGTTTCGTCCAGTAAGCCCACTTCATTCAACGTTGAAGCACGCATGCACATGAATGCTCCACTGAGAATTTCAACTTCATTCGTTGCAAATTCATTCAAATAGGTGAGGTGGTATTTACCGAATTTCTTTGATTTTTTAAACAAGGATGCCAAACCAAAAATCTTATAGAAAGCAACAGCCGGTGTTGGAAGTCCTCGTTTTGATTCAGGCAAAAAATTCCCTTTTCCGTCCACCATACGCACCCCTAATCCACCAATTTTTGGATCGGATTCCATGTGCGAAACAATTTTTTCAAATGTACTTTCTTCCACAACGGTGTCTGGATTTAATAACAGGACGTACTTGCCTTTCGCGATTCGCATCGCTTGGTTGTTTGCGCGAGAAAAACCGACATTCTCCTTGTTTTGAATTAAAATCACTGAGGGAAATTTTTCCAAAACCATTTCATTGGAGTTGTCGCTGCTTCGGTTGTCGACAACAAAAACTTCTACAGAAATGGTTTGGGCGCTCTTATAAACAGCATTTAAGCATTGCTCTAAAAAGTAGGCAACGTTATAATTTACAATAATTACCGAAAGGGTTATTTCGTTTGAGGGATTCAAGCTTTTATGGCAATACAAGAAATTTCTACAATGGCATCCATCGGAAGTCTACTTATTTCGATGGTTTCCCGGGCAGGAGGGGTTTCAGGAAAGTAGGTTCCATAAGCTTTGTTTACCTTTTCAAAATCGTTCAAATCTTTTAAAAAGAGGGTGCATTTTACGACGTCAGAGAGGGTAAATCCGGCGGCATGAACAAGTGATTTTAGGTTTTCCATAACCTGAATGGTTGCCAACTCGATGTCATCCTTTACCAACGTTTGGGTAATAGGATTCATTGGGATTTGACCACTTACAAACAATTGATTGCCAATGCGAATGGCCGGAGAGTATGGGCCGATGGGTTTGGGTGCATTTGGAATGCTAATGCTTTCTTTCATGTTTTGTCGCTTGAATGTTTGTACTGACTACTTTTGTAAAATTAAAAACAATTGACGCAAATGCGCATTCTTGTTATAGATTTTTACGATTCCTTTGTGTTTAACTTGGTCCATTATTTTGAGGAGCATGCGGCGGAGGTTGTGGTTTTATCAGACCGAGAAATCGAGTTGAGTCAGTTGGATTTTTTGTTAGGATTTAATGGGATTGTCCTTTCACCTGGCCCTGGATTGCCTCAAGAAACGCTTTCAATGATGCGTGTTCTCTCTTTTGTAAAAGGAAAAGTACCCGTTTTAGGGGTTTGTCTCGGCATGCAAGGAATCGCCTTGGCGCTGGGTGGAAATTTGTATAACCTCAACGAAGTGCGACATGGCTTTGCTGTGAATCTCATTCAAAAACCTACATCAACCATAGGTAAAGGGATAGACTCCAATGTAAAAGTAGGACTCTACCACAGTTGGGCAGTTGAGAATTTGCCCGAAGAATGGATTGGAAGTGTGGACGAGAAAGGGGTGGTTATGTCGTTGGAATGTCTGGAATTTAAATGGTATGGCGTACAATTTCACCCCGAATCAGTTTTGACGCCTGATGGAAAAAAAATGATTAAAAACGTGATTGAACATATTTTTACATAGTTTTAGGAATTATAAATTTTAATCCGATGAAAAAATTTCTTTTAATCTTCTGCCTATTTGTCTTTTTAAACACAGGGTATGCCCAAACGAAAAAGTACCACGGAGTAACCTTTTACACGGAAACCAAAGTGGGTGATACGCCCGTTGTAATCAATGGAGCAGGGTTACGGACGAAATATTTCATGGACATGTATGTCGTGGCGTTGTACCTTAAGAAAAAATCAACCGATGCAGTGAAGGTGATAACCGCCAACGAAGAAATGGCGATGCATATCAAGATTACCTCAAGCATGGTGACGCGTGATCGTTTTAAAGAGGCGGTTACCGAAGGATTTGCGAATGCAACCCAAGGAAAAGCAACGAAAGAGGACCAGAAAAAATTTATGGGATACCTAAGCGAATCCTTTTCGGTGGGAGATAAAATTTATTTGGATTACATCCCTGAAAAAGGTGTGAAAGTGACCAAAAACGGCGAGTACAAAGGGTTGATTTCAGGCTTGGATTTTAAAAAAGCATTGTTCTCCATTTGGCTTGGAGGTGAACCTGCTCAGGAAAGTTTAAAGGCAGAGCTCTTAGGGAAAGATTAAGAAATTTCTGAACAATTTGTTGAGTTTGGTGTTTTTTTTCTAAAACATTTTATGCGCAATTTTTTACTTTTTTACTTTTTGCTTTCTGGATTTTCTTTAATGGCCCAATCGGGTTTGGTCCGAGGTAAAACGTTCAGTATCTCCAACAACGCGGTAATTTCCGACGTAAAAATTCAAATCATTGAACTTAGCAAAGGGGTGAAATCCGATTCTTTGGGTGCTTATGAAATTGGCGCAATTCCTCCCGGGATTTATACCTTTAAAGCCGTTGCAACAGGATTTAAACCTTCGTTTCAAAATGAAATTACTGTCACCAATGCAAGAACGGTTACATTGGATTTTTACCTCGAAGAAATCATATCTGGGAAGGATGCTTCTGAGGTTGTGGTAAAAGGACCTAAATTTGTCCGAAGCACGGAGTCTCCGGTATCCTTGAAAACGTTGAATGCGACAGAAATCGAAAGGCTTCCAGGTGCGAATCGCGATGTGAGTAAGGTTATTGCTGCGCTTCCAGGGGTTGCTTCTCGAGCGACCTTCAGAAATGACATCATCATTCGAGGTGGATCTCCAGGGGAAAATAAGTTTTACCTAGACGGCATTGAAGTCCCCAACATCAATCACTTTGCAACACAAGGGTCAAGCGGCGGTCCCGTTGGTTTGTTGAATGTCAATTTTATCAGTGAAGTTGATTTTTATTCAGGGGCATTTCCATCCAATCGTGCAAATGCATTGAGCAGTGTGCTTGCGTTTAAGCAAAAGGAAGGCAATGAAGATGGGTTAATTGTCAATTTCGCGTTAGGCTCCAGCGATGCAGCACTTACCCTCGATGGTCCCATTGGCAAAAAGGCAAATTTTATTTTTTCAGCCAGAAGATCCTATTTGCAACTCTTGTTCGCGGCGTTGAAGTTACCTATTTTACCTACGTACAATGACTTCCAATATAAAGTTAACGTGGACCTTAATGCAAAGAATAGGATTTCCTTTATTGGGTTGGGTGCCGTCGATCAGTTCGGGCTAAACGCCAAGGTAAACGATGGAATTACCGATACAGCAACCTTGGAATACAACAAATTTTTATTGGGCAACATACCGATGCAAAATCAGTGGAATTACGCCATGGGTGTTAATTACCAGCACTCCGGAGAACGCTCTTTTCAAAACATTGTGGTGAGTAGAAACATGTTAAACAATGAAGCCTATCGCTACAAGGATCTCATTGAAATTCCGGCCAATTTACTGCAAAATTACAGTTCATTCGAAGCAGAAAACAAGGTAAGAATCGAACATACCTATCGAAAAAATGGTTTTCGTTGGAATGTGGGAGCAGCGTATGAATATGCACGATATCACAATGAAAGCTATTTGAACATAACGGTACAAGGCTTTCCAGTGGTTGTTGATTTTCAGTCAGATATTTTTCTCAGTAAATACGGTATTTTCTCCCAAGTCAGTCAATCCTTTTTTAAAGAACACCTGAACGTATCGCTTGGGATTCGAATGGATGGTTCCAACTATTCCAAGTCGCTTTCAAATCTATTAGAACAAAGCTCCCCCTCATTGTCCATTAACTATCGAATCAATGATAATTTTGCCTTGAATGCAAACATTGCTCGCTATCATCAATTGCCTGCCTATACAATTTTAGGTTTCAGAAATGGTCAGGGAGAATTGGTTAACAAGACGAACAACGTCAAATACATTCGTGCGGACCACTTCGTTTTTGGTGCTGAATACCGAACTAAGTCAAGTTCGAGGTTTACCTTGGAAGGCTTTTATAAAAATTACAGCAGGTATCCCTTCTCGCTGAAAGATTCAATCTCTCTTGCAAACATTGGTTCAGACTTTGGCGTGGTAGGAAATGAAGCCGTACAGAGCTCTTCTTCCGGTAGATCTTATGGTGGCGAGTTTTTATTTCAACAAAAATTATTCAAAGGATTTTACGCCGTTGTAGCCTACACGTATGTGATTTCTGAGTTTAAGGATAAAAATAACAAATATGTACCGACTGCTTGGGACAGTAGGCACATCGTTTCACTTACCGGTGGTAAAAGGTTCAAAAAAGGATGGGAATTGGGAATGCGTTGGTTGTTTTCAGGAGGATCTCCTTACACACCTTATGATGTACCCACCTCAAGTCTGATTTCAAATTGGAACATCAATGGGTTTGGCTTGTTGAATTACAACCAATTGAATACCCAAAGGGAATCGAGTTTTCATCAATTAAACCTTCGTGTGGATAAGAAATTGTTCTTGGATAAATTCAATTTGAATTTTTACCTAGACATCCAAAATGCCTATGCGTACAAAGCCAAACTTGCCCCAATTTTATTGGTTGAAACAGATGCAAATGGTGCGCCCGTGGTTGACCCAAATGACCCAACACGGTACAAAACCAAATTTGTAGCAAACAGTTCTGGAATTGTTCAGCCCACGATTGGGATCATAGTTGAATTTGCTACGAAAAAAAGGCTTCCAAAAGTTACCAACCCGTAACCCTACCGCTGTTCTTACGGATGAAGTTTTGTAGTTCAGGAGAGTTTTCAAACTTCATTTTACAAAATTCGCCGAATTCAGGTGTAAGAAAAAAGGTGTTGTACATTTTTTCTGCATAGGCGTGAACCATTACTTCCTTTTCCATCGTAAGGCTGGGCTTTGAATCAAGGTTGTTTTGGCATCCTACCAAAAAGTGATACACACTTTCATTGTAGACAGACATCCATTTTGAATCGTTTCCAAAGGTCTCGTCCCATTTTGCTTGGTTTGGATTTACATAGGGAACATCAAGGTCAGGTATTGCAACTTCTACTTCCGACGAATTTATCTTGTCTTCCCTGTTTTTAATTACCTTATTTACGGGTTTTGACTTCGGATTCGTCGCGGGTACTTCCTTACTTTTTTCTTGCCGAAGGGGAGGTTTTGCATTTTGGGATACCGAAGCAACTTCCTTTTTTCGGCGAATTAATACGGGAGCTGCATCTTCATTTTTAGGTTCATTTGAACACTGTAAAAGCAAAAATGAAAAGAGTCCAAGAAATGCGCAGAGGTAATATTTTTTCATACGATGGTGAATGACATGGGCAGGATTCGTTACAAAGAAAAGAATATCTATCTTTGAGCCGAAAAAAATATACAAAATGACGACAAATAGAACTTTTACAATGTTAAAACCTGATGCCATTGAAAATGGAAACATGGGTAAAATTATTGACATGATTTTGAACGCGGGTTTTGAAATTAAAGCCATGAAATACACTAAATTGACAGAGGATCAAGCAAAAAAGTTTTATGAAGTTCACAGTGAACGTCCTTTTTACGGAGAGTTGGTTGAATACATGACATCAGGACCTATCGTTGCAGCGATTTTAGAAAAAGACAATGCAGTGGCAGATTTCAGAGCGTTGATTGGTGCAACAGATCCAATGGAAGCAGCAGAAGGTACCATTCGTAAATCCTATGCTGAAAGCAAAGCAAAAAATGCAGTGCATGGTTCTGACTCTGATGAAAATGCAGAAATTGAAGGCAAATTTCATTTTGCACCTTCCGAGATATTTTAAGCTTAGCGACCCATTATATGAAAGACTGCCCTCGGGCGGTCTTTGTTTTTTAGGAATATGAAAAATCAAGAAGCCGTTGAAAAACGCAGAACGTTTGGCATCATCTCTCACCCGGATGCTGGAAAAACCACCCTTACAGAAAAACTATTGTTGTTTGGAGGAGCCATTCAAACTGCGGGTGCGGTAAAGAACAATAAAATCAAAAAGTCCGCCACCTCGGATTTCATGGAGATTGAAAAGCAGAGAGGGATCTCGGTTGCTACGTCGGTTATGGCATTTCAATACAAAGGAAAGCAGATTAACATCCTTGATACACCGGGACATAAGGATTTTGCCGAAGATACCTTCCGCACCCTTACGGCTGTAGATTCAGTGATTTTAGTAATTGACTGCGCAAACGGGGTGGAGGAACAGACCAAGCGATTAATGGAAGTATGTCGAATGCGTATGACACCAGTGATTATTTTCATCAACAAAATGGACCGCGAGGGAAAGGATGCGTTTGACCTTTTGGACGAGTTGGAAAAGGTATTGGCGATTAAAGTTTGTCCCCTTACTTGGCCCATTGGAATGGGTGACCGTTTTCAGGGGGTTTACAACATTTACCAAAAAGGACTGAATCTTTTTTCAGCGAATAAAACCAAAATTTCTAACGATTCTGTACATATACAGGACATCAATGCCAAGGAATTGGATGAAATTATTGGAGAAAAACCCGCAAAGGAATTGCGTGAAGAATTGGATATCATTGATGGTGTATATGACCCTTTTAACAGGGAAAGCTACCTTTCAGGTGATGTTGCGCCCGTATTTTTTGGTTCTGCCGTAAATAACTTTGGGGTGCGTGAATTGCTGGATACCTTTTGTGAAATTTCACCTTCGCCCAGGGGTAGGGAAACCGATCTTCGTTTTATTTCGCCGGCGGAAGATAAATTCAGTGGTTTCGTATTTAAAATCCATGCCAATTTAGACCCAAAACACCGTGACCGAATTGCCTTCCTACGCGTGGTTTCAGGTAAGTTTGAAAGGAATCAATTTTATCACCATGTGAGAAACAATAAGAAAATGAAGTTCCCCAATCCTACGTCTTTTATGGCCCAGGATAAAAGCATCATCGACGATGCCTACCCAGGGGATGTGATTGGATTGTACGATTCCGGGAATTTTAAAATTGGAGATACCTTGACAGAAGGTGAAAAGATGATGTTTCAAGGAATCCCAAGCTTTTCTCCTGAAATCTTTCAAGAATTGGAAAACCTCGATCCACTTAAATCTAAACAATTGGAGAAAGGCATACGTCAGCTCATCGATGAAGGGGTTGCACAATTGTTCATCCAACAACCAGGAAACCGGAAAATCGTGGGAACCGTTGGTCAGCTTCAGTTTGAGGTGATTACCCATAGATTGATAAACGAGTATGGCGCAAATTGTCGATTTGTGCCTAGGAACTATGCCAAAGCATGTTGGATTACGTCAGAAAATCCCGAAGAAATTGAAAGGTTTAAAAAATCAAAAGTGAATCACATGGCGATGGACAAGGATGAAAATTGGGTGTTTATGGCAGAAACCCCTTTTCTACTCTCAATGGCTGAAAAGGACTATCCAGAAATAACCTTTCATACATCCTCCGAATTTAAACTTAAACGAGCTGAGTAATCCTAAATCGAAAGTAGTATTATTCTATTTCGTTTGATGTCAATGATTCCTTTTATTTCCAACTGTTTAAGTAGCCTCGAAATAGCTACCCTCGAAGAATGTAAGTCGTCTGCAATTTGTTGGTGTGTATGATGTAATTCTAAAGATCCTAACAGTTTCGCTTGATCTTTCAAGTATTTCAACAATCGTTCATCCAAGCGCATGAAGGCAATCGCATCAATGGTTTCCATAAGTTCCAACATTCTCGTATGGTAGGATTGCATAATGAACGCACGCCAAGAAGCGTATTTGTCCATCCAAATCTGCATGTATTCACTTGGAAACATAAGCAGCAAGGAAGGCTCCATGGATGTCGCTTTAATTTGAGAATCAGATTTTTGAACACAACACTGCAAGGTCATTGCACATGTGTCACCTCCTTCTATGTAATAAAGCAATAATTCTTCCCCCTCCGTATTTTCCCTGGAAATTTTTATGGATCCGGATATTACAATCGGAATCATCCGTAAGGGATCTCCTACGTGGATAATGGTTTCTCCAGTAATGGTTTCACGTACCTTGGCTAATTTGCTCATTTCATCCATTAGCTCATCTTCAAGAAGATAACCGATGGTGCCTTGAAGCATTTGTCTCTTATTTGATGATGGGAGCATTCTTGTCATATTTAATGAAGAAATTCGCCCAAATGATTTTTGAAAGTGAATACAAATAAGGTCCCAAGCCAATCAACGCAATCAATATCAATGTAATTTGTGTCCACACCCCAACATTGTCAAAGAACCAATTGCAAGAAGCCCAAATGGTAACGAAAACTGCCACACTTAAGCCATAGGAAACATACATGGCACCGTAATAAAATCCTGGTTCAGGCATGTAGTCCAATCCACAATTAGGGCAATGGGAATAGATTTCACCCATGTTTGCGAAATTGTAGGGATGCGAAACCAAGAATTTCCCTTCTTGACACTTAGGGCATTTCATTTTTAGAATGCTGTAGAGTTTCGTTCCTTTTTTCATCTCAGATTTTTTTTCACGAAGGTACCAACACTTGTGCGACTAAAATGTAACATAGGTTACCTAAATTAATGTTCCGTGGAAGTTTTGGGTGATTTCTCGGTATTTTTGGGTGTAAGCCCCGTTTTCATCCCTGATTTTAAGCTGTTCGATATGAGGTTTTGCGGTTTGGGCAGGACTGTAATTCCCAATCGTTCTGACTGGAACATTGTTTTTGCCAAGGATTTCGTACTGAGATACCTTGTGGAATCCAGTTTCAAAAAGCAAGCGATGGTAGGTTTCCGTTTCTATGCTGGGAAAGACAATCCAAAAATTTCCGTTCGAATCAAGTTTGTTAAAAATCACATGAAACCATCCCTTTAGTGCCTCTATACTGGTGTGTTTTTCACGTTCGTTATCCTGGGTTGAAGGGTTGTTGCTCAGGTAATAAGGGGGATTTGTTATGATTAAATCGTAAACCACCTCGTTGGTAAAAGACAGGATGTTTTGATGAATGCAATCGATTTGATGCGAGAAGGGAGATTTGGAGACATTGGTTACGCCTTCGTTGTGTGCTTTTGCATCGATTTCTAACGCATGAACTTTTAGGGAATTCTTTTTTTGTGCCATCATCAAGCTCAACACACCTGAACCAGATCCAACATCCAGTGCGAAGTTTTTACGTTCTACATCCACGAGGGCGCCTAGGAGCATGGCATCGGTGCCAATGCGGTGGGAATACGTATTTTCAAAGATGGTAAAAGCCTTGAAATGAAAGGGTTTCACATCAATATGCTTTGGCAAAAATAACCCGGCAAGCACTGGGTTTACCTGTTACCATGCATTTTCCTTCTTCGGGTTCTGCGTCTAAAGGAATGCAGCGAATGGTCGCTTTGGTTTCGTTTTTCACCAAGGTTTCGGTTTCAGCGGTACCATCCCAATGGGCCAGAAAAAAACCTCCACCGTCAATTTTGGATTTAAACTCTTCGTACGTATCGACCTTAAATGTATTTGCAGCGCGGTGCGCAAGGGCTTTCTCAAACATCGCTTGTTGAATCGTTTCGAGCAACGTTGCAATTTTCGCTTGAATTCCCTCAAATGGCACGACTTCCTTTGTTTTTGTATCCCTGCGGGCGATTTCAACGTGACCGTTTTCTAGGTCTCTTGGACCCATTGCAAGCCTTATGGGTACACCTTTCACTTCATATTCATTGAATTTCCATCCGGGACGCTTGTTGTCGTCTGCGTCAAATTTGAATGAAATGCCTGCCAACTTGAGTTGTTTACCAAGTTCAATAAACTTTTCAGAGATCGAATCTAATTCTTCTTGTGTTTTGTAAATCGGAATCGCAACCACTTGGATGGGTGCCAATTTTGGCGGAACAATCAATCCTTGGTCATCTGAATGCGTCATGACCAAAGCACCCATAAGTCGGGTAGAAACCCCCCATGAGCTGGCCCAAACGAAATCCATTTTTCCGTTTTTATCGGTGAATTTCACTTCAAAAGCCTTGGCGAAATTTTGTCCTAAGAAATGCGAGGTCCCTGCTTGAAGTGCCTTTCCGTCTTGCATCATTGCTTCGATGCACAATGTTTCTTCGGCTCCTGCGAAACGTTCACTTTGGGTTTTCCTCCCTTTGATCACGGGCATTGCCATGTAATGTTCTGCAAAATCTGAATAAACTTGAAGCATTTGCTCCGTTTCCGCCATCGCCTCTTCTTTGGTTGCGTGTGCCGTATGGCCTTCTTGCCACAGAAATTCAGAGGTTCGCAAGAATAAACGTGTACGCATTTCCCAACGAACGACATTCGCCCACTGGTTGATGAGTATTGGTAAATCTCGGTAGGATTGGATCCAATTTCGATAGGAGTTCCAGATAATGGTTTCTGACGTGGGACGAACGATGAGTTCTTCTTGGAGTTTCGCATCGGGATCAACTACAACGCTTTTCCCATCCTCTGAAGCTTTTAAGCGGTAATGGGTTACCACAGCACATTCTTTGGCGAATCCTTCAATGTGGCTTGCTTCTTTGCTTAGGTAAGATTTTGGGATAAAAAGTGGAAAATAGGCATTGGAATGTCCGGTGTCTTTGAATTTTCGATCCAGTACATCGCGCATGTTTTCCCAAATGGCATAGCCATAAGGTTTGATGATCATGCATCCTTTTACATCGGAATGTTCTGCCAGGTCGGCGTCGTATACCAAATCATTGTACCATTTAGAATAATCTTCTGCGCGGGTGGTGGTTTGTTTTGCCATGTTGTGTTATTGGTGGCAAATTTAACGAAAGCAAAGAAAAGATTGAATTTTTTCTTTTAGAACAGGAACTCTTGCTTTGTGGTTTTGAAGCCTTCGACATAAACCGTTTTGATGGTATCGGATGTTGGGGAATTTTTAATCAAAAACACAGTAACATCTAAAGTTGCCCCCCCATAAGATCCTGGTTTGATGTATTGCTCAAGGTTAAACTCTGCCAATCCATTGACATCTGTGTATTCTGTCATTACCAATGGAGTGTAAGGTGCGTTTTGGGTTACGCCATTGATGATCACTTTTGCGCTTAATTTAGGTTGACCATTGTAGCCAACATATACCCTTAGAATGGTTTCGTTTTTTTTATTGCAACCGTTTAAGGAAAACAATAAAATCAGCAATGCAAAAGGTAGAAATATTTTCATAGTTAAAATCTTGATTCAAATATACTGAATTCAAAGTTTACCGACAAAAATTCCCTAAATTAGCTTCAATATGACGCTCGAGCAATTTTTTGGGAGTATTCACCCCGTAGCTGCCGCACTTATTGCTACCGTTTTTACTTGGTTGGTCACCGCCGCAGGAGCCGCCTTGGTATTGTTTTTCAAAACCATGCACCGTGGGGTTTTAGATGCCATGTTGGGTTTTACAGGTGGGGTAATGGTAGCGGCAAGTTTTTGGTCCCTGCTGAATCCAGCCATTGAGATGTCAGAGAAATTTTACCCCGGATATTCTTGGATGCCTGCTTCGGTTGGATTTCTAGGTGGCGCACTCTTCTTATATTTTTTAGATAAAAAACTTCCCCATCTGCACCTCAATTTCAATGAGGATGAATCTGAAGGAATGAAAACCCAATTGCACAAGACAACCCTTTTGGTGTTAGCCATCACCTTGCATAACATTCCGGAAGGACTTGCGGTAGGGGTGTTGTTTGGTGCTGCTGCAAATGGAATGGAGGGTGCTACCATTGGAGGTGCGATTGCTTTGGCCATCGGGATTGCCATTCAAAATTTCCCAGAGGGATTTGCCGTAGCCATGCCGCTTAGAAGGGCGGGTGCGACTAGGTTTAAAGCGTTTTGGTATGGTCAACTCTCCGCCATTGTTGAACCCATCGCTGGGGTCATAGGTGCAGTTGCAGTGATTTACATTCAGCCCATCTTGCCTTTTGCTTTGGCATTTGCCGCGGGCGCGATGATTTTTGTGGTGGTAGAAGAAGTGATACCCGAAACACAAAGAGACAAATATACCGATGTTGCCGTTCTTGGCTTCATTGGAGGATTTGTAGTAATGATGGTGTTGGACGTTGCCCTGGGCTAGGCACCAATCGTTTCTTGGGTGATTTTCAGTATCTCTCTTACTTCTTCCAAGGTTGGCGCTTCCGCGTATGTTCGCAAAACAGGTTCAGTTCCTGAAGGTCGAATCATTAACCATCGGTCGTCGTCGAAGAAAAACTTAAATCCATCCATGGTCTGAACCTCCCGAACTTTGTACGGACCAAATTCAGTATAGAGATTGGCTTTACAATTGGCAATGATGCTATTTTTCAATGCTTCGGTTATGTGTAAGTCGTTTCGTTCAAACTTAAATTCACCCACAATTTCATAAACTTCCTCGATGAGGGCGTCTAAACTTTTTCCTGATTTTGCCATGAATTCCCAGATGATCATACCCATCCAAATGCCATCACGTTCTGGAATGTGACCTTTTACCGCGATGCCTCCAGACTCTTCTCCGCCGAGTAAAACATCCTCTTCTACCATAATGGCTGCGATGTCTTTAAAACCAATCTTCGTCGTAACGTGCTCGAGTCCATAATGCGCGCACATGGTGTAAACTCGAGGGGTAACGCTAAAAGCAATGGCTACCTTTCCACTTAAACCTTTGTATTTGACAAGGTAGTGAATCAACAAAAGGATGATGTGGTGAGAATCGATGAATTCTCCATGACTGTCATACAATCCAATCCGATCGGCATCGCCATCTGTAGCCAAGGCGCAATCTACGTTTTTCTCCTTTTTTATGTAATTCGCCAATTCTTGTAGGTTTTTGGCAATGGGTTCAGGGGCTTGGCCATAAAAACTTGGATTGTATTCACAATGCATCAGATTTACATCGGGTAGGATTTGTGGGAGCACGCGTTGTCCTGCACCATACATTGCATCGTACATCAGGCGAAGACCTGAATTACGTATGGCATCAAGGTCAAAATAATTTTTCACATGATCAACGTATTCTTTTTCCAATGGGATTACTTTAATTTCTCCAGATTGAATGGCTTTTTTTACGTCTACAGATTTGTAATCAAGGGTGCATACATCTGGAATCAGTGATTCAATTTCATTGATTTTCTCGGGTTGTAATGGGCCACCGAATTTCGCCTTGAGTTTAAATCCGTTGTACGAGGGGGGATTGTGGCTTGCGGTGATGATGATGCCGATTTCACAATCGTGTTTGAAGGCGCCAAAAGAAATCATAGGGGTAGAAACAAATCCTTCGCTGATGGAAACCTCGATGCCTTGTTGCAATAAAACCGATGCTGCAGTATGCATAAACAGTTCTCCAGCAAACCTACAATCGTGACCGATGATCACTTTTGGATTTTGGAAATGGGTTTTCAACCAATTCCCAGTGGATTCGGTAACGCGGGCAACGTTTTCTACGGTAAATTCCTCTGCGATAATGGCTCTCCAACCATCGGTTCCAAATTTTATTTTATTTGCCAAAATCTTCTTTTTTAAAATGGGTAAAAGTATTGCGAATGATGTCTATGCACGCCATCAATTGGTTCTCTGTCATGACCAATGGAGGTGCAAAGCGAATGATGTTTCCGTGGGTGGGTTTTGCCAACAAACCATTTTCTGCAAGCGACATACAAAAGTTCCAAGCCGTTTCACTTTCAGGGGAATCGTCGATCACAACGGCATTGAGTAAACCTTTTCCGCGTACCGTCTTGAACAGGCCATTTTGGTCTACTAATTTTTGCATCTCCTCGCGAAACAGTTTTCCTAACACACGTGCATTTTGCATCAATTTTTCATTCTGAATCACTTCTAAAGACGCCATTGCGACCTTTGCTGCCAAAGGATTTCCTCCGAAGGTAGAACCATGCTGTCCGGGCTTTATCACGTCCATGATTTCATTGTCAGCCAAGACAGCGGAAACAGGGTAAACTCCCCCTCCCAATGCTTTTCCGAGTACCAAAATGTCTGGTTTTACATAAGATGCTGCACGTTCACAAGCGTTTTCACATTGACAATTGCCACAAACTGCCAGCAAGGATCCGGTTCTTGCCAAACCCGTTTGAATTTCATCGGCGATAAACAACACTTGGTGTTGGTCACAACTTTTCCGAACCTTGAATAAAAAGTCGGATTCAGGTACCACTACGCCTGCTTCGCCCTGAATGGGTTCAACCAAGAAACCAATTACATTGGGGAGTGCAAGTGCACTTTCTAGGGCGTCAATGTCATTGTAGGGAACGCTTAAAAAACCGGGGGTGTAGGGTCCGAAGTTGTTTTTTGCATCTTCATCTGAAGAAAAGGAAATGATGGTAGTGGTTCTTCCATGAAAATTTCCGTCACACACAAGGATGATTCCTTGATTGGCGGGGATTCCTTTTTTCTCGTAAGCCCATTTTCTACAAAGTTTTATAGCTGTTTCAACGGCTTCAGCGCCTGTGTTCATCGGCAAAACTTTATCGAAACCAAACAGATTCGTGATGTAGGCTTCAAAAGGCCCTAACACATTGTTGTAGAAGGCTCTTGAAGTAAGGGATAAGGTCTGTGACTGCTGCACAAGCGCGTCGATAATGTCAGGGTGGCAATGTCCTTGGTTTACGGCAGAGTAGGCCGATAAAAAGTCAAAATATTGTTTGCCGTTGATGTCCCAAAGGAGAACCCCGTTGCCCCGTTCGAGTACGACTGGAAGTGGGTGATAATTGTGTGCGCCATGCACATTTTCTAGTTCAATATAGTCCATGAGTGTGTCTACGTGCATTGCGCTTTTGTTCAGGGTTCAAAGATAGGGTTTTGCGTTATTTAATAAAAATTCACATTGTGAAGATGTTAATTACTTAAAGTTCAATTATCTTTGCGGTGTGAAATTTAACATCGGAAAATTTTTTGTCTCCTTTCTAGTGCTTTGCTTATTGGCAAACACGGTGTTGAGTGATTTCACCTTTACTCCCAAAGCGACTGCTTCCAACCACACATCCTCCAAAATCAATACTTTAAAGAAAAGCGATGTGCGAAGCCTTTCCATAAAGGAAGTCTTTAACGAGGAAGATGCAAACGAGGAAGATGGAAATGAGAAGGACGACATCCTGTCCCTACATGCGTTTTACTGTGAGACTTGGTTGTTTTCATTTCGACCCGAAACGATACGTAAGCCTGAGATTCTAAAGGAAAGTTGGCAAATTTCCAAACTTCAAAAACCATTATTCATACGCTACAGAAATTTAAGAATCTAAGAAACAATCGAATTTAGTTTGATTGATAACCTTAAATTTTTAAATATGCATACTTCAAGCTTTAACAAAAGCGAAACTTTACATCATTTAGTTCATTTTCTGCCGACCCAAGCCCCTTTAAAAGACTTTATACATCACAACACTTTACATGCTTTTCAATCCAGAAAGTTTGAAAAGGCCTTGAGTGATGCCAGTAGGTTTTATGGGTATCAAACCTTGCTTCAAATTGAAGAATATCAACGGATGTTTTTGGAAGGGAAAGTGGATGAAGGCATCTTGTACAGAGGTCTAGATTCCCAAGAGGTAGATGTATGGAAAGCCAAATTATTTCGTACCGATTACGACGAA
Organism: Flavobacteriia bacterium; assembly: GCA_009924735.1. Lineage (GTDB taxonomy): Bacteria > Bacteroidota > Bacteroidia > Flavobacteriales_D > Crocinitomicaceae > UBA952. Next base: position 37,826 of record RFQZ01000014.1, on the reverse strand, counting down.
AATGTAACGGCTGAAATAGGTCAATTGCGAAATGTTTGGAAAGAACGCTTTGCGATTGATCTTGATTCAATGGTTTTTCCCTTATTGTTTCGTACCGTCTTGAGTTACCTTGACCAAGGCATTGCGGTTTGGCAATTTCCGATTGATTCCCAAGGCTTCATTGCTTCATTGAAGAAATTGGAAGTGTGCAATGCAACGAGTATTTTCAAGACTCCACGTCCCAGAAGACTCTTGTTGTCGGATGACCTTCGGTTGGAAAATCTCTTAACCCTATTGGTGGGTGAGTCGAGCTATTTTGAGCGATATTTATTTGACCAGCAATTTGCGCATCCTGGGTATGCTGGGATGGTAGCCGTAATTGAGTCCAATCCTGGGTTTTTGGTGGATCAAAGAAATTTAACGCTTGAAGATTTTATCCTGTTTGAATTGTTGTTGGAAATAGATGTTTTGGACTATTCCTTTGGAACCATTTGGTCTCCACTTTCAATGCAATCCCAGCATATAGAACCCAAATTGCATTTTGATTTTGAAATAAGCGAAGTATTTGAGGTGAAAATTCGTTGGCATCAAGCATTTGAATGGACGTATTACGATGAAGTGCTTAACGGAATATCACAAAACCCGCAGGTTACAACCCCTTCAAGTACATTTCAAGCCTTATTCTGCATAGATGATCGGGAGTGTTCCTTTCGAAGGAATTTGGAATTGGTAAATGCTTCTGCTGAAACCTATGGGACGGCAGGTTTTTTCAATACCGAATTTTATTTTCAACCCGCAAACAGCGAACAGCGAATGAAGGTATGTCCTGCACCGCTTACCCCAAAATTCCTCATTAAAGAGTCTGTGGAAAACCACGTAAAACGGAATGAATTCCATTTAAATAAAGGGGTAAATGGTTTGGTTCAAGGTTGGTTCTTAACACAAACCATGGGTTTCCTTTCAGCGATTCGTTTGGTGGGCGCATTGTTTTTTCCAAAAGCAAATGCCTTTGGCGTTTCATCCAGTCGACACATGTACAAAGACTCATTTTTGAGTTATGAACATGAGGGTAACTATGCTTCTGATGGAATCCAAATTGGCTATACCCTTGAAGAAATGGCAATTAGACTTTATGGTTTGTTGATGAGCATTGGTTTAACCAAAGATTTCGCTCCGATTGTCTATATCGTTGGTCATGGTTCAAGCAGTGCGAACAATACCCATTATGCTGGGTATGATTGCGGGGCATGTTCGGGAAGGCCTGGCAGCGTAAATGCAAGGGTAATGGCAAAAATTGCCAATCGAGTTGAGGTAAGGGAATTGCTAAAGGAAAAAGGTATTTTCATTCCTGATGATGTCGTTTTTATTGCTTCCTTACATGATACTTCAAGGGATGAGATGACATTTTATGATGTCGACCATTTGAGAGATTCTCCCCAAGCTTTACACCTTGGAAATGTAAAAGATTTCAAACAGGCATTGGCGTTAAATGCATCAGAAAGATCCAGGCGATTCGTAACGGTCAGTAACCATGGCAACCTTGCTCGTACCCATGAGAAAGTAAAATTAAGGTCTGTATCCCTTTTTGAGCCACGTCCTGAGCTCAATCATGCTACGAATGCGCTTTGCATTGTTGGGCCACGCAAACTTACGAGGGGATTGTTCTTGGATCGACGGGCATTTTTAAACAGTTATGATTACCGAACGGACTTGGATGGAACGTTTCTCACAGGAATCCTAAATGCAATCGCCCCGGTATGTGGTGGCATAAACCTAGAATATTTTTTCTCTAGGGTAGACAACAACAACCTAGGCGCAGGGACAAAATTACCTCACAATGTAATGGGGTTAATTGGTGTTGCAAATGGAATTGATGGCGATTTAAGAACGGGATTGCCTAACCAAATGGTAGAAGTTCATGATCCCATTCGACTTTTGGCAATTGTAGAGCACTATCCAGAAGTCGTTTTGCAGACCCTTCAGAAAAATCCAAAAACATTAGAGTGGTTCGCCAATGAATGGGTTCATCTTGTTGTGCTTCACCCCATTGAAAAGGTTTTTTACAGATTGCATGGTGAGCACTTTTTTCCCTATGAAACTTCAGGTTTGAAAGTCAAAGGAGGAAACCTAGAGATCAAGAAAATTATGAATGAGTTGGAAGATCTTCCGGTTCAAATCATCCAAAACCTCGTAGTATGACACTTTTATTTATCACCATCGTTTGCTGGCCCATTTTGGGATTCATTGCCAGTTTATTTATACCGAAAAACAAGGAGAATACATTATCTAATTTGGCATTTGTTACCCTTTTGATCCACTTATCTGCCGCTTTAATTTGGATTGTTTTTTGGTTGATTCAAGGTGGAAAGCCCATTAACATAAGGGAGTTTTCCATTTATAAAGCCAATCACTACGATTTCTTTATTGATTTTTATTTTGACAAAATCACTGCGGTATATTGGCTTTTAGGTTCTTTAATCACCACCATCATTACCAGGTATAGTAGGTACTATTTGCATCGTGAAGAGGGTTACAAAAGGTTTTTTAACACTTTGCTTTTTTTCTACAGCGGTTACAGCATCATCATTTTTTCCGGAAATTTTGAAACGTTGTTTATTGGTTGGGAGATTTTAGGAATTTCATCCTTTTTGTTGATTGCATTCTACCGAGATAGATACCTACCTGTGAAAAATGCGGTCAAGGTATTTTCAATCTATCGTATAGGGGATGTAGGATTAATTTTGGTAATGTGGTTGTCGCACCATATTTGGGACGAGAACATATCTTTTGACAAGCTTTATTCTGCACAATTGGTCCACGCGCACTTCAAGGAAATGTCAAGCCTTGGTTTGGTAGTTTCCATTATGGTGTACATCACCGCTGCGGCAAAATCAGCGCAACTTCCTTTCTCCTCTTGGTTGCCTCGAGCCATGGAAGGACCTACGCCTTCGAGTGCCATATTTTATGGATCGCTGTCCGTTCACATAGGTGCTTTCCTCTTGCTAAGAACCTTTCCATTTTGGGAAAACCAATTTGGATTTAGGGTCTTTCTTGTCCTGACAGGGTTGGCATCTGCGGCCATTGGCACCATGGTTTCCAGGGTTCAGAGTTCAATCAAAAGCCAGGTTGCCTATGCCTCCATGGGCCAGATAGGACTTATTTTCGTGGAAATAGGCTTGGGATTACATGTGTTGGCGCTCATACATATTGCTGGAAATGCGTTCCTACGAACCTATCAATTGTTGATTTCGCCTTCGGTGGTTAGTTACCGAATCAAAGAGCAGCTTTATGCACTCAAACTTAGGTCGAAAACATTTGAAGACCGTTGGCCTAAAAAGCTGGAAAATACGCTCTATCTGTTGAGTTTAAAAGAATGGAACCTTGACAGTTTGATGTACCATTACATGTGGAATCCAATTAAGAAAATAGGAGCGAAGTGGTTTATTTTCAACTTTAAATACCTCTTTGTCATCGCTGGGTTTACTGTTTTTGGTGGGCTTGTTTTACTGTATTTTCAGAAATCATTGTCACCCAAATTTGTTCATGAATTTCCAATCATTTTTGCACTGTTAGGGGCTTTTATGGCACTCAAAGCATTTTCTGAACGCGACAGTGTTCGGAAGAGTTGGACGTTAATCATGCTTAACCATGTGACCATCGCAATCGCAATTTCGTTCAATGAACATTTTGATGCGTATCATAACCTTTGGTATCTTAGTGGCATTATGGTTTCTTGGGTAATCGGCATAGGTGTGGTCAATTATTTGCGCAAGAGAGAAAATTGGATAAGTTTAACCAGGTTTTTTGGGCACTCCTACGAGCATCCCAAAGCAGCTTTGTTATTCTTAATGGCATGTCTAGGACTTGCCGGTTTTCCGATTACCCCAACTTTTATTGGGGAGGATTTGATTTTTTCTCACATTCATGCCGATCAGATCGGTTTGGCAGTCATCGTTTCTTTTAGCTTAATCATCAATGGGTTGGCGACCCTTAGAATTTACGCCAGGGTTTTCCTCGGACCCCATATAAAGAATTACCACGGGGTATCTAAACGTTCCTTTTAAAATTAATAAAAATGAAAAACAGTAATTTTCCAAAATCAGGATGGACGGGATTTAAAGCAAATTTCTCATCCGACGCCATGTCTGGCTTTTTAGTATTTCTTTTAGCCCTACCCTTGAGTTTAGGGATTGCCGGCGCGAGTGATTTTCCTCCCATTTATGGTCTGTTGACCGCTATGATCGGAGGGATTTTGGTCAGCTTTTTTGCAGGCTCCGAACTGACCATCAAAGGACCCGCTGCCGGTCTTATTGTGATTGTGGCGGGATCTGTGGCAGAATTCTCTAAAATGGCCCCTAGCAATGTGACCAATCTAAGTGAGTATGGTTGGCATTTGGCTTTGGGCGCAATGGTGGTAGCCGGTATTCTTCAAGTACTCTTTGGGATTCTTAAGCTTGGCAAACTCAATGACTTTTTTCCACTTTCCGCAGTACATGGAATGCTGGCAGCTATAGGCATCATCATCATCAGTAAACAATTGCATGTTTTGTTGGGATTTAATCCGGTTACCGTCGAAGGAAAACCCATGGTTGAACCTATAGAATTGCTGATGGAATTAAAAAATTCCTTTGTTCATTTTATGGCCCATAGGGAGGTAGTTATTGTTGGAATTACCAGCTTAGCAATCGTTTTTGGGTGGCCTCATGTACCCATAAAAGCATTTAAGAAAATTCCTTCAGCGATGGTTGTATTGGTTGTTGCCATTCCCCTGGCGATGGTTTTAGGCATACACAATGTGGGTGACATCAAAAATGCAGCAGGAGAGGTCGTAACCAAAGGATATAAACCTTTACTGGATTTTGACAAAGGTTTGTTTGACATCTTGGGTATCAATGTTTCCTTTGCAGGAATGAACAATGCAGGTACATTTATAAAATATGTGGTGATGTTCGCTTTGGTAGGAAGCTTAGAAGCTTTATTGACAGTAAAAGCGATAGACATGATGGATCCTTGGAAAAGGAAATCAAATTATAACAAAGATCTTATTGCTGTTGGGATTGGGAACATCGTAGCCGGCGTACTTGGGGGCTTGCCAATGATCAGCGAAGTGGCACGTTCAACCGCGAATGTGAACAACGGTGCGAAAACGCGTTGGGCGAACTTTTTCCATGGTGTGTTCATTTTGTTATTCCTTTGCTTTGCGGTTTATTTTAGCAACCTAATCCCCAAAGCAGCCTTGGCAGCAATGCTGATTGGTGTGGGTTGGAAATTAGCTCACCCAAAAGAATTTGGTTCTATGATAAAAATTGGTACCGACCAATTTGCCATTTTTGTAATTACCATCATCGTAACCTTAACTACCGATTTACTTTTGGGAATTGCTGCAGGAATTCTTTTGAAAATAGTGCTTCATCTATTTAGAGGAACCAAAATAGGAAATCTATTCAACTCATTGATGTTCATCGATGATAAAGTCATTGAACTTCATGGCGCCGCTGTATTCTCAAACTTCATGAAAATAAAAAGAAAGATTTTGGCTTTTGGATTGGATCAACATGTCGTACTCAAGGTTGAAAAATGCACCTTTATCGACCATTCAGTAATGGAGTCATTGCATTTGTTAGAAGAAGATTTCCGTGACCATGGAGGTAAGTTGGAAATCGTTGGAATGGATAAATTTGTAAACGTAGCTAAGTCCAAACATCATTTGGCAGCCAAAAAAATTAAAAAACAACCATGAAAAATCTAGTTTTCTCCCTCGGTATTTTGATCATGTTTTCTTCGGCTTTTACCCAAAAAAACATCAGTAACCAGTTTCACGGTTGGGCATTGTATACGGGGACTCATAAAATCAGTCCAAAATGGAACGTCTTAACCGAATACCAATGGCGACGTTCCGATGGTTTTCAACATTGGCAACAATCCCTCATGAGATTAGGGGTTGAGTACAATTTAAACCCAAAAGCATCTGTGATGGCTGGCTATGGTTGGATTCGCACTTTTCCCTATGGGGCACAACCTGTTCTTTCAGTCTTTGATGAAAACCGAATTTTTGAACAGGTAAATTTCAAAGACAAAATAGGCCGTTTTGAATTTCAACATCGCTACCGCCTTGAGCAGAGGTTTTTAGAACAATTTGCGAAAAATTCACAGGGTGAAATTATCCAAGTGGATCACGTTTTTCGCCACCGAATCCGTTACCGAGCCTTAATGACGGTACCACTTTCCCACAAGGATTTGGTTGACCATACTTTGTTTATGAGCGTGAGCAATGAGTTGTTTGTAGGATTTGGGAAAGGCATTGCAAAAAACCCAATTGACCAAAACAGATTTATTGCCGCGCTTGGATGGCGTTTTAACTCGCACGCAAGCATTTCATTGGGTTACTTAAACCAATTTGTGATTAAAACCAATGCGACAGACATGGAGCGAAACCATTCATTGTGGGTTAGCACAGTGTATAATTTCGACCTAAGCAAGCTTTTTCAGGCTAAAGATCAGTAGGGAAGATGAGGCGAAGGTGCTATGGGATTCTTACGCTTCTTCTGTGCTTCCAAATTTGTCTATCACTTGTTGGGTAACGCCGGTGTTTGAAAACCCTCCGTCGTGGAAAAGATTTTGCATGGTGACATACCTCGTGTAATCTGAGAACATTGAAATGCAATAGTCAGCACAAGCTTCTGCAGGTGCATTTCCAAGGGGTGACATCTGTTCGGAAAAATTAATAAATTCCTTGAATCCTTTGATGCCTTGTCCTGCGGTCGTAACCGTTGGCGACTGAGAAATGGTGTTTACACGTACCTTTTTTGCGATGCCATAATGGTAACCAAAAGACCTTGAGATGGATTCTAACAAGGATTTTGCATCCGCCATGTCATTGTAATCAGGGAAAATTCTTTGGGCAGCAATGTAGGTTAGGGCAACAATGGAACCCCACTCATTCATCGCATCGTGTTTGTACAACGAAGCAAGTGTTTTATGAAGCGACATGGCCGAAACATCCATTGTTTGTTGGTAATATTGGTAATTGTTTTCGGTGTAATGCTTTCCTTTTCTCACATTTGGGGACATTCCTATGGAGTGCAAAACGAAATCGATTTTCCCACCCAAAATTTCCATGGATTGCGTAACCAAGTGATCTAATTCTTCCACATTGGTTGCATCTGCTGGGATGATTTGACTGCCTGTCTTCGCGGCAAGGCCATTGATTTCACCCATTCGCATGGCAATAGGGGCATTGGTTAATACAAATTCAGCACCTTCTGCGTGGGCTGCCTCGGCTACTTTCCAAGCAATGGATTGGTCGTTCAATGCGCCGAAAATAATTCCTTTTTTACCTTTTAATACGTTGTGTGACATTTCGAATGGTTTTGACAAAGTTAGCAAAACAATTCAAAAAGATTTTTGTGAAAAAAATCCCCAATTTTTCTAAATTTGATTCATTAGGTTTTAATAAATCATAACTTCGATAAAAAAATACAAATGTCCGTTTCTGTACAAGAACTCAAAAAGAAATTCGAATCCGAAAAGCAATTCAAATTGTTCATTGCCATTGGCATCGATTTAGTGGGATGTATATCCTACGTTATTCCTGGCATTGGAGAATTGTTTGATGCTTTTTTAGCACCGTTGTCCGCCATCTTGGTCTACATTTTCTTTAAGAAAAAGTTAAAATGGGCGGCATTCAATTTTATTGAAGAAATCATTCCGGGGATTGACATCATTCCTTCTGCAACCATTGCATGGTATTCTATGTACGTAAAAGACCAAGAGGCCACCATTCAGGAAATGGTAAGGGATGAGCAAAGGAAAGAGGCCGCTTTCCACAAGGCTGCCGGTGAAAAAAAAGAACTTCCCAACGAGACGATATAAATAAATTTATAAATTTGAGAAACTTTAAAATTAATAAGATGAAAAAATTAGCGATTGTTTTTGGTGCAGCGTTGTTCTTAACAGCTTCTTGCGCAAAGGATTATTCTTGTAAATGTACAACCACAGATTCAGGTGTAGCGGTAGGTTCAACAACCTCTACTGTAACAGGTAAAAAGAAAGATGCTGAGGCAGCTTGTAATGCTGGCGACGCTGCGGTTGGAACATTGTCTGTAAACTGCGAAATTCAATAATTTCCGAAACAAACATTCGAGGGGGAGCATTCCCCCTTTTTTTTTATGAATACTTTGGAAATTTTTTTAAGTGATCTAGGTTTATCCTTCACATTGGCTCGAATGCTACCTTATTTAGCCATGGTTGGTATCGGCGGTGTTCTTGCTGGCTTGATTTTGAAACATTCAAAAATGAATGGCTGGAAACTTTGGACGGTGGTTTTACTCGTTTTGGTTCATCCGTTTACCATTTACTTTGCGTTGTTCCCTATTTATCAAGGGGATTTGATGGACTTGAGTTATACACAATCCTCCAAAGTGATTTTTCCTGAAAGTAAAACATTGATCGTAGTCGCATTGCCAGGTTGTCAATATTGTGTGGAATCTACCCAACAGATGAAATACATTCGAAAACATACGGACATCCAAATGGCATATTGGGTCATCTCCAATGACCAGAGCGATTTAAAATTCTTTAGCAATCGGGTAGGGCGCGGAGTCCTTTGCCAATTTGCAACAGACATTCCAGGCGTAATGCGTCTCACACAAGGAAGTTTTCCTACGTATCTTTTGGTAGAAAATGGAAAATTAATAAAGGCTTGGCACAATGATACCTTTGGTGTTCGCGCAATAGCAGATTTGGATTAATCAAGTTTGATTTTATTGAAGAAGAACACCGTACGCTTGCGTTCTACGTCTTTATCTTTTCGGTTGATTATTCGCTGAATCCCATAGGATAAGAAATAGTTTTCATACCAATGAATGATTTCAGCATAACTCAATCGGGTTTTGTCGTTCTCTTCGTTCGTCTCAATGGGCTCAGATTGTTTATCGCTCAACACATTTCCGTCAAAATCAAATACCTTGCTTGTAATTCTATTGCCATTCGCATAGACCAATTTTAAGTTTGTTTGTTGTTGGTCTCCAATATGTATAAATCTTCGAACCGTCATTGGTTTTTTGGCCAACCACATTGGAAACGTTTGGTCCCAGATCAGCTTTCCGTTTTTATCGAATTTTGCTATGAATGCATGTGTGTATTGATAGCCGTCAAAGACTTGTACATACGTAGTTGTGGTTACCGCTTTTCCATTTACATACGAGGTTGTGGTACGCGATTCGGTTCGGTACGTTGCATAATACGCCTCACCAATGTAGATAAAGTCGTCGTTAACCTTGATGGGACTGTGTGCGGCAATGTTGTATGAAATGTTAAGCTCTTGACCGTTATTCGCTTTGCGTTGTTTTTTCTTTTCAATTTTACGTTTCTGATTCTCAGGGAGGTAGCTTAAAAAGTTTTTGAGATCTGTGAAATTATAGAAATTCAAAGGTTCGAGTTGACCTTGCGCCAAACGCGATATGAAAAAACCATTTGATCCGGCTGAACTGGGTACGGAATACGTACCGGAAAGTATGTACTCATTGTTACCGATGTCATAGGCTCGTGCATTTCGCAGGTTGTTATCTGTTCCAATGCTGATGTCTGTTGTTGCAGCTATTTGGCCCGTTTGTTCCAACCTGACGATGTATAATTCGGTGCGTTTTTTACTGATGGTTGCATTGATGCTCAACAAAATGTTCTTGCTTTCTGGCATTGTTTCCATATTCGACAGACTCAATCTTTTGGGTTTAAATCCTTCGATGCCAATGGGTGTTAAGGTTTCCGCACCTGATCCCGAATTCATGTCAATGGAAACAATGGAAATCCCGTAATTTTTTCCGATTACCGCCATGACTGCGCGGTCATCCATGCAAGCGGTGAATTTTATAAAACTTCGATTGGGCAAGGATCCAGAAACCTCCTTGAAAGTTTCAGTGATAAAATCATACTTCACCACTCGGAATTCGGTTCGTCGTGTTTTGAAGAAGAAATACACATAATTCCCTGTTTGGTAGATTTCGTCTACATAGAATTTGTTTTCTATCGTGTAGTTTACCTCATGGGTTGCAACCAAGTCCGTATTGTATTTTTCAAACCTGTAGGTACTCATTTGTGCCTCGTCCTTGTCTTGCTTGGAGAAGATAAGCATCCCGTTCGCATTAAATTCGAATACACGTTCATTGCTGTAACCGTCTTTCAAATCAAATTCTACGCGTTTTTCTGTGGTAGTTTGTCCATGTCCAAGGACCGCGAAAGTTAGAAACAGGGGTAAGATTAGGTATTTCATAGGTAAAGATTAGAATGAAAAAACCCCAACAATGTCAGGGTTTGAAAAATAAGGTGGGCGGTTTCTTATTCTGAAACCACTTCAAATTTAAAGGATTGTTTTACGCCTTTGTAAAGGTTGGCTTCCGCTTCATACGTTCCCAATTCTTTAATTTGGTCTTCTTTAATTTTTAAAGATTTACGGTCAACATCACAACCGGCTTTCTTAAGCTCGTCAGACAACTGAATGGTATTGATGGAACCGAAGATTTTACCATTTTCTCCTGCTTTGGTAGCAATTACAACGGTTAATTCAGCGATTTTACCAGCCAATTCTTGTGCTTCAGCCAATTGTTTTGTTTCCTTGTGTGCTTTTTGACGCATCACTTCTTCGTGCGCTTTGCGTGCACTTGGTGTTGCCAATACGGCGTATCCTTGAGGGATCAAGAAATTTCGTCCATATCCAGGTTTTACAGAAACGATTTCGTTTGCATAACCCAATTTATCTACGTTTTTAACTAGAATTACATCCATGATTTAATTTTTTTTATCGATTATTTCAACATATCTCCTACATAAGGCAAAATGGCAAGGTGTCTTGCGCGCTTAATTGCCTTGTTTACTCGGATTTGGTATTTCGCAGACGTACCTGTGAGTCGTCTTGGTAAAATTTTACCTTGCTCGTTTACCAGTTTCAACAAGAAACTTGCATCCTTGTAATCGATGAATTTAATTCCCGTCTTTTTGAAACGGCAGTATTTGTCCTTTTTAATATCAATATTAATGGGCGTTAGGTATCTTATATCGTTTGACATGATTTATTTTTTAATGGGTGATTAATTAGATGCGATTTTGTTTTTTGTTCGACGTCTTTCTGCATAGGTGACGTGGTCTACGTCCATCTTTACAGTTAGAAAGCGCAACACACGTTCGTCGCGTTTCATCATCAGTTCATAATCAGCAATCACAGTACCTTCCCCTTGAAATTCAATCAAGTAGTAAAATCCAGTGGATTTTTTTTGGATTGGGTATGCCAATTTTCGCAGGCCCCAGTTTTCCGAATGTTTGATTTCTGCGCCAGAAGCGGTAATCGCACTTTCGAATTTCTGTACTGCTTCCTTTGCCTGATCGTCAGACAAAACGGGAGTTAAAATGAAAACAGTTTCGTAAGAATTCATAAGTTTATCAATTGGTTAATAAAATTTTAAGGGTGCAAAGATAGTATTATTTTACTTTCTACCCAAAGGAAGTGTTCTGATTTCCTTGCGATTGCATCGTTTCCATCACTTTCGTAAGCTTTTTGGCGCTGCAGACGCATTTTCTTCCCGTTACGCAGAGACCTTTATCCCGAGAAAACATCAATTATGGCCTGTTTTTCATCTATGGAATGAGAATATTAACTATTTTCGGTGCGATGAAGTTCTTCAACCCAGATTTTATAGATTTTTTCAAAGAACTCGCTGCCAACAATCACAAAGATTGGTTTGATTTGAATCGCAAACGCTACGAGCAGTCCGTAAAGAAACCCTTTGCAGCCTTTACCCAATACATGATTGACGTCATTGCCAAGGAAAATTCCGATTTCAATGACCTTTTGGCCAAAGATTGCATTTTTCGAATCAACCGTGACATCCGATTTTCAAACGACAAAACCCCATACAAAACCATGTCCTCTGCGGTGATCGCCACCGGTGGAAAGAAAAGCACTGCCATCAATGGGATTTATTTTGAATTTTCTGCCGAACACGTTCGGGTGTATGGAGGGATTTATGAAATCAACAAAGAAGATTTATTAACGCTTCGCCATGGGATTGCTGACAACCTCGATGCCTTTAAAAGTTGTTACCAACATCCTGATTTTGTTGAATTTTTCGGAGACATCAAAGGGGACAAGAACAAGGTCCTCCCCGCAGCATTGAAAACCGTGGCTGCTGCCGAACCCTTACTCCTAAACAAGCAATTTTATTTTTACGCGACCTTTCCTTCCGAAACCGTATTGCGTGAAGACCTCGACACCTTATTGTTGAAAGCTTACCGCGTCGGCAAGCCATTGGAAGATTTTTTTAACCAACTTATTCATCGTTCATGAAAAACCATTTTTTAATCATTTTAACCTTAGTTAGCGCATCGCTTTTTGCCCAAACCAAAAGTTTAACCGTAACTGAATCTGTCCTTAAACAGCGGGCACTTTCCCCACAGCGAACCTTTGGCTTTTCTTGGATGAAAAATAAATCAGAATACACACTCTTATCAACAGATTATAAATCCTTGCTCGCATATACCCTGGATCAAGAATCAGAAAAGGTGCTTTGTACGGTCGATGAATTAAACAAGCTGTTGCCTGATGATGCCAAAATTCAGAATTTATATGGATATGAGTGGCTTTCCTCCAATGAGCTATTGTTTAATAATGGAGCCGTTATTTTTACCTACAATATCACCTTGAAGGCTATAATTATTAAAAAGACCGGACTTGATAAGGCTGAGAATGTAACCTATCACGCTGCTTCAAATAAATGTGCCTATACTATTGATAACAATGTTTATGTCGCTGCGTATTCGAATAAGTTTTATGTTCCGGTTACAAAAAATACTGATAAAAACATTGTTTCTGGTCAATCCATCGCACGCAACGAATTTGGCATCGAAAAGGGAATTTTTTGGTCGGAGAAGGGGAATTACTTGGCGTTTTACCAAAAAGATGAGAGCGAAGTCGCAGATTATCCGCTTCTTGACATCACCACTACACCAGGGTCTTTGGTCTCTATTAAATACCCAATGGCTGGACAAAAATCTGAAAAGCCCCGCGTAGGAATCTACAATTGCAAGACGAAGAAAACCATATACATCAAGCCCAGTGGAAATTCTGACGATTACTTGACCAATTTTGCGTTTACGCCGGATGAGAAATACTGTCTCATTGCAGAGGTCAACCGCGCGCAAAACGAGCTATGGCTGAATGTTTTTGAGGTTAAGACGGGTAAGAAAATCAGAACCCTTTGGCATGAAAAAAATCAAAAATGGGTTGAACCAGAACACCCTGCCTATTTTATTGGCGAAGGAAATGACTTTATTTGGATGTCAGAAAAAGATGGATTTATGAACCTATACCTTGTTGATTTTGAAGGTGCATTGGGATCTGAAAAACAAATAACAAATCATCAATTTGTTGTCAAGGATATCCTCGAAGTAGACGCAGCCAAAAAATTGATTTATTATGCAGCCACGGGTGAAAATCCATGCAATACCATGGTGTACAGCACGAATCTTTTGGGAGAGTCCACTTTGATGACCAAGAACGAAGGGGTACACCGCTTTGACCTTTCGGATGATGGAATTTATTTCTACGATGGTTATTCAAGTCTGAGTATGCCCAACCATGAAATGATCTATACGACCAATGGAAAAATGGCCAAATTGATAAAAGAATCTGCCGATCCAATGTCGGACTATTCGCTGGGTAAATCTGAACTTGGAAAAATTAAAGGAAAAGACGGGAGTGACCTCTATTACCGAATGGTGAAACCTGCCGATTTCAATCCCAATCAAAAATACCCGGTGCTTGTTTATGTCTACGGCGGTCCACATGCACAAATGGTTACCAACAGCTTTAACGCAGGTGCGAATCTTTGGATGAATTGGCTGGCGTCAAAAGGATACATTGTTTACACACTCGACAATCGTGGCTCTGGAGAACGTGGTTTTGCCTTTGAATCTCAAATTCATCGCCAGTTAGGAACGGTAGAAATGGAAGATCAAATGACAGGGGTTGAGTTTCTTAAATCCCTTCCGTATGTAGATTCAAACCGCATGGCCATTCACGGATGGTCTTTTGGTGGGTTCATGACCACTTCCATGATGTTGCGAAATCCCGGCGTTTTTAATGTTGGGGTTGCGGGCGGTCCTGTCACCGATTGGAAATTTTACGAAGTGATGTATGGCGAAAGATACATGGATCAACCCCAAGAAAATCCAGAAGGCTATGAGAACAATGCATTGACCAAGTATACCAGAAATTTAATCGGGAAACTCCTGTTGATTCATGGAACCAATGACGACGTTGTGGTAATGCAACACAATTTTAGCCTGGTTAAGAAATTTGTTGACGATGGCATTCAAATGGATTTCTTTCCTTACCCAACGCACAAACACAACGTATCTGGTGTCAACCGCGGACATTTGATGGAGAAGGTTTTGACCTATGTCATTGAAAACAATCAATAGTTTCCCCAATCCTTTAATGCAGTATAAAAAGCTTTTTGGACGCGTTGAAAGTTGGATCTTTCTTTTCTTCCTTTTACATCTTTGGGGAATTGCATGGCCACCGATTGAAGCTACCCACAGTTGGCGTCAAGCCACGGGATTGATGGTCGCCCGCAATTATTTGGAAGGCAATACGGGATTTTTTTACCCAATGACCGATGAGACCAATGGGGCGTCAGGCGTTGTGGGAATGGAGTTCCCGATTCTGTACTACCTTCAAGCGGGACTAACGTATGTTTTTGGAGGATTTTACGGATGGGGGCGAGGGATCCATTTGGCAATTACCACCCTTGGTTTTTTCTATTTCTTCGCCCTCGTAAGGCATTTTTCAAGTTACAAATTTGCGTTTACCGCCACGATTTTCTTGTTGCTTTCGGCCTTTTTCACCTATGCGAGAAAAACCATGCCCGACACCGCTTGTCTTTCTTTGATGTTCATGGGGTGCTATTTTTTTCTGCAGGCATTTCGGTTTGCAAAATGGCATCACGTCATCCTCGCGTTTGTATTTTTAAGTTTGGGTCTTTTGGTGAAAATTGCTGCGGTTCCCATGTTGGCTGTGTGTGTTTTCTGTTTCTTGGCTTATCGAAATAAACCTAAATATGCATGGGTGTTGTGCGTGCCTTTCTTGGCCATGTTGCCGATGTTTTACTGGTACTTTGTGTGGAATCCTCACCTTCAAAATGCGTTTGGAAATTGGTACAATTTAGGGGTAGGTTTGACAACGGGCATCAAAGGTTGGGCAGGGAATGGTGGGGTAATTTTACATCATCTTGTCTTTCACCCCTTTTTCAGTTTCATCGCGATGGCCTGTGTGCTTTGGGGAGTTGTTAGGTGGTTTCGCCATGATTTTCGATTTAATTATTGGATTCCTTTGGGATTGTTTGTGCTTGCTTTTGTATTGTACGCTTTTAAATCAGGTCCCATTTTTTACACCCATGATTACTACATTCTTCCTTTGGTCCCTGTGCTCTGTCTTTTTGCTGCGTATGCACTCAATCATGTAAAGCGTTTTTACCTGCTTATTTTGGCTTTCTTTGCCATCGAAAGCATCGCCAATCAACAACATGATTTCCACTGGAATAAGGGAGAGGCGTATAAATTGGCGTTGACGTCTCTTGCGGATAAAAACATCCCCAAAAATGCCTTGGTAGCGGTTAATGGGAATAGCAATCCACAAGAATTGTATTTTTTACATCGCAAAGGTTGGAACCTAAGCGATGCGGATTTGAATGTAGAAAAGGTGCTTGAAATCAAAAAGAAAGGCTGCAAGTACCTAATCATAGGGAAAAACCACTTTGATCAGCGGTTTGATTTTGAAATCACCTTTGAAAATCAAGCGTACCTGGTCTATCGCTTGTAGGTTCATTATTTAAAATATTTTCCCCTTTCGAATTTAATACATACTTTCATACAAACTTTGCCTACCATGAGAATCCTCCTTTTTACACTGCTGTTTTTGCCATTCATTGCGAAAAGTCAAACCACAAATTACCGCCTTGGGCAACATGCCGAAGGGGGAATCATCTACCAGATTTATTACGATTCCATCGGAAAACAACATGGTTTGGTACTTTCTACCACCAACGTATCTGACACCGCGCAATGGGGGAGCAAAGAAAAGGATTTGGAAAATTGTGAAAGTACCTGGGATGGTAGGTCCAACACCAATGCGATCCTTTTTGCGAGCAGAGATACTTTATGTGCAGCCGGACTTTGCGATGCCTTTGTTTCAGAGAATTACGACGATTGGTACCTTCCAGCTTTGTACGAACTCATCGGCGTGTACAGCAATCTATTTTTAATTGACAAGGCCTTGAGTGATGTTAAAGGAAGTGACCCAATTACGTTGAACCTGTATTGGTCATCAACAGAATCCAACGCAGCATCCGCTTGGTTTTTCAGTTTTTTTGATGGAAAGCCGAGTAATTATTACGACAAAACCAGCATCACCATGGTTAGGGCTGTGCGCAGTTTCTAATGAGCGGTAAACAAAACGCTGTATCCCTCAATTAGGTCAAAGATTCCTGTAAGTAACAACAGGTAAAACGTAGGTTTTTTTGTACCATACACATACGCGTAGGTTAAGGTCATCGCCATGAAAAACGCATAATTCATCATCGAAAACGGAGGTATCAACGAGAGAATGTGAAGCGAAACAAGTGCAATGGCAGTCACTTTTTCACGGATGTCCTTAAACCTAAACAGGATAATAATGAAAGGAATCATGAGCAAAGCTTCCGACAAACGTATCCAAACAATGGTCATGCTGTCCAAGAAAATGTAAAGGGATGCCCCCGAAAGGAAGAAAGTCCAAGCAAAAGAATCTCCAAAAATTCGAAGCAAACAAATGCCCGCGAACAGAGCGAACAGGGTGCGTTGTTCTTTGTTCCAAATCGCAAAAAGGATGGCTACAACAAAGAGGATGTAATCAAACATTGGGAATGGAAAGATCCATGTTCCGAATTCAATAAATAGGCTTGAACTGTAGGCAAATACAATCAATACAGAAATGAGTATGGCCCTGGATTCTTTGGTCATTATAATTTTAAAACTTCGTAAATGTAATCGAAGGTTGACAAGATTACTGCTTTTCCGTCAACGACAGCTACATTGTGTTCAAAATGTGCACTTGGCAATCCGTCTTCGGTGACAATGGTCCATTTATCTTCTAAGGTCCGTATGTTTTTTGTGCCCCGATTGATCATGGGTTCAATGGCGATGGTGAGGCCATCCTTGATTTGTTTACCCTTACCACGTCTGCCATAATTGGGGATTTGAGGTTCTTCGTGAAGTTTTTTTCCAATCCCATGACCGACAAGGTCACGTACCACCCCATATCCATGTGCTTCGGCGTGTTGTTGAATGGCGAAACCAATGTCTTCCATTCGGTTTTGGATGTTGCACGCTTCAATTCCTAAATACAGACATTCTTTGGTGACTTTGCACAAGGCTCGGTTTTCATCACTAACTTCTCCAACCTCAAAAGTATAGGCATGGTCACCGTAATACCCTTTGTAGAACGAACCGCAATCCACGGAGACGATGTCGCCTTCTTGAATGGGCTTTTCGGTGGGTAAACCATGTACAACTTGTTCGTTTACGGAAATCAACAAAGTACTTGGACAACCATAGAGACCTTTAAATCCGGGAATGGCATTTTGTGACTTGATGAAATCTTCAGCCATTTGGTCCAAAAATTTTGGTGTGATGCCGGGTTGCATGTGTTTGGCAACTTCGCCAAGGGTTCTGCTGACAATCAATGCTGCTTCGCGCATGATTGAAATTTCTTCCGGTGTCTTATAAATGATGCGGTCTGAGAAAATGGCCATTGTACAAAAATAGGCAAAGCAAATTAATTTTTTGGTTCACCCAGCCACATCATCGTATTTATGTTGTCGGCGTAGTCCGTTAAGGAAGGCGTTTGCGCAGAGCCAAAAGGCATGTAATCCTTGCCCACGACGCATTGGATTTTTTCTTCGTGCTTTTCCAGATAGTTTTGCACCTCCTGTTCAGAAGCGTATGTGTGGTAGTTGAGGACCGCCAATGGAGGCTGAAGCGTTTCGGTTTCTACCAAGAGGAGGAAACCATTTTCAAGAAAGACCCCGCGGTTCATTAAATAGATGGTGCGGTAGTAGTCGTAGTTGTTGCCATACTTCTTGTTTTGAAACAGCTTTTGAAAAGGTTGTATTGCCTTAAAAAATGAATCAAATGAATAGGATTCTGGTACCAAGAGGTGGGTAACATTGCGACAACCCCTGCCAAAGTAATCAAACACATCTTTTCCCAGCAAGGTCAATTCTTCCGCAGTTTCTTCGCCCGTTAAAATGGCAATGGACGTTCTGTTTCCGCGAAGTAGGTGGGGAATTTCTTTGAAGTAGGATTTGAAATGCAAGAGTGAAGCATCGGAGCCCGTTCCAATGACGGCATCAAAACCTGAAAGTTTTAAGGGATTCAATACAATCAGTTCGCGATAGGCTGCATTCATTTCACACAATGCTTCTAACACCAAGGTCAACAGTCTGCTGTCCTCTGAACTCATTTTTACCTGAAGGCGGTAACCGGAAACCAGTCCGCATAAAAAATCGTGGAAGCCAACCAAAGGAATGTTTCCCGCCATGATGATGCCGAGGTTTTTCTGGAATCCATGAAAAGGGTAGGGGGCACTCCAATTGGATAAGCTAACAGATTCAAGCCATGTTGAAATTCCCGAAAGTGATTTTTGGATGAATTCAACTTCAAACCAACCGTTGTAATGGATTTCCCGTTCAACCGTATGCCTAAATTTTTCAAGGAAGG
This sequence comes from Flavobacteriia bacterium, assembly GCA_009924735.1. Classification (GTDB taxonomy): domain Bacteria; phylum Bacteroidota; class Bacteroidia; order Flavobacteriales_D; family Crocinitomicaceae; genus UBA952. Next base: position 19,040 of record RFQZ01000014.1, on the reverse strand, counting down.
CGTCTGAAAAAACCGAGGGTTTTGGATCCGTTTTCGAGTCAGCTACTTGCTGAAACAAGGCTCCGATTTCGGTAAAATGTTCAATGATTTGCGTTCTATTCACAGAACAAATTTACAAGTAAGTTTGTTTTGTAGGGGAATGTTACTTAACTTTTACGGTTAGGTACGTATATTTGCAAAAACGATCGCGCAATGGCAATAATGATTACGGATGAGTGTATAAATTGTGGGGCATGTGAACCGGAATGTCCAAACAACGCAATTTATGAAGGGGGAGCCGAATGGAAGTATGCGGATGGAACTTCGCTGAAAGGCATGTTAACCTCTTTAAATGGAGTCGCAGTGGATGCTGATAAGTCCAACGATCCCTTGAGCATGGAAGTGTATTACATTACCCATGATAAATGTACAGAATGTGTTGGATTTCATGATGAGCCCCAATGCGCTGCGGTTTGTCCAGTTGATTGTTGCGTAGATGACCCTAATTACCGTGAAAGCAATGATGAACTTTTGGCCAAAAAAGCATTTCTACATTTATAAGGTACTTCTCCTAATTGTTCTCTGTTCAAACGTTTATGGACAAAATGCAGGCAAGCTTAACACCCTTCGCATTCACTTTGTTTCCACCCACAAAAAGGCCACGCTTACACCGGAAACTGAAATTGTACTCAATCAATTCTTTCGAGCACAGGGCATACAAGCGAAAATCGACCAATTCATCCATCCCCTACAGGGAAAGTTAAACCAAATTTACCTTCAGGATACCCTCCCTTTTTACGCAGAAGAAATGCGCAATTGTCGGGATGCTTTCTTTAATTCCATTCACCCAAAAACCGAAATTGATTACTATGTCTTCCTGACACAGGATCAAATCGACACAAATGGGAATGGATTTTCAATTTTTGGTAAAAACATTTTATTCCTGGCCGCTCAACCTGAAGCATTGTTCCTGCAAAATTTTTCAAAGTACTTCCTGAAAACCATCGGAAACGTTAACACCGATGCCAATTATTCGATGGATTCTTTGGCGTCCTACCTCAAACAAAGAGAATCCTTAAAAATAGAAAACGAATCCTATTTTTTCTTTCACGATGATTCAGAAAATACGGACTCCAAAAATGGCCTTGTCGCCTATTATTTTTGGAAGCAAAATGCAAAAGGAGCGCTGGAACCCACGAACAATCGGTATTACTTAACTCCTTATAAAAGAAATTTCGGAAAGGTAAACTTGGATGTGGACAATTATTGGTTTCGTCCTTTTTACGTAAAAAACAACCGTTTCATCGCTCCGATTCACATGGGCTTGGTGGCCCTTGCCTTTTTTATCATGCTGGTATTTCGGAAAAAAGTCAACAAACGAGCGGAGAAAGCCATTCACAACAAGCACAAAATAGGCTATTTGGTCGTACACATAGCCCTTTGGATGCTGTTTGCCGGTGTTGGCACCTTGGTGTTTTTTACCACCGATACCTTTTACAAACAAGTGTTTTTTAATTCTACGGATTTCACAAAATTTGGAAACCAAGGGGTCCAAAGTTTTAAGCGCTACCTCGATTTAAGTTCCTCCGTGGTGGATCAACCTGCCAAAAAAATCTATTCCGAGGTCTATGTGAAATCGAAAGGGAAATGGCACATGCGAAGGATGAAAAAAGTGCTTTATTTCAAAGTGAAATCCATCGATGGGAAAGAGGAGTACCGTTTTCAATATTCATCCAACACAATATCCATTAAGGGATATGAGCAGGCGAGCACAACGCATCTGGTGGTACTTAAATTCGAGAACGACGAGGGGAAAACGACGGATGAAAAAGTATTGAACTATGCAGGTTTTGACATCACCCAAAAATTGTTGGCGGAAAATCCACCGAAACGGATTCTGGTACTCGTCAACGGTTACCGTCCAGTTTCAACCAGTGAATCCTTTGACGAAAGCATGATGCAAATAGGAAAAAATGGGGTGGAATATCCAAATTCTATGAATTTGCTTTTTGAAAAGGATCGATTTAACTATTGGACGCCTTGGAAAAGACTGAATCAACAATTTATTGACCGCATTCATCCGAATGAAGTATACTATGCCGATGGTCACCATGAGGTTTCTACCTCAAATTACGAATCCGTTTTAACCTTTGCCCAGGCAGCGAAAAATTACCCAAAACCTTGTAAGGGAAAACACCATTGTTTTCGTTACCAAGACGACAATGGCATGCGCATTTCCACCTTGCATAAGTTGCCTTTCCGATCGAATCAAAAAGGGTTTGGTGAACGGAGAAAAAATGGCAGAATCGCCGGTAAAAACCTGATTCAGTTGCTCAATGAAATCCCTGGTGCGTCCAAAAACGATACACTGTATTTGGTTGCGCATAGCATGGGGTATGCCTATGCCTTAGGAATCGTAGATGTGTTAAAGAAGCAATGTGTGTTCGGGAGTTTTTACATCATTGCGCCTGAAAATGCTTCCGCGGGAGGGGTGCAGCCGAGTCAATGGCAGGAAGTGTTTCAATACGGAAGCATACCCTTTGGAAGGAACAAGCAAGCGCCTTGCTTACAAGATGGGGTAGCGCCTCAGAAACGGGTGAGTGGTTTGCCTGCACAATACAGGCTGACTTTTCCAAAAGAATACCAACGCCGGATGGGATTTACAGAGAGCCATTTCATTGGGTATTACGAATGGATTTTTGACATCCCAAAAGAAAAAGTAGGAGCGGTGAGGCAGCACTAGAGTCGCTCAGCCGAATTCACTTGAATTTCTACCAAGGTACTACCAACGCCTTTTTGGGAATAATTTGCATCGTGGCAACGGATGCCTTTTTTATGCTTTAGCATGGCACGAATGGATTGCCGCAAAACCCCTTCGCCAACGCCATGAATGATCAAAACTTTTGGGATGCGCTTTTGAATGGCTTCGTTTAAGAATCGCTTGCAATGGGCCAACTGTTCTTCGAGTAAGCGATGTGGAGGCAAATGATCTAGGTTTAATGCATCTGCATGAAGGTCAATGCTTTTGGGGGTTTCAACCGTTTTGGAAGGCTGTTTTTGGGATACGTTGTCCTTTAGCACAACCCCACCTGACATCGGTTGTCTTTTCACCAGGAATTTCCTTTCGACCTTGCGCTCAAAACCCATCTCATCGCGAACAATGGCGTGGAAAGCATCCATTCGCAAGAATTCAAATTTTCCCGTTTCATGCAACAATGAAACCCATTCGCCAGTACTGAATTGCATGACACAAAGGTAAGGTTAAAACAACTTCAAGCCGCTTAAGGTTAAAACTACAGTAACTACCAAAACCCTTTAGGAATTAAATCTTTAATAAAATTTCTTCCACGGACGAAAAAAAGCATATTATTTAATAAAGTTTCTTCCGAAGACGAAAAAAATGAAGTTGAACTTACATATTCCTTCGGTACTGTCCACCGACTTCAAACAATGCTTCTGTAATTTGACCTAAGGAGGCTTGTTTACAGGTTTCCATCAATACTTCAAACATGTTTTTATTCAATATGGCTGCATTCTGAATGTTTCTCAATCCTTCTTTGGTGAGGTCCGGATTGGCATTCTGCAAGGCACTTAACATCTGAATTTGGTATTGTTTTTCCTCTTCCGTGGCGCGAATCACTTCTTTGGGAAGCATGGTCGGAGATCCTTTTGAACTTAAGAAAGTATTCACTCCGATGATTGGGAAATCTCCGTTGTGTTTTAGGGTTTCATAATACAAAGATTCTTCTTGGATTTTTGAACGTTGGTACATGGTTTCCATGGCGCCCAAAACCCCTCCTCGCTCTGTGATTCTGTCAAACTCAGTGAGTACCGCTTGTTCTACCAAATCGGTCATTTCTTCAATGATGAACGAACCTTGCAAAGGATTTTCATTTTTTGCCAGCCCAAGCTCACGGTTGATGATCAACTGAATGGCCATCGCACGTCTTACCGACTCCTCGGTCGGGGTGGTAATGGCTTCGTCATACGCATTGGTATGAAGCGAATTGCAATTGTCGTAAATCGCATAAAGCGCTTGAAGGGTCGTTCGGATGTCGTTAAAATCAATCTCTTGGGCATGAAGGGACCGCCCAGAAGTTTGGATGTGGTATTTCAACATTTGCGCCCGTGGATTTGCCCCGTATTTTTTCGCCAAGGCCTTTGCCCAAATTCTTCGAGCCACACGTCCAATTACCGCGTATTCTGGGTCAATTCCATTCGAAAAGAAGAAAGATAAATTCGGTCCGAAGTCATTGATGTCCATTCCCCTGCTGAGGTAATACTCAACATAGGTAAACCCATTGGCCAAGGTGAACGCCAATTGTGTAATTGGATTTGCACCCGCTTCAGCAATGTGATACCCGGAGATCGATACAGAATAGAAATTACGGACGCCTTGGGCTATGAAATATTGTTGCACGTCACCCATCAGTCGCAATGCGAATTCAGTGGAGAAAATACAGGTGTTTTGTGCCTGGTCTTCCTTTAAGATGTCCGCCTGAACGGTTCCCCTTACTTGTTTAAGGGTATCGGATTTAATTTGGTTGTAGGTGTCTAGGGGTAAGACTTTGTCTCCGGTAACGCCCAAAAGCATCAGTCCCAATCCATCGTTTCCTTCGGGTAACTCGCCTTGATATTTTGGTCGCGCAGTGCCAAGTTCCGCGTAGATTGCCGTGATTTTAGCTTCTGTTTCCTCCTCCAAACCATTGGCTCGAATGTACTTCTCACAATTTTGGTCGATGGCAGCATTCATGAAATAGGCTAGGAGCATCGGAGCCGGACCGTTGATGGTCATTGAAACCGAGGTCGCTGGGTGGCTCAAGTCGAAACCTGAGTACAATTTTTTGGCATCGTCTAAACAACAAATGGATACGCCTGAATTTCCGATTTTACCATAAATGTCTGGCCGAATGGCAGGGTCGTTGCCGTAAAGGGTGACGGAGTCAAAAGCAGTGGAAAGTCTTTTTGCCGGCATGCCTAAACTGACATAATGGAAGCGTTTGTTGGTGCGTTCGGGACCTCCCTCGCCTGCAAACATACGCGTGGGATCTTCGCCTTCCCGTTTAAATGGAAACAAACCAGCGGTATAAGGAAACTCACCCGGGTAGTTTTCTTGTAAAACCCATCGCAAAACATCGCCCCAGCTGTTGTATTTTGGAGAGGATACTTTTGGAATTTGAGAATGTGAAAGTGATTCTGTGTGGGTTTCGATCGAAAGAACCTTGTCGCGAACCTTGAATTCATACAAAGGATTCTTGAAGGTTTGTTTCTTGGCTTCCCAATGTTGGATGATTTCCCAGTTTTTAGGGTCGAAATTCAATTTTTCAGCGGCAAAGGCTTCGCTGAGTCCTTTTACCAATCGGTCTTTGTCCTCCAATGCAGAATTCGATATGGAATCGATGGAGCGTTGCAAGCCATATAGGTTTTCAGCCACTTTCACTTGTCGATTTACCCAAAGGTCATAACTTCGGTTGTTCTCAGAAATTTCCGAGAGGTACCTCGTTCGGTCTGGTGGGATGACGAAAATTTTCTCAGACATCTCCTGCGTAATTTCAAAAGTGCTGTTTAGGTTGGTTCCCGTTTTCTCTACCACTTTATCCATGAGGACTTTGTACAAGGTATTCATCCCCGGGTCGTTGAATTGGGAGGCAATGGTCCCATGGACAGGCATTTGGTCTACATTTAGGTTCCACAAGTTGTGGTTTCTTTGGTATTGTTTTCGAACGTCACGCAAGGCATCGAGGGCGCCTCGTTTATCGAATTTGTTAAGGGCAATGACGTCGGCAAAGTCCAACATGTCGATTTTCTCGAGTTGTGTAGCCGCACCGTATTCAGGGGTCATTACATACAAGGAAACATCACTGTGGTCCAAGATTTCTGTATCGGACTGTCCAATGCCTGAGGTTTCCAAGATGATCAAGTCATAGTTCGCTACTTTCAAAATGCCAATGGCTTCGGCAACGTGCTTGGAAAGTGCTAAGTTGGATTGACGGGTAGCCAAGGATCGCATATAGACACGGTCACTTTTAATGGAATTCATTCGGATGCGGTCACCCAACAAGGCCCCTCCTGTTTTACGTTTGGAAGGATCCACGGAAACCACTGCAATCTGCTTGTCTTTGAAGTCAATGAGGAACCTGCGAACAAGTTCATCAACCAAGGATGATTTTCCAGAACCTCCGGTTCCTGTAATGCCAAGAACGGGTATTTTTTTCAGTGCGGCTTCGGTCCGGATGTTGGTTAAAAGGTCTGTGTTTTCCGTGGCAAAATTTTCGGCTGCGGAAATCAATCGCGCGATGGCAGGTACATCTTTGTGTTTAATTTTTTCTGCTTCGTCGCTCAAATGATCCCCAACAGGGAAGTCACATTGTTCAATGAGGTCATTGATCATTCCTTGTAATCCCATCGTTCTGCCATCGTCTGGATGGTAAATTCTGGTGATTCCGTAATCTTGTAATTCTTTGATTTCCGAAGGTAGAATGGTACCGCCTCCTCCGCCAAATATCTTGATTTGTGGAGCGCCTTTTTCCGCCAAAAGATCGTGCATGAATTTGAAATATTCCATGTGTCCCCCTTGATAGGATGTCATCGCAATCGCTTGGGCATCTTCTTGAATGGCACAGTTTACCACTTCTTCTACAGAGCGGTCGTGGCCTAGGTGAATGACTTCGCATCCCGTCGCTTGAATGATCCTTCGCATGATGTTAATGGCTGCATCGTGTCCATCAAAAAGGGATGCTGCTGTAACAATTCTTATTTTGTTTTTGGGAATGTAAGGTGTAGCTGTTTCCATGATATAATTTAACCGTGTAAAAGTAAGAATTTTAGCCTTTCAAATGCTTCTGTATTTCGTCTTCGGTACAAAGTAGGTAGGGTGGGTGACAAGCAATCATGTCTTGAATTTGCACCTTTTCAAAATACGTCTTGGCTTGTAGGGTATGTCTTAAGGTTTTCTGACCCATGATTTGAATTTCTTCAAAATCTGTTAGGGAATGGAGGGTGTAGAAATTTTTACCGGATTGGTGTTTCCTGAATTGCGGAAAAATCATTTAGCGAGGTCGTAAATAAATGCGATGGAGACACGGTTAAAAGCTTCCGCGCGCTCTACATTTACCACATGACCGCAATTGGGAACCACTTCTAAGATAAAATTTTCGTTTCTTTCTACGATTTCTCGTGCAGGCCCAAGAAACAAGTGGTCCTCGCTACCCATGACATAAAGTCCTTTGGTTTGGACTTCTTGGGATTGAAGATAGTTCAGGTATTTCGTTAGCCTAGCGGTCAATTTAAACCAGCGGTTAAATTCATGGTGCATCAAGGATTTCGCCTCGTTAATGAACAGCATGCGTGAATTTTTGTGGTTCTTTTTAGGCATCAATATTTGCGCAAGCAAACGGTACAGTGCCATGTAAGGTAAAATGGGATTTAGGATGCGCCCCATGCGAAGCAACAAGCGCGATTTGATGTTGAGACGGGTGATGGCACCTGAAAAAATCATGGATTTCACCAGTTGTGGATACAATACATGAATTTGATTGATGACAATGGTTCCCATAGATACGCCAACAAAATGTGCTTCAGAGATGTTGTTGTGTTTAACCACTTGGACAACATCATTGGCAATCATTTCAAAGGAATAATTGGAAGGACTTTTCAATTCTTTGGATTTCCCGTGACCTCGTAGGTCGAGAAGCAACACATTGAAATGTTCTGAAAATTCTTTGATTTGCTTAAACCATACGGCAGAGCTTCCGCCTGCACCGTGCACAAAAACAGTCCATTCCTGGCTGTTCTCGTGGCGTATAATCTTGTGGTAAAGCATACGCGAAGATAAGCATTTCTGCGAAATAAAAAAGGGCCCGAATTGGGCCCTTTAAGAATGCGTCAAACGCGAAACTTATTTTTTATCATTCACTTCCTCAAAGTCAACGTCTGTTACCTCGTCTTGTGAATTTGTATCCGCTTGCGTTTCATTGCCGGCAGGATTTTCACCTTGCGTATTTGCGGCATTGTACATTTCTTGCGAAGCATCTTGGAAAACCTTATTTAATTTCTCAATCGCTGGGTCAAGATTTTCGATGTTTTTCGCTTCAAATTCTTTTTTCAATTCGTCAAGCGCATCTTCAATCAATTGCTTTTTGTTCGCAGGAATTTTGTCGCCATACTCCTTCAATTGTCTTTCCGTTTGGAAGATGGTTGAATCGGCTTTGTTGATCAATTCCACTTCGTCGCGTTTCTTTTTGTCGGACTCCGCATTCGCTTGCGCTTCGGCTTTCATTTTTTCGATTTCCTCATCGGTAAGACCAGATTTAGATTCAATTTTAATGGATTGAACTTTTCCGGTTCCTTTGTCTTTTGCAGAAATGTTCATGATACCATTTGCATCGATGTCAAAAGACACCTCAATTTGAGGAACGCCTCTCGGTGAAGGTGGAATGTCAGAAAGTTGGAACCTACCTAGGGTTTTGTTGTCACCCGCCATGGAGCGTTCTCCTTGTAGTACATGGATTTCTACCGAAGGTTGGTTGTCTGCTGCGGTAGAGAAAACCTCTGATTTCTTGGTAGGAATGGTGGTATTCGCTTCAATTAATTTGGTGAATACACCTCCCATGGTTTCAATTCCCAAAGACAATGGAATCACGTCTAAAAGCAATACATCTTTCACTTCTCCTGTCAATACGCCTCCTTGGATGGCAGCACCTATGGCAACTACTTCATCTGGATTCACACCTTTTGAAGGTGCTTTTCCGAAGAATCTTTCAACTGCGTCTTGGATTACAGGAATTCTGGTTGATCCACCCACTAGGATGATTTCATCGATGTCTTTTGCAGTCAACCCTGCATTTTTCAACGCGGTACGGCAAGGTGCGATGGTTCTTTCCACGATGTCAGAAATCAATTGTTCGAATTTTGAACGTTGTAAGGTTCTAACCAAGTGTTTAGGAATCCCATTCACCGGCATGATGTAAGGCAAGTTGATCTCACTTGATGTGGTAGAAGACAATTCAATTTTAGCTTTTTCAGCAGCTTCTTTTAAGCGTTGAAGTGCCATTGGGTCTTTGCGAAGGTCAAGGTTTTCTTCTTTCTCAAACTCTTCTGCCAACCAATTGATGATTGCATTGTCGACGTCGTCTCCACCTAAGTGTGTATCTCCATCTGTAGCCAATACTTCAAAAACGCCATCTCCAAGTTCCAAGATGGAAACGTCATGCGTTCCTCCTCCGAAGTCAAAGACAACAATTTTTTGGTCGATTCCTTTTTTGTCAAGTCCGTATGCCAAAGCAGCTGCGGTGGGCTCATTGATGATTCTTTTGATGGTCAACCCAGCAATTTCACCTGCTTCCTTCGTAGCTTGTCTTTGCGCGTCATTAAAGTAAGCAGGAACGGTTACCACTGCTTCTGTAACTTCTTGTCCTAAATAATCTTCAGCTGTTTTCTTCATTTTTTGAAGAATGATTGCAGAGATTTCTTGGGGAGAATACAAGCGGTCGTCTATTTTCACCCTTGGGGTATTGTTTTCACCTTTCACTACTTGGTAAGGTACGCGTGTAGTTTCCGTTTTACTTTCGTCAAAGCTTGTTCCCATAAATCTTTTGATAGAATAAATGGTTTTTGTAGGATTCGTGATTGCCTGTCTTTTTGCAGGGTCTCCTACTTTTCTTTCTCCGCCTTCAACAAATGCTACGATGGAAGGGGTTGTTCTTTTTCCTTCTGCATTTGTAATTACTACGGGTTCGTTTCCTTCCATGACCGATACACAAGAGTTTGTTGTACCTAAATCAATTCCAATAATTTTTGCCATTTTTAATATTTTTGTAATTCGACGTCCCCCGAAGTCAATTTATATGCCACGCGGATGTAAGGCATTTCTACTGACAAAATAATTGAATTGAGGCGTTTTATCGTGACGTAATGTCAGTTTTCAGTCCTTTTCCGACGTAAATTATGCCTTTCTAGCACGTTTCATCCGATACGCCATGAATCCCATCGGGAAATAAGCCAAGGTGAGGTCGGTTAGGTTGAACCACTGAGGTGCATCCAGCGATAATACCATGCTGAGTCCACCCAGGAAAAACAAGGTAGAGATAATGAAGGTTAAAAATAACCTGAATCGCTTCGATATGAATAAAGAAATCAACACGCCGAAAAACGTACCCAATGCATGGGCTAAGAAAGGAAAGAGGAAATGAAGGGGTTTGAGGTACTGAAAATTGTGTTTACCTTCAGCGGTCTCGAAATTCACACCTTTTGGCAGGGGAAATACCTCCAATCCCAAGGTGATGATCAGTCCATTCAACAGAGCGCCCAGGGCTAATCCGATGAGCAATCCTACAATCAACCTGAGTATTCTCACTATAAATGGATCACCTCTCCGTAGGCTGCAGCTGCAGCCTCCATGATCGCTTCAGACATGGTTGGGTGTGGGTGAACGGTTTTAATTAAATCCATACCCGTGGTCTCCAATTTGCGTACTGCGACAATTTCTGCAATCATTTCAGTAACATTCGCTCCAATCATGTGTGCGCCCAACAATTCGCCATATTTGGCATCAAAGATCAATTTTACAAAACCATCTTTCGCGCCTGCAGCACTTGCTTTACCTGACGCAGAGAAAGGAAATTTACCTACTTTGATGTCATGTCCTGCATCTTTGGCCGCTTTTTCGGTCATTCCTACAGAGGCAACTTCTGGGTTGCAATACGTACAGCCTGGGATGTTTCCGTAATCTAAAGGTTCAGGGTGATGACCTGCAATTTTTTCAACACAGATGATTCCTTCTGCCGAAGCAACGTGTGCCAAGGCTGGACCTGGAACGATATCACCGATGGCGAAATAACCTGGAATGTTCGTTTGGTAAAAGTCATCTACCATGATCTTTCCTTTGTCCTGAATGATTCCGATTTCCTCCAAACCTATATGCTCTAGGTTGGCTTGTATTCCTGCCGCAGACAAAACTACGTCACACTCAATTTTCTCTTCGCCTTTTGCCGATTTAACGGTAACAATACATCCTTTACCTGTAGTGTCCACATGTTCCACGGTGGCTTCTGTCATAATTTTGATGCCTGATTTTTTGAAAGATTTTTCCAATTGCTTGGATACCTCGATGTCTTCAACCGGGACAATGTTAGGCATGAATTCAACGATGGTAACTTCCGTTCCCATGGCATTGTAAAAATATGCGAACTCAACGCCAATGGCACCTGATCCAACCACTACCAATTTTTTTGGAAGTTTAGGCAATGTCATCGCTTGACGGTATCCAAAGACTTTAACGCCATCTTGAGGTACGTTTGGCAATTCTCTGGAGCGTGCACCTGTAGCGATGATTACCCCTTTGCTTGCAGTGTATACTGTAGAAACACCTGAAGCGTCTTTAACAGAAACTTTTTTTCCGGATTGAAGGATCGCATCACCTTGTATGACATCGATTTTATTCTTTTTCATCAAGTATTGAATACCTGAACTCATTCCTTGGGCAACATCACGGGATCGTTTTACGACGGAGTCAAAATCTGCAGTGGCTTCTTTTACTTGAATGCCGTACTCAGCAGCGTGGTTTATGTATTCAAAAACCTGTGCACTTTTTAATAAGGCTTTTGTGGGTATACAGCCCCAATTGAGACAAATACCCCCCAAAGATTCTCGTTCAATTACCGCGGTTTTTAACCCCATTTGAGAAGCACGAATGGCTGCTACGTATCCACCAGGACCGGTTCCAATGATAATGATGTCGTATGTCATAGTTGAAATTTTGTCACGAAATTAGGTAAAATTCTCAGTTCATTTGTACAATTCAATCTTTGTCCCTTAGGAAAATTAATTTGCATCGGTATCTTCGACGTGCAGAATATGTAACAGGCGATGGATGATGGGTGCGAAAAAAACCGCCGTGATGCTTAAAAAGGCTACGCCGCTGTACAATGCATAAAAGGACGAGAACAATTTTCCAGCAGTTGTTTTGAGTTCGACAACCGGACCCATACCCGTTAGAATCATGGAAGACATATGAAAACTGTCGAGCCATGAGGTTTTTCCTATCCAATGGTATCCAAGCGTTCCAATGAACAAGGAGATAAATACCAAGAGAGAAGTAAAAAGTAAATACTTTCCCATTCTCTTCAAAAAATGTTCGTTCGTTGCAATTTTTTGACCTTTGTGTTCCATGTCTATTTCGATTTAGATTTCATGAGGTCGGAAAGATAATCGATTTGCACTTCTTGAATTTCAAGTAATTTTTTGTTTTGATGAATGATGAGGTGGTCAATTTTTTCACTTAACAACTTGATTTCCAATTCGGCTTTTAAGTTGATTTTATAGTCGTTCTCTGCCCTGCTTCGGTCTTTCTGTTCCTGACGGTTTTGGCTCATCATGATGATGGGGGCTTGGATTGCTGCCAAACAAGATAAAATGAGGTTAAGTAAAATAAACGGATAGGGATCGTATTGTTTTTGGCCTAAAATCCATGCGTTAAGTACAATCCATACCATTAAAAAAGAAAAGAAGATGATGATGAAGGTCCAGCTCCCTCCAAAAGTTGCGATGGCATCAGCCATTCTTTGCCCAAGGGTCAGTTCTTTTTCATTCGTTGCCTCAAGGTTTTCGGTTAAAACGGAATTGTTTTGAATCGCTTCCAGTACATCCAAATCCACTTTTGCCAATTCTCCCTTTTCCTCCAAGACCAGTTGGGTGATGTATGTTCTTCGAAACGAATTTAATTCTTCAATGCTGATGATGCTGCTCTCCGTAAAACTTGGATGCGCTTTCTGAATGAAACGAAACAAGCTGTCCCTTATGTCCGCTGCTTGTACAGATTCATTTTGACTTATTTCTTTGCCGGAAACGCTGCTTTTAGTTTTAGTCATTTTTTAAGGGGCGCTTTAAAGGGAATGATGGATTGTAAACGAGAGAATCTTTTTCCCAACGGTTGTTTCGCTTTTGCAAGTGAATATGACCATAAGGTAAATATTGCTTTGCATACAGAGAATCATGTGAATGTAGGTATATTTTTCCCAAGGTGAGGTTAACGTCAGCCCCTTTTGCTTCTAGGCGGATGATGCGCGTGGAATCTGATTCGATTTCTTGCTTCCATTTTCCAAGGCTTTGGATGTATTTCCTAGGTTTTCGAGCACGAATGATGGTTTCCGTCTTGTCCCGAAATTTTAAGATCACAATGTGTTTCAAGGATTGCTTAGCACATTGATTTTTTGAGTCTTTTGATATGTAGGAAAGGGAAAAGCCACGGTGACTTTCGGTTTTTACATCTTTTTGATATACCATGCATTCGCTTTCAAGCATAAACCGAGGGTCTAAATTCTCCTTAGCGGCGCAACCAAACAACATGAATGACAATAAGAAGAAGTGATAAAATGCTTTCATCGATTTCAAATGTACAAATTAGCGTTTCATTTTAAGGTCATACAACCTGGACAAACACCTGATATGGTGAGATACAGTTCTTGAACCTGATAATTGATGGGTAAATTTAACTGAATCTGGTTCTCTTCTAAGCATTCGATACGCTTACATTGGGTGCAACTAAAGTGAAAGTGGTCGTGGGAATGTGCTACATGGTCATCGCATGTTTGACACAAGGCATAATTCAAAACCCCATCGATGTTAACGATTTTATGTATTTTCTTCTCAGAAATCAACCGGTCCAGAATGCGGTAAACCGTTACGCGATCACAAATACCATTTAAACGTTCAAACAATTCGGGTTGACTCAAGGCGCGATTCGCTCGGCTCATCTCGTCTAAGACGGCTTGTTTTGCTTTTGTATTCCTAACGACAGGCATTAATGATTTTTTAATGCAACAAAATTGCAATAAATTTTTACATTTGCAAAACGCAACGTTGTTGCATTAATATTTTTTTAATGAAGTTTTTCTTTGTTTTGTGCTTAGTTTTCTCTGTGTCCGCCTCTTTTTATGGCCAACAAGTTACCGTAGAAGTATTTGATTCAATTCGCGGTATGCCCTTGGTGGATGCAACCGTTTACTGTGTTGAATACGACCAGACGGTGCTTACAAACAAAGATGGACGAAGTGTGTTTGCGTTGAATAAGCATAATTCGCTAACGATAAAAGTTGTTTCCCTTGGATATCGAAGTGCTTTTTTTACGGTGAATGCAGGGCAAAATTCTGTCACGGTAAACTTAATGCCTGTTCACTTAGACATGCACGAGGTGACTGTCTCATCAGGGGCCCTTATTCAATCCAACAAGAATCCGTTCCACATTGAATCACAGAAAATGTCTTCGCTTGGCGTGATTGCAAATTTAACCCTTGGGGAGGCTTTGGCAAAAATACCGGGTGTATACAATGCGGCTTTAGGGAATGGAATTTCAAAACCCGTGATTCGTGGAATGCAAGGAATGCGTGTCATTACCTTGTTGAATGGGTTGAGATTAGAAGGGCAACAATGGGGTGGCGATCACGGCATAGGCATCACGAGCTTAGGTGTTTCTGCGGTTGAGGTAATTAAGGGTCCAGCAAGTTTGTTATATGGTGCAGATGCATTGGGAGGGGTTGTTTACCTGGTTGATGCTCCGTTTGCTGCGTCAAATGCACGTTCTCTGGAAGTTCAATCGGAAGGATTTTCCAACACCTTGGGAGGGAGGGCTCAATTTATTTACAAGGAATCTTACCGTAAGTTTAGGTGGTTCGTGGCCTCGACGTATGCTAATCATGCCGATTTTCAACTCCCCTCCGGAAAATTCGCGAAGAACGCTCGATTTAACGACCTCGGAGCGAAAATAAACATGTCATACACAGGGAAGAACAGTTTGTATGCATTGCGTTATACCACCAGTCATTCCGTGGCGGGAATTCCGGGACATACCCATGACACCTTAGCTACGCCCATGACTTTTCAGGTAGAGGAACGCGCTCGGACTTATGAACTACCTGCACAGTTTTTTCAAAATCACCTATTGCAAGCAACAGCAAACTTCTACAGGGATAGGTACGATTTCCTGATAATGTACGGCGCCACTGTCAATCGATTAATTGAATTTGACGAGAAGGTAACCATTCCTTCGCTGAGCATGAACCTGGTGAATCATTTGGCGCAATTGAAATGGCAAATTAAATGGAATAAATCAACAAAAATCACTGCAGGATTACAGTCGATGATTCAAAAAAACACCAATGCGGAAAACGCCTCAGACACACTTATACCTAATGCGAAATCGATTGATGTGGGTGGTTATTTCAACGTCAATCATGAGCGAAATCGATGGAATATACAGGCAGGTTTTCGTTTTGATCGAAGAACTTTATTTGGGATAGACTTACCGAACCAGGGTGTGGTGAATTACAATGGTCTAAATGGAAGTATTGGCGCAGTGCGTAGTTCAAAGCGAATGGTATTTAGGACCGCTTTGTCAACGGGGTTTCGGGCACCCCATTTAACAGAATTGTTTTCAAATGGATATCATCATGGAGCCCTTAGGTATGAGGTAGGGGATGCTAAGTTATCACCTGAAAAAGCTGCGCAATTGGATGTAACCTTGGAGTGGAATCAAGCGCATAGCTCGTTTGCAATTAATCCATTTACGAGCTACATTATTGATTATATCTACTTGGAGCCAATGGGGGTGCTTTTTGACGGTATACCGGGATATCGATATGTACAAAATAATGAAGTTTTGTTCTCAGGACTTGATTTGTCGTACCATGTACATCCGCATTTTGCACACGGGTTACATTGGGAAGTTTCATTGTCCTATCTTTATGTTAGCGCCTTGGGAGATAGCGCTGTTTCCATGATTCCGCAACCTAGAATGCAAAATGTTTTTCGCTACGAATTTGAATCAGTGAATAAGGTTAGAATTAAAGAAGTGAATGTTCAATCAACCTTAATGGGCCCCCAAAACCAGGTTGCCTACTTGGAAAGCCCATCAAAAGCCTATCATGTTCTTGATTTTTCTTTGGTATTTGTTCTCGGTAAATCAAATCAATTTAGCATAAAAGCAGGCGGTCGAAACATCCTTAATGCCACCTACATAGATCATTTGTCACGATTAAAAAACATTCAAATGCCTTTTCCCGGAAGGAATTTCTTTCTTGGTCTTGGGTATAATTTCAACGGTAAACTTAAAAACCAATCAGATGAAAACTAAACAAATGTTTATTGCGTCCTTGTGCCTATTTGCGCTTACTTTCGTGTCTTGCAACAAGAAACAATGTTCGAATTGTCATTATGACAAGGCCGGTGCTGAAATTGAGCTAGGTGAAAAATGCGGAAATGAAATGGAGACTTTGGAAGCGAATGGGTATACAGATACAACAGGTACTTATACGGTTCATTGTGCCCATTGATAAAGGGGTTTTGTAAAGTTTAACAATCCGGGAAACTGGATTTTTTTTTGTTAATAAAGTTGGTTTTGTTTGTTGTGTTAGCCCCTGATTGGCTAAAAGATATTCCTTACTTTTGTCTTTGAAAATTATCATGGAAAATACTTTACAAAAAGAAGCTACGCTGGCACAAGCCATTGAACTTGGCCTAAGAGCTGATGAATTTGAGCAAATCAAAGACATTTTAGGTCGAACCCCCAATTTTACAGAAACTGCTGTCTATTCAGTGATGTGGTCAGAGCATTGCTCTTACAAAAACTCTATTCTTTGGTTAAAAACCTTGCCGAAAGACGGTCCCCATATGTTGGTCAAAGCGGGTGAGGAAAATGCAGGAATGGTAGACATCGGCGATGGCCTTGGCTGCGTTTTTAAAATTGAATCACACAATCACCCAAGTGCGTTAGAACCTTATCAAGGTGCAGCAACAGGGGTAGGAGGAATCAACCGAGATATTTTTACCATGGGTGCACGTCCCATTGCGCAGCTGAATTCGTTGCGTTTTGGTAACCTTGACCTGCCAAGAACCAAGTGGCTCGTTAAAGGCGTCGTAAAAGGAATTGGTGATTATGGAAATGCTTTTGGAATTCCCATCGTTGGAGGAGAAGTGTTCTTTGATGATTCATTCAACACCAATCCACTTGTAAATGCATTTTCAGCAGGTATCATTGACAGCAATAAAACCATCTCTGCCACTGCAAAAGGAAAAGGAAATCCAGTATTTATTGTAGGTTCTTCAACCGGTAAAGATGGAATTGCGGGCGCAGCGTTCGCATCCAAAGACATCACTGAAGATTCAGTAAATGACCTTCCCTCTGTTCAAGTAGGAGACCCTTTTATGGAAAAGTTACTTTTGGAAGCAACGCTTGAACTCTCGCATACAGACGCCATCGTGGGTATGCAAGACATGGGTGCTGCAGGCATTACCTGCTCCACCTGTGAGATGTCTGCCGCAGGAAAGGTTGGTATGGATATTTTCTTGGATAAGGTACCTACCAGACAAGAAAACATGCTCCCATATGAAATCTTACTTTCTGAAAGTCAAGAACGCATGCTCGTGGTCGTTCACAAAGGAAAAGAATCTGTGGTAAAAGCAATCTTTGACAAGTGGGACCTCAATGCAGAGGAAATAGGTTTTGTCACCGAAACCGGAAGGGTACGCTATTTTATGAACGATGAAATGGTTGGGGATGTTCCTGCGGAATCCTTGGTATTGGGAGGAGGTGCACCACAAAACAAAAGGGAATATGTAGAACCTGCTTCCTTTCAAGAAGCGAAGCGATTTGACCCTTCGAAAATTGAAATTCCCAAGAACCTTTATGAAGTAGGTTTTAAGCTTTTATCCTTTCCAAACATTGCCTCCAAACGTTGGATCTATGAACAATATGATTCAATGGTAGGTACCGTTAACATGTCTACCAATGCACCATCCGATGCAGCCATCGTAAACGTTAAAGGAACCGATAAAGCCCTGGCGATGACCGTTGATTGTAATTCTCGATATGTCGCTGCAGATCCAGAAGTAGGTACCATGATTGCCGTTTCTGAAGCCGCACGTAACATCTCCGTGTCAGGAGGAATTCCTTCCGCCATTACCAATTGTTTGAATTTCGGAAATCCATACAACCCAGAATGCTATTGGCAATTTGTGGGCGCCATCAAAGGCATGACAACCGCATGTCTAAAATTTGGTACGCCTGTTACTGGCGGAAATGTATCCTTCTACAACCAAACCGTGAGCAATGGCAAGGAGGTTCCCGTTTTTCCAACCCCAACCATTGGGATGATTGGCATTTTGGCCGATAAAACCAATAAAATGACCCTGGATTTTAAGGAGAAAGGTGACCTGATTTTCCTTATTGGTGAATACAACGACGACATTGCCTCTTCAGAATATTTAGCGACCTATCATGGGGTAAAAAATACACCCGCTCCTTATTTCAATTTGGAAGAGGAATTTCAAATGCAGCAAGCCGTGCAAACTTTGATAAAAGACAAACTGATCAATGCTGCACACGATGTTTCGGATGGAGGACTTTTCGTCACCTTGGTAGAAATGTCACTGCCACGCGGACTTGGATTTGACATCGTTACAGATTCAGAAATCCGCATGGATGCATTCTTATTTGGCGAAGGGCAGGGCAGGGTAGTGGTGACACTCTCTGATGAAACCGAAGAAAGTTTCATAGAATTTATGGTAAGTAGCGGAGTTAACATAACTTTGTTAGGACATGTGACCAAAGGGAAACTCCAAATTGATGAAATGCCGTTTGGATTTATCGACGATGCTCGGGATATTTACATGAACGCATTAGGGTTGAAAATCGAAGAAAATTAATGGAATATAATACAACAAGAGGAAGGCTTATCCTTCCAGAATACGGAAGGAATGTTCAGAATATGATTGCACATGCAATGGAAATTCAAGAAAAAAAAGAACGAAACCGAGCCGCCCAAGCCATTATTGAAGTAATGGGTCAACTCAATCCCCATCTTCGTGATGTGGATGATTTTAGACATAAACTTTGGACGCACTTGTTTGTAATGTCAGATTTTAAACTCGATGTGGATTCCCCCTACGAAATTCCAAAACCTGAAGTGCTCAATGAGAGACCTAAAATCATGAGCTACCCCAAAAGCAAAATTCGCTACGGGCATTATGGGAAATATACCCAAAACATCTTGGAATCTTCTTCATTGGTT
>RFQZ01000013.1 GCA_009924735.1 Flavobacteriia bacterium | reverse complement strand
CTAGGCGGTAGCGGTCTTCCTGGAAAATTAGCAGATTGCTCGGAAAAAGATCCCGCACTATGTGAAATTTATTTTGTCGAAGGGGATTCGGCAGGTGGTACCGCAAAGCAAGGACGTGATAGACATTTTCAAGCAATACTTCCTTTGAGAGGGAAAATTTTGAATGTAGAAAAAGCCATTCAATACAAAATCTTTGAAAATGAAGAAATAAAAAACATCTACACAGCCTTGGGAGTAAGAATTGGTACCGAAGACGATTCCAAAGCGCTTAACCTCGATAAATTGAGATACCACAAGGTAATCATTATGTGTGATGCCGATGTGGATGGATCGCATATCGAAACCCTCATCCTTACGTTCTTCTTCCGTTATATGAAAGAATTGATTGAACACGGTTACATCTACATCGCGACCCCTCCATTGTACCTAGTTAAAAAAGGAACCAAAGCGGAATATGCTTGGAATGAAGACATGAGAGATCGCCTCATACAAGAATTGAAAGGGGGCGGATCGGAAAGCTCTGTGAACATTCAACGATACAAAGGTTTAGGTGAGATGAATGCCCAACAACTTTGGGAAACTACCATGAATCCTGAAGCAAGAACCCTGCGCCAAGTGACCATAGAAAATGCAGCAGAATGTGATCAGATTTTCTCCATGCTTATGGGGGATGATGTCCCGCCTAGAAGAGAGTTTATTGAGAAAAATGCGAAATACGCCAAAATTGATGTATAAAAAAAGCCCCGCATTGCGGGGCTTTTTTTTGTCTTTTAATTTATCCTATTAATGCAGCATAGGCTTCTGCATCTAGCAATTCGTTCAGTTCGCTTGTTTCGGATAGTTTGATTTTTATCATCCATCCCTCACCATACGCATCCTTGTTTACCAATTCTGGATTTTGTTCCAATGCATCATTGAATTCCAACACTTCACCTGTAATTGGCATAAATAGGTCTGAAACCGTTTTTACGGCCTCTACAGAACCGAAAACGGCGTCCTTGTCCAATGTTTCACCAATGGTCTCAATCTCTACGTAAACGATATCTCCCAATTCGCCTTGTGCAAAATCAGTGATTCCTATGGTTGCGATTTCCCCATCCACCAAAATCCATTCGTGTTCTTTGGTATACTTTAAATTTGAAGGTATATTCATTTGTATGTTTTTTACAAAAATAGTGATTTCCTTCATTTTATTGGAATTTTATGTAAATCAGATACTCTTTGAAGTTTTGTAATTTTGTACCATGACAGCAGAACAAAATAAAGAGTTAAACCAACGTATAGATTCCATTTACGCATATCTGAAAATTGAAGAAAAATCTCAGCAATTACAAGAAGAAGAGTTAAGAACACAAGATCCTGAGTTTTGGAACGATCCAAAAAAAGCGGAAGTTCAAATGAAAATCATTCGAGGGTTAAAATTCTGGGTTGATGGGTATAAAAAATTAAGGGTAGGTTGGGATGATTTACAGGTTCTGTCTGAGTTTGAGCGTGAAGGTGGCGCAGCTATGTCCGAAGTTGACGAGCAATTCCATTCAATCTTAAGCAAAGTAGAAGAACTTGAATTGAAAAACATGCTCTCTGGGGAGGAAGATGCCTTGAGTGCAGTGCTTCAAATTACCGCAGGGGCAGGAGGGACCGAAAGCTGTGATTGGGCTTCCATGCTTATGCGCATGTACATGATGTGGGGACAAAAAAATGGATATAAATTGACAGAATTAAATCACCAAGAAGGAGATGTGGCTGGTGTGAAAACGGTTACCATAGAATTCGAAGGTGAATTTGCTTTTGGTTACCTAAAAGGAGAAAATGGCGTACATCGATTGGTGAGAATCTCGCCCTTTGATTCCAATGCTAAACGTCATACTTCCTTCGTATCGGTTTACGTTTACCCGCTCGTTGATGATAACATTGAAATCAACATTAATCCGGCAGATATTTCTTTTGAAACCTTTAGGTCAGGGGGCGCCGGAGGACAAAATGTAAACAAAGTAGAAACTGCCGTGCGTCTACGCCACGCACCTTCTGGAATTATCATCGAAAATTCTGAGTCTCGGTCTCAGTTGGCAAACAAGGAAAAAGCCATTCAATTGCTGAAATCCCAATTATATGAACTCATTCTCAGGGAGCGCATGGACAAAAGAAATGAAATTGAGGCAGGTAAAAAGAAGATAGAGTGGGGCTCCCAAATCCGTAATTATGTAATGCATCCTTATAAATTGGTGAAGGATGTACGAACCAATATCGAAACATCCGATGTCGAAGGGGTTATGGATGGCGAAATCAACGGGTTTCTGAGAGGCTACCTAATGCAATACGGAAACTAAAGAAAAGTCAACAGCTGCTCCAACCCAATTCCCCTCGAGCCTTTTAATAAGATGGTTTTTCCTTCGAAAGAATTTGGTTTTTGGGATGAAATCAATTCTTGAACAGTTTCATATCCATTTAAAGATCCTGCACCTGAAAACAATGCACCAACGGTTATGTATTCCAGGTTTAAGGAATTACATAAGGATAGAATTCCTTGGTGCTCTGCAAATGCATCCGCCCCAAGTTCTAACATATCACCGAGTATGACGATCTTATCAAGCGTTTCCACCTTTGAAAACGAATTGAGAGCAGATATCATGCTGGAAGGATTAGCATTGTAACAATCTACTATTAAGGTATTCCGATCCGTTTTTTCAATCTGCGACCGATTGTTGGACGGTACATATGTTTCAATGCCCTTGCGTATGGCTGCATGACTTATTCCAAAGTAATTCCCAATGGATATTGCCGCTAAAAAATTGAAAAAATTATAATCACCAAATAAATGAGTTCGTATCATACCAGATTCAAACGTTCCAATTGAATACGACATTTCAATGCAAGGAGACGCTGTGATGATTTGACCTTGTACTCTTGCATTTGGTTTTGTGGAATATCCAATGTTCGTTGTGTTTTCTGGTAAATTTGAACAAAGATGAATGTCTTCGGAATTGTAAAACAAGGTTCCATTTACATCGCGAATAGATCGGTACAAAGCAGTTTTTGTAGACAATACCCCTTCGAAATTTCCAAAGCCCTCTAAATGCGCCTTACCGATGTTTGTGATGATTCCATGGGTTGGATTTGCTATTTCACAAAGCTCTGCGATGTCACCTGGTTTATTAGCGCCCATTTCAATGATTGCAATTTCATGGGATGCGTTTAATTTTAACAAGGTAAGCGGTACCCCAATGTGATTGTTTAGGTTTCCGTGCGTAGCCAATGTATTTTTTTCTTGAGAAAGTACAGCGTAAATTAATTCTTTAGTGGTTGTTTTTCCATTGCTCCCGGTAATTCCTATGACAGGAATCTCGAATTTGTTGCGATGATGGTTTGCCAGTTTTTGTAAGAAACGTAATGTGTCTTCAACATAATGAATGTTCTTGCCATTGCATTTTTCTTTAAAACTGGAGATGACATGCTTTGCGCCGCCTTCTATGGCTTTATGAATGTAATCATTTGCATCGTAATGCTCCCCTTTTAAGCAAACGAAAAGGTTTCCTGACAATACGGTTCTAGTATCAGTAGACACACCCGTACATTCGTAGTATAAGTTAAAAAGTGTTTCCATAAAAAAAGCCCCGCAATTGCGAGGCTTAAAGATACTTACTATTTTCTTTTCTTCTTTTTATAATTCAAATTGCGTTGTCCTCCAAGGCGATCCATCGCACAACGGAATCCAATGGTAGCAGTGGCCTTGTCTTCATCTAGAAAACGTCGGTTGCCAGCTGAAAGCCAATACGCTCTATCCGCCCATGAACCTCCTTTGTAAACTTTTGACCTATCAGAAACCAATGTGGTTGGCCATCCAGAAGAATTCGTGTTGATTTTGTCATTGTTCAAGTCATAATTTTCATGTTGACTTTGATACATTGTGTTCTTAGCACTCAATCTTCCTGAATTGATATCTTCTTTTCTTTTCATATTGTTGAAGTAAATTGAAGATTCTAAATCGCCATCCAAATAATCGATGTAGTCATCCTTACGATAATTCAAACGTCCGATGTTCTCTTCCTCTGTAACATTTCTCCAACGTTGTTTCCCACGGCTTTCGATTGTGTAATCAGACAGTCCATTTCTTAGGGTAACCAACCAAGTGGTAATGGTTTGATCTTGTTTGTAATTAGGGAACATTGTTTCCATATAATCCTCTTTGAATACAGAAGTAGCTTTGTAAACAGTAGTATCATCAGGATCTTTGATATAAACTCCGAATACATTCAAATCACTGTTTTCAGGATCGTATTGGTTTTTATCCCTAAAGTCTACAATCGATACTTGTGATCCAGAATTGTTGTTGAAAAATACCCTTTCAACATATGCTGAAGCTTTTACTGTATTTCCCTTGTTGAAAAGGGTGATGGCCGTATCAAGGAGTGCATTGATGTCATCTAAAACGACCAATTGTGCCCAATCTTGACTTGTAAGCTTTCTTCCATTAGAAGTATAGTAATTACTTGGGCTATTGAATTGGTATTTACGCATATCTTGACGCGAGTTGATTCCTGATTTTTGTTTGTCGCTGTTTACATATGGTTTTTGGGTTTTATCTCCAACGTTAATGTAATCTACCAATTCAGCTGTTGTCTTAGTCCCTTTGGCATTGGTAACCGTCATTTTGATTGTGTATTTACCAGGTTGACTGAAATCTACCCATGCTGTATCAGAGAACTCTGAAGATTTTTTCGTCAATGAATCCATTGCAAAAGTTGCTTTCGTAGGACCTGTTACTTCCCATTTACGGTTGGTAATTTTCCCATCTCCATTGTATTTACTAACCAATTGAATCGAATCATAGGTAAATACACTTCCGTTGGTTGCAATGAATAAGTTAGCATTGTCTACCTCTTTTAACCTTCTGTCAGCCTCTTTTTGATTAAGGTAGTTAGACTTGTAGTTATCGTCTAAGTTTAATTCGATGTTTCCATGGCGTGCATAGAGTACACGAGCATATTCATTTACGAATTCCTTCATTCCATGTACATCATAAATGTTATCCGTGGTTTTAACAGATTTATCATGTAAGCCATCTGGTACCATTAATTTGGTTTGATAAACGTTACCCCTGAATGGCATAAAACCATCAGCCAATTGACTTGTCATTGGGCGGTAGGTGTCCAATACCCACTCTGAAACATTTCCAGCCATGTTATACAATCCAAAATCATTTGGCCAGTAGTCGTCAACATGTGTAGTGGCGTCAGCCCCGTCATTTAACGCACCTGCAACCCCCATGTAATCACCGTTTCCTCGAACGAAATTTGCTTGAATGGTTCCTTGAAATTGTTCCTCGTCGTATCTCACATAATGTCCATCCCAAGGATAAATTCTACGCTCGTCTATGTTTTCAGAATTTGGATCTAAATTCCCTAGCAAACCTAAAGCAGCATATTCCCATTCTGCTTCTGTAGGAAGTCTGTATTTTGGCAATAAAATCCCATCCTCCAAACGAACCAATCTTTTACCTTGAAAATAGCTTTCCCCGTCTGCATCCTTTTGAGCATAAACAGGATCAAAATCATTTAACATGTAAGGATCTCTGGGTACTGGGTTTTTAGTTTTGGAATCAACGGGCTTAGATGCACTTTTGTCAGTTAAAGTGTAACCTAAATAAGTTGGGTTCCCATCTTTATCTGTTTCGGCACCCTTTTTACCTCTTTCAATGTCATATTGTCCTGCAAGGTAGGATTCCGTGTTGAACATGTTTTCAGGGGCATTTTGCCAATCTTTCTTTTTCGGGTCTGTTCCAGATGCCAAATCTCCAACTTCAGAGAAATGCCAATTCAATATACCTTGCTCTACTAAGATGTATTCGTTAACACGATCGGTTCTCCACTTACAGAAATCATTAGCTTGTATCCAAGAAACACCCACTACAGGATAATCTCTGTATGCTGGATAACGAAAATAATAATCAACAAATTTTTCTCTGTATGAAAGAGGATCGCGCCAAACCAATGTGTCTGGAAGCGATTTTTTGTAAATGTGTGGATAGGATTTGTAATAAACCCTTTTCATCCAATAAACATATTCTAACCAATGAAAATTGGTAACCTCAGTACGATCCATGTAAAATGAAGAAACTGTAAATCTATTAGGGCGGTGGTTATGATCACCCATTACGTCCTCTTCAGTTCGTCCCATGGTAAACGTTCCGCCTTCAACCATGACCAAACCTGGCCCTGTTCTTTGTTCAGCAAAGTCGGCTTTTTCAAAGCCACCGTTGTTGACATTGTTATATTCCCAACCTGTTGAAGTGGAAGTTTCCTTTTGACAACTTCCAAGTAAACCCACCGCGATGAGTACAAAAGAGAATTTTGCGATTAACGAACTTTTCATATTTAAGTTATTTAGGCTCAAGTTAAATTCAGTTTTTAATAATAAGTTACAATTAAAAAGAAGGACAAGAAATTTTTCTAAAATTCTTTGGTTTCTTTTTACATTTTAAATCCAATTGAAAGGACACCTCATGTGATCCTCCCGTTAATCCATTTCCTAGTTTAGAAACTGTTAAATCATAACTGTATCCAACCCTAAAATTGTCCGCTTTTACACCAACAATAAATACCATAGCATCACGGTTTCTATACCAAACACCAAGATTCAATCGTTCATAATTTAGGTACCCTCCGATGTTCAATTCTTGAAAACCATTTTGATATTGATAAATAATTGCGGGTTTAATGGTAGTACCATCTGTATATCTTCCTCTCCTTCCAATAGGAATCGTCCCCCCCATATGAACAGTCAATCTCATTGGCAATTTACTAACCCCTAAAATCATTGACTCATCAGGTGTATTAATGTGATGTGCTGCCAATCCTCCATAAAAGTATTTGCTGAAAACAACTGCACCCGCACTTGCATCGAACAAACCTCGTTTACCGCCTCTTGGCACATCTCCTGTTTGGTAAATGAATCCACGTCGTGGATCAATCATGTCACCAAAGGTTAGTTTTTCCCAATCTAAATACTTTTGAATGTATGCTGCCCTTACCCCAAAATTCAAAGAAACTTTGCGATTGATTTTCAAATTGTACGAGTAAATTCCTCCTAACATAGTCGTTGAAATCGTTCCTTCCGCCTGTCTGTCATACGTAGCGATAATTCCAATTCCACCTTTAATGTCTTTTACATATGAATCGTAAGCAGCTGAATACGTAACATAATTACCCGTCAATTGCGGCCATTCGTTCCTGTAATTCAATGTGAATCGTGGACAACCAGTGGTTCCTGCCAAGGCTGGATTAAGATATACTGGATTAGAATAAAACTGTGTAAAAGTTGGGTCCTGTGCAAAGGTATGGTTGGTTGTGCCCATCAAAACGAACAACAACGCAGCAACAAACGTTGCATGATATGAGATGATACCTAATCCTTTTTTCACGAGGCGCTATTACGGAATTTATTTAACTTGGTTACAAATATCGCAATTAATTTGAAATAATTAAAATGCCTTTTCGTTTTTGGACATTCGTCTTAAATTTACGCCATGATGAAATCCACTTTTATTGTTTTAACTTTCTTTTTTTGTGCTCCCTATTTGCTTTTAGGGCAGAAAATGATTGTTACGATTCCGTGGTCACAGTCTACAGAGTTTATTCTGAATGAAAAGCCTATAAAAATACCTACCATTCAAAATCATGTTCCTGACAACGGCGTCCCATCCTATCATTTTTTAGAAAGAGTGAAATCAATTGGGTTTGTTCCTACGTTAAATGGATTTCAAACAGTCCCAGCTACGGCGGATGATATAATGTATTTAGAAACCATGGGTATCTCACTTCCTACATCATTTGATCCTTCGATGAAAGTCACAAAAGCTGGAGAAGATGCTTATTTATCAATCTTTATTCAACCGTTTTACAAAAAAGGAAATCAAATCTTAAAAATCACAGAACTTTCCGTTTCCCTTGAGCCTAAACCGAACTTACCCAAGGAGAAAGACTTTGCCCTAACTTCCGCATTGGCACCAGGATCTGGCGCATGGTATAAAGTCGCAGTAACTGCGGATGGAATTTACAAAATAGATAAATCGTTCTTGAATTCAATGGGAATTCAAACCAGTGGACTTAATCCCAAGCACATTCATGTTTTTGGCAATGGAGAAGGCTGTTTGCCGGAATTAAATTCAGCACCTTATACGGACGACTTGGCAGAGAATGCCATCGAAATTATAGGAGGGAATGACAATAGTTTTGACGACAACGACTATATTTTGTTTTACGCATACGGTCCACATAAATGGTACCCAAGTGGTACAACGGGTTTCGAACAGCGTAGAAATCCATATTCAGACCAATCTTTTTACTTTATTAATATAGACGCCGCAAAAAATCCCCTTACCATCCAATCCGTCGATTTGTCCAGTGGAACTGAACAAATTGTATTTAATACCTATGATTACCGCGATCTTCATGAGGCTGATTTGGTTTCTTTGGTTGGTGGTGGAAAACGATGGTATGGTGAATTGTTCGATGTTGAACTATCAAAATCCTTTCAATTTTCAATTCCCAATTTGGACCAAACACAACCAATAAAGTATAAGGTTTCTTTGGCGTCTAATTCCCAGTTAGCAGCTGGGACATCGCAAAAGTATTACAGCAATGGTAGCTTACTTTACCAAAGCACATTACCCGTATCTCCATATGATTTCAATAAATCAATTTCGAATTTTACCGATCCAAACCCTACTTCAAATGAAATTTCTTTTTTGGTCTCAATTACGCGAAACAGTGCATATACACTAACTTACTTGGATCGAATTTTATTAAATTGTCGACGAAACTTGGTTTTTTATGCTTCTCAATTTGGTTTTAGAAATTTGACACAACAAGACACAACCAAGATAGCAAAATACCAAATCAGTAATTTCCCCACCAGTGGATTTGTTTGGGATTTAAGCACCCCACATCAGCCGAAAAAAATTATTACAAACAACAACGGGCTCACTTGCGAATTTTGGTGTAAGGAGGTTTATACTGAATTTGTTGCTTCAAATAACCTTACGTTTTACACGCCAACATTTATTGGAAGCGTAACGCCTCAAAATTTACATGCCTTGCCTCAAGTAGATTACCTTATCATCACCCATCCTGACTTTATCTCCCAAGCTGAACGATTGGC
Source organism: Flavobacteriia bacterium (assembly GCA_009924735.1). Classification (GTDB taxonomy): domain Bacteria; phylum Bacteroidota; class Bacteroidia; order Flavobacteriales_D; family Crocinitomicaceae; genus UBA952. Next base: position 50,394 of record RFQZ01000013.1, on the reverse strand, counting down.
AGATTTACATCGAAACCAGGGACTTGAGGTTCATGTGGTTCGTACGGATAAGATTTTTAATGAATTTAGCTCTGGAGCACAAGATCCTGTTGCCATCAGGAAATTTGCAAAGATGTTTTACGATCGAGCGAATCAAAATGGCACTAAAATGTTAAAGTACATGTGCTTGTTCGGGGACGGAACCTATGACCCAAAGGGGCGTGTAGCCAATAACAACAATTATGTTTTAACGTATCAGGTAGATGAAAGTGAAAATCACATCAGTGCAATGGTAACAGATGATTTTTATGGAATGTTAGATGACGTCGAGGCCATTTATGATTCAGATTTATTGGATATAGGCATAGGTAGGTTATTGGTTAGTGATCAAACCCAAGCAAAGCAACAAGTGGATAAAATAGCCCACTACATGATGAATGGTTCAGATTTGTTTTCATCTTCCGTTGGCAATTGTTGTTTGGACGATACACTCAAATCTACCTTTGGCGATTGGCGAACAAAAGTGACACAAGTTGCCGATGATGAAGAGAATGGTTATTTTATCAAAAACGACACTGAACCACAGTATGCCTTAATCAAAACAAACCACCGCGAAATGAATTGCGATAAAATTTATTTGGATGCATATCCTCAACAAACTTCTGCAGGTGGACAACGTTACCCCGATGCGTTGGATGCAATATCTGATAGGGTTAAACGAGGAACATTGGTACTGAATTATGTTGGTCATGGTGGAGAGGTCGGTTTGGCTGAAGAAAGGGTGGTTACGATTCCTCAAATCAAATCTTGGGAAAACATCAATGCATTGACCTTGTTCGTCTCAGCAACTTGTGAGTTTACTAAGTATGACGACCCATCTCGTGTCTCAGCAGGGGAATGGGCAGCGTTGAATCCAACAGGCGCGGCAATCGCTTTGATGACAACGACTCGGTCCGTATTTTTTGGCGTGAATTCAAGTGTCGGGAATGCATTTTTCAACAGTGTCTTTCAAAGGGATATTCAAAATCTTCCAAAAACATTTGGGGAAATTGTACAAAACACAAAAAATTTAGCGCAAACCTCCGATAATAAAAGAAGCTTTACCCTCATCGGAGATCCTGCATTGCGATTGGCGCTTCCAAGTTACAAAGTGGTAACTGACAGCATCAATGGTCAACCAATGGTATACAAGGACACCTTAAATGCTTTGCGCAAAGTAACCGTTAAAGGTCACGTAACTGATTTTAATAACCAACCCTTAACAGGATTTAATGGCACTGTAGTTCCTTCTGTATTTGATAAAATTAAAAACAACTTAACCTTGGCACAAGATCCAAGTTCACCTGTTATAAATTTTGAATTGCAAAGGAATGTTATTTACAAAGGAAAGGCTTCGGTTGTAAATGGTTATTTTGAATTTAGCTTCATTGTACCAAAGGACATCGCGTTAAATTACGGATTGGGAAAATTGAGTTATTATGCTTTTAGCAATTCAATTGATGCGATCGGTGTTGATACAAGTTTTTACATAGGGGGGCTAAATCCGAATGGTATCGTTGATTCGGTAGGTCCGGAATTGCAAGTTTATTTAAACGATGAAAATTTCGTAATGGGTGGAAATACCGACGAAAACCCTGTTCTTTTCTTAAAAATATTTGACGAAAATGGAGTGAACACTGTAGGAAATGGAATTGGGCATGATTTAACGGCGATTTTGGATGGTAAAACCTCAGACCCCATTTTGTTAAACGATTATTATGTTTCAGACTTAAATACCTATCAATCTGGGAACGTCAAATATCCGTTTAGCGGACTATCCGCAGGCGCACACACACTAAAGGTGAAAATCTGGGACGTAAATAACAACCCTTCCGATGCACAAATCAACTTCCAAGTTCAAGAGGAGGCCAACCCAAGTATCAAAAGGTTGATAAACTACCCCAATCCCTTTACTACTCATACTGAATTTATGATTGAACACAATCAGTCATGCGATAACCTCGATGTACAAATTCAAATTTACACCATAAGCGGTAGGTTGGTAAAAACCATCTCAGAGAATGTCCTGACCAAAGGATTTACAATTCGGGGGATTTCATGGGATGGTAGAGATGAGTTTGGGGACGCTTTGGCTAAAGGAGTTTACATTTATCATTTTGAATATAGAACCTCAGATGGTAAAAAGGCCGAGGGCACCGAAAAATTGGTTATTTTAAAATAAGCCTTGCAATAAAAGCAGTCGATTTGCGTATATTAGCCCCCGAATCATTTTTAGATGAAAAATATTTTCTTTCTTTTTTTACTGAACATTGCTCCGATTCCACTTCTTTTTGCACAAAATAGTGGCGCAAATGTGAACGATTTACAATTGAATACCATTACGACAGCATTGCCTTTCATGGCAATTACCCCTGACTCAAGGGCAGGTGGAATGGGAGATGCTGGTACAGCGCTAAGTCCAAGTTCAACATCAGTCTATTGGAATACTGCCGGATTAAGTTTTTCTCAAAAAAGCAGCGAAATAAGTTTGTCATACACTCCTTGGCTTCGTCAACTTACGAATGACATGCATTTATCCTATTTATCAGGATATTATCGCTTCAACAAAAAGCATTCAATTGGAGGTGCTTTACGTTATTTTAGTTTGGGTGAAATTACCTTTACAGATGCCTCGGGAAATGTATTGCGAAATGATAAACCCAGTGAGTTTGAATTAACAGGTGCATATGCGTTTAAACTTTCAGATCATTTTAGCATAGGTATCAATGGTAAATTTGCCTATTCAAACCTTACAGGTGGTCTCACTGTGGCAGGCGTGAATACAAAGGCCGGTAAGGTAGGGGCAGCTGACTTGTCGTTTGCCTATTACAACGACCGCGTTAAAATCGGAAAAACAGACGCGACGTACATGTTTGCGACCACGATTAACAATATTGGAAATAAAGTAGCATACTCTGTATTGGCCAAAAGAGATTTCATTCCAATTAATTTAAAAATCGGAAACGCAATCCAGGCAAAATACGACTCTTATAATACGGTAACGTATTCAGTAGATATTCAAAAGCTTCTTGTCCCATCGCCTGCCATATACGACAAAACTACGGGTGCAATCATTTCTGGTAAATCAAATGATGTTGGGGTGATTAATGGAATGTTGCAGTCCTTCTATGATGCGCCAGGTGTGGTTGCTAAGGATGCGAATGGAGATTACATTCAAAACAACGACGGAACCTACGAAATAGTTAAAGGATCAAAGTTTAAGGAGGAACTTACTGAATTCAACATTGCAGCAGGTCTTGAATGGTGGTACAATGAAACATTTGCCATCCGTTCAGGTGTATTTTACGAAAACCGCAACAAAGGAAATAGACAGTATATGAATTTGGGAGCTAGCTTGAAATACAATATGTTTGGTATTGATTTTTCTTATCTTGCTTCTTTAAATGGTCGTCAAAGTCCTTTGGCGAATACCTTACGTTTCACTTTACGGTTGTATTTAGGGGACCGAAAGGTTGTGAAATCAGGAGAATAATACCATGAAAATCAGGGTGGGTTTTGGAATAGATGTGCATCGATTGGATATTGGTCTGCCTTTAATGGTCGGGGGAATTCAAATACCATCTGCGTTTGGTGCGGTGGGTCATTCTGACGCCGATGTTCTTCTTCATGCCATTTGTGACGCCCTCCTCGGAGCTGCCAATCTTAGGGACATCGGTTTTCATTTTTCTGACAAGGACCCTCAGTATAAAGGCATAGATTCTAAAATTTTATTGGCTAACGTCGTTGATTTGTTAGATAAAAAAGGCTATCGTACAGAAAATATGGATGCAACAGTGGTACTTGAAAAACCTAAGTTAAATCCCCATATCTCCGAAATGCAATCGGTCATTGCTGAAATTTTGAAAGTTGAATTGGATGCGGTTTCTATCAAAGCGACTACGCATGAACAGGTGGATTCATTTGGCAATGGATTGGCGATTAAAGCATACGCTACTTGTTTGATTTTGGGAAAATAAACTTCCGGGATTTTTTCGTCCCATATTGAATTTAACTTTTATCTTTGCTCCTAATGGACAATCAAGTAATTCTTACTTCCAACCAATTGGATTTGACCATTACACGTCTTTGCCACGAATTAATCGAACAACATTCTGACTTTTCAAACACTGTTCTCATAGGCATGCAGCCTCGAGGAATTCATGTAGTGGAGCGATTAAGAGAAAGATTAGGGGAGATTTTGAGTAAAAAACCACTCTGCGGTAGTTTAGATATTACTTTTTATCGAGATGATTTTCGCAGGCGAGAAAAGCCGCTTATTCCCAGTGTTACCAATATTGATTTTTCAATTGAGGGAAAAAATGTTGTTCTGGTAGATGATGTGTTATTCACGGGAAGAACCATACGATCTGGATTAGATGCGTTGTTGGCATTTGGTCGTCCCCAAAAGGTCGAGCTAATGGTATTAATTGACAGACGTTTTCAAAGGGATTTACCCATTCAAGCAGATTACATTGGTAAATCTGTTGATTCCTTGCACAACGAAAGGGTCTCGGTAAATTGGAAAGAGGTGGATGGAGAAGATAAAGTTGTTTTATACTTGAAAGAAGGAAATGAATAATCTAAGTGTTTCGCATCTTATTGGAATTAAAGATTTGAGTCGAGAGGACATTGAAATCATCTTTAAAACAGCCGATTCATTCAAGGATGTAATCAATCGTCCCATCAAGAAAGTTCCTTCCCTACGGGACATCACCATTGCCAATTTGTTTTTTGAAAATTCTACACGTACGCGGTTGTCTTTTGAGCTGGCAGCGAAGCGATTGTCTGCTGATGTTGTTAATTTCTCAGCCTCAAGCAGTTCCTTGAAAAAAGGAGAAACATTGGTGGATACCGTTAATAATATCCTTTCAATGAAGGTGGATATGGTTGTCTTGCGTCATGAATCTCCTGGCTCAGCCCTTTACCTTACCAAACACATTAAAGCCAAAGTAATCAATGCAGGAGACGGTACCCATGAGCATCCAACACAGGCATTGTTAGACGCCTATTCCATCAAGGAAAAGCTTGGCGATGTTGAAGGAAAAAAAGTGGTAATCATTGGGGATATATTACATTCCAGGGTCGCATTGTCGAACATTTATTGCTTGCAAAAAATGGGCGCTGAGGTTATGGTTTGCGGGCCCTCTGCTTTGATACCAAAGCACATAGAAAAATTAAATGTTAAAGTGAGTCACAATTTAAGGGAGGCTTTGATGTGGTGTGACGTAGCTAATATGTTAAGAATTCAATTAGAGCGCCAAGACATACAGTATTTTCCAAGTTTAAGAGCGTATTCTATGCAATTTGGACTTACCAAGGAAATTCTTGATGAATTAAACAAAGAAATCGTTGTAATGCACCCTGGTCCTATAAACAGAGGGGTAGAAATCACAAGTGAGGTAGCCGATGGTCCCCACAGTATTATCCTTGATCAAGTGGAAAATGGAGTCGCAATTCGAATGGCGGTAATTTATTTATTGGCATCGAAAATCGAACGTTGATTTTTTAGTATTTTTGATAAAAGTAAAAATATGAATTTTTCAACCGAAAAGCTTCGTGAAGTACTCATTGTAACAGCCCATATTGAGAAATTGGACACACAGTTCGCTCCTGAACTAAAAGGTGTTTTTACTTTTGAAAACAAATGCGGTAACAATACCATCATTTTAGATTTATCCAAGACAAAGTATTGTGATTCTTCTGGTTTGAGCGCCATTTTGGTAGCCAATAGACTTTGTAAAGACACCAATGGGACCTTCATCCTTGTAGGTATGCAACCAAATGTTCAAAAGATGATTGAAATTGCACAATTGGATCGTGTTTTAAATCATTTTGCAACCTTGTCGGAAGCGCTTTCGGATTTTGAGTAATTCGTTTAAAATTACTGTGCTTGGAAGTTCTGCGGCCATTCCCTCTCAAAAAAGGGCTTGTGCTTCTCAATGGATTACATGTAACAATCGCTCTTTGCTCATTGATTGTGGCGAAGGAACCCAAATGCAGCTTAGAAAATTTGGTATTCATTTTCAACGCATCTCTCATATTTTAATTTCGCACCTGCATGGCGATCATTTTTTAGGACTTCCAGGTTTGTTAAGTACCATGAATTTATTGGGAAGAAACCAAGGGTTAAAGGTTTATGGTCCGGCACCCTTGCAAACCATCTTGGAAACATTTTTTCAATTAAGTGATACCCAAATTAATTTTAATTATGAATTCATTCCAGTTAGAACGAAGGAGAGAACTTTGATTTTCGAGGATACAGGAATGCGAATTTGGGCTTTTCCGTTGAAGCATCGCATAGAGACTTACGGTTATAGCATTGAGGAGAAACAATTGCGTTTAAAGGTTGATAAAGCAAAGGCAGAGGCTTTTAATTTACAGCCTACACATTTTAAATTTCTTTCCCAGGGAATCGATTTTGAGTTAATGGATGGAACCAAGATAGACCACAGTGATTTTACGTTGCCGACGCATCCGAATCGAATGTATAGTTATTGTTCCGATACAGCCCCTTTTGAAAAGTTAGCATCTCATCTAACTGGAACAACGACTTTGTATCACGAGGCTACCTTTTTGGAGTCTGAGAAGGCACGTGCGATTCAAACATTTCATTCCACGGCAATGGATGGTGCCCAGATTGCAAAATCGTTGGGTGTTAAAAATTTATTGTTAGGACATCTCTCGTCACGTTATCCAGATGGACAAAAGCATACAGAGGAAGCAAAAACCATATTTCAGAATTCAGAAACAGTGGAAGATGGTCAAACCTATGAAATTCTTTAGGCGTTTTTAATGGCTCTAAAGAGGGAATGCACCTCCTTTGACAATTCTATTTGAGACATCTCCGAATTATTCATTCCGTATTTTGCTGATTCCAGTTTGGAGAAAAGGGTGGTAAGTTTATTGGAATCAAAATGAGGAAATTTCTCTTCAAACAAAGTCATTAACTTGGATTTATCGAATACATGCGTGGTATTGCCAACCTTCAAGGAAATTGCTTTTAGCAACAATGCATCGCATTTTTCAAGGGTACCACTTTCGATTATGTTGTGGGCTTCATTTTCTAAACCTATCCAAGTTTGTTGTGGCGTTGAGGCATTTTCTTTTATTGCTTTACGATGAGACGGTTTGGTCTTTTTCAAAATCAGAAAGGAAGAGATTGAGATTACAAACAAGCATCCAATGCTAAATGCCAACCACGGAAAGGATGGTTTGGTATTTTTTGTTGAAAGCCTTTTTGCAGGTTCACTTGGTTTTTTTTGAATAACTTGTGTTTGGTTATTCTCAGCTACAGGTGATGAAAGCGAGGCCATTTTTGAGGTAAGGCCATCAATGTATACGGTAATGTATTCCGCTTTGACTGGGTCAAAATAGCTAATTGCTTGTCTTTTGATGATTTTCTGATCGTTGTTTTTCGATTGAATGGCATAGGTAATGGTTACTTTTCCCTCGCAACCCTTGGCTGTAAAGGTAAAATCTTCTTCAATTTTTGGAGATCCGTAGTTCATCAATCCTTTGGGAAGTAATAGTTTTGGAACGTCTGCATTGTGTAAGTTCCCCGCTCCCTTTAGGATGATTTCTAGGTTAAGAATATCGCCTTTTACCTCACATTTTCCATTGAATTTAGCTGATGCCTCAAGGTTTCCGACCATTCCGATAAAAGATTTCGGTGCGTTGGGTGGAAGGGATTTAACACGAATTTCCGAACCCGTTGAAATGACAGGGATTCCATCATAGTTCTGGCGTAGTATTAATTTGAAGGGATTGATCTGTACGTTTCCATTTCCACTTGGGAAAATTACGTTTCGATCATGTTGAATGGTGTACATCGAGGTCCCTTTGATGGTTTCTTTTTTAGCTGTGAGTTGGGACGCACCATTTAAAGGATGTTTGTCAAGGGATTGTTCGATTTTATAGGCTTGGTAATCTTCAATCCGCGTGGGAGGATAACGTGAGCAGATTTTTGCATTTACAACCAAGGGCTCACCTTCAAAGAGTTCTGTTTTGTTACATTCTATGATTCCAAAGGCTGCTTGTTTCATTTGTTTGCTTGAAACGGCTCCGTTGGTATTTTCAACGAGTTCTTTTTCTATGTCAATGGAAATTGTGTTGGACTTGTAAACTTTTCTACCTTTTTTGATATAGGCGGGTCCAATAATGTAGGTTCCTTCTTTTCTAAAGGCCCCATTTTGTGAGAAATAAAAAATGGTGTAAACACTTCCCGTGGCGTAATCCATTGCTTGCTCCATGCCGTTCATGACATTGTACCCTTGAACGAATTGCGAAGGAAAATCAATGTCAATGATGCCTTCAACGTTCGATTTTACAGTAACAATGATCTCTTTCCCGACCTGGGCTTTCTTCTGGTTCACTTCTAATTTGACAATTATTTTTTGTCCCAACAGAAATGAATAGGAGAGGAGGGTCAAGAAGAATGAACACATTTTCATTACCAGTCTTTTAAAATATTATCGGTTTTTTCGGTTTTTTTACCTTTTTGCATTTTTCTTTTGGTACCACCCTCTTGCTTTGCAAGGTCATCGAGTAACTTTTCTACTTGCTTATTGGGTAATTTTCTTGGTGAATTTTTAGGTTTGTCTCCAGGATTTTTTGAATCGTCCTGTTTGTTGTCCTTAGGTTTAGGAGGTTTGTTTTTTGGGTCGTTTTTCTTTGGATTTTTTCGTTCCTGTTGATTTTTTCTTCTAAGCGCTTCCGAAAGATTGTACCTTGTTTCGGAATCGTTTGGATTTAATTTCAGTGCGTTTTTATAGCTTTCGATGGCTCCTTTGTAATCCTTGAGCTTGAACTTCGAATTGCCAATGTTGTGATGAATCTTGCTTTTTTTCTCCTTGTTTTTGGTTTGGTTAAGAGCGGATTTATAGCGGGAGATTGCTTTTTTAAATTCTCTAACACGGTAGTAGGATTGCGCAACTTCCGGATCGATTTTTTGGTATTTTTTGTTTCCTTTGGCATTCCGTTCATAAATCCCAAGTGCCGCATCATATTTTTTTTGGCTGTAGTTTTCTCTGGCCAATTCAATGGAATCCACCCAACGTTGAGCGCTTACATTTGCCATAACCATGAAAAAAATGATGGGTACTAATTTTTTAATCATAGGCTTTTCTCTTAAACATTAAAATCCAACCAAAAAATGCCATCAATCCCGCTAAAACTGGATATTCATAAACCGAAGCGCTGATTTCAAAGTCCAAATTTCGTGATTTTGTACGCTTCATGCGGTTAATTTCTGTTAATATCGTCGTGATGTCAGGATAGGCTTCGTTGGTAACGATTGCAGTGCCATTGCACTTCTCCGCCAAATGACGAATAAAGGTGGGATTCATTTTAGAGATTACGGTAAATCCTTCTTTGTCCTTTTTAAAACCGTATTCAGGATAATTTACGTCTTCAGGAATAGGGCCTCCGGACGCTGTACCGATTCCGAGTATGCAAAGTTGAATTTTCTCTTGTCGCAAGTAACTGTATATTTCACTCTCGGGAGCTTGGTGGTTTTCTCCATCCGTTATGAGCAAAATGGCTTTAGAAATGGGTTCTTTGCTAAACATGGTTGATGCAATGTCCATTGCAGCAACGACATCTGTACCTTGTTCAGAAACATAGGAGGTTTGAATGTCATCTATGAACATGCGTGCGGTATTGTAATCGGATGTCAAGGGGAGTTGGACCAAGGCATTTCCTGCGAAAATACAGAGTCCTATTTTTTCTCCTGACAATTGATCAATCAGAGCGTTTAATGCGCGTTTTGAGATGTCTAATCTCGATGTGTTTTCAATGTCTTTCGTATTCATTGAATTAGAAATATCGAGACAAACAACCAATTCCATGGTTCGCGACACACCTCCCACTTTCTTTTTGCCATAAACAGGTTGTGCCATTGCTAGAATGATGCAAACGACGCCAAAGGTGAAAATCGTGAATTTCACTGACTGAAATAAAACTTTGGGAGGATTCGAATGTTGTGTGCTCGACAAGTTTGTATGTATTCTGAAGCCTTTCCATTGGAAAAATATAAAACCCAAGTACAAAGGAATCAGAAGGAAGGTTAAGTTTAAGTACTCGGGTTTCGCAAAAAAGAGGCTTGTCCTTGAGGTGAGGTTTCCTATGCCCGTAACAAAACCAACAGCAAGGAATGCAATGGCCATCACCAATTGGCAAGCTGCTAAGGACAGTATGTATTTTTTCAAGAACATCATAAATCAATCATTGGCATCTGGAAGGAACAATAAAAACCGTAATCCCATAAAAACAAGCGCACATACAAAGGCCCAATTTAAAAATGCATAAGGGGTCGCTGGAGGTTCGGATTGTATGACTTTGTGGGTGATTTTTCTTTTTTCCAATTTGGCAATTTCCTTATAAATTTCCCTTAAAGCGCTTTCATCAGTTGCCCTGAAATAATTTCCTCCGGTAATGCTCGCAATTTCCGTCAAGGTTTGTTCATCAATTTCGACGGGCATAGATTCATATTCTATACCGACTGGTGTGATTACGGGTGTTGGGGCCATTCCGTTCGAACCAATGCCTATGGTATACACGCAAATGTTTTTTTGTTTCGCAAGCATAGCGGCGTCTTGTGGGCTCACATCACCCCAATTATTACTTCCGTCCGTAAGAAGAATGATGACTTTTGATTTTAATTTTTCGTTTCTCAGTTGTACGACTGCGGTACCCAAGCCTGTTCCGATTGCGGTGCCTTGTTCAAGCTTCATTCCTTCGGCTTGTTCCAATTGATCAATTAAAACAGGGTAGTCTAGGGTGGGGGGACACGCGGTGTATGCTTCACCTGCATAAAGTACCAAGCCCACTTTGTCTCCTTTTCTGCTATTCACGAAATCGATTCCTACCTTTTTTGCTGCTTCCAAGCGATTGGGAGAGAAATCCATTGCATACATGGAAAGTGAGACATCCAAAGCAATGACAATGTCAATACCGTATTTATTTTCTTCGTATTTATGCTCGCTAAGGTCCCACGAGTATGGTTTAGCCAAGGCAATGATTAACAATAACGATACGGTTGCGGGTAACACAATGTAAACCCCTCTTAATGCTTTGACGCCTAGGTTATAAAAAGATTGTAAGGCTTCGTTCGATCCATTAAACTTCAAATCCCCGAACCGCCTTTTTTCTTTGTAAAATATCCAATAAATTAAAAAAGGCAGAAGGATGAGCGCAAAAAACCAATTGGGTTCTTGGAATTCATAATCCGTTGGGTTGATATTCCAATTTTTAAACATCAGCGATTTCTATTGGGCTTGTGAGTATTACAATTTCCTTTAGTTGCTCAATCAACAATACATGCATTTCTTCTGCTAATTGAACATTGGCAAATTTAACTGCATCGGTTTGGTTTAAAACATCTGTGATACGAACGATGAGGTGGGGTTCCAGTTTTTTTAATTCCAATAGAATTTTAGCTTCCTGTGTTGTTCTTTCTAATAACCTTATGTTAAAGCGGGAAGTGAGGTACCATCGGAGGATGAACGAAAGTTCAGTATAATGTACTTTTTGATCCACCTTCCAATGTGCTTTTTCATGAATTTTTTCAATTGACTCAAGGGTTTGGGTTTTTAGGGTGGCGACTTTTGGTATAGGTTTTTTCGCATGTTTTCTTTTTTGATACACAAAAATTCCGACCAATAAAACTACAAATACAAGTATGTACCAGCCATAATCTTGCATGAATTCTTTGAAAATGAATTTCTTTTTTAAGGGAGCGAAGGATTCTTTGATGTCGTACAAGGGAACTCCTTTTTTGGGCTTTACCAAGTTAGATTCGACGAGTATGGCACTAAAATTTTCGTTTTCGTCATTGATTCGAATGGGGAGTGCAGCCAAAATGAGTGATCCGGAATCCCATGCAACCATTTGAAAATCTGCATACCACCTGGCATTATTGCCTTCAGAAAGGGTGCTGTCATGGTAATTTAGAATTTCTAACGCTTTAAAGGTTTCTCCTTTGAGGTTGGATTGCATTGCAATGCGTTGACAAGGAAAGGTTTGGCTAGGTGGGTAAAATTCGAATGTGGTTCCTATGGGATAGGTGAGTTCGTAACGTACCTGAAAAATTTCACCTACCTCAAAGCTTTTTTTGGAAATATATACTTCTTTTTGTTGTCCATGTGTGGAAATGGAAAACAATAAAAAAAGTAGGAATAAAGCTTTGCTAACTTTCATTTTCGTTGGTTAAAAAAGGCTTTAAGTGGAAGAATGAGGTCTTGATTGGAATTTAAATTTATCAATGGTATTCCATGTAATTTCATTTCCCTTTCAATGTACTCAGATTGATTCATTGCTGTTTTTTGGTAATTTTTTTTGAAAAAAGCTGAAAATCCATTTACCCAGGTTTTTTTGCCATTTTCGGGGTTTACCAGTTGATAAAAAGCAGGAATGGATATTTGACTTTCACCCACATCGCTTATTTTTACTGCAATTAAATCATGCATCCTTCGGGTTGAATGCATTGCGTCGAATTTCAAGTTCTCTTCTTGAAAATCACTAATGAGGAAGCAAATGGATCGTTTTTTTTGGGTGTTTCGCAAGGTTTTTAATGCGGTATTGATTTGAGTTCCTTTGGTTTTTTGGTTAAATGCAATCATTTTGTCAAGGAGAAACATAACGTGGTCCCTACCTTTTTTTGCGGGGATATAAATTTCCACTTCATTGGAGAATAAAATAGCCCCTACTTTATCGTTGTTTTCCAATGCTGAAAAAGCGATTGTAGCTGCAAATTCAAGCGATTTGTCAAATTTCGAATTCCCTTGTGTACCGTAATAAATAGATGCAGAAAGGTCCATGAGTAGCATCACATTCAGTTCCCTTTCTTCTTCAAAAATTTTGACATATGGAGCATTGTAACGAGCGGTTACATTCCAATCAATGGTTCTAACTTCATCGCCAATTTGGTAGTCTCGTACCTCAGAAAACGACATTCCACGACCCTTGAATGCGGATTTATAATTGCCGGAAAACACATGTCTGCTCAATCCTTTGGATTTGAGTTCTATGGTTCTAAGGTTTTTTACCAGTTCTTCTCGTGTCATGGTTAAGGTACCTCTATCCGTCCAACGATTTTTGAAATAATTTGTCCTGGATTCAAGTTTTCTACTTCTGCTTCATAGGTAAGTCCGATGCGGTGTTGGAGTACATCTTTCGCCATTTTTTGTACATCTTCAGGAATGACAAAGGCTCTGCCATTTAAAAATGCATGGGCTTTTGCAGCTTGTGCTAAGTGAATGCTTCCACGTGGCGATGCACCAAATTGTATAAGGTGTGTCATGTCAGTCAGGTTGTAGTCGGCGGGAAAACGGGTGGCAAAGATGATGTTCAAAATGTAATTCTCTATCTTTTCATCCATGTAAATTTCTTGAATCAATGCACTCAATTCAGCGATGTCTTGTAAATGAATTACGGGTTTAACGTTTGATTTTTCGCCCATATTCATATGATTCCGGATGATTTGCAGCTCCTCTTTTTTACTAGGGTAATCGATGTTTACCTTCATCATGAAACGGTCAACTTGTGCCTCTGGAAGTGGATAAGTTCCTTCCTGCTCTATGGGATTTTGTGTGGCCATCACCAAAAAAGGAGTGGGTAGGGGGAAGGTTTCATCACCAATGGTGACATGCCTTTCTTGCATCGCTTCCAATAATGCACTTTGTACTTTTGCGGGGGCTCTGTTGATTTCATCAGCCAAAACAAAAGAAGCAAACACTGGTCCTTTTTTCACGACAAATTTCTCTGCCTTTTGCTGATATATTTGGGTACCGGTTAAATCTGCTGGCAGTAAATCTGGGGTGAATTGAATCCTGCTAAAACTGCCATCTACGGCCTCAGACAAGGTTTTAATTGCCAACGTTTTCGCCAGACCAGGTACGCCTTCGAGTAAAATATGTCCATTGGAAAGGAGGGCTATGATCAATCGATCCACCAATTCAACTTGACCTACAATTTTTTTGGAAATTTCTGTTTTCAATTTATCAATTCGTGGAAGGGCAAGGGCAATTTTTGACGACAATTGACGTAATTGTTCCGCTGGATTTAAGGTTTGAATAGGTTCGTTTTCCATTGAGTAGAAATTTGATGGATAAAATTGCCACTATTTGTTTTTATTACCTTGATTCACGTGTTAATTCTTGTTAATCAAAACAATATGGAAAGTAGGAAATGTCTCGAGTGCAATGAAGGATTAATAGGACGGAAAGACCAAAAGTTCTGTTCCGATTATTGTCGAAATACCTTCAACAATCGATTGAATGAAGATGTGAATGCAAATGTTAGGAGGATCAACCGCATTCTTAAAAAGAATAGGAGAATTATTTCCGAATTACTTGCAAAAAACCAAGCCTTAAAACAAGGGGCTGAATTGGCGGAAGAGGGGTTTAATTTTCATTATTATACGAACATCTACCAAACCCAAAAGGGACAAACGTATTATTTTTGCTACGATTTAGGCTACTTTAAAATCAGGGAAAACAAATACAAATTGGTAGAAAAATTGGATTTTATCGCCTAAGAGTGCTTTCCTCGAACCTTAGGTATTCTAAAGAAATCCGAATCTTTTTTGGGGGCATTTCTTAATGCTTCATCGTGGGTAATGCTTCGCTCAATTTCATCCTTTCGGTAACGATTGATTTCTTCAGACATAAAAATCAAAGGTTCTACCTCGGAGGTATCCAATCCATTGAGTTGGTCCATGAACCCAATGATTTTTTCTAAGTCCTTTTTCAGTGCATCTCGCTGATCGCCTTTGAATTCAAGCTTGGCTAAATGCGAAAGGTGGTCTATTAAAGCTTCGGTGACAATCATGGTGTGAATTTAATAAACTTCGGGGTTTTTAGCACGCAAAGGGGCTGTTATTACTTCATAGCAGTAATCACTAAGTTCTGATGTTTCCATGCTTTGAATGGTTTCAACCGTCACAAGTGGATGCACGTGTACAATCGACAAGCCTGGGCGTGCCGGGCTTAAAATCACAGAGGGATCAGAAAACAATTTGTAGTTATTCATAAATGTTAGGGGCAAAATAGGGACATTAAGTTGTTTTGCAAGCTTAAATGCTCCGTGTTTGAAAGGCAGCATGCGCGGTAAATCTTCCGTCGGAAAAGTTCCTTCAGGAAAAATCACCAACCCATACCCGTCTTGAACTGCTTTTGTGGCCGCAAGGTAGGCTTGTCCTGCTTTCGATTTGTTATTGCGATCAACGGGAATGTTCAAGTTCTTAAAATAGGTTCGGATGATCGGATAAGATAGAATTTCGCTTTTTCCAAGGAAAACGAAGGGATAACTTGGCAATATGGAATACATTAAAAAGATGTCTAAATAGGAGGTGTGGTTGGCAATGATGATGTATGGACCTTTGGGTTTGCTGCCATGTTGAATTTTTCGAATGGGATACAAACAAAATAGACGAAACAGTAAACTCCAAAAAATAAAAAGCTTAAAGCTGAATTTTTTATATTTCGGTAGACTTAGCACGACCAGGAAAAAAGGGTAGAGGATAATAGCGAGTGTAAAAAACACGATGGAAATGTATAACTTCCAAACAAGCGATAAAATACCAAATATAACCTTCACATTCAAAATTACAGAAATATCTTAAATCCTTGTCCCTCCTCGATTGCAAATTGTTATTTTTGTTAAAATTAAAATATGCCGCGCATACTAACAGGCATTCAAAGTACAGGGACACCTCACCTAGGAAACATTCTAGGAGCCATTGTGCCTGCCATTCAATTGTCTGAGCTTCCTGGAAATGATTCTTTTCTGTTTATTGCAGATTTGCATTCGTTGACGCAGGTTAAAGACGTGGACACCTTGTCGCATAATACCCGTTCCACTGCGGCTACTTGGTTGGCTTGTGGCTTGGATTTCGAGAAAGTTTGTTTTTACCGGCAGAGCGATGTCACAGAAGTAACCGAGCTGATGTGGTATCTACTTACATTTTTCCCCTATCAAAGACTAACCCTAGCCCACAGTTTTAAAGATAAAGCGGATCGTCTGGAAGACGTAAACGGGGGGTTGTTTACTTACCCAATACTTATGGCGGCAGACATTCTCTTGTACGATGCCGAAAGGGTACCGGTAGGAAAAGACCAACTGCAACACCTTGAGTTTACCAGAGATGTTGCTTCTCGCTTCAATGCAAAAATGGGAGAGACCTTTGTTATACCCGAAGATGTTATAAATGAGGACACGATGCTCATTCCGGGTACAGATGGACAAAAAATGAGCAAGTCGAGAAATAACATTATTGACATTTTTGCCGATGAAAAATCATTGAAAAAACAAATCATGTCGATTGCCTCGGACAGCACACCCTTGGAAGAGCCTAAAAATCCAGAGGTTTGTACCACCTTTCAATTGTATGCATTGTTGGCGAATCCCGAACAAATTTCCATCATGCGCACAAATTATTTGAATGGAGGATATGGATATGGCCATGCGAAAAAAGAACTGTTGGATTTAATATTGACCAGATTTGAAAAAGAAAGGGCTTTGTATTCACATTATATGTCAAATCCAGCTTTAATGGAAGAAATCTTATTGGCAGGGGCCACAAAGGCACGCAAGGTAGCCAAATCGGTGCTTTTACGGGTCCGTAAAAATTTAGGACTCGCATAATTTATTTGGTTTTTTCTACTTTTACAAGTTATTTTCGCTTTTTTTTTCAAAATCAACTAACCTTTCCTTACTTTGTGCGTTAGAGGTTTCACTTTCTTTAATTTCAAATTTATGAGACAGCTTAAAATAGCTAAACAAGTTACAAACAGAGAGACCGCTTCCTTGGACAAATACCTTCAAGAAATCGGTCGTGTTGATTTAATAACCGCAGACGAAGAGGTTGAGCTAGCTCGCCGCATTCGAACGGGTGACAGGGCTGCGCTGGAGCGCTTAACCAAAGCCAATCTCCGTTTCGTTGTCTCTGTATCTAAACAATACCAAAACCAAGGTTTGGCTTTGCCAGATTTAATCAATGAAGGAAATTTGGGCTTGATCAAAGCAGCTGAACGATTTGATGAAACCCGAGGATTTAAATTCATTTCCTATGCGGTTTGGTGGATTCGTCAATCCATCCTTCAAGCCTTGGCAGAGCAAGCCAGAATTGTTAGGCTTCCTTTGAATAAAATCGGGAACATCAACAAAATTAACCGTGCATTTTCTGAATTGGAACAACAATATGAACGTCCACCCTCGGCTGAAGAATTGGCAGAGTTCTTAAATTGCAGTACAGAAGAAGTAAAACAATCTTTGGCCCAAAATGGTAGACATGTATCGATGGATGCGCCATTGGTTGAAAGTGATGAGTCCTCTTCGAACATGTACGACGTAATGAGCGGGGATTCAATGCCAAGCCCAGAAAGCAATTTGGTGATCGAATCTTTGCGAAGTGACATTCAAAGGTCTTTGTTGGCACTAACGCCAAGAGAAAGTGAAGTTCTTTGTATGTTTTATGGTTTAGACGGTAGGGCTCCCATGTCATTGGAGGAAATCGGAGATCGATTTGATTTGACCAGGGAACGTGTGAGACAAATCAAAGAAAAAGCCATTCGCAGATTGAAACATACTTCGAAAAACAAAGTCTTAAGAAGTTACTTGGGTTAATAAGGATCCACGTCTATAGAGACTTTCACAGGTTTAAAAGCCACATTTTCGTAAAATTTATCAAGGAGCATCATAAGGTGCTCCTTTATTTTTTTATCGGATAATGACTTTTCATATTTTATTTTTATTTCCTTTTGATAGAGGTTCTGAACGCGCTTTACAACTGGAAATTCCGGACCTAACACACGTTCCTTAAATGCCAGTTTCAAATCCGTGGCAAAGGCATTTGCGGCCCAATTGACCATGTTTTCATCTTGGTGTTTTAAGGTGATGAAAATCAGTTTGTAGAATGGAGGGTATTTGAAATTCTCGCGTTCAATGATTTCTCCTTTAAGAAATGTGAGTGTGTCATGCGCTGCTGCCAATTGTATTACCCAATGGTCTGGATGTGCTGTTTGAATGATTGCTTTTCCACGTTTGTTTTTTCTTCCTGCGCGCCCTGCGACTTGCGTCATCAATTGAAACGCGCGTTCAAAGGCACGGAAATCCGGTCGGTTCAGCAACATGTCAGCATCCAATATCCCCACCAAAGATACGTGGTCGAAGTCCAATCCTTTGCTCAACATTTGGGTACCAATCAAGATGTCAATGCCACGGTTCTCAAACTTTTCTATCAATTCTGAATACGCATTTTTTGACCTGGTGGTGTCTAAATCCATTCGTGCTACTTTTGCTTCTGGAAAAAAGAGCTGTATTTCATCCTCGATTTTTTCTGTACCAAAGCCAAGCATTTTTAGCTTGTTGCTACCGCAAGCCTTGCAGCTTCCCATGGGCTGTGTTGCAAAACCACAATAGTGACATTTCAATTGATTCGAATGTTTATGGTAGGTTAGCGAAACGTCACATTGGTCGCATTTCGGGACCCAAGAACAAATTTCACAGGACCAAAGTGGCGTAAACCCACGTCGATTTTGAAATAAAATGACTTGTTCATCCTGATCTAGCGCCGTTTTAATGTGCTCCATAAGCAGGGAGCTAAAATGTGAAGACATCGACTTTTGTTTGGTTTCTTTGCGAATGTTTGCAATGAGAACCTCTGGCATGGATAAATCTTTATATCGCTTATCCAAAAGGACATAACCGTATTTGTTCGATTGGGCATTGTAATAACTCTCCAAGCTGGGGGTTGCAGACCCTAAAAGTACCTTGGCGCCATGCATTCTCGCTAAATAAATTGAGGCATCTCTTGCATTGTACCTCGGTGAAGGTTCGTGTTGTTTATATGAGCTTTCGTGTTCCTCGTCGATAATTACCAAACCTAAATCTCGGTAGGGAAGAAAAATGGAGGATCTTGCCCCGAGAATAATGCGATATTCTTGGAGGTTGTTTTCGAATACCTTGCTCCAAATTTCCACCCTTTCGTTTTGGTTGAATTTAGAATGGTATACGCCCACTTGATTCCCGAAGTATTTCGACAATCTTAAAATTAACTGTGTGGTGAGCGCAATTTCAGGAATTAAAAAAAGGATTTGCTTTCCAAGGTCAAGGTAGGATTGAATCAGTTGAATGTATAACTCCGTTTTTCCAGAACCTGTAACCCCGTGAAGCAAGGTAATGTCTTTGCTTTCCCAACTTTCTTCGATTTCTGACAAAGCCGTTTTTTGCGCTTCGTTGAGTATGGGTGCGCCCATGGTTGCTTCTTTTGACAAAGACAAACGGTCCACTTGCAATTTTTCAATGCGTAGGATTCCTTTTTTCTCAAGGGAGAGAATGGATGCGTTGCTGATTTCACTTTGGATTAACCTTGTTTTGTCTATGTAGCCTTGGTGATCGTTGGATTCATTGGACCACTGTATGATTTGCAATAAAGCTTTAAATTGTCCTTGGGTGCTTTTTTTCGTTTGTAATTCATCCAAAACTTCTGCAACACGGGTTGATTCTAATTCAGAATTCAGCTTGACAAAGGTTTTTGTTTTAGGGGTATAGCGTTGGTTGATTTCTTCTTGCGTGATGACGGCATTTTTGTCAATCAATCTTTTGATGTACAAGTGAATGTTCTTTACTTCCAAAATTTCTGAGAGCTCTTTTAGATTTGAGCTTTCACGGTGGCTTAGTGCTTGAAGAATCAGGACTTCTTTTTCGTTGAAATCCGTAAGGTTATGGTTAAAGTCAGGATGTATTACGACTTTCGTTTCGCTGGCAAGTTTGAAGTTCGCTGGCAATGCAGCATTTAGTACATCACCAATGGGAGCAAGGTAATACGATGAAATCCACTTCCAAAATGCCAGTTGGTTTTCCAGTATTAATGGAATCTCATCCAGAATGAATTCGATGTATTTTGCTTGGTATTCAACCGGCGCATTCGGGTGGATTTTTGAGACAACCCCTGTTATTCTTTTGTTTTTCCCGAAGGGAACAATCACCCTTTGACCTATGGCAATGGTTTCATTTAATTCAAATGGAACACGATAGGTAAATTCTTGTCGAATGGGAACTGGCAGAATGACATCTGCAAAAAGCGTAATCCTTTCTGACATCAGCAGAATAACGTTTTATTGGCAAGCATAAGGTTCGGAAGCACCCACAACATTGTCGCCGGGATGGTCAGAGCAGAAAAGCAATAACCCCGTGATGGGTCCTTGACATAATTCCTTTGTACTTTTTTTGTCAATGGCTCGAATGTATGCTTGGGCAGCATTGGTGAAAAACGGTCTGTAAAAACGCAAAGTTTGTCGCGAAGAAAAGATGCCGATTACTTTTTTATTGTTATTCACCGTTAGGTTGGTATACGTAGGTTTGCTTTGCGCAAGGGAGGAACTCGGTGCGTTAACCACCATGTAATTGTACAATTCCTCAGAGCCGCCAGTCACTACAAATTCGATTCCATCAAAAGTCCTTCGGGTTATGGCAGGATTGTTTGTTGTATTAGATTTAATAAGGTTGTAGAAGGTCTCCCCATATGCGGTAAATGTCTTAGAATCACCGGGGGTGATGCTGCCTTCTCCAAGTGTCCAATTGAAGCTTTTTCGGGTTTTATTCACCCCAATATATTCATTAAAGAAGATGTTGAGCTGTGTATTTACAACGTATGCGTTTCCAAAGGTATTCACAGCAGAGACGCCCGCATTTAAGTAGGAACCTGGGTTGTTGGCGAATTTAAACGTAAAATTCTGTGTATTTGCAGGCGATGTAAGTCCATGTACCATTTTGGTTTGACCATTCACTTCAAATTTACCGTTGTCAACAATAATTTTGAGTTTGTAAGTAGCATCTTTGTGTAAAGAAGAATACAAGGGATTGGCTGAAATTTGTTGGGCTTCATTAGTCCCCGTGGTCAAGGTTTTGAAATAATAAACTTTTTGGGTGGGTGCATAAAAGGCGCCATTGGTATCCTTGTCATTAACGAGGGTATCTTGCAAAATCCACGATCTTGTTTCAATCCCGTTTAACACTTCTGTGACTTGAACATCTGCGGTTTGAAAGTAATTGGAGTCTGGATTCATTGCCAAATCTACTGCGCTTCCTGGACCGATAAAAGCACGCGTAACTTTTATGAAATGAAGACTGTCTGCATGGTCTAAAAGTCCATAGACCACAGCGGTTTCTTGGTAATCTCCAAGTAAATTCACCTTGTCGTTACAAGAAGTAAGAAGGAGAATGGGTAATAGGAAAAGGAAGGTTAGGTGCTTCATGTTATTGAACAGGCATTGTTGGTTCTTTAACAAAGGTACCGGTTTTTCCTTTTGCCAACAATTCAACAAAAAAGCACAGCGATTCTTTTCCTTGTTGTTCACCATAGGCTAAGTTCCAAGGGACATAAATTCGGTATTTTCCACCCACTTTCATTTTAGGAATGGAGAAAGTCCATCCTGGAATTACGCCACCAGCAAGTGACAAGGGGATGGGTGCTACATTTCCTTTTCCATCTCCATCATAGGAATTTTGAATGGTATCACCCAAGGCGGAGGTCAAGATGTACTGAACTTTAACGTCATCGGTTGGGTCAGGGTTCGGTCCTTTCCCTTCCTCGATGGTTTCCATGACGATGCCATTCTCAAAGATTTGAGCATTTTTAATTTTCCTTGCTTTTTCTAACATTTTGTTGCCATTCTGAACGTTTAGCCCCGTCATAAAAATCCGCATGGTTTCACGCATTTTTGGTTCTTGAAGAAAGTTGGTATCTCTCTTAAACATGCCATCTTCAAAACCTTTTTTCACCATGTCAAAGTTCACTTTATCCAAGCCACCAAGTTTACGGATGTCGTAATAGAAAGCATAACCTGTCATTTTTCCCATGCACAGAGATCCTTCTTTTACATATTTCTTATTAAAGTCTTGGTAATTGGGACCAAAAAGCAATTGCAATGTACTCAAACATGCTTCGGCGGGTGTGCCGTTTAGGTTTTGCTTAAAGCCTTTGATTACAGCATCCTTATCCAATTTTTCAAAGGATTCTGTACCGGAATTAACGATGGTTTTTGCATTGATGGCACCCAACACATAGGAAATTTCGTCTGTATTGTTTTTAAAAACCACTTTGTATTTTTCTTCTTTGTTTTCACAAGAAATAGAAAGCAAGCAAATCAAGATTGCAGGCAAAAGGGTAAGGCATATTTTTTTCATTGTGCGAAGTTACTGAATAAATGTTTTTGAATGATGAGATCCCATTTGGATTGTAAGGGAATTAACAAACGAAGTGAAATCCTCCCGCTGTCCAAAGGTGAAAATCAGTTTTTATTTACAAAAAAGAGGGCGTTTGCTACTTGTAATTTTCCATTTTCCCAAAATCCTCGGAACAAGGGGTTGTCGAAAAAATACACGATGCAACCTTCTCCCAGCGGTTGTACGCCGACGGTTGTAATTGAATCTTGTTTGGCTTTCACTTTATAACCACTGAAGCCTGAAACCCAACCTTTTGAATCTTTGATTTTTTGAACAATGGTTCCGGAAAAAGGATATTTTTCTGGCGTAAGCCTTAAGGTAAAATAGGTCTTTCCATAGCCAAAGGCGAGTGGATGTGTTTCATCGGTTTCACATTTATAAATGGCACCAATGATGGTTTCGCTGATTGAACTTCTTTCCATGTTTGCGTAATTCCCAAGCGCCAAGTTGGATGCCTCGGGGGTTTCTGTCCCAATGGTCATTCCAAAATCAGCTTCCATGAAATTACTGGCTGCAGAACCCATGACGATGCAAGTGCCTCCGTTTCTAATCCATTCCTTCAAATCTGCGTTATAGTTGGATGTAAATCCTTCTGGGATGAAAAGAACATTGAGGTCGTTGAATTCGGCTGCATTAAATTCGTCTGCTCGAAGCATTTGAACAGGAAAATCCAATTGAACATCCATGAAATGCCAAATTTCGCCGAGTGAAAGCGAAGATGCTTCCGTATTGTACAGAATTCCCACTTTCGGATGTAGGATTTTCTTTAATGTGGAAGAACCAAAGTCCGGACCTTGGTCCATCATCCCTGAAAAGATTGGGGTTAATTCAACATTCGCTGCGGAAGCTTCATCCATGAGTATTTTGTCGATTGGAATGCCTGGGTTTTCACCACGAATGATCACAAGGCTTCCTTTGGAAAACAGCGTATTTTCATACGTAAAGTCTTTTTCTGAAAACGAAACATGAAGGTCTTTGGCTAAAAGTTTTCCTAGGAATTTTGCATCGGCAATGTTGCGCCATTTTACAGCGTAGGCATAGCATTTTTCAGCTGTTTTGTTGGAAGTTTTAGCAATGCTCCTGTTTCCTGAAACTACTTGTTTTTCGACAGCGACACATGGAATGCCATAAGCATAAGGAAGGGACCAAGCGGTAATGTCGTAAGTCAAAGAATCACTCAATTTTGTACTGGGCTCAAACAATACCTGAATGAGGTTTCCTTTTTCTGGGTTTGTGTTGACCACAATGTCGGTTTCTTTAACCTTATAATCGATGTTGGATTGCGTGAAGTAGTCGTATCCTTTGACCACCGAACCTTTCAGTTCTGAAGTAGAACCAAAGGCAATTCCATGCGCATCGAGTAATTTTAACAAAGCTTGTACATTGGGCGCATTTCCGTCCAATAGATAGCTGTTGTACTTGAATTTCGATGTTTTACCAAAGTATTTTTGAAATTCTTCGAGCATGCGATTGTGGTTTTTACTTACCGTTTCAACCGTTGAAATACCCGTGGTAATGTGGTGTAAAATCCTGTCTTCCAAACTCAGGGTGTCGCCTAACATAGTGATGACTCCCAAACCTGCCCGTCCGCTACCGCCTTGCTCGTAGGTCATTCCAATGGCACCGTTGAACGTGGGATAGGTATCTCCATATGAAGGGTACAATAGGTCAAATATTTCTTTAGAAAAATACAGCCAACCCTCTTTGTCGAAGTAAGATGCATGGTTTTTACCAATCATTTTTTGAAAATCTCTCTGCCAATTGGTGACCACTTCATGGTAAGGTTCTGCCGCTGGAGGGAAATAGTAGGGTTCGTTCATTCCTTGTTCATGAAAGTCGACATGGACATGGGGAAGCCATTGATTGTAAACTTTGATGCGGCTCTGGGATTCGATTTGTGTCAACCATGCCCAATCTCGGTTAAGGTCAAATAGATAGTGATTCGGACGTCCACCCGGCCACTCTTCTTGGTGTTCCGCACTTCCGAGTGCAAGGATGGTGTTTTTTCCATGGTATTGTTTGAAATAATTCACATAGCGATCTCTTCCATCAGGATTTAGACAAGGGTCAATTACCACGAGGGTTTGGTTGAGTAAGTCGGCGTTTTTGGTGAGCAACAAATAGGCTGTTTCCATCGCCGCTTCGGTGCCACAACTTTCATTTCCATGCACATTGTAGCTTAACCACGCAATCGATGTTTTTTCTTCGGGGCTATGTTGTAAATGGTTTTTACGGATGGTTTCGAGGTTGCGAATGGTTTCTTTGTTTCCAATATATGCAAGGAAAAGGGGGCGACCTTCGTAGGTTTTACCATATTCTTCTAAGCGAACATTTTCTGGATACAAGGATTGTAAGGTTTGAAAATAATCAACCACTTCATGGTGCCAGGAAAAGTCTTTCCCGGAGTGATAATATTTTGCGAGGGGTGCTGGAATCTCGGAAAGTTGCGCAAAGTTCGTCAACGTGATGCCCAATAACAGGGCGATAAAAAAGTGCTTCATATCTAGGGTTGAATGAAGTAAAGCTACAAAAATGAATAGAATAAACTAAAGAAGGCCTTTAAGCTTCAAGAATTCATCGAGTGACTCCAAGTCTGTAAACAGCACATCTCTTGCTTTGCTCCCTTGAAAGTTTCCAATGATTCCCATTGCTTCGAGTTGATCCACAATTCTTCCTGCACGGTTATAGCCCAATTTTAATTTTCTTTGAAGAAGAGAGGCGGATCCTTGCTGATTGATTACAACCATTCGGGCAGATTCAATAAAGAGGGGGTCGATGTCATCCATTTGAAAGTCGCCGTTTCCTTCACTTCCTTCTGCGACATATTCTGGCAATAAAAATGCGCTAGGATATGCACGTTGTTCTCCAACAAATTCACAAATGTCCTCCACTTCTGGGGTGTCTACGAAACCACATTGAAGCCTTAGCATATCTGATCCGGTGGAAATAAGCATGTCACCACGTCCGATCAATTGGTCCGCACCAGACGCATCAAGGATGGTTCTTGAGTCAATTTTTGAAAGCACCCTAAAAGCAATTCGTGCGGGAAAATTCGCTTTAATCATACCTGTAATGACATTGACGGAGGGACGTTGGGTTGCGACAATGAGGTGAATACCGATTGCCCTTGCCAATTGTGCGATTCTTGCAATGGGGTGTTCTACTTCTTTACCTGCGGTCATGATCAGATCGGCAAACTCATCAATCAATACAATGATGTATGGAAGGTATTTGTGCCCTTTTTCTGGGTTGAGTTTTCTGTCGATGAACTTCTCGTTGTATTCCTTTATGGTTCTCACCCCTGCTATTTTCAGCAATTCGTATCTGTCATCCATTTCGATGCATAGGGAATTCAGTGTGTTCACCACTTTTGAAGTATCCACAATGATGGCATCGGCTTCTCCGGGAAGTTTTGCAAGGAAATGACGTTCGATTTTATTGTATAAGGTTAACTCAACTTTCTTAGGGTCAACCAAGACGAATTTCACTTGTGCGGGATGTTTTTTGTAGAGTAGGGATACCAAAATGGCGTTGAGTCCAACTGATTTACCTTGTCCCGTAGCACCTGCCACCAACAAATGGGGCATTTTGGTCATGTCAAACACGAAGGTTTCGTTGGTAATGGTTTTTCCCATAACAATGGGAAGTTCGCCCTGAAAATTTTGGAATTTATCTGAGGCGATGAGGGAGCGCATGCTGACCATTTCTGGTTTTAGGTTTGGAACTTCGATACCGATTGTGCCTTTCCCTGGGATGGGCGCAATGATACGGATTCCGAGTGCACTTAAACTTAGGGCAATGTCGTCTTCAAGGTTTTTTATTTTGGAGATTCGAACACCCGGTGCAGGGACGATTTCGTACAGGGTAACTGTGGGGCCTACTGTGGCTTTGATTTTCGCAATGTCTATTTTATAGTGGGAAAGGGTTTCAACGATTTTATCCTTGTTGCCTTCCAATTCCTCTTTGGATACCGATATCCCACTTCCTCCGTAGTCTTTCAGCAATTCAATGGGAGGGAGGATGTAGGTGTCAAGGTCTTTGGTTGGATCGTATAGGCCATATTCCTTTACCAATCGTGCAGCCAACATGTCATCTTCGTTTCTACTGCTTTCTTTTACAATGGGCTCTTCTTTTGGCGCTTCGGGTTCAACGATGATTTCCAGTTCGTTGGGAAGCGGTGCTTCTGGGCTTCCGAAACTTATTTCCATGTCGGATTCCATCTCCAGTTCCAATTCATTTTCTTTGGTAAAGTGTATGGGATTTGAAACGATGTCTTCTTCAATTTCATTTTCCTTAATGGGATTAATAACATCCATTGATTGATAGACGTTGTTGGGTTTGGCTGGTTCTTCATTTACCCCAAAGTAATCGCCTTTCAGGTTTGAAGGTTTTAGTTTTTCCAGCAAACTTCCATAGTTTGGATTGAATAGGAGGGTGGTGAAAATATAGAGCAGGACAAAATCGAGGACAATCGTAAAAACACCTCCCACGGTGAGTTTGAGCCATTCGTTGACAAATGTTCCAAACACCCCTCCAGCAAAATTGAGGTATGATTCAAAAAATCCCAAGAAAATAGAGCCCCAAACCATGTAGACCAATACCACCAATGTGGTTTTACCTAATGGGAAAAGTTGGATGTTAAACAAAAGTTTGATTCCAAAAAGAAAAAAGATAAAGCAAAGAGAAATGGCAGGAATACCGAAGGAATTGTAGATCAATACGTGACCGGTCCACGCACCAAATTTCCCCAACCAATTGTCGGCGGAGGGTATGTTGTTGTTAAAAATATAGTCCCAAAAACCATAATTCAACAAGGCATCTTGGTCGTTTTTCCAGCTTACAAAATAGGATATAGACGCAAAGAAAATAAATACAGAACCCAGGGTAAGTAAAGCGCCAACGGAAGAAACGAATCTTTTTGATTTAAAAAACGAAACGGTGCTGTTAATTTTTTCCTTTGTACCCGACTCGGTTTTAGGTGCTTTAGGCTTGGGTTTTTTCTTTTTTTGCGCAGCGGTATCGTCCGTTATCTCGCTTGTGTATAAAGGACCTTCTGGCTCATGGGGAATAAACTCGTTTTGTCGCATGCTTAGGGTAAAGTACGAAGGTAGCGAACAAAGAAATGGGTTCTATCTCACGATTGGATTGATATGCACAGCGCTTTGTTAAATTCAGCGTTAGGGCGTCGCTATTTCCTCAAGAAATTGTTCCAAGGATACTTTTTTGTAGTTCTCGGGAATCATGAAAAGCGAAAGCGGAGGGTCCATGTTTTTGAGGGATGTCAATGTGTATTTGAACAATCCTTGGTCGGACGGTAGAAAGTATTCAGCTACCAATCCTGGGAAATCGGTGAATGCGCTTCCGTATTTTGCGGGAATTTTTTTGAAGTAATAGAAGTCGAAATCTTTGTTAATCCCAGAGAATTGCACCTTGAGTTTTTTTGCTTTAAATCCTCCAATTCTCTTGTGACCAAAAGTTTTTTTGTAGGTGTAATGCATGGAAGTGTCTACATTTTTGGTGTATTCTGTTCGGATGGCATAATTTCCTTTGGTGGTTGAAATAAGTAGATATGATTTTTGTCGACTGATGTGCTTGATAAGTTCTTGTTGTCCCCACTGTGTAGAGAAATTAATCACTTTTAGCAAGCTGTCTTTAGCGTAAATCAATACCATTTCACGACTTGAATCCGGAGGAGCAACACGTTCCACATTGAACAGCATCTCACCACTGAAGGAACTATTTTTCTTCTGTGCAAACAATGAAAACGGAAGGAAGAGTATAAGGAAGAGAAGTTGCCGAAGGTTTTTTTGAGTCATTAGGAGCAATTAGTACATCAAGTTTTTCTTCGCGCTGTTTCTCCAAATAGCGTCGTATTTGCTGTCTACAAAATAGATAATAAGATCTGCGTCATATTTGCTGTCACAAAAGAACACTTTCTTTTTCGCGTCGTACTTACTGCTTGCGAAAAACCAAAGTCCTTTATTGTCGGTTGCGTCGTATTTTGATGAACATTTGTACACCAACAAGTCGGCATCGTATTTTGAACTGGCGACATAAATTTTAACATCGGCATCGTATTTTGAATCTACAGAGTAAACGGTTTGACCGAAAAATGAAAATGCACAAAGGGTCAAAAGAGTGGTAAGCAAAGTTCTCATGGAAAATCTTTTTGAGGGTTACTGATTTATAAAAGTATGAAAATTTCATTACCTGAAAGGAAGCCTACATAAAAAAAGCACCTTCCTTTCGGAAAGTGCTTTCCCGTAGAGTGGAGAAGATGGGATTCGAACCCACGACCTCTTGACTGCCAGTCAAGCGCTCTAGCCAACTGAGCTACATCCCCATTAAATATGAATCACCCTTGCGCTAGCCTCCGCCGTGGCGGATGAGCTACATCCACTAAATTGGTCTCTGTTTCATAAAAATTCGACAGTTACCTAGTTAAAAACAGAATGCGAATATAGACATATCCTATGAACGAAGGAAATTCTTTGGGATTTTCACCACTCCGACCTTTGAACTTTTTTGTATATTTGTCCTATCCCCCTCAAAAGGGATTCTTATGACAAAAAGCATATCATTTATCATCAATCCTTCTGAATTGGGGGCAGGTACCCGGGGCGCTTCTCTCGGTCCTTTCGCAATGCAAATTGCCGCAAGGGAAAAAGGAAATCAACTGTTTAAAAATCGACCATGGACCTGTTTGAGCGATTTCAACCACTTACTCGATCGTCCCATAAAATTTCCTCTTGCCAAAAGAATTGATGGGATGGTGAAAGTGTATGAAACCATAGGAAATGAAATTTCAAAAACGCTTTCCGCTGGAAACTTTCCTTTTGTCATCGCAGGAGATCACGCGTCTGCGGGTGGAACCATTCGTGGGATTCATCAAGCGTATCCAGATGCAAGACTTGGGGTGATTTGGATCGATGCCCATGCGGACGTACACACTCCTTACACAACCCCCTCAGGGAATCTACATGGCATGCCCATCGCAACTGCATTGGGAATGGATAATTTGGCCTGCGAAAAAAATCATGTTGACCTTGAAACGTCTTTGTTATGGAATCAACTCAAATGCAGCGCTGTGAAGCCTGCTGATTTGGTCTACATCGCTGTTAGGGATACCGAACCCGAAGAGGATCAATTCATGAACGACAACCATATTAAGAATTTTACAGTAGATGAAGTTCGTTCAAAAGGAGTGGATGTTATCTCCAACGAAACCTTAGGTTATTTAAATGCCTGCGACTTGATTTACGTTTCCTTTGATGTCGACTCAATGGACCCAGATTTGACTTCTTATGGTACAGGGACCCCTGTTAAAAATGGTTTGACCATGAACGAAGCGGTTCAACTGCTTCAAAATTTTTCAAAAACCCCAAAACTCTGCGCTTTGGAAGTGGTAGAGGTGAATCCATGCTTGGATAAAGCAGGAAATAAAATGGCCGAAATTGCCTTAGAAATTGTCGATGCGGTCGCACATACCCTAGAAGAATCATGGAAATTGTAATGCGGGATTCCCTTTTAACGGAGGGCTCCATATTTTTTAACATTCAGATTGATCCCAATTGGATTCAGTTTCAGCCAACCAAGAAGGAAGTTTCGGGCGACCTCACCCTGGTGGTTTTTCCTTTCGCAAAGGCAATGCAGTGTTCTCCTGTTGAGGCAGCCAATCGGATAGGTGAATTTCTTTCTTCTAAATTTTCTGAAATCGACTCATTTGAGGTGATTCAAGGATTTCTAAATTTCAAGTTTTCCACAAGCCACTGGCGAAGTGTACTTGAAACCGTTGCAACTCAACCAAATTTTGGATTTGGTGATGTGAATTCCAAGCCGCTCATCATGGTGGAATACTCCTCGCCAAATACCAACAAACCTTTACACCTCGGACACCTTCGGAATAATTTTCTAGGGTATTCTGTTTCTGAACTGCTCAAGGCAAACGGACACCAAGTCATCAAAACACAGGTCATCAACGACAGGGGTATTCACATTTGTAAGAGCATGCTTGCGTGGAAAATGTTTTCGCCCCTAAACGACCACGGCGATCGAGAGTCTCCGCTCAATACAAGTTTGAAAGGAGATAAATTGGTCGGAAAATACTACGTCGAATTCGACAAGCACTTAAACCAAGAGGCGAAAGCAATCATATCCGAATGGGAAGCGTCTGATTTTGAAGGGTATCCTTCCGACGTGGTAG
This sequence comes from Flavobacteriia bacterium, assembly GCA_009924735.1. Taxonomy (GTDB): domain Bacteria; phylum Bacteroidota; class Bacteroidia; order Flavobacteriales_D; family Crocinitomicaceae; genus UBA952. Next base: position 19,949 of record RFQZ01000013.1, on the reverse strand, counting down.
CGAAATACATGGGTTTTGCCGAAGCCAAATTGGGTAAGGATGAGAAAACCGTCATCGCCCTCGATGCCAAAATAAAGGAGTTGGCTAAAAATTCCACGGCGATTCTGCGCGATGCCAAAGAAATGCTCATAAAATGGGAAGCCAGAGATCCTGAAGTATACCTATTGTGGACCACGATGAACGGCTGGGTATATGAAGGATTCAAGCAAACCTACAAGCGAATGGGGGTTGATTTTGATACTTTATATTACGAGAGCGACACCTTTCTTTTGGGCAAAGACCAAGTCATGGAAGGCATTCAGAAAGGGGTGTTTTATCAAAAAGAAGACGGTTCAGTTTGGATTGACCTCACTAAGGAAGGATTGGATGAAAAGTTGGTGCTTCGTTCCGACGGGACCGCTGTGTATATGACCCAAGACATCGGAACGGCGATTGACCGCTACAAAGATTTTCCTTTGTTGAATGGAATGATTTATACGGTTGGGAATGAACAAGATTATCACTTCAAAGTACTCTTTTTGATCCTTGATAAACTGGGATTTCATTGGGCAAAAAACTGTCACCACTTGTCTTATGGCATGGTAGATTTACCTACGGGAAAAATGAAATCCAGAGAGGGTACCGTTGTGGATGCAGATGATCTCATGGAAGAGATGGTTTCTGCTGCCGAAGAAATGACCAAAGAACGTGGCCATATTTCCGAAATGAATCCACAAGAACAAAAGCAACTGTTTGAGCAAATTGGGATGGGGGGACTAAAGTATTTTTTATTGAAAGTCGATCCGAAAAAAAGAATGATGTTCAACCCTGAGGAGTCCATTGATTTAACGGGAAACACAGGGCCTTTTATTCAGTATACCCATGCGAGAATCACTTCGCTGCTTCGAAAATCTGACATTCCTGTTGAAAATCTTAAGGTGAATAAAGTTTCTGAAGCCGAAATACCACTGATTAAAATCATCGAACAGTTCCCTTTTACCTTGCAAGATGCGGCAACTACGTATTCGCCTGCGGTTTTGGCTAACTACCTCTACGAATTAACAAAAGCTTTCAACTCTTTCTACCAGCAATGCGCCATCTTGAATGAGCCGGATGAAGACCTTAAAATGGCCAGGATTCAGATTGCGATCACCATTCAAAGCATCATTTCAAGGGGATTGAAAATTTTAGGAATTACTGCGCCAAATAAGATGTAGTCTCGGTCGCGTTGCCTATCTTTAGGCACCTAAACCTACTGCTATGAAGTTTTCACTCCTCCTATGTACTTTTCTATGTGCCCTTTCCATTTTCGGACAAAAAAACCTTACCCAAAAAGAGATTCAAAGTCATGTCGTTGAACAACGTCAAAAGAACCCCTCAGCTTTTGTAGATTTCGTCAAATTTGATGGTAAAATCAACTTGTCGCCAGAAATGCATTCAGAGTTCGCGCGTGTGTTTTTTGGATTAACTTCAGACCATTCCCTGTTATTAAATGACAAGAACTCAGATCAATTGGGGTGGACACATTTCAATTATGCGGTTTTGTATAAAGGCATTCAAGTGCAGCACAGTGTGCTAAAGTTTCACATGAAAGGAGAGGTTTTGCTTTCAATAAATGGGGATCTCAAACGTGTGGAGGGTTCTGTAACACCTTCTTTTTCTAAAGAGCAAGCCATCTCTGCTGGACTTCAGTCGGTACCTGCAGATGCCTATAAATGGGAAAATACCTGGGAGGAGTTGCTCTTGCAGAGAGAGACGGAAAATCCAAATGCAACCTATTTCCCCGCTCCGGAATTGGTTTGGTTTACACCTTCGGGGAATGCAGGATATCAGTTGTGTTATTGCATGGATGTCTACGCATCTGAGCCTCTATCCAGGCAATGGGTTTATGTTGATGCACACACCAATGCCGTCGTTGGCTTGGAAAACAGGATACATACAGCCGATAGCAATGGGGTTGCGGTAACCGCTTATTCGGGAAACAAGGCCATTGTAGCGGATTATTTTGCCAATCAATTTCGATTGAGAGAATCTGGTCGCGGAAATGGGATTCAAACGTTTGACTTAAACAATACCTCAAATTATGGTACTGCGGTGGATTTTACAGATGCAGATAACTTTTGGAACAATACCACCAACCAAGATCAATACGCCGGTGATGCCCATTGGGGTTCGGAAATGACGTACGATTATTATTGGCAAATCCACAACCGCAATAGCATTGATGGGAATGGTTTCATGTTGAAAAACTATGTGCACTACAATACCAATTACAACAATGCTTTTTGGGATGGTCAGCGCATGACCTATGGTGATGGCGATGGATCTGTTTTTAGTCCCTTGACGTCTATTGACATTGCAGGACATGAGGTAACACATGGTTTGACAAGCAATACAGCCAACCTAGTATATTCGAATGAATCAGGTGCATTGAATGAGTCCTTTTCGGATGTTTTTGGGGTTTCCATTGAGTCTTTCGCAAACAACAATGCACTCAATTGGGTCATCGGTGAAGATGCCACACCCAGTGGCAATGGCATAAGAAGCATGAGCAATCCCAATGCGTTTTCAGATCCTGATACCTATTTGGGTACAAATTATTACACGGGATCTCAAGACAACGGTGGGGTGCATACCAATTCTGGGGTTCAGAATTATTGGTACTATTTGCTAACGGTTGGAGGAACAGGTACCAATGACATCGGTAATGCCTACAATGTTCCTGCACTTGGAATGTTAAAAGCTTCAAGAATTGCCTTTAGAAACTTGACCGTATACCTCACGCCTAATTCTGATCACCAAGATGCGAGGTTTTATGCGATTCAAGCTGCCATCGATTTATACGGTGCATGTTCTCCAGAAGTGATGTCTACGACCAACGCTTGGTACGCCGTAGGTGTCGGACAGGTCTTTTCTTACACCGTAAATGCTCAATTTTCAACCGCATTCCAAAATTATTGTCAAGCGCCAGCTTTGGTCAACTTTACAAATCAAAGTTTTAATGCAGGAACTTTCACTTGGAATTTTGGAGATGGAGCATCTTCAAATGCTCTGAATCCTTCCCATGTATACCAAAACCCTGGATTATATACGGTGTCCTTAATTGTTAGTGGAGGCGCTTGCGGTACAGATACCTTAACCATGTTGAATTACATCAATGTGGACCCGAATTTACCTTGTGCGATTACCATGAATCCTGCGGGACAAAACCAAACCCAAAATTCTTGTTCAGGAACGCTCTTCGATCCAGGAGGGCTTGCATCAAACTACCAGGATTTGGTTACCAGTGAAATCGTAATCGCACCTTTGAATGCCTCTTACGTCACCCTTAACTTTAGTCTTTTTGATTTCGAATTGGATTATGATTACTTGTATGTCTACGATGGTCCAACGTCCTCGAGTCCTTTAATTGGTCAGTACACGGGTAATGCTCTGCCAAACGGGGGTACTATCCAAACTACTTACGGTACGGTAACCATTAAGTTTTTCTCAGATACCTATGTGAACAATGCTGGTTTTGTGATGACATGGACCTGTCACATCCCTTCAACGCCTCCAATTACGGATTTTCATGCTACTTCCGTAACGAGTTGTGATGGGAACATTCAATTTGTGGATGAAACGACAGAAGGACCAACCAATTGGACTTGGGATTTTGGCGACGGGACAACATCCAATTTACAAAACCCATTGCATGTGTATACCCAAGATGGATTGTTTACCGTCAGTTTGGTTACGGGAAATGCTTTCGGTACCGATACCATGACGCAATTACAATACATCCAAATCGACCGACCAGATGCGCCGCTTGCAAGCGATGTGGTTATCTGTTCTCCTGATTCCGTAACCGTTTCGGCAACAGCCAATGGGAGTATAAAAATCTACGACGAGGAATTCGATGGGAATCTATTGGTGAATGGTGGAACCTACAGCATGTTTCTCCCGCAAACCGATACCTTATGGTTGGAAAATGTAGAATCACAACCTACACAATACGTGGGACCCTTGAACAATTCTTTTGGTACAGGAGGTCAACACAACAACGCATCGACCCAATACATGATTTTCACTGTGAATGAGCCTTTAACGATTGTTTCTGCTTGGGTAAATGCGGGTGCAGTGGGGGATAGAACGATTACTTTGTGGGATGCAAGTGGGAATCAATTGGATTCTAGGTTCTTAAATATTCCTGCCGGAGGTTCTAGAATTGCTTTGAATTTTCATTTGGAGCCTGGGGTGAATTATCGAATGGGTGGAAGCCAAATGAACTTATACCGAAACAATGCGGGTGCCGTGTTTCCTTACCAAATTCCAGGGTTGATTTCCATTACCGGTTCCAGCGCTGGGGGTGCTTTTTACTATTATTTTTACGATTGGGAAATTGTTAAAGATCCTTGTATCAGTCCTAGGGTACCCGTTCATTTGATCATGGACCAAGTACAAGCCGTTGCGAATGTGAGCGCAATAGGAATGACAGCAACGGTGGGTCTGAATGGGAGCATCAATGCCAATCAATACACGTGGGATTTTGGAGATGGCTTTGTTTCCAATGTGTCTGCCCCAAGTCACACCTATGCAGTTCCTGGAACCTATCCTGTTTCGTTGATAGCAGCCAATGCAAATTGCAGCGATACCTTGATTCTTTCCGCAACGGTGGACAACGCTGGATTGTCAGATTTTAATGCCGGTGGGCTCAATGTTTATCCAAATCCTACGCAGGAAATACTTGTGGTAAAAGATGAAAACGCTTCGTATTTTGCTTACGAAATAACGGATTTAACGGGACGTGTGGTAATGCAAAACAGCTTAGATTTTCAGCACAAGTTAACCGAGCTGAACGTTTCTGCATTGCGCACAGGTGTTTATAAAATTCGATGTTTTTCAAAGCATGATGAAGCGATTCGTAGCTTCGTCAAAATAGATTAATGATCGAAAATCACCTGATCGGTTAGTTCTCGTACCATTTTGTATAATTCAGCCTTGAATTGGGATGGGTCGTACTGTCCTTTTTCCATCATTCTAAGTTTGTGCTCCCATTGTCCGGTGAGTTCTGGGCTTTTTAAAAGGTCGTTTTTAATGATGTGAATAAGATGCATGCCTGTTTCTGTAGCGTATAGGTTTTTCTTTTTCTTTTCGATGTATTTTCGTTTGAATAAAGTCTCGATGATTGCGGAGCGGGTAGAGGGCCTTCCAATTCCATTTACTTTCATCAATTCGCGCATTTCTTCGTCTTCCACCAGTTTTCCTGCAGTTTCCATGGCACGTAACAAGGTAGCTTCGGTGTAGGGTTTTGGTGGCGATGTTTTTCCTTGGTGGACAAAGGGTTCGTGTGGACCTGTTTCTCCTTCCTTAAAAATGGGCAATACCCGTTCTTCTGTCTCTGCTTTTTTAGCGCTTGCGGAATCCAATTCATCGTAGACAACACGCCAACCTTTATCGAGTACTTGTTTCCCTGTGGTTTTAAACGTGAGTTCGTCAACTTGACCCATTACGGTTGTATTTGAGACTTTGCACTCAGGGTAAAAAACAGCAATAAAGCGGCGGACGATCAAGTCATAGATTCTTGCTTCATCCGCTGTCATGTGCGTGGGTTCTATGCCCGTTGGAATGATTGCGTGGTGATCAGATATTTTTTCGTTGTCAAAAATGGTTTTACGCATCGGAATGGGTTCGGAAAGCAGGCCTTCGGTATACCTCGTGTAGGCTTTTAATCCTTTCAGAATTTGGGGGATTTTCGGGTGTAAGTCTTCGGAAAGATAGGTGGTGTCAACACGTGGGTAGGACACCCATTTTTTTTCATACAGCGATTGCACAAGTTTCAGGGTTTGGTCTGCGCTGAAAGAATAACGTCGGTTCCCATCCACTTGAAGTGCGGTTAAGTCGTACAACCTTGGGTTTCCTTCCTTCCCTTCTTTTTGTTCAAAAGATAAGATGGTGAAGGGTTTCTCTTGTAAATAGGCCAATCCTTTTAGGGCTTTTTCTTCGTTCGTTAATCGGTTTATTTGGCATAGGAATTCTGTGTCGCGGTAGCGCGTTTTCAATTCCCAATATTGCTCCGTTTTAAAACCGTTAATTTCCTTTTGCCTTTGAACAATCATTGCCAGCGTAGGCGTTTGTACACGTCCCACAGACATCACCATTTTGTCTTTCCCGAATTTTCGGGTGAACAGGCGCGTACCATTAATCCCAAGCATCCAATCTCCGATGGCCCTGGAATTGCCTGCGGAAAACAAATTGTCAAAATCTTGAGCGTCTTTCAATTTTGAAAAGCCAACCTTGATGGCTTCATCCGTTAAGGAGGAAATCCACAACCTTTTAACCGGAACTTTGCAATTTGCCTTGAGCAATACCCAACGTTGTATCAACTCTCCTTCCTGACCGGCATCCCCGCAATTGATTACTTCGGAACATTTTCCCACCAAATCTTGGATGGTTTGAAATTGTTTTTGAATCCCGTTGTCGGCTATGATCTTGATTCCGAAATTTTTAGGTACAATGGGTAGATCTTCCAGTTTCCAATATTTCCAATTCGCATTGTAATCTTCAGGATCTTTGAGTGAGCACAGGTGACCAAAGGTCCAGGTTACCCAATATCCATTCCCTTCAAAATAGCCATCCTTACGTGTTTTTGCACCAAGTACTTCTGCCAAATCTCTTGCGACACTTGGTTTCTCCGCAATGCATAACTTCATTATTTATTGAAATTTCGAATTCCTTTCGTTAGAAAAGCTTTGTACGTTTCAACACTTGGTGTATAGCCAATGGCTTCGGTTAAGTCGTTGCCGTTCACGTCGGTTACAACGTAGAGGGGTTGTTGGAAACTCTTGTAATGTTCAACTTCGTATTCTGCCCACTTGTTTCCTATGTCTCTGATTTTTCCTTCTAAGGCATGAGAATAACGTTGTTCTGATTTTGGTAGGGCTTGGTGGTCATCGACATAAAGCGAGATGACAACAAAGTTTTTCTGTAAGAGTGGACGAATTTCGTCGTTGGTCCAAATGGATGATTCTGTTTTACGACAATTTTGACAAGCGTGTCCTGTGAAATCCAATAGAATGGGTAAGTTTCTTTCCTTTGCATAGGCTCTTCCTTTTACCAAATCATGAAAAACCATGATGGAACCATCGCCAACAGGGTGCATGTCTGCATTGTATTTTTCAGAAATAGAATCTTGTACAATTCCTGTTTCCAATCCACCATTGTTAAATCGGAAATTATCTTCTGAATGGGTTCTTGGTGGGGCAATCCCATCGATTAATTTTAAAGGATGGCCAAACATACCTGGGAAGAGGTATACTGCGAAAACCAAGGCTACCAAGGCAAACATAAAACGAGGTACACTTAATTTTTCAACCGGAGAATCGTGCGAGAATCGAATTTTTCCGAGAAGGTAGATTCCCATGATAAAAAACAAAACAAACCAAGTTCCTACGAACCATTCACGGGTTAGCAAATCCCAATGGTAAGCCATGTCCACGGCCGAAAGAAATTTAAGGGCAAGGGCAATTTCCAACAATCCCAAAACTACTTTAACGGAATTTAACCAACCGCCTGACTGAGGTAAGGAATTGAGCCAGCTTGGGAAAATTGCAAACAGGGTAAAAGGAATGGCCAATGCCAATGCGAATCCACCCATTCCGATGGCGGGGGTTAGGTATGACCCGGTGGTTGATGCGGTAACCAATAAACTTCCGATGATAGGTCCTGTACATGAGAAAGATACCAAACCAAGCGTAAATGCCATGAAAAACACACCGATGTACCCACCTCTGTCCGCTTGTTTGTCCATCTTATTTACCCAAGAACTGGGCAATTGGATTTCAAAAGCGCCTAAAAAGGAGAATGCAAACACCATGAAAATGGTAAAGAATACAAGGTTCATCCAAATGTTCGTGGCGAGATCGTTCAATCCCGTGGTACCAAGTACTGCTGTGAATAAAATACCTGAAGTAACATAAATAATTACGATCGAGGCACCATACACCAGTGCTTTAATGATTCCTTGGGTACGTGTTTTTGATTGTTTGGTAAAAAAGGTCACGGTCATTGGAATCATTGGGAACATACACGGGGTGAGCAAAGCAAGGAGTCCCCCGCCAAACCCGGCAACAAAAGTCCACCATAGGGAAGAGGATTGTTTTTCCGTGGAAGGTTTTTTGGTTTTTATTTGCGTACCGTTTTCGTCGTTTTGAGACGCTTTCACGGTATCCTTGTCTGAGGGTGTGGTTACAGCCGTTGTCGCATTTGAAGCTACGGCATTGGTGTATCCTTTTATTGAAACAAACGCGTCCTGGGCAGGCGGAAAAATACATCCGCTTGCATCACAGATTTGAAATGAATAGGTAAATTCAATGTCAAAAGCATCATTGGATAAAATTTCGATTTTTTGTTTAAAAGTGGCTGCTTCTTGAAAATACAATTGGGTACCCAATTCATCAACGAATTTCTCTGGAACGCTGCCATCTTTTAGTTTTCCAATGCACTTGTAATTTTTGTTCGAAATGAAGGAAAAAGTGGTTGGGGTTCCTGTAAAATCTGCCTTTTCGGGTTCGTGGTTTACAGAAAAGATGTGAAAATGGTTGTATAGCCTAGCTTTACCAACAATGTAAGCATGGTTGCTGTCAATTTTTTCTACAGAAAAACGCCATTTGATGTTTTCTTTCCATGTTCCTTGGGCAAATGAGGCAAGTTGGATGCTGAGTCCAATCAGTAAAATTGCTAAAATTCTCATGTTTAAAATTTGAGTTGTATGCTTAGGGGTACGTCAATGGGAGGGAGGCACATGGTTTCATCGCATATCATGTAATTAACCGTTGCCTTCAATTGGGTTGCTTTTTTCAGTTTTATCTTTTGAAACCCTTCCATTTTAGTTTCCCAAATATAGACAGTTCCTCCAAAATTGAGGTCTTCGTGTGCAGTTGGGGTTGTTAAAAATTCAAAACTTCCCACGGTTTTCGCGGCTTTGTTTTTCTCCCAAGTTACTTTCAAAGGAATCGGTCCAAGATTGGGGTCGGTCATGGGCGAATACATATGCCAAGTAGGGTCAATTGTGGCGCTGATTACCACACCTTGACGTTTAGCATCCCAGGACATTTGCCATTTAACATGGTTTTGAGCCGTGACTCGGTTGGAAGAAAACAGGAAGAAAATGAAACAAAAAATATAAATTCGGCGCATGTCGCGAATTTAGAAAATTATATCAACAATTCGTGAAACTGGAATCCAAACACCACCTTTGAGGCTGATGAATTCTCCTTCCTCTGCCCAGAGGGTGGTGTGTACTTTTTTCAGTCCTTCGTCATCGCAAAAGACAATCTCAACCTTTCGATGGTCATTGTTGCCCATTTTCGTTGCATCTTTCAATTTCTTGAACAATTCGGGGGATTGCTCGAGGTCAATCGTTTGCTTAAAGCTGCATTGTGGAATTTCTTCCTTCTGAATTTCTTGGATTTCTATAAACATAAGAATGGGTTTGGATTTAAAAGTTAAGGATTTAAATTCAATATCCAAACTTTTACCAAGGGAGTTTCGGATCTGCTGATAGGCTTTGTCCTCCAAATGCGCCTGCCTCAAACAAAAAACTTCCCGCCATGGCAATCATAGCCGCATTGTCTGTACAATATTCCATTTTCGGAATGAAAATGTGTAAGGATTTGTTTTCCGTTGCCCAATTTTCTAATTCTTTTCGCAATCCTGAATTTGCCGATACGCCCCCACTGATGGCAATGTCGTTAATCCCAAATGCTGCTTGTGCTTTTTTTAATTTTACCATCAAAACCGCCACAATGGTTTTTTGAATGGAGGCACATAAATCAGGGAGGTTTTTTGATATAAAGTCTCCATCGGTTTTTTGCAGCGCTTGAAGTTGGTACAAAATAGAGGTTTTCAAGCCACTAAAACTGTAATCATACCCTGCAATTTGTGGTTTTGCGAAACTAAAAGCATCTGGGTTTCCTAGTTTTGCCAATTGGTCAACCAGAGGTCCCCCTGGGTATTCCAATCCCAGCATTTTTGCTGCCTTGTCAAATGCCTCTCCGGCGGCATCGTCGATGGTTTTGCCAATGACCTCCATCTCCAATGGACTTTTCACCAATACCAATTGGGTATGTCCACCTGAAACCGTAAGGCATATAAAAGGGAAGTTCGGTGGAGGATTTTCGCCTTCAATAAAGTGACATAAAATATGGGCTTTCATGTGGTGAACCGGCAGCAACGGTTTGTTGAGCGCCAATGCCAATCCCTTTGCGAATGAGGTGCCCACCACCAGGGATCCCATTAAACCCGGACCTTGGGTAAAGGCGACTGCATCGATGTCAGTAATTTTCTTTTGTGCCGTTTCTAGGGCAAGGGAAAGAATGGGAACGATGTGTTCAACGTGGGATCTGCTCGCTAACTCCGGGACCACGCCTCCATAAAGTTTATGAATTTCTTGGCTGTTGGTGTGATTCGATAAGATGCGCCTCCCTTCCAAAATGGCTATGGATGTATCATCACATGAAGATTCAATGCCTAAAATAAGGGTTTTATTCACCGTCAATAACTATTTTTGTTAGCGAATGCCAAAGATACTGAAAATACTGCGTGCGATTTTAGGAGTCTGCTTTGAATGGATTTTAATTCTGTTGATTTTATTCGCTTTTTTAATTCGTACCCGTACGTTTCAAACGTACCTCGCGAAGGAAGCTACCGCATTTTTATCCCAAGAGCTTAACACTAAGATTTCCATTGCGGAAGTAGACATTAATTTGTTTTACCGTGTTTACCTCAATGGGGTAAGTGTGAAAGATTTGAAAGGGAGAAACCTGGTGAAGATTAAAAGCCTTGAGGTATTGGTGTCAGATTTTGGAAATGAACACCTCGACATCCAAGAATTGATCTTAGACAAAGGGAACGTTTGGGTTTGTTCCGAAAAAAACGAGGGAGGCATGAATTTTCAATTTTTGTTGGATTATTTTTCTTCGGATTCGAAAAGCACCTCCAGTGCTCCGTTTTCGGTTACCTTAAAGAAGTTGACGCTGAAGGAGACCGAACTTCGTTTCGATGATTTAGGTAAAAAGAAAATGCTCTTCGGGCTCGATTACAATCACCTTCATTTTAATCCCGTAAATCTTTCCTTGACAGATTTTGAAAACAATGGGCCTGAGACAAAGTTTACCATCGTCGATTTCTCGACCAAAGATCATTCTGGATTGGTGTTAAAGAAATTAGCCGCAAAGGTTCGAATTCATGCCAATGGAATTTCTCTAACTGGCGTCCAAATAAAGTTGAATGATTCCGATGTTTTCGCCAACGAAGTGTCGTATGTCTATGCATCGGATGCGGACCTTGAGGATTTTAACAACAAAGTTCAATTTGTATTTGACATTGCGACCAGTACGGTTGATTTAGCCGACATCGCTTATTTTGTGCCTGAAATGGAGGGGATGAATGAAAAAGTCCGCATTTCATGCAGGGCAACCAATGTGCTGAATCGATTGAAGATAAAAAATGTAGACCTTCGCATTCGCAACCACACCTTTCTAAAGGCAGATTTGGAGCTGCCAAATTTTTCGAATTTGGCGGACTTTAATGTGAAACAAACCATCCGTTCTGCCTATTTCGATGTAAATGAAGTAAACCAAATCCACCTCCCCGGAAAAAACGAAACCCTAAATCTAGGGGATGTTGTGGCTAACCTAGGTCATTTTCAATTGCGTAAATGGGTGCTTGAGTTGAATGAGGGAAAACTCAAAGTGAATCCAACAGAAATCACCACCGCAAAAGGAAGTGTAAACATCCTTGCTCCCTTTCAACTGGATGAATTTTCAGGATTGGTCTCTGGGCATGTCTTGGATGCGGAACAAGATTTTATTCAGTTAAAACAAGTTCAACTTGGAGATATTTTGGGAGAAAAAGACCTTGGGCTTTTGGATGGAACGATAAAGTTAAATAAAGTAGAAGTCGATGGAGCGCATTATTCTGTCTCAGGAATCCAGGGAAAAATTAACGCCTTGGGCTACAGTGGGTATGAATACCAGGGAATAGCATTGAACAACGTGGACCTGAAGGATGGTAAAATGAAGGTGGATTTACAAATAAAGGATCCGAATTTAGCCATGACCATAAATGGAGAGGCGTCGCTGACAAAAAAGCCAAATTATGATTTAACCATTGGTTTAGAGACCGCGAATTTAGGGTTGCTGGGTTTTACGGAAACCAAAGAAACTTCTTTTTCAGGCGATTTTACCGTGCACACCCAAGGAACTTCTTTCGATTTGTTTGAGGGCAACATTGATTTTACGGATTTACATTATGCTGAGAATGGAAAGGATATTGATGTTCCAGATGCGGCCATAGTCTTCAATCACTCCAAGTTTTGGGAACACGTGAAATTGACAAGTTCGATATTGGATTTTGACCTAGATGGTTCCATGGACCTCGCTACGCTTCAAGGCGATGTTTTACATGGGTTTTCTCGGGTAATTCCAAGCATTATTCAAGAGGATAAGCCTGCAAAAGGTAAAGTGAATAACAAATTGGACGTTGTGGTAAAGGTGAAAGACATCGAGTCGTTTTTGGCCATCTTTGTTCCGGATTTAAGCGTTTCGAAAAATACAAACGCCGTGATACAATTCAACGGAGACCAAGATTTAATGGCCATTCAATTGACTTCAGGGAGCATTGTGTACGACAGCATGGAATTTAAAGACATTACCCTGAATCAAAAGGTAAATAACCTTGGGGTTATGGCCAATTTGGAAGTCGGAAAAGTTACCCTTACCGACGCACTTTCTTTTAACGATGTTTCCTTCGTTACCACCGGCATTGCAGGCGTACTCAGTTCAACCTTGCGTTGGGACCAAGGAACCACGAACCATTCCCAGTTGGGATGGAAAACGGACATGTTATCTGCTACGGATTTCAAATTAACTACCCAAAACTCGTGGTTCTCCATCAATGGATTCAAATGGAACATTCAACCAAACAATGAATTCATCGTGGAAAATAACCATTTCAATACAGATCATTTTGTCATTTCCAGCGACCAAAAAGGACAGAAAATTGAGTTGGAAGGATGTCTGTCTGAAAACAAAAACGACCAGATGACATTGTTGTTGACCAACATCGATTTAGAAGACATTTCAAATATGCTAAAATTGGATGTGCGCTTGGAAGGTAAGGTGACCGGAAAGGTTGGTTTTTCAGACCCATACGAATCGGCTGAATTTAATTCCGACCTAAATGTCACGAATTTATACCTCGACCACGAAGAAGTAGGGAATGTCAACGTATTTGCAAATTACAATGAAGGTTCGAAAAGCATCAAGCTAAGAGGAGACTTGGCATACCGTGGATTTAATACCATGGATTTTTCCGGACAATATTTACTAGACCGCGAAACCGATAATTTGGTAATGCGTTTGGATTTTAAAAATACAGACATCGCCTATACCAATGCTTTTATGGATCCAGATGTCGTGCAAAAAATTGAAGGAAAATTAAACGGGTACATTGATGTAAAAGGCAGTCCGGACGCTCCTGAGTTGAAAGGTATGCTGTACCTAAAAAACGCAGCCGCTGATTTTGTACTCCTAGGTTGCCGGTATAGCATGAATGGAAAAATCATAGTGGATAAAGACGGTTTCCTTATCAACAAGTTACCCATTTCAGATTCTGAAGGAAACATCGCAACACTCGACGGTGCGGTATTTCATACCAATTTTGAAGGGTTTAACTACAACCTTGACATTGATTTTGAAGAAGATTATACCCATTCCAGAAAATACAATCCAAGCGGTAAAATTGACAAGTTCATGCTGTTGAATACGACCTATAAAGAAGGGGATTCCTATTATGGCAAAGCGTATGGCAGAGGCACGGCGAACATTGCTGGTTATGGATCTCGTTTGGATGTTACAGTGAATATGGCGACGCGAAAAGGAAGTAAAATCATCTTTCCCATGTATGGCTCGAGTGAGTTGGAAGATGAAGAACTCATTCATTTTGTCAACAAAGGATTTCTGGAAGGAGACCTTTCCAATAAAATTGACTTCACAGGGGTGAATTTGGACTTGACTTTCAATGTGACGCCCGATGCGGAAGTTCGCCTGGTGTTCAATGATCAAACGCAAGATGAAATCAAAGCCAAGGCAGAAGGGAGGTTAAACCTTAAGTTAAATGAATACAACCAAATGAACCTCGAAGGTAATTTAAGCATTGCCCCAGGAAGTCTTTACAATTTTACGCTTGGGCCGGTGCGAAAACCTTTTGAAATCTTGGGTGGATCTTCCATTAAATGGTCAGGGGATATCTATAACGCTGACATCAATGTGATTGCTTCACACCAAGTTAAAAATACAAACATGTTAGAGCTGAGTCCCGAAACAACGGACAAAGCACTTCAAAAACAAGATGCTCAGTGTCTACTTAATTTGACGGGCACTTTGGAAAAACCCATCATTGGATTTGAGATTGCTACGCCGAAGGCTCCCGAATCTGGGAAGGTCTTAATCAATCGCATCAATGATTGTTGAAAGCCAAATCAACAGTGCCTTGGCCCAAATGTCAAAGAATTACCAAGTAAAAATGGACATCGGAGCGGAGAATGTTTCGACTTCTGTTCAAAAATCTTTTATAAACGGTCGACTGATTGTTTCAGGGAGTTTTGGGGTACAAAATGCAAGTACCAGTGCACAAAGCAATGCCAGTGGCTTGGTGGGAGATGTAAATGTGGAATACCTCGTGAATGAATCGGGGACCTTTCGAGTGAATGCGTTCAACCGATCCAATACGAATACGGTTAAGGAAAACAGTGGCCCTTTTACCCAAGGCGCAGGCCTGTCCTACCATGAAGATTTCAACGACCGTAAAGACCTCGTGATTTGGCAAAGCTTTTTAGATGTTTTTAGAGAAAAGAAAAACAAATCGTTCCAATCGAAACGTAAAAAAAGACAGACAAAATTGCCAAGTGAGGCAATCAACAGTGTTCCGCCATCTCAAATTGAAAAAGAAGAAAAACATGAATAAAGTACTGATTGCAAACCGAGGAGAAATCGCAAGACGAATCATTCGTACCTTGAAAAAAATGGACATTAAAACCGTTGCTATTTTTAGTGAAGCAGACCGTTTTTCACCCCATGTGTTGGAAGCCGATGAGGCGGTTTATGTGGGACCAAGTCCTTCCTCAGAATCTTATTTACGTCAAGATGAAATCCTCAGGATATGTGCGGAGTTGGGTGTCGATGCCATTCACCCTGGCTATGGTTTCTTATCTGAAAATGCAGGCTTTGCGAAAAAATTAAAAAGTGCGGGCATCATCCTTATCGGACCGTCCCCTGAATCCATGGAGGTTATGGGGGATAAGTTGCGTGCGAAACAAGCTGTAAAACAATTCGGTGTTCCTTTGGTTCCAGGGTTAGATGAGGCAGTAACCTCAGTTGCGGTTGGAAAGGAAATCGCTGCGCAGATTGGTTACCCCGTGCTCATCAAAGCTTCAGCTGGCGGTGGCGGAAAAGGAATGCGCTTGGTCGAGCATGAAGCTGAATTTGAATCACAAATGCAAACCGCATTGAAATCCAGGTTTTTGCCGACTGTCTTGGAAATACTGTGTACCTTTTTGAAAGAGAATGTTCCATACAACGAAGACATCAGAAAGTGGTGGAAGAAGCACCCAGTGTGGTGTTGACAGATGTTTTGCGCAAAGAAATGGGCGAGGCGGCTGTGAAGGTCTGCCAAGCTTGTAATTATGTAGGAGCAGGGACCGTAGAGTTTTTATTGGATGCCCACATGAATTTCTATTTTTTGGAGATGAATACGCGTTTGCAAGTAGAGCATCCGGTGACGGAAGAAATTACAGGTACAGATTTGGTCGAATGGCAAGTGAGGGTAGCGAGAGGAGAGCGTCTACCTTTGTTGCAAGATGAATTGGCTATTCACGGGCACGCCATCGAGATACGCGTGTATGCAGAAGATGCTTTGAATGGATTTACACCAGACATTGGAACCTTAAATCGTTACAGAATTCCTACAGGGAGATCGGTTAGGGTGGATGATGCTTTTGTGGAAGGCATGGAAATCCCTATTTATTACGATCCAATGATTGCAAAATTGGTGGTTTGGGGTAAAACGCGACAAGACGCCATTCGAAGATGCATTGAAGCAATCGACAATTACCAGATTTCTGGGGTTAAGACCACCTTAGATTTTGGGAAGTTTGTTTTGAAACACCCCGCATTTATTTCCGGAGATTTTGATACGAATTTTGTAAAACATCATTTCGAAGACCCAAGCGTTATCAATCAAGCAATGCAAGAAGAACATCGCGCGTTGACTCATGGCATTCAAAAAATATGGTCCGATATCAAAACATTCAAAGCTGCATCTTTTGCCTCTAAAGAAATTTCAAGTTCTTGGAAAAATAAATTACAATCTTAAGGTTTCTGCACCAACTTAATTTCTAACTTTACTGCGACAAAAATTTTACATATGAACTTACACGAATACCAAGGAAAATCAATTTTAAAATCGTTTGGCGTAGCCGTACAAGAAGGGGTTGTCGTAGATAACGTTGAAGATGCAGTAGCAGCTGCACAAGAACTAACCAAACAAACAGGTACAAGTTGGTATGTAATCAAAGCCCAAATTCATGCGGGTGGTCGAGGCAAAGGAGTGGTACAAGAAACAGGTTCCCATGGTGTCGTATTGGCAAAAGGAATCAATGAAGTAGAAGATAAAGTGCGTGGAATACTTGGAGGTCACTTAGTTACGTTGCAAACAAGCGACAAAGGAAAAAAAGTGAACAAGGTATTGATAGCACAAGATGTTTACTACCCAGGAGAATCTGAAGTAAAAGAATTTTACATGTCTGTACTTCTTGACCGTGAGAAAGGAAGAAATGTAATTGTATATTCTACCGAAGGTGGAATGGACATCGAACATGTTGCAGAACATACTCCGGAATTGTTACACAGAGAATTTATTGATCCACGTGTAGGTTTACAAGGATTCCAAGTTCGTAAAATAGCATTCAACCTAGGTTTATCAGGTACCGCGTTTAAAAACATGACGAAGTTTATCCCTGCTTTGTACAGTGCGTATGAAGGAATTGATGCTTCAATGTTTGAAATCAACCCATTGTTTAAAACTTCAGATGATAAAATCATAGCTGTAGATGCAAAAGTAACCTTAGACGGAAATGGACTTATGCGTCACCCGGATTATGTTGCTATGCGTGACAAAACGGAAGAAGATCCTACGGAAGTAGAAGCGGATGAGGCAGGATTGAACTTCGTGAAATTGGATGGAAATGTGGGTTGTATGGTAAACGGTGCAGGTCTTGCCATGGCAACCATGGACATCATCAAGCTTTCCGGTGGTAACCCAGCAAATTTCTTGGATGTAGGAGGTACAGCAAATGCAGAACGTGTTGAAAAAGCGTTTCATATCATTCTTAAAGATCCAAATGTAAAAGCCATTTTAGTGAATATTTTCGGTGGAATCGTTCGATGTGACCGCGTAGCGCAAGGAATTGTGGATGCGTACAAAAACATTGGTAACATTCCTGTTCCAATCATTGTTCGTTTGCAAGGTACCAATGCCGTTGAAGCCAAGAAACTCATCGATGAT
Organism: Flavobacteriia bacterium; assembly: GCA_009924735.1. GTDB lineage: Bacteria > Bacteroidota > Bacteroidia > Flavobacteriales_D > Crocinitomicaceae > UBA952. The sequence continues at coordinate 2,366 of RFQZ01000013.1, read as the reverse complement.
TCTGGTTTGAATGTGCATTCTGCGGTATTGCTTCAAGAAGCAGCTGACAAAGTGAAAGAAGTATTGGCTTAATCGCAATTTTCCTGTTAGGTGCGTGTTTAAACCGCACCTAGGTGAGGTGGGTTGAAATCAATATAAGAGAAACCCTTTATTTCTAGTATTTTCTCCTTTTATACTTTGATTTTCTTGTGCTTAGCAGTCTGATGTCATTGAGAAAAATACTATCTTCGTGAGAAATTAGCAATGGGTTTTCGTTTTTGGCTAAATTTATTTTTTGGAATGGTCGTTCCGGGAATGTTGTTCTCACAGAGCGCAACGTTTAACACCGTTCCTGCAGCTGTGAACGGGTCCGTTAATGTCTGTGCTGGCTCCACCATTCTCTTCAATTCTACGGTTAACCCAAATATCCTAAGTTCTCCTGCTGTTTACGTATGGAATTTTGGAAACGGTCAAACTTCATCCCTCCCGGGTCCTTTGGGTATAACTTACGCGACGCCTGGAACCTATACCGTTACCCTTAACATTTCAAGTGCGGGAGTTCCATTGACACCTACTACAATTACTGTCAATGTTTCTGCGGCACCAGCCATTGTTCCAACGTTTGGATCAGGAAATTGCGCACAATTGAATATTGTGAATGGGATACCTGTGCTTCAAGCTGGTAACAATAATTGCCAATGTCTCACTCTTGGACCTGGTCCAATGATTTCTTTGACCAATGCAAATAGTTTGCCTGCGGGTTCAACAGCTACGATTCATTGGGGAGCCAATGGGATTGGGGGGACTACAACTACCTTCCCTGTGGGGACATCAAATTTATTAGCCCAACCTTTTAACTTCCCCGGGCAACAGAATATTGCTAATAATGCCCCTGTAAATCATTATACGGCTGCAGGGGCCTATAATCTTATGTATATTGTAAACTTTCCAAACGGTTGTACCTATTCATCTTACATAATAATGAGTTACGGAGCAGCAACAATTTCGCTTGGACCTTTGTCGGCACAAACCCAATGTAATCCGTTGATTTACAATCTAACGTTTGCTAACCAAACCCCAGGAAATACCTATGTTATCAATTGGGGGGATGGTACACCAAATGCTACTTATACCTATCCAAATTTACCATTATTGCCCAACGGTGTTCCACATCAATATTCACCGAGTGCCTGTGTGAATGGGGTTGCTCAGTCATACACGATTACTGTTACAGCAACGAATCCATGTGGTAATAGTACCACTACCAGTACCATTGGTCCATTTAATGTTAACCAGCTTCCCAACGCAGCTTTTACTAGTAATCCTGGAAATTCAATTTGTCAAAACCAATCCATTACTTTCACAAATACCTCAAATGGTGGACTTTCCATCAACAATGGTCAATGCAGTAATGCGTATAATTTTGGTTGGACAATCAATTTTACGAATGCGTTGAATGGAGCAGGGTATCAAGTGGCAGCAGGTTCTATGGGCGATGTTAATGTTCCAATTAATGGTTCTAACCAATTGACCGTTCAATTTAACCAACCGGGTACATATTTCGTCGCACTAGATGCTGCAAACTCAGAATGTGGTAACGATAACGAAACCCAAACAATCACGGTGAACCCTATCCCGGTAGTACCGAACCAAACAGCTACGATTTGCAGTGGAAATACCTTCGTGATTGTTCCGCAGAACAATCCGCCAACAACCGTCGTTCCCAATGGGACTTCCTATACTTGGGTTCCGACCCCGAATCCCAATGTGGTAGGGGAGGTAAATGGTACCAATGATTCAATTATCGGAACACTGGTGAATGTTACCAATGTAAACCAAACGGTAATTTATACGGTCACCCCAACGGTGAACGGTTGTCAAGGAGCGCCTTTCACGGTTTCTGTTACCGTTATTCCTGCGGTGGTTATCCCGAATTACACCCAAACCATTTGCAACGGTGGGACCTTCTCTATTAATCCAACCAACGCACCTCCCATAACGATTATTCCAAATGGGACAACGTTTGCGTGGACCGTTGTTGATAATCCAAGTGTTACAGGTGAATCCAATGGAAGTGGTTTGCCTCTTTCTCAAACCTTGACGAGCAATGTTGCAAGTCCTGCGCAAAATGTTGTCTACACAGTTACGGCAACAGCACCAGGAGGCAATTGTCCAAATACAGTTTTTACAGCAACCATCAACATCAATGTGATAACGCCACCTGTTATTGCCGGCGGGTTAACCATCTGTGCGGGTGCCAATCCACCTGCTTTTACAAATACCACAGCGGCTACCGGTTCAGGAACCCTAAGTTATCAATGGCAATCCTCAACGGTAAGTGCGGTAGCAGGATTCAGCAATATTGTTGGGGCAACCGGACCGACCTA
>RFQZ01000012.1 GCA_009924735.1 Flavobacteriia bacterium | reverse complement strand
ACGATTTGTTACTTCCTTAAAGTCGTCAATTATCCATGGGAAATTAGTTTTATTTAGCCAAATAGGTTCAATAGCTATTTCCCTATTCCATAATCTACCGTGATGCCCACATATATTTCGTATATATGTTAACGTATGCAACCAGGATTTAAAAATCGTATGGTGTAATCTAAATTCAGTGGCTATTAATTGTTTATCTGTATTCTCTTTCAGACCATTGAATAATTTAGATAATTGACCTAAGGTAAAAACCTCGATGCACATCCAAGAAGGAGGATTTACTGGTTTATGGTAATTGTTTTTATAGTGTTTGATAAAGGTTTCTGGATTTTTGTCTCTGGCGGAGTGGCTAATTATTTCCTGCACCTCATTGTACACATCGATTGTAAAATGTTCTCCTGTTTTCTTATTCTTTACACGATAAGGGTCTTTGTAAATCTTTGCATTATCCTGCCAATGTGCCCCATATTTATGAGAGAGAATGTATATCATTCGTGCTCTAATAGAGACCTCAAGGCGTTCAATTGCGTTGAATACTAATAACCTTAACTCCCTATCAAAAAGGTATAAATTCAAAATATCGTTAAAGTCAGTTCCTTTGTCAAAAACGTCTTTTTCTAATTGAAAAGGGAGCGCATAAGCACTCAATCGATAATAACTTATATTTGTCAAATAGTGAATGGCACGCTGTTCGTCGCCAACGGTTAGACCTCTACTTTTCCAAAGACTAATCTGCTCTTGATGGGTTAAAGGGGGTTTCTTAAACTCCATAACCTTTAAAATGAGAAAACCCCCCAAGTGTGCTGCACGAATGCAAGCCTGGGAGGTATATTATCTTAAATTTTAGAAAAAAGCTACTTGATTCATTAACAAGCAAATAAAACATTTGTTTCGCTAATGAGATTGCAAAGGTATAAATAAATTTTAATTTCATCCCACTCAAATTATTTCTTTTAATAATCCATCTGTTTCTTGCTCAATAGCCATGATATCCTTTCTAATTTCGTCCAATGAACGTAAAGGCTTGTATTGATAGAAATACTTGGTAAAGTTTACTTCATATCCTACGTTGGTTTTGCTGTGGTCAATCCACGCATCTGGCACGTGTGGCAACACTTCTTTCTCCATGTATTCTTGAACATCCATTAGCAACGGAATGTTTTCAGTATCTCGCAAAGATGAATCTGGTTTTGGGTTGCCTTTTTTATCTCTTACTATTTCTCCCTGGGCTGAGCCTGTCGAAGCCCGTTCTGGTCGTTCTACCGTTACTTTTGAATAACCAAAAGCTTTGTTGTCAAATACTTTTGAGTAATCACCTTCTTTAAATTCACCGTATATTTTTGTAATTTGAGCAATGTGCTCATCAGATAATTCGTTTCGTTTGTCACCCAATGATTTGCTCATTTTCTTGAAGAAATCAACTCCGTTAATCAACTGAACTTTGCCTTTTCTGTTTGCTGGTTTGTGATTGGATATTACCCAGATATACGTTGAAATACCTGTGTTATAAAACAACTGATTTGGCAACGCAATTACAGCCTCTAGGAAGTCGTTTTCGATTATCCATTGACGAATACTACTCTCGTTTTTAGTTTTGCTTGGAGAACCAGAGAAAAGTGGAGAACCGTTGAATACAATAGCCAGTCGAGAACCTTCTGGTTTCATCTTGCTCATCAAGTGCATCAAAAACAGAAACGAACCATCACTTACCGATGGTAATCCAGCTCCAAATCGCCCACCATGCCCCAACTGTTCATGTTCCTCTTTAACTTTCTTTCCAAACTTTTCCCATTTCACACCGAAAGGTGGATTGGTAATCAAGTAATCGAATTTCTCGTTGGATAATTGGTCTTCAGATATACTGTTGCCTTTTTTGATGTTGGATGCGTTTTGACCTTTAATCAACAAATCTGATTTACAGATAGCATACGATTCTGGATTCAGTTCTTGACCAAATACCTCCAAACGTGCATCTGGATTCAATTCGTGCAGATATTCTTCGGCTACAGAAAGCATGCCTCCTGTTCCCGCACAACTATCGTATATCGTTTTGGTAATACCTTTTTTGGTTAAAATATCTCGGTCATTCAAGAATAGTATGTTCACCATCAACTTGATTACCTCTCTAGGTGTAAAGTGTTCCCCAGCGGTTTCGTTCGAAATCTCAGCGAATTTTCTAATCAGTTCTTCAAACATATAACCCATTTCCATACTTGAAATACGGTCTGGGTGCAAGTCGATTTCTTGGAAACGCTTCACCACCATAAACAACAAGTTGGCATCATCCATCTTATTTATTTGGTTTTCAAACTCAAATTGTTCAATGATTTCTCTTGCATCCTCTGAGAATCCGTTGATGTAGTTTCTTAGATTTGATGCTATGTTATTTGGGTCGGCTATTAGCTTCTCAAAGTCGAATTGGCTTTTGTTGTGGAACTTGAAACCAGCCGTTTTGTTTAAAATCGGGTCAAGGTTCTCAACGTTGGTTGTTTTCAGTTGGTCATACTTCTTAAGTACATCCGCTTTGGTACTTTCTAGCACACAATCCAATCGTCTTATTACTGTTAACGGTAAAATAATCTTCCCATAGTCACTTTGCTTATAGTCACCTCGAAGTAGGTCTGCAATTGACCAAATAAAATTTGCTGATTCTTTAACGTTTTTCATTTTAATTATATCTTATGTAAAGATAGAGAAAGCAAATTGTATTCAATTTCTAAGAGATTCTGATTGCATCCACCACCCTCGTATCATTCACTTCCACCACCAACACATATTTGTCCAGTGTGGAATTATACTTCACAAAGGGCGCCACGAGTGGGTACTGGTCTTTCAATAATAAAAATTGCTTGAGGCTGAGTTCCAGCTTCACAGGATGTTTCTGTCCTGAATAAGCGAAACCGAATACATCTGGTATCTGTTGCTCGTGTTTGGCTTCGTTTTTAAAAGGCAAGGTAAGGTATTCCACCGACCCAATTCTGTCAATATTGAACGTTTTGTTCTTTTTAGATGCGGGTTCGAATGCCATAACGGTATGGTAATTATCCGTAAATCCAAAGGGTTCTACCACCCTGTCGGAAATGGTTTCAGAGTTAATCGACTGGTATTTCTTCAAGACTACCTGTTCTTTGTTCATCATGGCTTTGGTGAGCCGTTCCACGGTTTTACCGTTTTTGGCATTGTGCAGGTGCGCCGCAACCATTGGCAGTTCAGATCCCATGTAGATTTTACTCAAAACTGAATCTTTGAGTTTGGATTTGTTACCCGTAGTCAAAACCAATTCTTTGAGAAATTGTGCTTCTTCTTGACTGAAATGAACCCCATCAGCATCTTCTTTCTCAATAAAATAACGCTGTCCCGCATCTTTGTGAAGGTTAAAGCCACATTCACGTAGGAGGTCGAGGTAGCGGTAGACTGTTCTTTCTGTTGTTTCAAGAAAAGAAGAGAGTTGCTGGATGCTTTTATGTTGGGATTCTTGAAGGTAGGCAATGAGTTGTAAAACCCGAAGTATTTTATGTTGATTAAGCATGAAACCAAATTTATGGAACAAATAACCCCAATCTGTTTGGGCTTTGCAAATTATTGACCCGAGTTGTCAGGGGAATTTTAAGATGATTTTTTATTGACTTGAATTGTCATTAATTGATTAGAAATTTGTGGGAAATATTAAGATGGTTTGAAAACAGAAGTGTATAAACAACCAATATTATAGAATCGAAAAATATAAAAAGTGGAGATAGTTTAACCACATAAAAAAAAAGGAGTAATCTGAAAATCCATAAGAGTAGGACAAACAAAAATATAATATTATGAAAATTTCAAGATCATTTTTTACAGTGAGTTTAGTTATTGCAGTGGCTTTTCAAAGTAAGGCACAAACTAAATTTTCAAGTTATGACAACACATATGCAGGGAAGTCATACGAGATTCAAATTTCTTCAATGGAGAAGGATAAATACAAACTTTACATTAACGCAATGTCATTGGACCCAATTCACGATGAAGGTGGAATTTCTATTGACCAAAGTAATAATCAGGTGTTTTTGAATGCATTGGCTGAAGCCAAACTTAAATATGAAGAATGGATAAAAACAGCAAAAGAAAATAATGTAAAAGAACTTTATAAAACGATGACTACAAAAAGTAAAGTAGTTGGATATTTTCTTTACGGAAATGAATGGAATTTTCAGTTTTTGGTAAACTTGAAATTTGACTTCAAAATTTTGGAAAGTAAAGGTGAGATTAAATATCTTCTTTTAGTAAAAACAGGAGAATTACAATCATCAAGTAATGAATTTATGAAAGTTGACGGCTTTGTATTAGTATTTTCATCTTCCAAAGAAATTGACGACTTTACGAGTATAATTTCGACTGAAAAAATAACGGCGTTTTTGAATAAGCCTAAGAACGAGGATTTATTTAAAGACTAAAAGCATTGACAAATACAGATTGTATATCTTCGATCAATACTTAAGTTACGGAGCCAGCGAAAAGTTAAAAATGTATGTTCAGTGTATTACTGGAATGAACTAAATTCTAAAAAATTTTAAGAAGAACCACATTGTTTTACTCAAGGAGAAACCGACACTAACAAGGTCGGTTTTTTTTGTTTTCAAACCCCATCAGGATATGAAAAAATGATCGATGAAGGGGTAAGAATTTTTACATAAAATGAAAAAGAATCTAAGCACCCAAAAAACGGTTCGAACCCAATTCCTAAAAACAAAAACCCATTGCAAGTCAATGGGTTTTTGAGGGTTTGGTCGGGATGACAGGATTCGAACCTGCGACCACACGCCCCCCAGACGTGTACGCTACCGGACTGCGCTACATCCCGCTTAGGCAAATGTACAGAAATTTGAAAAACATGGAAATCCACTCTTTTCCATAATTTCTCAACAAATGTGCGTGTGGGGTGTTCTTGTGGAAAACACACCTATGAAAGGTTACTTCAAGTGGCCCCTTGTTGGAGCACTCTTATTCATTGGACTTAATTCATTTTACATGTCAAAAATTGAAAAACCAGCCTACACGGTAGAGCGAACGCTCGAAAACAACGTTGAAATCCGATTGTACTCAAACATGGTCGTAGCGAAAATGGACTTAGAAGGGGCTTCTTTCGATAACTATGGTTCACAGGGATTTAGAAGCATCGCGTCCTACATTTTTGGCAACAACCAAAGCCAACAAAAAATTGCAATGACCTCGCCCGTTATCATGGAACAAGGTGAAGAAGCGAGCATGTATTTTGTTATGCCCAAACAATACGCTAAATCAGATTTACCTACCCCGAATTCTTCCAAGGTCAAGATTGACGAGGTAAGTGCTAAACGCTTAGCCGTTGTTCGTTTTGGAGGTTGGGCGAATGACAAACGCATTGAAAAACATCAACAAGAACTGATTCAGCAGTTAGACAAGGAAAAAATCGCCTATAAAAAACCCTTTCTTTTTATGGCTTACAATGCGCCTTGGGATGTCTTTGGTCGTAGAAATGAAGTCGCGGTGGAGTTGGAAACGCATTAATTATTCCCCAACCCTAATCGGTAATCGATAATAATCCCCATTCAGTCGAATGATGGCCAAAGGTGTGTTCAAAGCAAATAGTATATTGCCTTCGGATGCATTGAGTCGTTGAATGGCTATTTCTTTTCCAGAATAATCAAATGCTGTTAACTCGTTTATGGGTAGGTTAAGGCCTTTTAAAGACCATTGGTTTTCTCCAATTGCATGAATCGAAATAGGCACACCCATTTCAGAAACATCGTTAACACCCACCGTAATTTGTACTGAATCCATTGCCTGTCCACAAGGTCCTGATGCAATGCAGCTTACCCAATAGGTTCCCGTTGCAAAGGTGTGGGCAACTTGTAAACCCGTACCGAATTGATTGTCCCCAAAATCCCAGGTGACTTGATCGCAATGCGAACAGTTGGCATCGAATAAATAGCCTCCGGGAATTCCACCGGCCTGGGCCGTTAGGTCCGTTTGCGTTAAAGAATCTGGGTGGGTTAACATCCACGTGTCTATGCTGTCAAGGACGACCAAATTCGCTGCATCCGTGAGGAATTGTGCGGTAACCGCATCGAGTCCTGCCGTGTAAGAAAGGTTTGGGGAAATGGGCTTTTGAAACAAGGATACATAAAACACCGATGCCGCCAAATAGGTCCCGGCCACAGATGGATGTGAGCCATCTCCAACATACAATTGAATGTTCGGTTGGGTTTCTCTGACATAACGCCAAGCTGACCCTACCGGGCTTACAGAGGCCATGCTTGAATCTGCAATCCGCAAATAAGCATCTCTTAGACGCGCATTCATCTTGTGAAACGTATTGATGCTGTCCCATTGTGGGTCTCCGATTTCTCGTCCCCAGCTCATAAAATAGTTAACTTGCGCGCAATCGTGGTTGGCATACACTGAATCAGCCAATTGCATGGCATAGGGAATGGATTGCGTGTTTACTTGCTGAAAAGGAAAGGAAGGCTCTTGGCTTTGTCCCTGAATGATTACGTAATCCCAATCTTGTGCATTGATTTTTTGATACGTAACCAGATCTTGGGAATGCATCTGAAAGGTATACCCCCCATTCGTTTTGGAATCTACGAATGAATAGTCGCCCATGGCATTTGCAATTTGCATGAATGTACCGGGAAGGTCATTGGCGTACGTATAACTGTTGCCAATAAACAATACTTTTAAGCTGTCTTGTCCAAATGTGATTGTGCATAAGCCGACAAAAAGCAACAGTAGCGATTTTTTCATGGTGATTTTTCTTCGAAATTAAACATTTTTCAGCATCCGAATTCGGTTTGATTGGGTCTTTTTGGTGAGGGGTATCCCCTTCCTCCTTCACACGAATCGAATGCGCTTTCTTAATTTTTCCTTTTGTATTTTTGTGCCATGGATCAACTAAAAATTTGGATTCACGCACTGCGTTTGCGTACCCTTCCGCTTTCCATTTCGGGCATTTTGGTCGGATTGGGGCTAAGTCCTTTCGCTGGAAGGGAGAACCTCTGGGTGCTCTTCGGTTGTTTGGTAACAACCCTGTTGTTTCAAATTCTTTCAAACCTTGCGAACGACCTTGGAGATGCCCAAAAAGGCACGGACAATGCCAACAGAATTGGTCCAATGCGGGCAGTACAATCCGGTAAGATTTCCCAAAAAACAATGAAAATTGCCGTTGTCCTTTCTGCGTTGCTTTCCTTGCTTTCGGCCGGTTTACTCATTTACCATGCGTCACTCGTCATTGGAATTCAAGGACGCTACCTTTATGCCTTTCTCGCAGTGTTGAGCATTGCTGCCGCTGTGATGTATACCGTGGGAAAAAATGCCTATGGTTACCTCGGATTGGGTGACATGGTGGTCTTTTTATTTTTTGGAATGCTTGCGGTCGTTGGAACAAAACATCTTTACACCACCACCTTCAATATATGCGAGTTATTGGGTGCGATTTCCATCGGTGGATGGAGCGTTGGTGTATTAAACCTAAACAACATGAGAGACCAAGAAAACGACCGTGAATCGGGCAAGAAAACCTTGGTTGTTAAGATGGGATTTCTGCGTGCCAAACAATACCACTTTGGGTTGATTGCACTTTCTTCGCTTTCGTGGTTTTTCTTGATTGCGTTGGTTTTTTTCGAGAACAGAAGTTTCTGGATGCTTCTTGGCTTGTTGCCTTTCCCGTTTTTTTTAAAGCACTTAAAACAGGTACAAAGCATACAATTTCCTAAGGATTTTGACCCTGAATTAAAAAAAGTAGCCCTTTCTTGCTTTCTAGCCGCTTTTTCCTTCTACATCGCAACTTTATTGTCTTCTTAGACTTTACTTACAAACGCATTTCAAATGGAGATTAATATGTACATTTGTCGAGCAAATTTAACAGCGCTATGAAAACCCTAGTATGCATTAGTAAAGCACCCGATACCACATCCAAAATCGCTTTCACAAACAACAATACTGCATTTGATGAAGCAGGTGTTCAGTACATTGTAAATCCTTATGACGAGTGGTATGCCTTGGTTCGTGCTTTAGAAATTAAAGAATCCGTTGGTGGAGAAGTTACCATTGTAACCGTAGGTCCAAACGAAGATGACGCAATCATGCGAAAAGCACTGGCCATCGGGGCTGACAAGGCGGTTCGTATTGATGCAAATCCGAAGGACGCCTATTTTGTAGCCACCCAAATCGCTACGTATGCCAAAACCATTGGGTTTGACATGGTGTTAACCGGAAAAGAAACCATCAATTACAACGGTTCCCAAGTAGCTGGAATGATTGCAGAATCTTTGGGTTTTCCACTGATTTCCTTGGCTTCAAAACTTGACGTTGAGGGCACAACCCTAACTTTGGAAAGAGAAGCAGCAAATGGCGTAGAAGTCGTTTCTGTGAACGCACCGATTGTCGTTTCCTGTGCAAAAGGAATGGCGGAACAAAGAATCCCCAACATGAGAGGCATCATGGCAGCACGCACAAAACCGTTGGAGGTAATTCCTCCCGCAGCTTGTGATGACCTTACCACCTTCGCGACTTTTGGAAGCCCACTTGCAAAATCAGAAGTAAAAATGATTGATCCAAACAACATGGATGAATTGGTTGCCCTCTTACACAACGAAGCCAAAGTAATTTAATAGCAAAAATATGACACTGGTATATTTACACACTTCCAATGGAATGAGCAAATCTGCTTTTGAAGCAGTTACTTACGCAAAAAAATTAGGAAACGAAGTCATCGTCTTGACCGCCGGAAATGCTGACGCGAACACCTTGGCAACATTAGGAAGCTTTGGCGCCCAAAAAGTTATCGTTAACCGCGCCATTGATGGAAGCGATGAACAACAAGTTTCCACTTGGGTATGTAACCACGCCGCTAACGCAGAAAACATTTTGTTTTTGCATGATGTTGCTGGAAAAGCCATCGCTCCCCGTGTATCCGTAAGACTCAAAGCTGGATTGGTAGCAGGCGCTGTTGCCCTTCCCGAGATGGATCAAACCATCAAGGTAAATGTCTTTTCCGGAAAAGCATTTGGATTCGTTAAAGTAAATTCTCAAAAACGAATCATTTCACTTTTGGCAAACAGCATTGCACCTGAAAAAATCGCTGAAGTTTGTCCCGTGGAAGAAGTAAATGAAACCATAGAATCCTCTGGAATTAAAATCCTATCTACGAAAAAACCCGAAGGAAACATTCCTTTGCCAGAAGCAGAGTTGGTTGTTTCTGCCGGACGTGGCTTAAAAGGCCCTGAAAACTGGGGAATCATTGACGATTTGGCAAGTGCCCTTGGTGCCGCAACCGCTTGTTCACGTCCCGTTTCTGACATCGGTTGGAGACCTCACCACGAACATGTTGGACAAACAGGCATCGCCATACGTCCCAACTTGTACATTGCCATAGGCATTTCAGGTGCGATACAACATTTAGCCGGTGTGAACGGATCTAAAGTAATTGTTGTGGTAAACACAGACAAAGAAGCTCCTTTTTTCAAAGCGGCAGACTATGGCGTTCTGGGAGATGCTTTTGAAGTCATTCCCAGGCTAACCGAAGCTGTGAAAAGGTTCAAGTTAAACCAATAATTTTTCCGGGCATGGATAAAATTAAATTAGAAATCATAGGAATTGAATACAGCCAAACCCAAACAGGTTCCTATGTTTTAAAAATGCTTGAAATTGGAGGAAAACGTCGGTTGAACATCGTAATCGGTGGATTTGAGGCCCAAGCCATTGCCGTTGAATTGGAAAAAATGGTTCCCAACCGTCCCCTCACCCACGATTTATTCAAGACCTTTTGCACCTCCTTCGAAGTGGACGTAATGGAAGTAGTCATCTATAAATTTCACGAAGGTGTTTTCTTTTCAAAAATTGTTTGCAAATCTGAAGAAAAGCTGGTAGAAATAGATTCCCGTACCTCTGATGCCATTGCCATTGGTGTCCGTTTTAACTGTCCCATTTATACCCTCAACAAAGTGATGGACGAGGTTAGCAACGTGGCAGAAAATGAAATGAAATTTGATGACCTAGACGAGGAAGGTGAAATAGAGTCTTTCGACATGCATGGAAATGACCCCCTAAGCGAATCATCGTTGGAAGAACTTCAAATTCAATTAAATGAAGCGTTGGAGAACGAAGATTATGAACTTGCGTCTAAAATTCGCGACGAAATCAGTCAAAGAAAAAAATAAACTGCTATCTTCAAACCATGTTTGAAATGAATGGCTTAACCTCCCCGATAAATAAAGTTAAATTTCAATTAACTTTTATGAGCTTTTTACAGTACTTCATTTGGGGTGCTTGGCTCATTACCGTTGGAAAATACTGCACCAACACCTTGCACTGGTCCTTCACCGAATTTGGGGCCATATTCACGACCATGGGGATTTCCTCTGTGTTTATGCCCAGCTTAATGGGAATTGTGGCAGACAAATGGATCAACGCGGAAAAACTCTTGGGTGCACTTCACTTGCTTAGCGGATTGGCAATTGTCAGCCTCCCTTTTGTACATGATCCCACGCTGTTTTTTTGGATTACGTTGGCGGCCATGCTTTTTTACATGCCAACCATTGCCATTTCCAATTCGGTTTCCTACCACGTAATTGGCCAATTCAACATGAATCCCGTTAAAGATTTTCCGCCCATTCGCGTATTCGGAACCATTGGATTTATCATGGCCATGTGGGTAACAGACATTACGGGAAATAGCTCCTCAGCGAATCAATTCTACATTTCCGCCATAGCATCGTTGGTGCTCGCTATCTATTCCTTTAGCCTACCCAAATGCCCTCCGAAAAAGGATGTCCAGGAAAAGAGGAGCTTTGTGCAGACCCTAGGACTCGATGCTTTTAAATTGATGTTCAATTACAAAATGTTGATTTTCTTCTTGTTCTCCCTGATGCTTGGCGCTGCTTTGCAATTAACGAACATGTATGGTGATACCTACCTCAGTACCTTTGCCGCCTTTCCAAAATATGAAAATGCCTTCGCTGTCAAACATTCCACGGTCATCATGTCGATTTCGCAAATCTCTGAAACCTTGTTCATATTAGCCATTCCCCTCTTCTTAAGGAAATTTGGCATCAAAAAAGTAATGTTGATGAGCATGTTCGCTTGGGTTTTGAGATTCGCACTCTTTGCCTATGGGAATCCCGGTGACCTCTTGTGGATGATCCTATTGTCTTGCGTAGTCTACGGAATGGCCTTCGATTTTTTCAACATTTCTGGGTCCCTCTTTGTGAATTCTAATGTTGCACCGCAAACGCGTTCTTCAGCACAAGGACTGTTTATGATGATGACCAATGGTTTTGGTGCCATTCTAGGAAGTTCTGTCAGCGGTAAGATGATTGATCGGTTTTTCACGAAGTCTCTTTCCACTGCCGACCAACTTTATCAGTATTACGATACAAATGCGAACCATCCCTTGATGAAGAAACTTCTTGCATCCAATCCAATAAAAAGCAATGGAATGCTTACAAACCCCATAAAAATACAAGAATGGGAACCCATTTGGCTTTCCTTCGCTTGCTACGCTTTAGTCATCACCCTTCTGTTTGCAATCTTGTTCAAGCATAAACACAACCCTTCAGAAATCGGAGAAATCCAACATTAAAGGTCTAATTTGTAGACATCAGAAAGGGAAGAATCGTTTTTTATCGTAACCTCTAAATCTTGGATTAATCCATCTGCCACATCATAAACCCAACCATGAGAAATAAATATAAAAGGTGAATACATCAACTTTAGATTTCTGGGGATATTCATTCCCTTGGGGATTGTATTTATTGATGAAATTACCTGTAATAGTAAAGGTGTTTCATTGCAAGGAAGATTCAATTAATTGAATGTAATTTTGATTGTCAAAGTGAACAATTAAATCTTCGAATTCCTTTTCCTCACTCCATCCTCTGCTTGAGAATCATCAGCATCCGTTAAGGAATTTAATTCCAATATCTCATTTTTCAGTTTACGAATGGCTGAGTAAGCATCTAAAAAAGAGGCATTACAAGTCTAATTAAAACAAAATAAATGGCAACAGAGGTGATTTTCATCGCCCTAGAGATAAGATATTATGAAATAACCTTTAAGTCTTTTCCAACTTTAATAAACGCTGCGATGGCTCGGTCTAAATCAGCAATGGTATGCGCGGCAGATATTTGCGTCCGTATCCTTGCGGCGCCTTTGGCAACCACAGGGTAGAAAAAACCAATGGCATAAACCCCTTCTTGCAAAAGCGCATCCGCAAATTTTTGGGACAAAGCCGCATCGTACAACATGATGGGTACAATGGGTGAATCTCCAGGTTTTATGTCAAACCCTGCCGCAACAATTTTCTCTTTGAAATATGCGGTGTTAGCGGCTAATTTATCACGTAGTTCGGTAGAATTACTTAGAATATCAAAAACCTTAATGGATGCGCCCACTATCGCTGGAGCCAATGAATTCGAAAACAAATAAGGTCGAGATCTTTGGCGTAACATTTCTATGATTTCCTTTTTCCCTGTGGTATATCCGCCCATAGCGCCGCCTAAGGCCTTGCCCAAAGTTCCGGTAATGATGTCCACTTTATCTTGTACATTGTGTAATTCCGGTACACCACGACCTGTCTTGCCAATAAATCCGGCAGAATGGCACTCATCGGTCATTACCAATGCATCGTATTTATCTGCAAGCATACAAATCTGATCCATTTTAGCTATGTCACCATCCATGGAAAATACCCCATCCGTTACGATGATTCGGTGTCTTTGTGCTTGAGATTTCACCAACTGTGCTTCCAAATCACTCATGTCAGAATGTTTGTAACGATAGCGTTGTGCCTTGCATAACCTAACCCCATCAATAATTGAGGCATGGTTTAATTCATCGGAAATAATCGCGTCCTCTTCTGAAAACAAAGGTTCAAAAACACCGCCATTCGCATCAAAAGCAGCCGCATATAAAATGGTGTCTTCAGTGCCATAAAACGCAGCGATTTTACGCTCTAATTCTTTGTGTATGTCTTGAGTTCCACAGATAAAACGAACGGATGACATGCCAAAACCATGCGTGTCTAAAGCTTCCTTGGCGGCATTAACAACCTCTGGGTGCGAGGACAACCCTAAATAGTTGTTTGCACACATAACGATTACCTCTTCACCTGTATTAACCTGAACGGTAGGTCCTTGTGGGGTGGTGATGATTCTTTCTTTTTTTAGCAAGCCGTTTGACTCAATTTGTGCTAGCTCTTCACTAAGGAAGGCGTGAATTTTTCCGTACATTTTTTTATTTTTTTGAGAATTTTCGCATTCTTTTTTCCAATACTTGAGACAAAAGTTTCGCCTCCTTTTCGTTTAATTTATTTCCAAACCTTGCCATTTTTCCAAAGTACTCGAATTGAAATCGTTCTGCCCCATTGATCCATGGCGAAGCTTCCCAAACCGTTTGAAAGGATTTTTCTTTGGGCAGGTTAAATTCTAAACCCTTTATGTTTTCAAAATAATACACCCTGCTTTTTCCGTAATTGAAAATGGCCTTTTTTATATGCACACCGATTTCATCTACTTTTATTTTCTCTTTACCCTTCAATAACCAAAGAAAGCTTTTGCTTACCCTAAAGGCATAATAGAACCAGAAGATCATAAAAACGGTCACAATAACACTTTCTTTTTGGGTTAGCGCAAAGTTAAAAAGGTACCACAGCGTTGTAAAGCCAATGGTTAACCACATCGCCAACCAAGCACCCATAAGGGAAATAGCCCAAGCACTTTTATGGGGTAAAATTACAATGGTAGTTTTAGTGGAATGGTCTACAACACTTATCCTTTCTCCGATCCAATTCATTTTCTATTTCTCTATCATCAAAGGTACGGATACATTTCGTACTCGAATCAGGTACATTCCCTGCATTGCATTTTCCAAAACAATTTGTATGCTCGGGCTGCTGACAGTATATTCTTTCACCAATCTTCCCTGCAAATCAATAACCTGAAGATTCTCACCCATGAAACTTGCTAATCCCGTTAGGGTAGTCGATCCATTGGTTGGGTTAGGATACAATGAAAGGCTGTTGTTTGTGGACTCCTCAATACCAAGCACTTGAACGATTTGTGTGGTCGTATCAGAATCGCCACATGCATTGCTTGCAATCAGCGTGATTGTAAATGACCCTGGTGTGGCATAAGTCGTTGTTGGTGAAGTCGCATTTGAGGTAGATCCATTTCCAAAATTCCAATCATAGATGCTTGCATTGGTACATGTGTTCACAACCGTTAACACGCCTCCATTCAAATTATAGGTAAAGTTTGCTGTAGGTTGCGCACCTACATTGATGTTAATGGTTGAAACCCCACTTGATCCACATGAATTGTCAGCGGTAACCGAAAGTGCACCCGAAGTATTGTCGAAGGTTACACCTAGGGTATTGGTTGTACTCATACCCAACCACGTAGGTTGTAAAACCCAATTGTAATATGCATTTGGGTCATTGGTAACCGAATATGTTTCAAATGCACTTGGACAAGGATTCAGGTTACCTATAATTGCACTTGGCGTTGATGGCAAAACCTCAACCTGAACATATGCCGTATCTTGGTAGCTACTTAAATAAACGCCATCACTTACGGTTAAGGATACTGGATAAATACCGGCTTGGGAATAACTCACAGTCGGATTTGGTAAAATCGATGTGCTTGGGGTGCCACCAGGGAAACTCCAACTCCAAGAGGTAATGGTTCCCCCCGTTGTTTGGTCGGTAAATTGTACCGGCGTATTCACACAAACGGTAGCTGGATTGCCGTTAAATTGTACTGCTAAAGGACTGGTAAGGTTGTTCCACTTCCACATTCCATTCTGTGTAGCATTCGTATTAAACCACCCTGACCAACCGATGGATGGGGTTAAAAACTCACAATACAAATGTTGAACATTGTCAATTTGACTCCAGGTTGTCCCATTGTCCAAACTGTAAGATGATCCCGAACCCGCTGCAGCCGCACCTGTGGTGAAAACGACATTCGTATTTTCAATGGCACATAATCCGTTCGTAAATACAGGGCCCGATGTAACCAATTGGGTCCAAGTAGAACCCGCATTTGTGGTTCTGTAAACAGTACCATTTACGTCTACAATGAGCCCATTTGTTAACGAGCTAAAGGAAAAATTTCCACTCATGTTGGCACCACCAAAATCAATCAAGGGAGAGACGTATACCGCCCATGTTGCCCCTTTGTCTATCGAATGAAAAATACGACCTTTGTTGGTTGCAAACCAAACGCTATTTCCTACGACATCAATTTGCCTGGTATAACCAAATTCTCCCGCCAAAGGATTTGGAATGTTCGCACCAGCAACCAAGGTCCAAGTTGTACCTCCGTTTGAAGTCCTGTAAATTTCGAATTCACCGTTGATTGGATCTCCCATGCAAAACCCTTCGTTGGCATTCCAAAAATGAACAACATTGGTAAAGCTGCTTGCATTGCTAAAAGTAGCGGTTGTCTGTTTAACCCATGTGGTTCCACCATTGGTCGTTTTCCAAATTCCTCCAAGTTGTCCAGCGGCATTTGGAAATGCAGCCAACCAAGCTGTAGTCGAAGAAATTGCTTTAATCATAGAAATCCCCAATCCGGCGTTTCCAATGCTAATGTTTCCTGGAACCCATGTCACGCCACCATCTGTGGTTTTGGTGAACTGTTGAATATTTGCTGCAGCACCACTTCCATCATATGCCGTTGCCCAAACTACGTTTTGGTCTACAATGGAAATGTGGTTGATTCCTCGATTGGCTTGGGAAAATGCCGAGTTTTGTACTATCCAATTCCCGTAAGGAGGGACATTCACCGTTATGTAAGAAGATTTGGTTTTTACATCAGACGTTACTGAATTGGTAACCGTTAAAGTGACTGTATAGGTTCCAGCCGTATTGTAGGTTATATAAGGAGGATTGACACCCACATACGTACTTGGCGTACCTCCGGGGAAACTCCAAGAATAGTTGGTGATTGCATTTCCTCCATCGGCACAATTCTGATAAAACTTTACAGAATCTCCTTCGAACAAAGTAGTGGGAATTGCGAAAAAATTTGCGGTGGGTGCTCCTGCAACCATTCCTTGGGTAGCACATTGCAAAGCAGCCAATGCATTGATTCTTGGCCCCATGTTTTGGTTAATGTTAACACCTGAACTGATTAAACAATTCAGGATTTGAGCAGGAGTTAAATCTGGATTTGCACTTAACATCAAACCTACCAATCCTGCAGCAAATGGCGTTGCCATTGAGGTTCCACCCATTTTTGCATATCCGTTTCCATTTGCAGAGTAAACAGTACTTAAAAGACCACCATTGGAATAACCACCTGGCGAAGCGATGTCAACATAAGGAGTTGCGCCATTGTAATTTGAAAAGCTAGAACGTTGGTCATTGGCATCTACTGAACCGACACAAATTACATTGTTATAAGCCCCTGGGTACATTAATGTAGTTACATTGCTATTGCCCGCTGCGGCCAAAAACACAACATCAGGATACGCATTGATCAAATTTTGAAATGCTTGCGAAGGACTTGTTCCACCGAAAGACATGCTCACAACGTGTGCCCCATTTTGACATGCCCACTGCACGCCTTCATACGTGTACCATACAGAACCTGATGTGGTTGCACTGTTTGGGGTGCATTTAACGCCAATCAGCTCAACGTTACCCCCTAATCCAGCGATGCCAATGCCATTGTTAATGTCAGCAGTTGCCAAACCCGCACAATGGGTACCATGGGACCATCCATTGTCTTGTGTGTAGGTTAAAGGAGGCGCCGCATTGTTGTCATTATCAGCAACATCACGCTGTAAAAAGGCAGTTAAATCTGAATGGGTTGAATATACGGCGTTGTCGATAATCGCTACCTTAACTTGGGTTCTCCCTTTTGTAATGTTCCAAGCATTTTCGGAACCCACAAGCGTGTGATACCATTTATCCGTTCCTGTATGACTTGGATCATTAGGTATAAAATCTATTGAATAGATTGGTTCTTGTTCCGCATACATAACCTGTGCAACATTGGAAAGCGCTTTAAGATATTTCTCAGTATTTTCAACGTCATCGAAATAGATTCGATAAATGTTCATTAAGGAAGTTATGTGTGTAAAATACGAAGGGCGTTCCAATTTCTTTACCTCTGAATAGGCGAAAATCTCTTTTAAAAAAGGGTACTGTCTAAAATTCTCAGTAAGTGCATAAACATTCGGATCCGTTTGTTTAACGTCCATTTTATTTGGAAGGACCTCACCTTTGATTTGAAATAAAATGACGCCTTTATGAAATTGCGATTGGGCACTGACACTATTGGCAAAGACACACGCAAAAAATAAAAGAAAAAAGTAGATGTTTTTCATGGTTAAAGATTTTCATAAAGATATAGAAATCTCAAATTGTACGCAATAAAAAAACCCCGACCTAGGCCGGGGTTTTCAATATTTCGATTAGGGATTAATAGTTCCAAACATCGTTCTCCCAAGTTCGCATGCTTTCTTTTATCTTTTCAGCCTCATAAAGCGCATCTACACCGTAACGGTAATCTTCGATCTCGCGATCAAATTGATCAGTAGCACGGTAGATGTTGGATGAGAACATACGCTTCCAAAAGAAATCGTCATAAGTCATCCATTGTGCATCGCTTTGGTTATTATACACATAGTAGTTTACCATAACATTGCGCAATTCTGGAAAATAAAGCCAAAAAAGTTCATATTCCCCTGTCTCTACGCTTTGACTAATTGTAGCTTTTGCACCACCAACACTTGCGACCATGGTTGGTGTTTGAGCAAATGGATCCCAAACCAATAAACTCCCTCTTCCCGAAGCCTTGTTTTTATCTATCGTAAACTTAGCCACTGGAGCAATCGCAATGATTCGTTTGTCTAAAATAGAGCGTTCCTTGTCAAAAAACCAATCCTCTTTAACATTGTATGCAGTAATTAAATCTGAAGTGAGATAAAACGTTAAATCTTCTGATAATAAAGGTTGGTCGGCTCCTAACTTCATTGCTTTTGACATGGCTACATTCCAAGATTTCTCGAATGAAGGATCGGACATTTTAAACTTAACATCTGGTTGCCATTGGGCACCTATGCCTGCGGCATCATAATCGGAACTGATGATGTTATCTGCCCATTCCTTAAACGTCTTGAAATTTTGATAATCCGTTTGATAAATTTTTGTCTGTCCTTGAAACATACCATCAATCATATCTCCCTGGAAAAAACCACCAGATCGCTCAACCACTCGTTGCTTGTAATAGTTATTTTGAGCGTAAAAAGAACCTTTATCACCATTAGAATTATATCGCATAAGTCTATATTTCAACATGTAGCCATCTTCCTTTACATAATTAAAATCTGAAGAATCTGAGCAAAAAAACATTGACAGATCTCCATTCATCATATGCTGAAGAACGACAGACCAAAGACTTAGCCTCTCTTGATTCCTAATCCAACCTCGATGAGCCATCATTTCAGATGCATTTTTCGGTGGTTCCTGTGTAAAGTCTTTAGTGAATTTATCATAAGGATAGAATAAAGGATGGTTAACCTTTTCACGCGCATCGATTCTCGAAAAAATTCTCTTTGACCATACATAATCAGCTAAGCGAACATATTCATATTCTACTTTACTTCGAACCGGTACCTCGTCCTTTACAACGACGCCATCAACGACCCCATCGGAAAGAAGATTTAAAGGCCCCCTTTGAACATCCAATGGATTTTGAGAAAAGAAGGAAAGACTTATACCTAAAAATACTAAAACACAAATTTTGTTCATAATTCTATTATTGAATGGTGATTGCTCCTTTGAAAGGGGATGGTTTTCCTGTATCCGATCTTTTGCACATGCCACTAACCCCAACTACAGAACCTGGGGAATATGCCCTCAAAGCAGTAGCAGGTATTACATTTCCATTAACATTTGTGGAACCAACTTTCATTGAAGTAATCATGAAATTAACCCCACTAAGAACAGACCCATTGGGTAACCCAACAAACACAGGACCACCTTTACTGCTAAGTGATGAAGTTAGAACGGTTGGTTCTGGGAAAGGTTTGATTGGAAACTGTTGCGTGAAAGTCACAGATTTATCGTTTTTATCCTTTGCTGTTACGGTTATTTTAGCTCCTCCCTTAGAGGCTGCAACCCTTGCGACATAGTAAGTACCTTGTTTCGAACAGGCTTTACCATTACAAGATACAGACATAGACTTAATATTCGCTCCTCCGGAAGCAGCTGTAATTTTATTATCCCAATCAGCATAAAGCGCCGTTTGCAAAGGCAAACCAATCGATCCACCACCTTTCTGGGCAATAAAAACTTTTGTAGCATAATCCTTCCATTTAACATTGCCCATCTTATCTGCAATACCAACGGAACCTGTAATTTGCATTTCATTTGAACCTGAAGCGCTCATTTCAAGCGTGGCTACTCCATCCTTAATACCTTTAACGGTGCCTTGCGATGATTTAACTTGTGGCTGTTTATCAGAATCAAAAGCCGCCATCCAAACCGCGACCTCAAATTTATCACCTGATTCTACGACCGCAACTGAAGGATAGGCCATAGCCAAAATCTTATTAAATGAATATTGTCCTGTAGAGATTCTACTTTTAATCATACCCACAGCTTTTGAACGAGCTGATAATACTTCATATTGAAGCGTAGAAAGAGAGGCTAATGCGGCAATCATCGGTGAATGGTAAAATGTACGACCTAGCCAATGAACGTTTTTTTGAATGTCTCCATCATGACCATACTCGTCTAATTCATTCTTGGTTAATTCAGAATATAAGGTGGTTAGGTCGGGCAAATCCGCTGGATCCACTTTATTTCCTTTTGAAATCAATTTTGAAACAGCATCCTGAAGACCTTTATTGTCTACAAAAGCATCCACTGATCCATTCAATTTTACTACGTATTTCTTACCTTCAACACTTTTGGTTCCACAAATTTCTACAATGCGTTGTCTGTAGTTCTTGTAGGGTTCCCAAACCTTTTTCATTCCCACCCCAGCCTTGTCAATGCTCTCTAATTCTTTAACACCTAGCTCACGCATTGGAGTGTCAAATTCATCTTTGGATTGCAACGCCGTAAGATTTAGTTTTGAAGGTCTTAAAGGATCGTCTAAGCTGTATTTCTTCCATAATATAGCATCTTTGTCTTCAGGTTTTGGCGTCTTGTTAAGCTCACCTAGTTTTTCCAACAACAACAACTTAGCATCATCGATGTTTTTGATTACCAATTGGGTTTCTTTATCGATTTCAGCAATTGACTTTAGCGCAGTTTCAATTTTAATTCTTTTCGCAGCCTCATCCTCTCCTTTTGAAGAAGCTAATTCGGAAGAAAGATCTGATTTTAACTCATCGCCTCGTTCTAACTGTGTTAATGCACCTTTCTGGATATTCGCTTCAATCGCTACAAAGGCATCCAAGATTTGTTTTGATACGTTCAAGGCCAAGAGCGCGGTGAGTACGATGTACATCATCGAAATCATCTTTTGTCTTGGTGTTTCCTTACCTCCTCCCATAATTTCTTAAATTTTAAGTTTTAAACTCTACAAAAATATACTACTTATGAACGCATTGCTTTCAACATGTTACCATAAACGTTGTTCAAATCCGTAAGATTTTGAGCCAACATGGCCATATTTTCGCGGTACAATTTCGTATCCTCTGCAGATGCAGATAAATTAGACATCATGTCTACAACTTGCTGCTGGAATCCTTTAGTCGCTTCAAGATGCGCTGAAGAACCTTGCAATTGCAATTCATACACATTGTTTAGAGCAGCAAGATTTTTGGAAACTTTTTGCATTTGTTCACCAAATGACTCACCTGCTTCTGTGTTCGAAGTTAAACCGGCGATAGAGGTTGATGCACGTTGGTAAGCGTCAGAAAGCGTTGACATTTTCTTAGAAGCCTCTTCCAAAGATGCAACATAAGAATCGGTTGCTGATGCTGCTGAGGAAACACTCTTCAATTGCTCTGCATTGTGACTAAGGTCACGCATCGCATTTCCAAGACGATCCAATAGGGCTTGATCAATTTTAGCTTTTTCCATTAATTCAGCCACTTTTTCAGTTGCTTCAGAACCACCTCCTGATCCTCCAGAATTAACTGCCACTGGACTTGTTAATAGGTTTCTCATGGTACCATCGTCTTCTTGAGCAACCGTTGCACGGTCTTCGATGTTAACCAGGTATGGATAATAAATAGACCAATCCGGTTCGGCATGCGTTAATTGAAATGAACTTAGGGTAAAAAGAACAGCCTCTGTTCCAAGACCAACGATCAACATTTCATTACAAAATGGCCAGTGCATGATTTTAAACAATGCACCAATAATTACAATGGCAGCTCCTAAACCAAAAGCGAAACCCATTACCGTTCTTCCTTTCGGCTTCGCCATCCAAATTCCTACTTTGTTTCCTTTTGCACTCATAACTTGTTAATTTAATTGTTAAACTTTAGATTTATTTATTTGTTTTTGCTTACTACTTTAACTGAATATCCATTTGGATTTCTTCTCCATTTTCTGAATCCAAATCTCTACCACCACGACCTAAGTGTGTCATTACATTTCTGAATCCGATGTAACATTTAGCGGTATCTTGGTATTCATAAGTTCGTGTAGAATTCATTAGGTAATACCCTATGTCTTTCCAAGAACCTCCTCTGATTACTTTTCGTTTCTTAACTGGATGGTCATCGTCTTTTGCATCGTAAACATATTCAGAGTTCATGTCATGCGTAAATTCATAAGCTGACTCATCATAAGCGGTGTTACACCATTCAGCAACATTCCCTGCCATACAATACAGACCAAACGCATTTGGGTTGTAAGAATACACTTTTACGGTATGGAAACCACCATCCTCAAAATACCTACCTCTCATCGGTTTAAAATTCGCAAGGAAACAACCGTTTGCATTTCGAATGTATGGTCCACCCCAAGGGTATTGGGACAATTCGAGGTCACCACGTGCAGCTCTTTCCCACTCCATTTCACTTGGCAATCTGAAATCATTTACATAAAGATCTCCATTCGCTAGTAACCAGCTATGGTAAAGTTGTGTTCTCCAAACAGAGAAGGCTTTGGCTTGCGTCCAAGTAACACCTACTACAGGGTAATTATCGTAAGCTGTGTGCCAAAAATAGTTTTCTGTCATTGGATCGTGAAAAGAGTAGGTGTAATCACGTACCCAACTTAATGTATCTGGGTAAATGTTAATTCGTTCCTTAATAATGAACCTGCTTCGGTCAGAATGTCCCCGAATGGCATTGTGTTGACCTTTGCTGTTGGAGTAACCTAAATCCAAGTCTTGACCAGGATTGTTAAGATAATCTGTTTCAACCAAAAGATTTCCTTTGTCATCTTGCGGAATTGTTTTGTAGGATGTGTCTAATGGTGAAACCGTTCCATCATACCAAACCATTGATCCATCATTGGTAAGGGTAGATCTGTGCATTCCGTTTGATTTGTCATCTTTTGAAAGCGGATTTCTTCGGGCTTTAGGGTCTAAATTGTTTAACGTACCTGAGAAGGAATTATCAGCGGTTTTCACCTTTCCTCTTTTGGCTGCCTCTTTATAGTCTATCCAGTAATAATCGTAGAACAACAAACGTGTATCAATTTGCTTGTTTTTGTAAAATTGCTCTTCATTAGAAACATACATATCTGATAACAACATGGCAATTTCTGGATCTTCATAACTGATTGGAACCTCCCAGTTTAAAATAAAGTATTTTCTGTTTTCTATTCTACCCCCTTGCGCTTTAGTTACAGCTTTGTATTCAGTTTCTTGTTTCAAACCTTTTTCGTCGGGTTTTCCAGTTTTACCCACTTCATTTGAATAGGTACTAAGAATGGCAGAAACTTCCTCTGGATTAAGGGTGATGTCTAATTTATCTCTTGTGATTTTTTTGACATCGGATTCTTTAGCTTTGAATTTTTCCCAAATTGAATTATTGGATTTCAAACCGTTGTTGTAACCCATTAACATTAAATAGGCACGATCTAGGTCTTGGGCTTCGTCTTCTGTAATGAAAGGTTGAAAAGGATCATTTGCACCCTGTACATCAGAACCTGAGGCAATAACAGAACGGTAAGGCTCTTTGAAGAAATCATCAGGCACATTCACCCATTGTTCGGCATCATCCCCTGATTGTCTGCGATACAATTTTTCTCTGGCGATTGAATCTCTGACCCAATTTACAAATTGACGGTATTCATTGTTGGATATTTCCGAAGCATCCATATAATAAGCTTGCAACGAAATGGTTCTGCTACGGGTGGTATGTAAACCCATAATGTCTTTATCATCCTCACCTGTTTGGAAGGCACCGGATGGAATGTACACCATTCCGTAAGGAACTTTCCCTGGACCCAAAATATCTGGATAGAAAGTATCACGGCCCTTAACCCCAACAAGATTTCCATCTACAGGGTCACAGGATGTTAGTAGTAAAACTACAATTGCGAAAGCAAAAATTCTTTTCATTTTTTCCTTTTTTGGTTCTTACATTATCCAAACTATACTTGCTACAGGTTTTTGAAGCTCGGGTATAACGGCAGAACAATAAAAATGGTTACAACATCAATACATACAATTAATTACCCAGCCATCTTGGATGTGTTGAATACGTCTTCGGAGGCATTGGTAAATAATAGCAATATTTTACAAAAAACTCATGCGAACCTCTTGAGATGCTCGATAATTTATTAATGGTTAAGTCATATGAATAACCCACTGTAAAGTTTTTGAAAGCGTTGTATCCTAGCATAATTGCAAGTGCATCTGACGTACGGTATGTTAAACCAGCGTAGGCGATGTCGTCTCCATCTTTTTTGAAGAAATACCTTGTATTGATGTCTACTGAATATTTCACCATGTCTGTTCTCATCAATAAATTAAAATCCAATGATCCAGGACCTACGTTTGAAAGTTTATATCCTCCCATTGCGTAGTAGTGTCTTGCAGTTGAATATCCCGTTGTACCAATTCCGGTAGCGGACCCCAACAATTCCG
This sequence comes from Flavobacteriia bacterium, assembly GCA_009924735.1. Classification (GTDB taxonomy): domain Bacteria; phylum Bacteroidota; class Bacteroidia; order Flavobacteriales_D; family Crocinitomicaceae; genus UBA952. Next base: position 37,530 of record RFQZ01000012.1, on the reverse strand, counting down.
ATTCGCTTAAATGGGTTGAGGATAATCCTGCGTAAAAATTTTTCCCTTTTAAATAAAGTCCAAAATTAAGGTCAAGGTTGGCTGAAGTAAAATTTGCGGCTGGCAATGTAGGGTCAACTAAGGTTTGAGGGGGTATCCATGAAGGATTCATTGCATATGTCATCATACCTACTCCAATGCCTGCACCCAAAGTACCAACGTTACCTAAAGAAATTGGGTAAGAATAATTTAACAAAATGTTATTCTGTCTTGAAAAACCGATTGCATCATGGTAGAAAGAAATACCAAGTCCACCAGGAAAGAAACGATTCATGTTTGCTGCAACGTTTAACACAGCAGAATTGGGAGCCCCATTTACTTTATCCCATTGATTTCTATAAATGGAAGTGGCACAAATCCCATCGTCTAAACCCGTTTCACCCGGATTTATACTCATTTTATCATACATAAAATTGGTAATCAACTTATCTTGTTGAGCAAACATTGCGCTTGTACACAAGAAGAAAATTATGAATAAGGATCTCATTTTCAATACCATACAAAATATTTAACTTGCAATTAAAACATTCTTCTCTCCACCGTTGGGGATTAAATGCACGCTAAATTAAATAAAAAAATGCAAATCAAAAAAATTGTGAAAATTTAAGAGTGAAGTCAACCTAGTTTTTGATAGGTTTTCCACCAAATGTTCGGAAGTTCGTTGTTCATAGCATTGTCGTAATCGAATTGATTGCAAGGCACAAGGTGGTGTCTTTCAAACTTTGAAAATTCATTGGGTGGGTAGGGAACTTCAAGCCACCATCGGTCTGATTTGTTGCTTTTGTAAAACACCAATTCTTGGTTTGTATCGTCGAGCACGACGGTGAACCTCAGGTAGTCTTTCTTGCTGCCAATGGGAAAATCTCCTTTTCTACTTTCAACGCCTTCCAGGAAGTACCAAATGCTATGGGCAATGATGGCAGCATCCATAGAGGTTGATTCCGAGGGATTAAAAATCCCGAAGCAAGAGGTTTTGTCACTTATTCCGGCATACTTTGCGATTTGACAAATTTGTTCGACGTTAAATCCGTTAGGATTCCCAACTTTTTGTTGTCGCTCTGACGCTTTAATTGCATCTAGGTTTACGCAAACAATGTCCGCATTTCTCAACAGTGGTTCTGCTGTTTTGAAGTCAGCATTAAATGCCCCTAGCCTACTTTCATCGAAAAATAATTTCTCATAAAGGTCGAGGGAGGCTGGGTTGTTCCGATTGGGTTGCACACCGATGGTTGCATGGTTAAAAAGAAAACAAGGCCTTCTCAACAGCAGCGCGCTCAAATAACCTGCACTTTTCACATCAGATGTGGGCTCACCTAGGTGAACTTTTTCATCAATGCAGCAAATGTTAAAGAGTTGTTCATTTGATTCAAAACCAACTGAGATTGGAAAGGCAAGGTCCATACTGCCTCCAATTACGATGGGAATACAGTTTAATTTCAGAAGACTTGAAATGACGGTTTGAATGGCAAAATACGTATCATTGAGCGTTTCGCCAGGGTTGAGGTTACCTAGGTCATATATTTTCCTGTTCCAACCATTTGTGGGATACAAGGTATAGAGGGCTGATCTGAAATCCAATGGATTGGTATGATGGATGTTTTTGTCTCCACGGTATTCTGGAACATAGAATAGGCAAATGGATCCCTCCTCAATTTCCTCAGAATTTTCAGGGGCAAAAAAAACTGTGTTACCCAGTTGTTCAGGGGTATACTCAACTTGTGAGGGGGACGTAAAAAATAGCGATGGGTCAAACATAGGGTAAGATTCAGGACCTAAAAGTATAAAACCTAGGTGCTCAACGCGAGCCTGCTATATGTTTTAATCAAACGGCCTAAGTGAATAACTTTTGGACTAAAAGAACTGCGCTATGTTGGGTTTGAAGTACAGGTTTGATTTTAGTACTTTTCCATCTTCCCGATAAATAGGTTTTCCATTTTCATCGAGTTTACTCATGTTCGAGCGTTGAATTTCCATAAACACCTCTTCAATTTTGTGTTGCATACCATGACGCAAAAGCGTTCCGCATAGAATGTAGAGCTGGTCCCCCAATGCATCCGCAATTTCTACGAGGTCTCCTTTTTCAGCGGCTTCTAGGTACTCCTCATTTTCTTCCTTCATCAAATTGAATCTTAATTTCACAGAGGGTTCATCTAAAAGGGTAGGTTGGTTGTTGTTTTCTATACCAAAGGCATTGTGAAAAACCTCGACTTGCTCAATGATTTCTTTAAATTTCATCTTATTTAATTAAATGTATAAATCCATGATAAATGTCACTTTGATTTTCGAAAGTGGCGATTACTGAATAAAAGTAAATTCCTTCGGCACACCTTTCGTTTTTACATAAACCATCCCAGCAGATTTGGTCAGTGGAAAGTTCGCAAACCAAGTTTCCCCAACGATCTTGAATGGCCCCTTGAATGGTTAGTCCACATGGATTTTGAAGGCACCACAAATCATTTTCAAAATCGGCATTCGGTGTAAAGACATTGGGGAAAAATAAATTTGAAGCGATGGAACCCTCAAAAATCATAACATTTTGTGCAAATGAACACTGATTTGCATCTGTAACTGTTAGCATATGAATCCCTGGGTTTAATCCCAAACTGACAGAATCTACGGTTACACCATCCACGGTAAAAACATAAGGTAGATTTCCTCCAATTGCGCCTAATATTTTTATGAATCCTTTGTCATTGGTGCAAATGGGATCTAGCTTTTCATATTGAATGAAGTTAGGAGCGCCAAGGATTGGGATGGTCACTTGTGTATTCAATTGACAACCATTGACATCCTCTACGGTTAGGGAGTAGGCACCACCGGCAAGGTTGGCGAAAGTCGACGTTACTTGCGGCGCAATGCCAGAAAGGATGTAATTGTAAGGCGCTTGCCCCCCTTGCACTGAATTAACGACAAGTTCACCATTGTTGTCATTGCATGCTGCTGCGGTAATTAAATTTTGTACAGACAGTATAGCTGATGAGGGTAAAATGGAAATGGAGGTGTCGGCATAACAACCATTTAAATTGACAAAAACTTGATAGGTATTGGGAGTTAAGGAATCAGCAACATTCTCATTGGAAACATTGGGTGACCATGAAAAACTTCCTTGGTTTAAGCCATTTACCAGCACTTCTATGGAGGCATTGGCCAGTCCGCAAGTGGTTTGGGTAACGTTGGTTGTTAAATCAATCGGATTGGGGCAAAGGGATGGGGGTAAAATACAACAATTTCCTCCTTGCGAAATCGACAAGGTATCGTATAGCCAGCAGGCATATTGGGTAAAATGACTGCGCAATGTTGCGCCTGTGGTATTTTGAAAGTAGTAAACAATTTCATCAGGTGTATTTCCTCCTCCGGCGTTTACATTGGTGTCACATAAACCTGCTACCCCAACCATGAGGCCTCCCCACGGCCCAGCGCCATTGTTATGTTGGGGCGTGTAACCAACAGAGGGCGGATTTTGAGGCGGATTAATGACCACAATTGAAGGATTGACTCCCGTTATGCTGGTTGGGTAGTTTCCTAACAAACAATTATTATTGTTTTGGGCTGAATTAAATCCAGCATAGATTACTTGAGTAACGTTTGAAACAAAGGGGCCGCTTAGGGTTACCTGTATGGGCTCATAGGTACAGATGCCAAGAATTAGGTTGGGAATGTTTTGATCTACGTTAATAATGAGAATACCCCCGTCATAATTAGAGTATATGATGAGATTTCCATTGGGGTTGCATATGGATTGTGACCAAGCAATGTGAGATACAAAAAACAGAACAAAAACTTTCCACATCAGTACTTCATTAAAGAATCCAACGCTTTGGCGACTTTTTCGGCATTTGGTAAAATTTCGGCCTCGAGTGCTGAGTTGAGTGGAATTGCAGGTGTATCAACGGAACCCACCAAGCCAACCGGTGCATCCAATTCACTAAAGCATGCTTTTTGAATGCGTCCGATGAGGCTGAGTCCAAAGGAGCATTCTTGGGATTCTTCGGTAACGACCAACACCTTGCCATGTTTTCTTGCCAATTCAAAGATGGCAGTTTCATCCAAAGGATTGAGGGTCCGTAAATCCAATATTTCAATTGTTTCAGGAAAATTTTTAGCTGCTTCAAGGGTCCAATAAACTCCTCTGCCATAGGTTATTACGCCTACGCTTTCTCCGTTGCTTACTTTTTCATCAGATGCTGATTGAACGGTCCTTGCTTTTCCAATGGGGATGCTATAATTTTCATCAGGCTCAATTGACATTGCACCTTCTGTACCAGGAATTTTTGACCAATACAAACCTTTATGTTCAAGAATGACAACGGGGTTTGGGTCGTAATAGGCGGCCTTCATGAGTCCTTTGAGATCTGCTCCTGTTGATGGGTAGACGACTTTAATCCCTCGAATATTCACCAAAACCGATTCAACGCTGGAAGAGTGGTATGGTCCACCCGATCCATATGCACCAATGGGTACACGAATCACACAGCTTACAGGCCATTTTCCATTGGACAGGTAAAAACTTCTGGATACTTCTGTAAAAAGCTGGTTAAGCCCTGGCCAGATGTAATCTGCAAACTGGACTTCAACAATGGGTTTTAGTCCTACGGCAGACATCCCCACGGTGGAGCCGATGATGAAAGCCTCTTGAATGGGGGTGTTGAAAACCCTATGATCCCCAAAGCTTTGTGCAAGTGTTGCTGCTTCTCTAAAAACCCCTCCGAGTCTTCCTCCCACATCTTGACCGTATAAAATTGCCTCGGGATGTTTTTGCATTAATTCCCTTACGGCAAAAAGTGCAGCATCGACCATTACTGTTTTTTTTCTCCCTGCAGGTTCGCGTGTACCTTGTTCTTCGATAAGTTCTGTAGGTGCAAAAATAAAATCTCGTATGCTTTTTGGGTCTGGATCTTCGGCATTCAACGCTTTCAAGTAATCGGAATCTACCCGTTTTTTAGAATTTGACTCAGCCAAGATGAGATCCGCCAAGGCAACGCCATGATTCTGACATGTCTTTTTAAGTTTCGGGAAGGGGTCCTTTTCAGCCGCTTCTTTTAAGTCATTTCGGTACCATTCTTTCCTAACGCCTGAGGTATGATGGCCAAGTAAAGGAACATGTGCATGGATAATGAAGGGACGTCTTTCGGATCGGATGGTTTGCAAAACTTCGTTCACGGTTTCATAGCACAAGGAGAAATCGGTTCCATCAATGGTCCGTACCTCAATGCCATTAAAACCTTTTGCATATTGGGTGATGTCTTGGGCACGTGTTTCTGCCGCATTAGCGGAGATGTCCCAACCATTGTCTTGCACGAGGTAAAGGATCGGTAATTTTTTCAAGGCAGCCATTTGCAGGGCTTCAGAAACTTCTCCTTCAGTACAAGCGGCATCCCCTAGAGAGCAAACGACCACCCCCGGAACGGCATCTGGCCCAACCATTCCCATTTTTTCTTTGTATTGTAAACCCATAGCAATTCCCGTGGTGGGAATGGCTTGCATGCCTGTAGCAGAAGATTGGTGGATGATTTTTGGTTTATCGGGAAGGTTCAATGAGGGGTGTGAATAGTAAGTTCTCCCGCCTGAGAAAGGATCTTCTTTTTTAGCAAAAACTTGAAGCATTAATTCATAAGGTGACATTCCAATGCTTAAGAGAATGCTGTCATCTCGGTAATATGGGGAAACCCAATCGTTTTCAGTGAGCTGAAGTCCCAATGCAATCTGAATGGCTTCGTGACCACGCGAGGTAGCGTGTACGTATTTCGAAGTGATTTCTTTGTTCAATTCATAAATTTCAGTCAAATGTTTGGCATCGCACATCAATTCAAAGGCTTGAAGGATGGTGTTTTTGTTTGGCTGTAAAGATTCTGAATTCATGGCATCAACTAATTAGGGTACAAATATACAAAAGTGACCTTTTGGAATTATGAAACGGCACTTTCTAGCATTTTAAGGGTTCCGACATCTGCATTCATCTCGCACGGCAGTCCAACGGGAATGGTCCATTTAAAGCTTACATGTCCTATGGGCGCTCCCATAAATACAGGGACATCAATGCAATTTACGTGTTGTTTGAGCACTTCAATCAATGAAAAGGAAGTAAGCGGGTTTTCGGGTTCACAATGCGTGAATTGTCCTAGGACAATTCCATTGATTTTATCAAATGCACCGGTGAGTCGAAGCGTGGTGAGCATTCTATCTATTCTGTAGGGCTCCTCCTTTGTTTCTTCTAGGAACAGAATTTTATTTTCCCAATTTGGCAAATACCCAGACCCGATGATTGAGCAGATTACGGAAAGGTTTCCTCCGACCATTTCTCCTTTCGCATTACCTGACTTAAGGGTTTGAAAGGCTTGGTTCTGCAGTGGCGCCGTGGGAAAAGACGTTGGCACATCGGTAAAAAGTACGTTTTTCAGTGCATCGATGGAGAATGCGTTCCAGGTAGAATATCCGACTGGGCCATGGAAAGTAACCAATCCTGTTTTGGCATAAATAGAATTTAGCAGGGATGTAATGTCACTAAACCCCATGAAAACCTTGGGATTTTTTTTGATCAGCTCATAATCAATGAGGTCAATGATTCTGGCACTCCCCCACCCTCCTTTGATGCAAAAAATTCCTTTAACGGTGGAATCCTCAAAGAAGGTATTTAATTCATTCGCACGGTCTTCGTCTGTACCGGAGAGGTAACCAAATTTCTTGCGTACATTTTCTCCTACTTTGATTTTAAAACCGAGTTGCGTTAGGGTGTTTGTAAACAGGCTAACATAATTTTGGTCCCAAACGGCTCCAGCCAATCCGGCAATTGCAATGGTATCGCCTTTGGCTAATTTTGTGGGTTTTATTGTTTTTATCGGGACGTGATCAGCAGTTGTAGATAGGATTTTACTTGGAAAAGTGACGGTCGAAGCAGCGAGGAGACCGCTTAATTTTATAAAATTTCTTCTTCCATGGTCTTCCATGATTCAAAAATAAGGGAATGAAATCAAAATCTCTTTTCTGACATTCATAATCTTCATAAAAAAGAAACGATGCTTTGGCTAAAGTTGTCCCCAGCCCCAAGTCGGACAAAGATTCATACTTAGGATTAGAAACTAAGAAAAACCCCAGCTGTAACGGGCGAGAATTGAGGCCCTTTGTTTTTTTCAAAAACTTCTGTCAGCCCGTATTGAATAAACAAGTTTGTATGTGAAAAACCCAATTGCAACAGTAGGTTTGCGCTGAATGGGTTCAAATGATAGTCATCCTTTGTTTTTGCTTTTTGTGTATTTCCATTGTTTTCCCATTTCGTCTTCCAGGATGAGGCTATTCGAATACCACCCACAACACCTGCGCTGAGGTGCCAAGCTTTATCGGCATCTTTGTTCGAGTTAAATTCTAAAAGCAATGGCACTTGCAAATACGTGGAGCGCATTACATTTTTAGTATAATTGAGATTTGTGTTAGGCATTCCAAAAATTGAATCGTTGTTTTTGGCTAAGTCGACGTTGTTTTTCAACGCATATCGGTTCCACTGAAAGCCAATGCCTGTGGTTAATCCGATGTATTCATGGTAAATGGCGAATCTTTTTTCCAAAACATTAAATTGGAAATTCAAACTTTTAGCGAAATCAAGTTCCAGAAAAGGTGCGTCTTCTTTTAGTGCAATTCTATCATTGGCATTCATAAAACCATTTACACCGATGCCAAAACCGGCGTAGTGGGCGTAATCACTGGATGCAAATTTCAGGAAATCATCTTTTTCTCCGTTCTTTTTGGAGGGCGATTTTTGTCCTTTAAATAAATCAGGGATTATCGTTACAATACGTTTTGAATCCCTAGGCTCTGTTAGGTCTTTCTCATCCCCTACCATTACTTTTAATTCTATTTTTTTACCTTCAGAAGGAATTCCTTCTGTTTCGAATCCTCTCAACTGGAACGAATTTCCAAGCGCAGAGTCCACCCATTCGGTTTTGGATTCTGTAATGGTGGTGTCATTGCCTTGGATGATGATGGTTTTACGGATTTCAATTTGTTTTTGCGAAAACATGTTAGCAGAGATCGCCATGCAAAAAAGAAAGGTGATGGATTTTATAATGTTGTTCATCTTATTAAAATTTGGTCAAATTTGTTAAAAAAACAATTAGCAACCGCAAGAAACCTGTTAATAAAACTCAATAAATCAATTTGATAGAGATGGATTTGTTTGCGTTCAACTGCACTGAGCAATCGTCAAAGGTAGGGATTGATAGGATGGGTTTTCGGTTATTGGAGAAACCATAGGCTTCGGTTGGGATGCCGAAAAAGTTCTTGTCACAAAGGTGGTTATTGTTGGCATCGTGGTAAATACACACTGCATATTTTCCCTCGGGCAGGTCTTTGAAGGTGCAGCTCACTTCATCATCAGCGATTGATTTACGGATGAGTTTGTAGGTTTTCCCTTCTTTTGCGAATACATTGTTGTCTTTGTATAGCGCGAATTCTATTTGCCCGTTTTTACTTTTAATCCCGGTTGCTTTTACGGTTAAATCATACGCGTTGTGCTCCTTTTCAAAGGATGAAAAACCAAGGATTAACAAAAAACAGAATAACAATTTCACGGTTATTTTATTTCGGTCTTAAATATTTTATCCCACCAGGCAAAAGTTGATGCATAGTTTCCTTCGAGCATCGCGTGATGGTCGTCGTGGTGCTTTGATTTTGAGATGAGTGGAATTTGACTGATGAAAGGCAGGTTTAGGTCTGAATGGATGTGAATTTCGTGAAGGTTTCGGATGGCACCAAATAAGAAAAATGCGAACATGTTTATGGGCATAAAAATCATGATTACGGCAAACCCTAAGGCAGCGCCTATCATTCCTAGCATCCATTCAAGGGGATGATTGTATAAATACTCCAATGGAAAAGGCGGGCTTGCACGGTGGTGAATGGAGTGTATTTTTCCGAGCATAAATTTATTCTGGTGAATCCAGCGGTGAAAGAAGTAGAAGAAAACATCATCCACAACAAAAGCAATCAGGACTTGCAGCGCAATGATCCAACCGTTGGTCCATGTGGTTTCGATGAATGGAAAAAGAAAATACGCTCCCACGCCAGAGATCAGGAGCAAAAGCATGAGATTTAAAAAATACAAGGGAAATCTTTTCTTAAAAATGCCTTTTTGATAGGGTTTTTGTTGAATTCGATACTTTTTAAATAGGGGGGTATAAAGCACTACCATGGAATACACTAACCCAATTAAATTGGTTGAAATCAATAGAATTACAGTATATACGGCGAACGTTAGTGCATTCATTATCTGGTAGCGAATAAATTATACATTTTAGAATTTTCCAATCCGCTTTCTTGCTCGATGACTTGTTTTGCGAAGCCATGTTTTTCTAATAAATGTTGGGTATTTTTCAAGCGGTCATCAACGTCGTGAACCTCAATTACCAAGGCTTTTATTTTATGCCAATCTTCTGCTTGAATCCCCATTAACACAGCCCATTCAGCCCCTTCACAATCTATTTTGAGCAAGTCGATTTTATCTAAGCCTTTTTCTTTTATTACATCAGAGAGGGTGGTGAGCTCACAATGGATGACTTGTCTGCCGCGAACGAGGTAAGCTGCAATGATGCCAGAAAAGGAAGTAGGAATCCATTTCATCCATTTCATGTTAACCGGTGGATTTTTCATGGTGCTTTTCACGGCATTTTTAAAAGACCCTGGATTGTTATCCCATTGTTCTGGGTGAAGTGTGGAAAGCGCTGGGGTATTAGGAAAATAGGTAAAAACAGCTTGTTGGGGTTTATCCGAAACACCTTTTTGAATGACGGTCATTTTTCCTTGCCCATGCATCTCTGCGTTTTTAGACAATACGTTCGCAATCTGGGGGATGGGTTCAAAGCAAAACACTTGTACATTTGGCGCTTTTTGAAGTACCCTTACGCCAAAAACACCCACATTGGCACCGACGTCAAAAACTACATCATTTTCTTTAATAACGATGCCATGTTGCAGATATCCCTCAACGTGGTGATCGAGCATTTTCGCTTCTGGCTTTTTCAAACAATGAACCTTGGTTCCGTCTGTAAGTGTTGTAATCATCGCTTAAAAATAGAAAAAAAACAAGCAGATGATACAATGCCCTTTTATTTTCCTTGCGTATTGGCGATTACATGAACTAGGGTACCGGATTTACAAACATCTATGATGATGTCATTGTATTTTTTTTCTGTGGTGAAACATCCTAGGCTTCTTCCAATCCTTCCATTTTTTCTCAAGAAAGCATCGGAAAGGTATGTTGATGCGTGAAAACGAATTCCTCTTTGAAAGGCATTGTCATTGACGCCTTTGTCCATTCCATGAAGATACATTGCTCTTCCGATTTGTTCGCTTTGGTATTCGTCACCTGTTAGAAAGGTGCCAATGCAGCTCATGTTTGATTCATGTCGATTGCTAAATTGGGTGGTCTTCACCCATCCAGATTTTTTTCCGTGCGCCACCCTGCAATTCACAAGTATTTTATGGTCTTGTATCACCCACAATCGCTTTTTATTAGATGGCAATCGAAAATCAATGAGAATAACGGTACCTGCATCGGGTACATACTTCAACAATTTATTCGGGAGGGACGACAAGGAATGGCTTTTGTATGCTTCATTCTTTTGAATCGCCGAAGTATGTCTCACATGATAGAATACATTCTCACCTGCTCCAGTGTAGGATGAGGGAAACATGGATTGTACAATGGTGATAATAAACAGGAAGGATACCAAGCCAAATTTTAACATTTTCAATGAATTTTAGGGTTCTTGAAAGACCCTTATGAAAAATGGGAAATCCCAAGCAAAGGTCTGACAATGGTAAAAGAATTCAAAGGAAAATTGTTACAATTATTCTTCCAAGAAGGGATAATTATAATCTGTTGGAGGGACAAAAGTTTCTTTGATGGTGCGTGCAGAAGTCCAGCGCAAAAGGTTCATCATTGCACCTGCTTTGTCGTTCGTTCCCGAACCTCTTGCCCCACCAAAAGGCTGTTGTCCCACGACAGCGCCCGTAGGCTTGTCGTTGATGTAGAAATTTCCAGCGGCGTGCTCCAATTTTTCGGTTGCCAATTGGATTGCATATCGATCTTGTGAAAGAATGGAACCGGTTAAGGCGTAATCCGAGGTAGCGTCCAGAATGTCCAAGGTTTCTTCGAATTTTTCAGCGTCGTAAACGTAAATGGTTAATACTGGACCAAAAATTTCTTCGCACATGGTCCGAAATGTGGGATTGGTGGTCACAACGGTTGTTGGTTCGATAAAATAACCTTGCGTTTTGTCATACTTCCCGCCTGTGATGATTTCTGCATCGGGTTGGGATTTACAGAAATCAATGTATGCTGCAATTTTATCAAAAGCTTTTTCATCAATGACTGCATTTACGAAATTACTTGTTTTGGCGGGCGTTCCCATTTTAAAGGAATTCACTTGGTCGACATAGTGCTTCTTAACTTCTTCCCAAAGGTTAGAAGGAACATATGCACGAGAGGCAGCAGAGCATTTTTGTCCTTGAAACTCAAAGGCACCTCGCGCCATTGCGGTGGCTACTTCGGCAGGCACAGCAGATTTGTGGGCAATGATAAAATCTTTACCTCCGGTTTCTCCAACAATTCGAGGATAGGTGCGGTAGGAATCCAGGTTCGCTCCAATTTCTTTCCAAAGATGTTTGAATACCCCTGTAGATCCTGTAAAATGTAAACCTGCAAAATCTTTGTGCTTGAAAACTATGTCTCCGGCCACAGGACCCTCTACGGTAATCATGTTAATCACACCATCCGGCAGCCCCGCTGCTTTGAAAAGCTCCATGATCACTTGTGCGGAATACACTTGGGTATCGGAAGGTTTCCAAACGACAACATTTCCCATCATTGCGGGCGCAGCACAAAGGTTGGCTGCAATGGAAGTAAAGTTAAAGGGGGTGATGGCAAAAACAAACCCTTCCAAAGGTCGATATTGCAAGCGATTCCACATTCCTGGCAAAGATTCAGGTTGTTCCTTATAAATCTGTGTCATGTATTGCACATTAAAACGAAAGAAGTCGATCAACTCACAAGAGGCATCAATTTCTGCTTGAAAGACATTTTTTGATTGTGCAAGCATGGTCGCGGCATTCATTTTATCGCGGAAAGGTCCTGCCAACAAATCTGCTGCTTTTAAAAATATGGCTGCGCGTTCTTCCCAAGGGAGTTTTGCCCATTTTGCTTTGGCTTGAAGGGCAGATTCTATCGCACGTTGCACATGGCTTGCATCCCCATAATTGAAATGACCCAAGGTTTTTCCATGCTCATGTGGGGGAGACATTCTGCGTTTATCTTGTGTCCTAACCTCTTCGCTCCCGATGTACATGGGAATGTCGATGGGCGCTTGGTTGTACATTTTCTCATACTGCGCAAGCAGATTTTTTCGTTCTAAAGAATCCTTACCGAAGGGCTTAACGGGTTCGTTAATGGCTTTCGGCAATTGATAAAAAGCGTTTGACATGGGCTTAAGTTTGGACAAAGTTAAAATAAAAGCAACAACCTAAGTTATCCTTGTGATTGGGAAAAGCCATCAAAAAGACAAAACAAGCGCAATAAAAATTAATTTTGTAGGACGATGCAATACCTTTCCAAACTCAATCTTTTAAATTTCAAGAACCACGAAAATTTGGAGTTGGAATTTTGTCCCAAAATAAATGCGTTGGTTGGTAAAAACGGCGTTGGAAAGACAAATGTCTTGGATGCCGTGTATTATTTAAGCATGTGTAAATCCTATATCAATGGGGTGGATAAGCACAACATCCGATTTGACAGCGGATTTTTCAGCATTCAGGGAAAATTTAAACACGAAAAAGATTCATCAACCGTATTGTGTTCTGTGAAAGCTGGCGCTAAAAAAGTATTCAAGCGAAACAAAGTAGAATATGAAAAATTGGCGGATCACATAGGCTTGTATCCCGTGGTATTCATTTCTCCTTATGACGGCGATTTGATAGCGGAAGGGAGCGAAATGCGTAGAAAGTGGATGGATGGGATTATCTCACAGATTGACAAGAAATATCTTGAAAATTTAATGAATTACAACCGAGTGGTGGAGCAGAGAAACGCTTTGTTAAAACAAATTCACCTTGGGAATCAAAACACCTCTGAACTTGAAATTTGGGATGCCCCGATGGAGCAGCTTGGAGAAAAAATCTATGAAAGAAGGCTTGTTTTCGTTGATTCCTTCATTCCCATTTTCGAAAAATACTATCAAACCATTGGCGCTGAAACCGAGACGGTGCAAATGGTCTATCGTTCAGACTTTGGCAAAGGGGCTTTTACTTCGTTGCTTCAATCCAACCTAAGAAAAGATTTGGCTTATCAGTACAGTACCGTAGGAATTCATAAGGACGATTTATTATTTTCCTTGAATGGAAATCCAGTAAAGAAATATGGATCACAGGGGCAGCAAAAATCCTATGTAATTGCTTTGCGTTTGGCACAATATGAATACATCGCTGAAATTTGCAACCAAAAACCGGTTTTGTTGTTGGACGACATCTTTGACAAATTGGATTCCACGCGCATTTTGAAATTGATAGATTTGGTCTCCAGTGATTTTTTTGGGCAAGTAATCATTACGGACACTGAAAGTGAAAGACTCGAACTTATTTTTAAGGAACGGAACGCAGAATTTCGTATTTTTGATATTCACTCCCTTCCAATCCCTCATGAATAAGAAAATAGAAGAATTTAAGCGAACCTCTGACAGCCAGCCATTGGCAGAAATCATAGACCGGTTATTCAAAGTTTATAATTTAGAAGGGAAAATGAAGGAGATGGATGTGATCAACGCATGGCCAGAACTGATGGGCATTGCGGTAGCACGAAGAACCAAAAATATATACATAAAAGGAAACACTTTACACCTTGAAATGGACTCTTCGGTGATGCGAGAAGAACTTTACAATGGTAAGCAAATCATCCTTGAACGCATCAATCAACATGCTGGAAAGGAACTGATTACAGACATTTGGTTTTCCTAAAAAAGTGTTAACAACCCTTTTGCATTTGCCACAGCAGATATCATTCCTTAGTTTTGCCGCATGAAAAAAATCTTGATTTTAGTCCTTTTGTTCCTTTCAAACCTTAGTACGTACGCTCAACTGAAACCCATTTATAGCCAAGCAGATTATGCTTTTTGGTTGCACTTGCCTTCTGATAGCATTTTAAAAACCAAACCTCCTGTATTGATTTTTCTTCACGGAAAGAGTTTATCTGGAACGGATTTAAACCGTGTAAAACGCTATGGAATCATTTCCGAAATCGAGAAAGGGCGAAAAATTCCTGCCATCGTGGTCGCACCCCAAACGAATAATGGTTGGAGTCCTGAGAAGATCTTAAGCGTACTTCAGTTTGTACAACGGAACTTCAACACGGATACGAACCGCGTGTATGTTGCGGGAATGAGCATGGGGGGGTATGGTACGCTTAATTTTGCGGGTGCTTATCCAGAATTGGTTACGGCAGCGGTAGCCTTGTGTGGGGGCGGAAATGTTAAAGACGGTTGTAATTTGGCAACGGTTCCTTTGTGGATTCAACATGGTACATTGGATACGGCGGTTCCCATTTCAGAATCCGAAAAAATCGTTCGTGCCATCAAAAATTGCAATGGGGGAGAAAACCTGATTTACACACCTTTAAAAGGCGCAGACCACGGAGATTTGGAAAGAATCTTTAGGACCGATGAGATGTACGAATGGCTGTTTCAGTTTACAAAGGAACTTAACAACTAAGGATCAATCTTAGGATTTTCTTCTGATTTTCTTTACGCTTTGTGCGTCTAACCAATACAAAACTTTTATTGAAAGCCCATTGTTCATGCCCAGGTTTAGGGTGTTGTCAAGGTTTTGAAAATAGTTCGAAGTGACCTCTTTTACGGAGGAAAACACCGCACTTTTCCATACCAAACTCAATTCACTTCCAGGCAGAAACACCCATCGATACGCAAGATCAACCGTAATGGCATTGTAATTTAAATTGAATGCAGAAATGCCCTGCCCATCCAGTCCTAAGGTGGGATTGGCTTCCAAGGTTCCGTTTTGATTTAGGGTGTAAAAATCCTCGTACTTTAACACAGACCAATAATGGCGTGTTCTTAAGGAAATGTTCATGCGATTGGTAAGGGTATAATTCAATTCGATCAATTGGGTAAGGTTGTCTCGGTTTCTTTTTCCAAACAAAATCCCTTGGATGGTATCTACGGGTGTACCAAATTGATAGGCATATCCGATGTCGTTTCGGGTGCTTTCTATGTTCCAATTATAAATCAAAAGGCACTTCTTAGAAACTCGAATTCTGGGGCTCAGCGCAAGATTGTAAACGTTCCAATCGGAATAATTTTCATAGGTGGTGAAGGAGGCATTAATGTCTAAAGCCAGTTTCTTCTGGTAGTTGGTTGAAATCCAACCGCCAAAGCCCGACCAACGAGGGACTAAGTAAAAGTAGCCCCAAGTTCTTGGCTCGAAATAATCGTAACTCTTGGTAAATGCAGAATAGGCATTGAGTCCAAAAGCGTGGAATTTTTTTGTCATTGCGAACGCGGACCATTCAACGGAAGCACTGGTGTACACATCTGGATTGTACAATCGATTGTAGGAGAGTGACACATTGGTATTGCATTTGGTTATTTTCCAAAAGGGCTTGTAATAGCGATAGGCCACATAAGCCGTTGCTACTTTTCTGTTGTTCATTGGGTTGAAGCCAAGGTCATTTGGATCGTACGTATCATTTTCTACAAAAACATTTCCATTAAAAACGAAATTGCCTCGTTGTTTCCCTGCACCGATGCCATAGTTAAAACCCATTTCATTCAGCTGGGGATAAAGTTTCTGCGACAAAGTAGCTTTGGTATTGAGGAAGAACTTGTTTCCCTTTGAATTCAGGTTGGAATTAAAGGAGGTAACGTTCGCGTCATAAAAGGCACCTTGTCTGATCACATTTGTATTGGTAAGGGTCACAGAACTATTGTTCCGAAGGTTTTGGTCAAAAACCACTGCATTAAAATTGGTCAATGGCGAGGCAGTGAAGGTTCGGCTGCTGTCGTTGGTTGTGTTGTATGCCGTAGCCACATTTGGCGCTGACAAAGCATTGAAAACCCCAATGCCCAATCCTTTTTTCGTGCGGCCCGAAAATTTTGTTGCGTTATACAATTGAGCCGTTCCGGGTATGCTTGCGATGATTTCATTCTCCTTCAAATTGGTTTGAAGTACTTCCCAGGGGGCTTGAATCCCTATCCTTCTTGAATAAAAAATTCCTGACTTGTTAAAGAGTTCCATTCCCTCGGTAAAAAACTGCCTGTTCTCATTAAACTGAATTTCGAAGGGTGAGGTATTCAAAACTTGATTGTCATAAATGACTTGTCCAAAATCCGGAACCAAAGTCACGTCAAGGGTAAATGATTCATTGATTCCGTACTTAATGTCCATTCCTCCGAACAGCGACTTCGACATTGGCATGTTTTTGTTTTTGTTCAAATAAGTTGAAACATAGGGTATCAATCCCAGCCTCAAGGGGGGATATATTTCTTTTACGCCAACAACTTTTCCACTGTGGACCAAGTAATTCTCAAAATCAGGATTAACGGGAAACCAAGTAGATTCCTCGCGGTAACGTGCAATTTGGCGTGAAAAATTGACATTCCATTGCTGCACGTCCTTTTTAGGAAATCGAATTGCGGAATAGGGAATACAGATTTCCACCACCCAAGCTTCGTCCGTTTTTACAACCTTACTGTTCCAAACCAGGTTCAGTTGATCGCTAAAATCTCCGTTAAATATTTTCGCATCCAATTGCACCCCTTGGCTGGTTACGCCAAAATAAAAACCATTTTGATGGTCGTTGTAGGTGTCGAGGTAAATGGAAAATAAGTCTGCATTGGGACTGTAATCGTCACGAACTGTGAATACCTTAGAAATGGAATCCTTTTGGTCATAGCATACGGCTGCAATGTAGATGGCTTCGTTATTAAAAAGGAATTTTACTTCGGTTTTGCGTTTGCTTTTCAATGCAGGAATTGGACGAATGGTGGTGAATTCGACATCGCTTGGTTTCGCAAGCGCCCAGTCCTTCTCATCCAATTTACCATCTAACTGGATTTTATCTTTGGCAAAATGCGCGGGCAACTCCCATTGCGAATGGACTTGGATGCCAAAAAATACAATGGTAATAAAAACAATGAATTTCACGACGCAAAAATACATCAGATACCTGAATCGGGGATTGATCAGATCTGGAAACTTTGAAAATATTTATTCGCATACTTTTTCTTTTTAAACTTTACCTTTGTACCATGGAAACCTTTGATCGACTTAAGGAACAATTGCTGCTACAAGAATGGCCAAATGTCTATTTATTTAAGTTTATCATGCCCAGCGATTCTGCAAAGATAGCCTTGGTCACGGGTTTATTTGACGAGGATGCAGCGCTTACCATGCACCCTTCGAAAAACGGAAACTACACCAGTTTGAGTGTAAAAGTTGTCATGATGGACGTAGATGCGATCATCACCATTTACGAGTTAGCGGCAAAGATTGAAGGGGTAATTTCATTATAAACAGGGACACATGAACAGATTATTGGGAAGTGCATTTTGGCTTGATTTTTTAAAAATCACCTTGGCGATTTTACTTATCATCATTCTTTACCGATGGTTGCTGCGCTTTTTGAATCGAAAAAACATTGACAGCAAAAAGTTTTGCGAGCTTTATGAAGTTGAAAACCCTGTATCTTCTGGAGAAATTCCTTTTTATTTTACCACGGAACAAAAGCGAAACATTTCCTTGTTTTTACGAGGGGAAGACGATGTAGAAATTGAATTGTGCAACCAAGCGTATGAACCTGGGGGGCACATTTTTAGGTTTGATACAGTTTCGGTAGCGAACGGAAAATACTTTTATATTCTGCGAACAGAAAACCAAGAAATCACAAAGCGGATTGTTATTGAGAACTAAGCGTCTCCTTTCCCTTTGGGATGTTTGTTTTTGGGTGTTTTAATTTTCTTTTTCTTCATGTCGAGGTGAAGGTTTTTCTTTTGAAAAGTTCCTTCGCTGTCACCTCCAATCGATTCGAGACGAACCACCAATCCAATGCTGTGTTGAAAGTAATCTGCATTCCCAAACAAATCTGAAGTCAGGCCAATTTTACCGCATGATTGCACTTGAATTCCAATGGCATTGTTGATCCAAAAATTAACCCCAGCGCCGACATTGATGGTTGGTGTTACTTTCCCAACCAGGGTGTCGTCACAATTCCGCATGCTTACCCCTGCGCCCATGATTACGTATGGATCAATGACCCCTTCATTCAACATTCGATAAAAAGAGTATTTTAAATTCACATCTGTGGAAAGGAAAAAACCTTTCATGCCCAATTGCCCATTCACCAATCGATCGCTTTTGTAGCGTGTAAATCCTACACTTGCCTCACCTGACCAACCTTTATAGAAATAATAATCAAACATCAACCGTGTTGGGAATAACTCATATTGCCAATCTTTCACATTGAAAAGAGCCTTTGGGTCTCCGTCATCGTCAATGGCCGACCAACCCAGTCCAAACATACATTTATACGTATTCGCATTGTTAGCCATTTTTGCAGGTTGACAAAAAGCGATAAAAGGGGTAAATAGAACTAAAAAAAGAAGGTGTTTCATTCGTAAAAATATGAAGTTCAAAGGTAGAAATTAATGTAGTTCCACGCTTGTTAATTTTCTGAATTTATTTTCAAATCATGGTTTTTTAACGATTGAATAACATCCTCGCTTTGAAAGGTTACGACCAATCCATCGAAATTGAATACATTTGTTTACGTGAAAAAAAATGGGAGATACATTTTAACTATAGATGAATCTGAGCATTTCGATGTGATTGGTTTGTGTTCTGGTTTAAATGATTACCGCGTCGCTTGGTTGTTAAATCAAAAGTTTTCTTGGAAACTCGAGCATTGCACAAGTCCGTTGGTCATTCCTACTAAAAAAGGAGCCAACACTGAGGTTTTCGATTATTATTCCTTTTCCGACGAAGACATGGGTGCCCTCCTTTACGTATTAAAAAACAAGCAAAACGGCAAGGTCTTGTGTTCGGAATATCCGCAATTGGATTACCTCATCGTTTTCAAGGAAAATCAAATGGCTGAAATAGATACCATCGTAAATGATTTAAGGAGCATGAGTCAAATCATAGCCGCTTACAAATACAGTGATGCCGATTTTTCAGTTTCAGAATATTTACAATTTCAATAACAAAAATGAATAAAACTAAAATTGTCGCCACCATTGGCCCAAGCTCTACGGATAAAAAAGTATTAGAAGAAATGATGATTGCAGGACTCAATGTTTGCAGGATTAATTTCTCTCATGGCAGCCATGAAGTTCACCAACAAGTGATTAAAACCGTCCGCGAATTAAATGTCTCGCTCAATGCAAATGTTGCGATTCTTGCAGATTTACAAGGACCAAAAATCCGTACGGGAGAAATGGAAAACAATGGGGTTCTGTTGGAAGTGGGTAGCCACTGTACCATTGTGACCGAACCGATTTTAGGTACAGCGAATTTATTTAACATCAACTACAAGGATTTGCCGAAGGATGTTTCTACCGGAGAAAGAATCCTATTGGACGACGGTAAATTGTGCTTAGAGGTAATCGAAACAAATCATACCGATGAAATACTTTGCAAAGTGATTCAAGGCGGTATACTTTCTTCAAAAAAGGGAGTGAATTTTCCAAACACGAAAATATCGATGCCCTGCTTAACTGAAAAGGACCTCGTTGACCTGGCGTTTGCCCTTGAACAAGACGTTGATTGGGTAGGACTTTCCTTTGTGAGAAATGCCGAGGACATCATTGAATTGAAAGAAAAGATATTGGCGAAAGCCGGAAAGGCCAAGGTCATCGCGAAAATTGAAAAACCCGAAGCACTGGAGTGCATTGACGAAATCATCCATGTCAGCGACGGAATCATGGTCGCCCGAGGAGATTTAGGCGTAGAAGTTCCTTACCAAAGGGTTCCGATCATTCAGAAAATGCTCATTGAAAAATGCATTAAAAGTGCCAAGCCAGTAATCGTTGCTACCCAAATGATGGAGTCAATGATGACCAACATGTCGCCTACGAGGGCAGAAGTAAACGATGTCGCCAATGCCGTTTTGGATGGTACCGATGCCGTGATGCTGTCCGGAGAAACTTCTGTGGGAAATTATCCAATCGAGGTTATCAAAACGATGTCAAACATCATCGAGGAAATGGAAAAAACCGATGGGATTTACAACAAAGAGGAACTTCCCAATGCGAACAACGAGCGTTTCATTACCGATTCAATTTGTTTCAACGCTTGCAGGCTCTCACAAAGAGTGGATGCGAAAGCAATCATTACCATGTCCTTTTCTGGCTATACAGCCTACAAAATTTCTTCCCAAAGGCCGAATACCGCAATTTATGTTTTCACCAGCAATAAGTCCATTTTATCTCAATTGAATATTCTATGGGGAGTGAAAGCTTTTTTCTACGATTCTCATATCAGTACTGACCATACCATTGCTGACATCAAGGACTTAATGAAAGAACAAGGGTATTTAATCCCCGGCGACTTGGTCATCAACGTTGCTTCCATTCCATTGGAAGATATGGGAGGTTCCAATATGCTTAAATTAAGTTACGTAGATTAGGATACTTCGACTGCTTTTCTTTGATCAGATTGTCAATTCAATCGTATATTTGCAAAAATATATTCAATTGTATGACTGATTTCATAGCACGCCATTTAGGACCCAATCAACAAGAAACCAACGAAATGTTAGGTAGAATTGGGTGTTCCTCCCTTTCTGAATTAATTGACAAAACCATTCCTTCAGACATTAGACTTCAGCAGGAGTTGAACATTGCGCCTGGCATTACCGAAGCGGAATACCTGCAGCACATTAGTGAAGTTGGCAAGCTCAATGAGGTTTTTAAATCTTTCATCGGATTGGGTTACCACGAGACCATTACCCCTTCTGTTATTTTAAGAAATGTACTTGAAAATCCAGGATGGTACACTGCATACACGCCTTATCAAGCAGAGATTTCGCAGGGAAGGTTGGAAGCTTTGTTGAATTTTCAAACGATGGTTTTGGATTTGACAGGAATGGAAGTTGCCAATGCCTCTTTGTTGGATGAAGCGACTGCAGGCGCAGAGGCCATGCTTATGTTTTTTAATGCCCGAAGCAGAGCAGATGTCACTGCAGGAAAAAATAAATTCTTGGTATCTAAACACTGTTTTCCTCAAACCATTGACGTCGTTGAAGGTCGTGCTAAGAATTTAGGCATCGAAATAACAATCGCGGATGTTGACCATTTTGTTTCCGATGGATCCTATTTTGGGGCAATTCTTCAGTACCCAACCGCAACAGGACAGGTGAAAGACCTCACTGAAGTCATCGAAACCTTTCATGAACAAGGCATTCAAGTCGCCGTTGGCGCTGATATTCTTTCCTTGGTATTGTTAACTTCTCCGGGTTCAATGGGCGCTGATGTAGTGTTTGGAAACTCACAACGCTTTGGTGTACCCATGGGTTATGGAGGGCCTCACGCTGCCTTTTTCGCAACGGTTGATAAATACAAACGAAACTTACCCGGAAGAATCATTGGTGTCTCCAAAGATGTTGATGACAACATGGCGCTTCGCATGGCCTTACAGACGCGTGAGCAGCACATCAAACGAGACAAAGCTACTTCTAACATTTGTACCGCGCAGGCACTTTTAGCCGTAATGGCAAGCATGTACGCAGTTTACCATGGTCCTGCGGGACTTCAACGCGTCGCTCATCACGTTCAAGATTTAGCGAAGAAAACCGCTGAAGGATTGTTGAAAAAAGGACATCAGTTGCTCCACACCTCCTTTTTCGATACCATTGCTGTTTCGAATCTAGATGCAAAAGCCATCATGGAAAAGGCACAAAGCGCAAGAATGAATTTTTTCATGATTGATGATCAAACCTTGAGCTTGAGTTTTGCTGAAAACCACACGATGCAGGATGTTGAAACCATTCTTTCGCTTTTTGATACGGTTTCCGAAGGAAATCAAACCATTCCTGTAGGAATTTCAGAGGCCTTAATGCGTAAGGAAGCCATTCTCACCCATCCCATTTTCAATTCTTACCATTCTGAATCCAAAATGATGCGCTACATCAAGCGCTTGGAAAATAAAGATTTGTCGTTGGTTCACAGCATGATCCCCTTGGGTTCATGTACCATGAAACTCAATGCTGCCAGCGAATTGATTCCAATTTCGAATCCAAATTTCGCGAACATTCATCCCTTTGCGCCACTTTCACAAACGAAAGGATATGCTATGTTCATGGATGTCTTGGCAAAAGACCTTTGTGAATGTACGGGTTTTGCAGGTGTTTCTCTTCAACCCAACTCAGGGGCTCAAGGAGAATATGCAGGACTTATGGTCATCAAAGCGTTCCACGAGTCAAATGGAGATTTTCAACGCAAAAAGATGATCATTCCATCGTCTGCACACGGTACAAATCCAGCTTCTGCAGTAATGGCAGGGTTTGAGGTGGTTGTAACAGGTTGCGATGAAAATGGAAACATCAACATTGATGAGTTAGAAACTGCGGCAACTGCCATTGGAAATGAACTTGCTGGAATCATGGTTACCTATCCTTCTACACACGGTGTTTTTGAAGAGGGGATTCGTAAAATCACTTCCATTATTCATGCGTTAGGCGGACAGGTATATATGGACGGAGCCAATATGAATGCGCAGGTAGGACTGACCAATCCAGGAAACATTGGGGCGGACGTTTGTCACCTAAACCTTCATAAAACCTTTGCCATTCCTCACGGTGGGGGCGGCCCGGGAATGGGACCGATTGGGGTAGGTGCACACTTGGTGCCTTTTCTTCCAGGAAACCCCGTACACCCAACAGGAGGAGCACAAGCCATTCACGCAATTTCTGCTACGCCTTTCGGAAGTGCCTTGATTTTGTTGATTTCCTACGGATACATCAAAATGCTTGGTGCTGAAGGACTTCGCGAATCGACCTCGTTGGCCATCTTGAATGCAAATTACATCGCCGCTTGTTTAGAGGCGCACTACCCCATCCTTTACAAAGGAAAAAACGGTACCGTAGCCCACGAATTGATTTTAGACTGCAGGGCTTTCAAGCAAACGGCAGGGGTTGAGGTTGCTGACATTGCAAAAAGATTGATTGATTTTGGTTTTCATGCACCCACGGTTTCTTTTCCAGTTGCAGGAACTTTGATGATTGAACCTACGGAATCTGAAGATAAAGATGAATTGGATCGTTTTATCGCTGCAATGGTAAAAATTCGCGAAGAAATTGCTTGCATCGAGCGCGGTGAGGCTGACAAATCAAATAACCTTTTGAAAAATGCGCCACATACCGCAGCTTGCATTATCAACAGCGAATGGGAATATCCTTACACGCCAAAAGAAGCGGTGTATCCACTTCCTTACTTGGTAAACAATAAATACTGGGTACCCGTTAGACGTGTTGACAATGCCTATGGCGACCGAAACTTGGTGTGTTCATGTCCAAGCATTGAAAGCTACATTACAACCGAATGAACATAGACATTCTCGCATTTGCAGCGCATCCAGATGATGTTGAGATTTCAGCGGGAGGTACCTTACTGCGTTATGCTTCAGAAGGAAAGAAAATTGCAATCGTTGACTTCACCCAAGGAGAAAGAGGGACACGAGGCAACGGAGCGATGAGAATTGAGGAGAGCAATGCTGCAGCCCTAAAACTAAAGCTTCATGCGCGTGTAAACCTTGGTTTTCCAGATTGTTATTTTGAAGAAACAGAGGCGACTTTACAGCGCATCATTGAAGAAATAAGGTATTTCCAGCCTAAAATCGTAATGGCAAATTCCATCATGGACCGTCACCCCGATCATGCACGTGCTGCAAAAATCGTTGAACGGGCATGTTTTTTGGCTGGATTGCCCAAAATCGAAAGCCATCGAAACGGAGTGATTCAAACGGCTTATCGTCCAAAAATCACCTTGCATTATATCCAAGATTACCACATCAAACCAGATTTTGTTGTAGACATAACGCCTTTCGTAGAGGACAAAATTGATTTAATTCAATCGTATGCCTCTCAATTCTACGATCCAAATTCAAACGAACCTGAAACGCCCATCTCGAATGCGCATTTTTTTAATTTCATACGGGGAAGAATGATGGAGTTTGGCAGGCCTAGCGGTGTTACGTATGCAGAAGGATTTACGGTTGGTCGTATTTTCGGGGTGAATGACCTTTTTACTTTGTTTTAATACAACAAAAGTGCACTACTTACCCCAGCAATGATGCTGGATAATTTCAAGAGATTGAATTTGTGGTTTTCCGACGTTTCAAAAATAATGGTGGTGGAAATGTGCAAGAACATTCCTATAACGATTCCCATCACCACACTTACACTTAACCCAATGTCCGAAAGCGGTATTTTCAATCCCAATATTATACCCAGTGGGGTCATGATTCCAAACAAAAGCAGCACAAGCCAGGCCTTTCCCTTAGACATGTTCGAGCTGAGCAAAAGCGTCATGAGGGCAATGGACACAGGGACTTGGTGAAATACAATGCCCCAAAACAGCGATAGTTTGTGGTCGTGGTGATGCAGGTGATGGACGATGTCAAATTGATTTCCCAGTGGAATGCCTTCGATCACAGAATGCAGGGACAGCGACAAAAACAACACCCATGGCATGGATTGTCCTTTGTGCACGTGGACGTGACCGTGTTCAATCCCTCCTGAAAAATATTCCAAAATCAACTGAATCAGGAAACCAATCAGGATGTAGATTCCTATGCTGGCTTTATTGCTGGCATACAATTCCGGAAGCAAATGCTCAAACACAATGGCCAAAAGAAATCCACCACTAAAGGCGAGAGCCAATTTAATGAATTGGTTTTTGTTGTTCGTTTGCAAGGCATACACAATCCACCCCCCCAATACAACGGCGCCCAAAAGCACCAGAATCATCAACCAAGCATTCATATTTTCTCCGCTATTAACAACAATCGTTTAGATTCATTTTCATGGTAGGGATTCAAATGGTAATCCCCAAAAACGGCTTGAATGGTAAACAAACCTTCCAACATTTGCTGAAAGTCTTTCAAACCAAACAATTGCACCTTTTCTTCAAAGTGAAACGTTTTCCCTTGGTCAACAAAATCAATGTGTTTGACCACGAAGCCCGCCTCTATTTTCCTGTGGATGTGAAACGTTATTCCTTGTTTTTCAATCACCTCTTCAGGAACCAAGGTGTTTTTTACAAGGGTAGGATTCAAAAAATCAATGACAAAAACCCCTTGTTTGGCTAACATCTCATGTACCGAAGCGATTACTTTTCTATTGTCTTCAATGACGTCAAAATACCCAAAGCTCGTAAACAGATTAAAAATTGCGTCAAAGCAAACGTTCGGCAAGGTTTCACGCATATCCTGTACCTGAAATTGCAAGCCATCTGTAGCGAATTGTTCTGCAAATTCAATGCTTTGTGGGGACAAATCCGTACCCAATACATTCAAACCAAAAGTATGAAGGGTGCGTGCATGCCTCCCTTTGCCACAGGCAAGGTCAAGTACATGGGATCCCGATTGAAGTTTTAGGTGTTGAATGAGTTTTTGTATAAACAAAATGGCTTCATCCTCATTTCTATGGTCATAGAGAATGTGGTAGTACGATGTATCGAACCAAGAAGCAAACCAATCTTTTTCAGACATGGAGCAAAGTTAGGAAAAGCAATTTAATGACCCACAACAAACCAAGGGGATGTTCTTGGCTTCATGTGATTTAGCAATTTACTGTCAGGACACTGTACCTATCAATTCTTCTGTATCTTCGTTTTATGAAAACCATTGGATTAACAGGAGGCATTGGGTCCGGAAAAACATTTGTTTCATCGATCCTCGAAAAATTGGGTTTTCCTGTTTTTAATTCAGACCAGGTTGCCCAAACCTTGATGAACGAGGACAAAGACATCCGCGAACATTTGCACAGCTACTTTGGGGAAAATTGCTACCTCGACGGAAAGTTAAACCGTGGTTGGTTGGCCGAAATACTATTCAACGACCCAATGGCCAGGAAATTCGTCAATGGGGTTGTACATCCCCGCGTTCAAAGTCAATTCAAGGAATTTTGCGCTCAAAATGATTCGCCCTTCGTTTTTAATGAATCCGCCATACTTTTTGAAACGGGTGCTTATAAAAATTTTGATCTCATGGCATTGGTCACTGCGCCTACGACAAACAAAATACAACGCATCATGGAAAGAAACGGCTTGAGCCAAGAAGCAATTGAGAAGCGTATGGACAGCCAGTGGGACGACCAAGAAAAAATTCCCTTGGCAGATTTTGTCATCCAGAACGATGGACAACCTTTGTTAATTCAAATCGAGCAAATGCTGGATCTTTTTAGTAATCAAAGTTGTATTGAAGTCCAAAAGTGATTGGATACACAGCAGCCGTAGCGTTTTTCTTAAACAATGGACTTAGGTTGTAATTTGCAAACAATCCATAATGGTCAAAACCCGTCCTTACCGTAGCATATGCACCAAAAGTGGAC
Source organism: Flavobacteriia bacterium (assembly GCA_009924735.1). Taxonomy (GTDB): domain Bacteria; phylum Bacteroidota; class Bacteroidia; order Flavobacteriales_D; family Crocinitomicaceae; genus UBA952. Next base: position 10,895 of record RFQZ01000012.1, on the reverse strand, counting down.
ATTTCGAAGCGCGAATTGACTGTGTGGTTAAAACGATCTCCATTGGGAAGTTTACCAGAAGTTGCCCATGATCCCGCTAAATTCCAGTATCCTACGACACCAAGATCAAGGTAAAAGCTGTTTTTGGTTTCTTGCTTCGAGCAAATTTCAAATAACAAAGGTGCCGACAGTGAGAAAAATGAAAGTCCATTTCGTCTGTATGTTTGCGTAGTATCCAACACACCATAAATCGAATCTTGGGGATGAACCAAATTGTAGTTTTTAAGATTCAGCGTGGTGATTCCAAAGCCTAAACCGGTGGTTAACCCAAGGTATTGTTTTAGGATCGGAATTTTGTATTCCATGAAATTCCAAGAAAAGGTTGAAACATTCATTTCTCTTGCATTCCAATAAGGGTAAAGCGACTTGTCAGACATTTTAACCAGCCCAAAACCCAAGTCCATGCTGTTCCAATGCGCATTTGGTTTTGGCTCATCTTCAGCTTCGGTTGCCTCAAAATTACTCGCTGAGAATTCGGTAGTTGTGTCTGGTTTCTCCTTAATTTCCGTAGGCGTCTCATCGTTTAATGCGAAATTAATGGGTAAAGCCACATAGGTGGCAGAATCTTGGCAAGAAGAATTCCAATTCCAATGCGTTAAATTCACCACCCTCAAAGCCTCTTGGTCCAATGCAGGATGCACAGATTTGACAACGACTGCTTTTGAAACATTGCCTTTTCTATCCACTTTGAAACGCACAACCACCTTCCCAGAAACGCCCTGTTCCTGACAATCTTTGGGATAGTTTACTTCCTTCTGCATAAACTTTATCAAACCAACATAGCCTGTTGGAAATTCTACGCACTCTTCAGATGAAACCATAACGGGTTCTAATTCTGCAGCTTGGGCGAAGTTTATCCCGACCAACAAATTCATTAGTATGCCCAAAAGTAATTTATTCATAATATGTAATTTCTTATAAATGTAAGGATTAAATCGAAAGGGTCATTCGCAACATAAAATTTCTCCCGGCTTGCGGATAATAAAACCTTTCCGTTGTTTTCACACCCCCACTGATGTAGGAAAACGCATAGCCATTGGATGCATACAAAGCATTAAAAAGATTTTGAGCAATGGCGGAGCATTCTATAATGGCTTTGTCTTTGGTTTTCAGGGTAAACCGGATGCCTAGATTTGAATACGTGAAGGCTGCCAATTCACTGGTTTGGATGTTGTCTAAATATTGCCTTCCCACGTATTTTGTCGTCCAATCGAATTTCAGTCCTGTATTTTTGAGGGTATACGTCGCCCCAAAAGATCCAATAAAATCTGGAGACAAGGCCAATTTGGTTCGACTGTAGGTTTGGGTTTCTTGTGTGAAATAGGGCAATGAATCCAAATACACATCTGTATAATCCACATAGTTTTTCGCAATGTTTTGGCTGAAAGTCGCATTTCCCCTCAATTCGAGTTGCGCAATGGGACGGTAAGTGACATCGATTTCGATGCCCTTCCGATGGCTGTCTTTCAGGTTGATTCGGGTATAAGCCCCTACGTCGTTCACTTGACCCGTAAGCGCCAACTGGTTATCGTAATCCATATAATATAAATTTATATTTGCGATAATCTTTCGTTTTTGATAGGTGTAGCCAAACTCAAAGTCCCTCAAAGATTCTGCTTTTGGTCGGCTCTGAGGGGTTGATTCTCGGAAGTCCCTTCGGACGGGTTCGCGGTTGCTGATGCCAAAGGATGCAGCCAATTTATGCGCCGACGACACATTGTAAAAACCCGATACTTTAGGATTGAAAAAATGAAAATCAACGGTTTGCTGTACATCTTTTAGTTCGCCAGAAACGAAATCAATCCCTAAAAAAGAATAATTCACATAGCGATATTGAAGGTCGCCAATGCATTTGAAACGATTCCAATTGTATTCGGCTTTTAGGTAATTGCTCCACTCGTTCTTACGACCTGATTCATTGTAATAGCGATCACCCAAATCGCTGTCGGAGGCGAACCTTGCCCAAATCACTTCGCCAAAATGTTTCCCTACATAGGAATTCGCTGACCCTCCAAAAACCATATTAAACTTTCGTCCGCCTCGGTAATGTAGGGTGTAAATGGCGCCTACAAAACCATTGTCAAGCCAACGCCGTCTTACCAAATCTGAATTTAACACAGTGTCATTTTGAAACACAACCGGCGCAATTTGATAGGTTCCCAAAAGGTCTGCTTCGCGGTATTCTTCAAAATACCCAATCCCTCGGGTAAAATGCCCTGCGATGTTCATCAGCCAACGGTTGTTAAACTGATGATTGAAATGCAATTGGTAATTGTCTTGTTGGTAGTTATCGACTTGGTTGGCATAGGTATAAAAATTATAGGTCCTGCCCGAATTCAACAAGTTTTCACGTGCAGCTGCGCTGAGTCCATTTCGGTCGGCAAAATCATTTTTATCCGGTTCAGTACCAAAAAGTACACATTGAGGGGTTCCGTACCATGATTGGTAGGTTGTTTCCTTTCCACTGAAGGCCAGTGCCTTGACCAGGGATTTTTTACCTACGTAGGTTGCTCCTAAATACCACGACTGAAGGTTAGCGCTCGCCCGGTCGATGTAGCCCGCAGATCCAATTTTGGAGAGCCTTGCTTCCATAAAGTACTTTCCTTTGATCAATCCTGTTGTGGCTTTAATGGACGTTTTAAGGGTTTGGAAGGAGCCCACACTCACATCTACTTTTGCCGTCGCCGCCGGGGTGAAATCGTTGGTCTTTATGTTCAAAGAGGCTCCGAAAGCGGCAGCACCGTTGGTGGATGTGCTTACCCCCCTTTGAAAATCAATCGATTGTATTGATGACACCAAGTCTGGCATGTTTACCCAATAGACATCATGCGATTCAGGGTCATTTACGGGGATGCCATTGATGGTTACGTTGATCCTTGAAGCATCCATGCCCCTTACTCTTATTCCGGTGTACCCTATGCCATTTCCCGCGTCGGAAGTAGCCACGACCGAAGGCTGTTGGTCCAAGAGAAATGGGATGTCTTGACCATAGTTGTTTACTTCTAACGTCTGCTTGTCGATTTTTTTGGAATGCGTTGTTTCCGATGCAGCGGAAATGGAGACACAAGCGACCTCTTCCAATTGGCGACTTGAGATTCCTAAGGTCACTTGCATGTTGTTTTGGGAATATGCTTCGTCCACAGCGACATCCTGTTTGCTAAATCCGGGGATCTCGAAAGTCAAAACGGAATTCAAAAGCACATTTGGGAAAATAAAGCCACCCCTTGCATCCGAATACATCACCCTACGGTCTTCACTGACAATGCGAACGCCCCCGAGGGGTTTATTGTTCGCGTCCTTCACATTTCCGTTGACGTTGATTTGAGAAAAAATTTGCGAAGCGCACGCCAAAAAAATGCATAGAAAAATCCTTTTCATGTTTAAAAAAATAAACAAATTCAAGGGGCAAAACCTGTGGTTTATATTTCAGCAATGTCATCTTCCCTGCGCAGGCATTATCCTACAGGTTCAATGGGTATAATCTCAGCCTTTCGGCACCCCTTAGAGACGCGACAAATATAAAAAAATTAAAGGGCACAAACCAATTTTGCGATTTGAACCGCATTGGTCGCCGCTCCTTTGCGCAAATTATCGGCAACAATCCATAGATTCAAAGTGTTTGGTTGGCTTTCATCGCGGCGAATTCTGCCAACAAACACATCGTCTAGCCCTTCTGCATATTTAGGCATTGGATAAGTATACGTTTCAAGGTTGTCTTGAAGGGTGATTCCACTGGTTTCCTTTAACAATGCACGAACCTCATCCAAAGTGAATTCGTTTTCAAATTCGATGTTGACTGCCTCCGAATGCCCACCGACCACAGGGACGCGCACCGCAGTTGCCGTTACGAAAATGGATGGGTCTAAGATTTTTTTGGTTTCATTCGTAAGTTTCATTTCCTCCTTGGTGTAGCCGTTGTCCTCGAAAACATCGCACTGAGGAATGCAATTTTTGTCAATGGGATATTTGTATGCCATATCACCCACAATGCCAGCCCGTTCATTTTCCATTTGCTCCATGGCCTTTACTCCCGTTCCGGTAATGGATTGATAGGTGGAAACTACCACGCGTTTAATGCCAAAACGACGGTGCAAGGGGGCTAACACCATGACCAATTGAATGGTACTGCAATTCGGATTTGCTATGATTTTGTCGTCTTTGGTGAGCAATGAACCATTGATTTCAGGAACAATTAATTTCTTCGTCTGATCCATGCGCCATGCGGATGAATTGTCAATGACAACGGTTCCTACCGCTGCGAACCTTGGTGCCCAAGCCAAAGAAGTTTCTCCACCTGCTGAAAAAATGGCAATGTCTGGAACCAAATCCAAAGCTGTTTCCAATCCTATCACCTCAAATTCCTCGTCCTTAAAAGTGATTTTTTTACCCACAGATTTTTCCGATGCTACCGCATAAAGGGTTGTCACGGGGAATTGATGTGCCTCCAGCACCTTTAACATAACATTGCCAACCATTCCAGTGGCTCCTACAACCGCAAGTTTCATTATTTTTATGTTACCAAGTGGGGTATATACCCCTCTAAATTCTTCGTAAAGTTATACATTTGAGCCTAAAACTTCGCCGATGAGACAGATTACCTATTTCTCAATGCTTTTTTTCTTTTTTACCTCAAACGTAGCATTTGGTCAGGTTACAGACAATTTTACGGATGGTGATTTCACCCAAAGTCCAACTTGGAATGGCGCCACGGGGAATTTCATCGTCAATGCAGCGAAGGAATTGCAATTGAACAGTTTGGCAGCAGACACCTCCATCCTCTCAACCCCGCACTTGCTTGCGAATTTTACTGGCAACAAAGAGTGGAGAATCCATGTTAGGCAAACTTTTGCGCCTTCTTCAAGCAATTATGGACGGGTTTACTTAACTGCTGACAACAGTGACTTGACTTTGGTTCAAAACGGTTATTACCTTCAATTTGGAGAAACGGGGTCTACCGACGCCATTCGTTTGTTTAAATTGGCCAGTGGGGTATCCACGCAAATTTGTGCCGGAGTGAATGGGCAAATCGCTGCAAGTTTCAATGCAAATGTCAAAGTAATCCGTACCAATGCTGGACTTTGGTCTTTGTTCGCAGACCTCGCCGGGGGAAGCAATTTCATTTTACAAGGAACCGGAAACGATGTAAGTACCTTGATAGGAACCCATTTCGGAGTGTCATGCACCTACACCGTGAGCAACGCTACAAAATTTTATTACGACGAAGTGTACATTGGCAATGAGATTTTGGACCTCGTCCCACCGGCGTTAAGTGCGGTCAGCGTAATCTCTGCGAACCAATTGGACATTCTCTATAACGAATCCGTCACCATGGCTTCCGCTCAAAATTTGGCTTCCTACGGCATTACCCCAACGGTAAACATCTCTTCACTAACCTTGGATCCCATCAATACCGCCTTGGTGCATGCTGTGCTTGCCACCAACCTCACCAACGGAACCAGCTATGTTTTGAATACAACCAATGTTTCAGATTTGAACAACAACATTTCCGGACCGCTTACAGGAAATTTTCAATACCTGGTTTCTGACAGCGCGGTGGTAGGTGACCTCATCATAAACGAGTTTTTCCCAGACCCAAGTCCTGTGATTGGATTGCCCGCTGTAGAATTCGTTGAAGTTCACAATGTGAGTAACAAAATATTCAATCTCTCGGGTTTTAAAATTACAGACGGTTCTTCTTCAGGTGTGATTTCTTCCGGATGGATTTTACCTGGCGAATACAAAGTTTTAACGGCGACGGCAAGCATTCCCTTGTTTTTAAATACCTCAGCCATTGGGGTTACAAGCTTCCCCTCTTTGAACAATGCGGGCGACAGTGTGAAATTAATGGACAATGCCAATCATTTGCTTGATTTGGTGGTGTACACGGATGATTGGTACAACGATGCAGTGAAGATGGACGGTGGTTATACCTTGGAATTAATCAACCCGAATGACCCTTGTTCCGATGTAAACAATTGGACCGCATCGAATGACCTTTTGGGCGGAACGCCTGGGTTTGTAAATTCTGTGAACGACCTCAGTCCAGACACCCTGGCGCCCGGTATTAACATGCTCCAAGCCTTGGCTCCTAACTTCTTGCAAATCTGGTTCAGCGAAGGAATGGATTCCTCAAGTTTGGTCAATGCCAGCTACCAATTTTCCCCCAACCTTACCCCTTCTTTGATTTACGCACAAAGTCAATACAGCAATACCGTGATTCTTCAGTTTGTAGAGAATTTAATTCCTTCTCAAATTTATTCGGTGACGATTACAAACGCCGCGGATTGTTGGATCAATTCCCAGTCCATCACCGCCAATTTTGCCTTGACAGAAATACCGCTGGCTGGAGAGATCGTCATCAATGAAATCCTTCAAAATCCTTACAACAATGGGTCAGATTGGATTGAGCTTTACAACACTTCCAACAAGATGTTTGATTTAAAGGACTTGATTTTCGCAAATTTTGACAACGATACGATTGCCAATTTCAAAGTGATTCCACAACATTATTTATTGAAACCCGGCGGATATGCTGTCCTAGGCGACGATTCTTTGTTTGCCAAGCAAGCCTATCCAACCCATGCAGATGGGACATTTGTCTATACGGACTTGCCTGCCTACAACAACGATTCAGGGAGTGTGTATTTGTTTAACAACAGTCAGCTTTTATTGGATTTGGTAAAATACAACAATGAATGGCAATTTCCTTTGTTGGACGATGTCGACGGTGTTTCTTTGGAAAGATTGGATCCCCTGGGCCCATCAAGTGACGGGAAAAATTGGCACAGTGCAGCCGAAGCGGTAAAGTTTGGTACCCCAGGCCTCAAAAACTCTCAGTATTCTCCCGTGACAGTGAACGGCGCTTTTGAATTGCAAAATGAGGTGTTTTCACCCGACATGGATGGAAATGTGGATGTTATGCAAGCCAGTTACCAAATGGCACAAGCGAATTGTCTGGGTACGGTAACCATTTTTGACGAACGCGGAAGGATCATTCGGTCCTTGTTTAAAAACCAATTGTTGGGTACAGAAGGAACCCTTACGTGGGATGGCGTGAAAGACGATCAAACCAAAGCTTCCATAGGTGTTTATGTGGTATTGTTTGAAGCCTTCACCTTGGATGGTGGGTTGCTCTTTGCCAAACGAAAAGCGGTTACGTTGGCCGGAAAAATATAGATGTTCTCACCTGGCTCAAAAAATTGGATTAAGAAGTTCTTCGCCCTTGCGGATTTGAATCGCATTGACATCAATGATACCCAGCATTTGGTAGGAGAAACGGACAACGACCCAGCCGTTCAAATACAGGAATTGTCGGAAAACACAGGACTCATCTACGGCTCCCCGAACAAACTTATTTTTTGCAATCACTTGGTATCCAAAGCCACAAAAGACGAACGACTGCAATTGCTTTTGTTTGAATCGCTCATCTTTATTCACCGATTGCACCATCCTGGAAAATTCGATGCCAAGGCCTTTATGGATTCCCTCGTTGATTTTTACCAGATGGCCCCGAAAGAATATGGCAACAAATGGTATCATTTCTTACACAAACGCGATACCAGCCACCAGCTGGAAAAACTTTTTTCCAAAAGGGTAAAAATCAAAAGCTCGTATGGCGAACGAAATTTTTGGTTTAACCACCTCTCGAACAATTTGGTTTACATCGACCTCATTCTTTTTCATTCTTATTGCATCGATTCTTCCACGAAACACAAGGACAACTTTGCATCCTATGCGCATTTGATTTTAGGCGTAATGTACGGGATACTTAATTCCACAGAAACAGATCCCCTTTGGGACCAGCGGATTTTACGAAATTTGGTCCATTCCTCTGACATGGACGACGAACAAATCATGGTTTGCAAATCGTTGACGGTCGAAAACCCCTCCTTTGAATCATCGATTCATACAGTGAAAGCAAACCCAATGTTGGCACATTTCACCTTTCATGTGTTTGTGCTGCTATACAACAAAATGCCGGTTGCCTCCTTCACCGACCAGCATCCTTTGCATGATTTTGGTCACCTATTGGGACTTCAAAAACCTGAGATAGAAGACGTCTTTTGGGATTGCAGGAAATCCATGAGTGAGTTTTCTCCGGAGTATTATGATTTGTTATCCGATTCAGAGACACGCATTTTGTTTACGCATCTTACCAGAAAATACCACAGGGTATTGGGTCGAAACAAGGACAAGCTTGTGAGGGAACTTAAGGAAAGTAAGGAGTTGATTTCCCTAGTGCACCAGAGCACCACGCGCGAACTTACGCCTGAAGAAAAAGAAAAGGTGAAAGCGCAATTTAAAGACCTTATGAAAACGGTTCCTAGCATTGGCATCTATCTGCTACCAGGAGGTTCTCTTTGGCTTCCTTTGATCCTAAAACTGATTCCAGACTTATTGCCTTCAGCCTTTAAGGACAATGATTTAAAGAGCGAAGATTAAGCAAGGCGTTTTGCAAAGGGTCTTTGCAGGCGAGGACCTTGTATGTATTTGATAAATGAGACTTTCTTAAACCAAATCCCCAAACATGGCCAATATCGCCGCTTCATTGGGTGCGCAAATGCCACGTTTGGTAATTAATCCAGTTACTAAGCGCGCTGGGGTTACGTCAAAGACGTGAGCAACAGCTTTACAATTGAATGTTGTAGTTTGATTTGCTCTATGTGTAGTCATAATCCAATCCTCAACCTTTCAATCTTTAAGGTTGTAGTTAAATCTCCTGCACAAAGTGAAGTTTATACTAGAATTTGTTGGATAATGATTGAGCGTATACATGCGCTCATTTGGGCCTCCTTTGTCTGTCGTAATTCGAATAATATTGTAAAAAAGATAACTTCTATCGAATTTCAAAGTAAAACCTGCTGTAAAAAGGTATTTGTTTTTATACTTTACTTTATAATCAAAACCACCATTAAATCCTAGTGATCTTTTTAAATCAAAAGTATAATGATTGTAAGTGATGTCTATAATTGATGTAGAGCTTAAATTTGCCGAATTAGAAAACTCTCCTGTCTTAATGACTTCACCTTTTTTACCCGCTCTTCTAAAAAGGGTGCCTCCTAAAAATACTTTAAAATTTTTTGATTTCCCCAAGTATCTGCCAAAATATAAATTGAAACTTGTTGTAGAAGTAGATGTTCTGAAACTTACAGTCCCTGGAATTGTATAGTTAGCTGCGCTTTGATAAGATGGAAATGAGATATATTCACTCAAAGATGATCCATCAGCTGCGTAATTTATTCCAATCTCGTTTCTATCAAATTGAAGCCCCCCCGCAATTCCAAATTTTAAAGGAACGAAGAAATCCAATTTTGTGAACTTCAGATCGAATTCATTGGATATATTATCATAACCCGATTCCCAATTTTTAAAATCGTCTCTTGCAATACTACCTTTGAAAGAAGAGCCTAAATCTAACCAAATTGACGTTTGGGAAAAGATTTTCCCAAACGTCAATAAAAAAAACATAATTGTTAGTTTTTTCATTACCGTGTGATAGTTGTATACTCAGTGAAATAAATGGTATACGGGTTAGGGGAAGAAGGAATTGTAAAGTTTTCATTTCTACCTCTCACTTTATATTTGAAAGATTTCAAACGTTTACTTCTTGCATAATGTCTATATGTTTCTCTTTGAGTTGTAGAGTTGACAGTTGCCTTACTATCAGCCGATTTCCAAGGATGAGAGAAGCCATTCTGTGTTTCTCCTCCACATCTTTGCGACCAGCTTACGTTGTCCAATTGAAAATAAAATGTATAATTTGGAGCAAAAGCCGTTGTGTGAATCATATCTGTTCTTAACACAAATAATATACCCGACGGCTTATATTCATTTCTAATATTCATAGTTTTACTAAAAGGAATATCAAATGTAACGTTTACTGAATTACTTGAAGTAGCGTCAGCAACTGGATCCGAACATTTCGCTTCACCAGCAGCCCCTGATTCAGCCAAAGTAATTACTTCTTCATCAAATGAAAACTTACGAACATTGTTATTGGTTTTACTTTCATTAACTAAATCTGCATAGCTACTAGCCTTTGCAGAAGGAAGCACATAAACTTTGTTTTCTGATGCATCGACTCGATAGAGGTAAGCTCCAATTTGCACGATCATATCATCATTTAAAATGTTCTCTAAGAAATCATCTCCAAACAATGATGTTTCATTTAAACTTGAAATTCGCTCCAGATAGGATTTATAATTCAAATTTTTGACGTTATTTAAAAAAGCTTGAAACTCGCCTTCTCCAAAATTTCGAGCTTCAGATTGATAATCATAATCCGCGGTTGTTGGAAAAATCAAGTATTTTCCGTTATCATAAAATCTTACGTTCTTTTCGGTTGAACTTGAAGAACTGCTTTTCTGATCATTCGTTTGATTAGGCGTTTTATCTTCTTTCTTACACCCAACAAACCCGAACCCTAAAATCGCTAGGAATAGACCGCTATAAGCTAACTTTTTCATAATACTTTGTTTTAAACATTTACTTTTTTGGCAACTAACCAAGCATTTTGCCTCTGCTTTTGAAACTTACAATACTTTAACTTTTCTACATCGATATTCTTTTTCTTATTTCCATGGTTGTTTTAGAGAAAAGCTTCATTTGCAAAACAAAATTACATCGAACGCAAACCTGATAAATTTATAGGAGACGTTCAATTCGAATGAAAACAATCCTAGAAATTTCTAAAAGGCTTACTATACAAAGGATAGGTGAATGTTGGCCGGTTATTGATTCAACCGAAGCGATGGTATTTATACTGAATTTTTTAGTATATATGCGAAAAATAAAAACTGCAAAATTGATTGAATTGGTTGGGGAAAATCCTCAGTGAATTAACCAGTTCAAGTTCC
>RFQZ01000011.1 GCA_009924735.1 Flavobacteriia bacterium | reverse complement strand
ACCTGCGCCACCTACACCACCAGTGCCTGAAACAGCGGTTGCACCATGGCTACCACTGAATCCTGGACATCCAATACCTGCCAAGCCCTGTACACCTTGGATTCCTGAATAGTTCCCTCCTTGTCCACCTCCTGCTACGCCGCCTGATGTAGGTGCGTCAGTACCATTTGCACCTGAAAGACCACCGCCTCCACCGCCATTGCCTCCTGCGACGGATGATGCCTCACAGCCAGCACGTCCGCCGCCACCGCCACCGCCAGCAACGATTATCCTGTTTGCCTCTGAGGTACCATTGATACGAACATCGGTTGCACCACCACCACCGCCAGCGTTTTGGGAACCCCCATTGCCGCCGCCGTTAAACCCACCTGCGGGTGCAGAACCTAGCCCACCGATGAACATGTTTAGCACGTCACCGGGCACAACATTTAAAACGCCGGTTGCATATCCTCCAAGTCCGCCTGGACCTCCCGTTGCTCCATTACCACCGGTAGTACCGGCACCTCCTTCGGCACCCCATGCTTGAATGGTGACACTTGTGACACCACAGGGAACCGTAAATGCTTGAATTCCTCCCGAAAAAGTGAAGGTTTGAGTAATTACGGCCTGTGCCATAACTGAGCTTGTAAAAGCAAACCCAGCAATAGACAACACTGCGCCTAAAATTGAATTTTTGTAAGATTTTTTCATAAGAAAATTTTAAAATGAAAGGCAAAATTAGTTATGTTCTCAGATTTGAGTGATAATTTAACATTAACTTTTACACAATTAAAAATGATAAGTGTACGTCAAACCCGGTCCCGTTTACTTTCAAGGTGAGATAGGGGAAAATGGAAGAGATTTGGTGGAAACCTTAATTACAAGACCCTCCCTGCCCGGCGAAAATAGAAATATGAGAACGTGGTAAGCACCAATCCGCTGACTCCGCAGATGAGAATAAGGTGTTTAAACGGTTTGCATATAGGCAACAAACCAGAATGTTGCGCTTCTTTGTTGTTATGGGATGTATTAATACATTAAACTTTTTTTCGATGCAATATTAAAGGGTTGGCGCCTTGTCAGCTGTTAGCGTGCGTCTTTATTTAAATTTGGATGGAGATGTTTACTTTTCCACCCAATCCTTTTTCGACGATATCAAATAATGTTTTTAACGTCATGTTACTTCCATCATTTTCAACTCTAGAAATATAAGTTCTTTTCTTATCCACCAAATCCGCAAGTTGTTCTTGTGTCAAGTGTTTTTCTTCACGTGCTTTTTTAAGAAGCAAACCGATTTTAAATGTCTCGAATTCACGCTCCAACTCATCACGACGAGTAGTACCTTTTTTACCGTATACTTCATTTTTGATTTCTTTCCATCCTCTTGTGCTCATGTCATTTCTTTTTTGTGTCATAATATTTCTGCATCAATTGCAGCGCTTTTTCAATTTCATTTTTGGGAGTCTTTTGGGTCTTTTTTGTGAAGCCATTTAACAAAATGACCAATTTTCCTTTATCAAAAAAGCAAAATACCCTCCAAATTTCAGATCCTAACTGAATCCGTGCTTCATAAAGCCCATTAGTTCCAACAAGCATTTTCAAATAATTGCTCGGGACTCTTTCAAGTGTTTCTATGGCTTCGATTATCTTAAATATTTTGTTCTGAACCTTAACGGGTTGCTTCTTAAGGAATTCACTAAAGTGATTCTCAAATTCTACAACTTCGCGGACTTTTTGATTCATGACGCAAATGTAACTTATAAGTTACTATTAATCAAATTTAATTTAGGAGTTTATTGGGAATGGATGGGAGTGGGTGATGTCGCTAACGTTTTGCGGGTTTAAGAAGTTGGCGATTTCGGAGCACAAAACTGTCAAGCCACCACAAATGTTGATGCGAGGTAGAATGTTCATTTAACCACTGAACCGCCAATTTTGGGTAGGTGCTGTTACCGGCTGGCATTCTATCTGTCGTCATAGTTCGTTAATATTTTTTATTAGCGTCAATACGCTGTTTGGATTGTTTAGGTCGTAAAACCAGTTACTATCAAAGTCCTTTACTGTCGCAGGATTTTGACTGTTACCAACTACCAAACTATGAAATTTAGTTTTGTTGTCTTTGGCTGATTTAATTTGGTCTTGCGTTGCTTTGTCAAATGCAGACATTACAAAGTCCGAAACCATTATCACGTCTGCCTTTTTATAATCTTCAGTTGTTAACATTCTAATAGCTTCTCTCATTGCTGGAGTTGCATCTGTGCCACCGTGAAAACTCATTGAAAGAAAGGAAATGATCTCATCCAATGAATTTTTTAAATCAGTTAGGTTAAGCGTTTCAATTCCTGTCGAAAATGAAATGAGATAACACTTTCGGTTATCACGAATTGCGATTTTTAGAATGGCAAAGCAAAGTGTTTTGGCAACTATTTCAGGTGTTCCGTGCATTGAGCCACTTGTGTCAACGCAAATGATAAAAGGCCCTTTGGCTTCTTCTTTTTCCTTTTGTCGTTTGTCTTGATATTCTTCTTCACGGTAAGAAAGCATTTTTGCCTGATACTCGAATGTTTGAAGTTTCTTTTCCGCAAATTTTTTAAAGAATACAGATTGCATTGTTTCATCGGCAAGTAAAGCGGTTTCAGAAGGAAGCAGACTGCTTAAATCATCACTTTCGTGAATTCCGATAAGGTCGGCTTTGCTTGCGTGTTCGACCTTCCATTCAGGTTTTAGTTGAATGTTTGCAAAGAGTTCTTCTTCAAACTCCCTTTCAGCTTGACGCATCTTTCCAAGCATTTCGGCAAGCTCTTTCAATCCTTTATCCCGCTGTAACAGTTCTGCATATCGCTTTAGAATATCAAGGTTTATTCTTTGCCAATTTCCTTTGCTCATATCCCAAAGCCGTCCTAATTCTTTTGTGAATGGCTCAAGTGCTTCTTGTAGTTTTTTTAGTTCTTCAATCCGTTTGTATAGTTCTTCACAAAACTTTTTTCTCTCGGCTTCGATTTGTTCAAGTTCCCATTTTGTCTGCTTCTTAAAAAGCAGTTCGTCCCACTTCTCATTAAAGTGTTCCTTTACACTTTCAAAACTTGGCTTGTCTTTTTCGTCTTTGATTTTTTCGTCCAAACTTCTTTTAAACTCCTTTTCGTAGAAAGTTGCATCAAAGTCTTTCTTGTCGTAAATTTCTTTAATAGTTGGGTTTACTTTATCCCATTTGCTTTTAAATTCCGATTTTTTGCTTTGCTGAAATTCGTCTTTCAGTTCGATTTCTTCTTCAAATGGATTTGTGGTTTTATTTAGTTGCTTTTTGGTCTTGTTAAGGAAATCAAGAATATCTTGAGTTATCTTTTCAGCAAGTTCGGGATCTTTAGAGCATAATTCTTTCATTGTAGGATTAGAAAGAATTTCACCAATAGCGGTTGCAAAATTATCAGTATAAGCATTGGCGAAGCCAATGCCTTCTTCTGATTTCTTTTGCAATTGGGAATAAATTGCATTAGCAATTTGCTCCCTAGACCTTTTATCGCCAATAGAGCCAAAATGGATAAATCTGTCAAACGTATCTTTATCCATTATTGAATTACAATTTCTTCGTCCTTCAATTTTTTATAGTCATTTTGAATTTTTCGAATTTCAACTTCAAATTTTTCAATTTCTTTTTTTGTCGATGTCAAGTGACTTTCTACAGTATTGGCTAATTCAGGATTGACAAAAAGATTTGTTCGCAAATGCTGTAGGTCTTTTGTTCTATACGTTTCTAGTTCTTCTTTTTGATTATTAGTAACTTCAAGATACTTGGAAACACTACCGTCCCAATCTTCTTCAACTTTCTTGTGTGGCTTTTTTGTGATTTGGCGTTTTTCTCCTTTGGTAGTCGTTTTTAGTTTATACTCTTGATCATTTATGAAGATGCTAAATTTTGAATTTCCCTTTCTAATATTGGAAATTCGGTTTTGCCGAACTTGACTATAATATTCATAGTAATAATAAAGTCTAACTGATTCATTGCTATTTGATAAACTATTGAAATCAATCTGTCTTATAAGGTTGTTTTCACTGTTGAAACCAACTATTTCAAAGTAATCGTTTCTTGCATTTACAAGTGTTTCAACTCTTGTGTCTTTTTCAAACTTCGTTTCTTCCTTTATTTCTGTTTTAAATTCTTCTAGCTCGTCTTTTAGTCCTTTGAAATTGAACTTTAAAGAATAACCGTGCTTTTGAATTGCATCTCTAACAAACTGCGAAACAGCTTGTACTTGTTCCGTTTCGTTCCAAAGGCAATCTTTGATTAAAAAGCAATCCATCAAGTCAACGGCTTTTCTATCATTGAGGAATGCAGAAGTCCGAAGAAGTCTTACAATTTTTCTCCACCTGCGGTCTGATATGTAAATTGGATTTTCTTTGTTTTCTTCTCTTTGATTGTATTGGTCTATGAAACTTCTGATAACGTGAATTACATTGAAAACATTTTCAGGAATTTCTATCTCATCAATTTGTTTGTTCCATTTCTGGTATTCTTCATCAGTGATTTTTAATGCTTCGCCATCAGTGTCGTTGTATGAATTCAATGTCTTTGAAATCATATCGTTGAAACTTTGTTTGTCTTTAACTCCTTCAACGATTAAACGAACAAGAAATCTGTCCCAAAGTGCTTCAAGTCCTTCGCCTTTGCTTGGTAACTCATTGGAAGCTGAAATGAGTGCTTTCATTGGCACTTTTATTTCTTGCTCTCCGTTGCGGTATATTTTTTCATTTAGAACTGTCAATAGAGCGTTTTGTATGGATGGTCCTGCTTTCCAAATTTCGTCAAGGAATACCACTGTTGCAGTCGGTAAGTAGTTTTTTACAATTCTCTCGTATTTGTCGTGGTCTTTTAGTTGTGAGATTGAAACAGGTCCAAAAATTTCGTCAGGCGTGCTAAAGCGGTTCATCAGATATTCAAATGAACTGCCGTCTTTGTATGCGTATTTAAGTCGTCTCGCAACCAATGATTTTGCTACTCCTGGAGCACCCAAAAGGAAAATGCTTTCTCCTGCAACAGAAGAAAGGACTGATAAAGATATTACTTCTTCTTTTTCAATTACTCCGTCATTAAGTCGTTTGAGTAGTTCTGTGATTTTGGGTTTTACTGTCATCTGTCCAATATTATTCTTGTTGTTTTAATGTTTGCTGTGTCGTGTTATGCTTGCCGGTAACTTACTTATACCCGCTATAAACCTGCTTCTATACCCCCCCCAATGGATGTATTGACGAAGTTATTTTGCGAACAAACTTCCTTGGACGAATCTAAGCGAAAAGCCTTTGGCTGGATGAAAAATTTAGGGTGTAAAAGGGAAAATTTAGGGTTTCCCCTATTTTTTATGGGTTAAAGTACCTTCCCTGCCCGGCGGAAATAGAAATATGCAAACGTGGTAAGCACCAATCCGCTGACTCCGCAGATGAGAATGAGGTGTTTAAACAACTGGTATTCCGGCAATACAAAAACCTGTGCGCCATTCAACAGGATCAACCCCACGCTTCCCAAATATCCGATGCTGTCCGCCAAATACATCAGGAACCCCACGTTTCCATTGATTCGAAAGGCTGCTATGAAACGCTCCAACAACACAATTTGAAAAGGAACATATCCAATCGCCATTCCCAATCCCGAACACAACACCAATTGGTACGCTGAGATTTTCCCGGCATTGAATAATCCCAAGGTGAGCAGCATTACCAAAAAACCACTCGCGAACAACGCAAGACAGAAATTAAATCCCATTTTGTTGTTGCGAAACAGCACCGTAAGCGATGAGGTCCCAAGTACAATCGCTGCGATGACCAATTCCATGTTCGCGAAGAGGGAAGCATTGGTGTAATGGTAATGTTCTAAAATTTCAACGGCGTAGTTGTCCCGAAAATCCCTAAAAACCGTAAGCCCAACGTATAACAATACCAAGCTGGCTATGCCCGGAAGAAAGGCCATTAAGAGTTTTCTGCGCTCCTTGCCCATGAGGGGTTTTCTTCTGGATTTTTGTTGGATGTCTTCGGGATTTGGGTCGGGGATTTTGCTAAGCATCCATACGGCAAGCAATAAGATGGGCAAAAACAACAATCCCGTGGAAAAAGGCATCCAAAATTCCTGTACCGAAAAAATGGGGTTGTCCATGAGGTAACGTGCAATGGATTTTACCACACCTGAAGACACAATGGCTCCAATGGCAATGCCCGTGGCGACAAGCTCTGTAAGTTTTCGTCCCTCCAAAAAGGAGAAAATCACGCCCCAAACCATTCCGAGCGGAATGCCATTTAAAAACAAGAAAATAAACTTCCAATGCAGAGGTACGGTTGCAAAACCCAACAAGGCAATGTGCGCCGAGAGAATCAGTCCCAAGATTAATTTTATGCGTTGACCTTTGGTCAATTCAGAAATCACTTTGATGCCTATGAACTTTGACATCATGTAGCCAAAAATTTGACTCATCACCAAAACTCCTTTCAAGGGCATTCCCCACACGGTATATGCTTCATAGGTTGCCGCATTGAAGGGTTTCCGGAAGGCATACATCGAGGCGTAAGCCAAGAACGCTGCGGTAAATGACCAAAGAAAGAAAATGAATTTACGGTTTTGTAGGATTTGCATGCGACTTAAGTGCGTGAGAAACGTTTTTAAATGATTGCCACCTTGTTAAGTCATCAAGCAGCATAAAATCTCGGTCGAAAAAAGGGAGAGGGGGTGGGCCGGTATGTTTTTTCTGTAATCCCAACAGGCGAAAGGGATGTTTGAAGTCAAATTCACCTGCTGGCTTACAAAGGTTTTATTGCGATGAATTATTCTACAGAGAACTTTTTAACGATGGATTTCGAACCCACTTGTAATTTCAAAAGGTAGTTTCCTTTTTTCAATTTTTCAACGTCGACGTTCAGTTTATTGGCATTCATCATGGCAACGTTGTTGTCTTTCAGCATTTCTTTTCCTTGCATGTCGAAAATTACATACGTAACATCTTCATTCAATTCATTTTCAAACCACAAAGAAAGAATATCGGTTGCTGGGTTTGGATACATTTTCACATCTTCGGTTAGGTTGTTTTCTTCAACGCTTGCTGGGAGTTCAGAGTGTAAGGAATCCAACCAAGAAGTACCATCCAAGTTCCAAGAAGGATCAACTGGATTGCAATTGGTACCTCTGAACAAGTGGTCTAGTGCGGTAACCGCGATGTCAGCCTGTGAAGGGTTGTTCAAGGCAACTACATCATCATGATTTCCGATGGCATAGCTTCCTGGGTCTTGAACATTTGTAAGTTGGTTAGAAACAGGGTTGTTTCCGCTTCCTACCCACCAAATTTTCCGTTCAGAGTTTGTGTTTCCTCCGTGACCTGTACCAATTCCTCCGTGGTCTGTGGTAATCAAAACAATCCAATCTTCATTGGCATAATTGGGACGGTTGTGCAATGCCGTAAGAATAGATCCAATGTGTCCGTCAACCGTTTGGATGGCATTGATGTATGCTGGATTGGCTGGGTTGAAACCAGTGGAATGCCCCGTAAGGTCACACTCATCAAAATAGACAAACAAAACGTCTAGGTTCGGATTTGCCAATTGGGTTTGGGCAGCGGATACACTGTTTGCACCACATCCGTCACATACCTTGATTTTTTGGTCCCATCCATCGTTGTAAACGTTGTCACTCATGGGTGCCCATTGTACAATTTGTACTTCATAAAGGTTGGGTAAACAATCTTTCGCGTGTCTTGTAAAGTAAGGATATTGGTTGTAATTGCTTCCTGAGTAAGAATTACTGGTTACGCCATGTTTTGGAAATTCAACCCCACACATGATGGTTGACCAAGAGGGGCCAGAAACGGTAATTCCTTCATGCCAAGATTCATAGGTATAAAATCCAGAAGCGATGAGCGCGTCAATGTTTGGTGTGTTCGCTTGTTGTAAAGCGTCTGTGCGTACACCATCAATTCCGATGATTAGTACTTTTCTGGGTTGAGAAGCAAAAGCCAATGCGCTGAGGCCAAAACAAACGATGAGTAGAAGTGATTTCATAGGTTAAATTATTTGGTCAAATTTATTTGTTAAAAAGCGAAGGAATGTTAATCCTAAATTAAGAATGTCATTAATCTTTGGTCATCCTTGTAACCACCTTTCCTCCTTCGGTAAGAATTTCAAGGATGTACATGCCGGTACATTCTGACAATACTTCGATTGTGCTTACGCCGACTCCATTGTTTTTCACGGCAAAAGGAACTTCTTGTCCCAAAACATTTTTTAGGCTGCAGTCAAAGGTTCTTCCTTCGGGGTATTGAAGCGTGAATGATTGCTTGAAAGGATTTGGATATACCTTGAAGCCCATGGTTTCTGTTGAGATTCCTGCATTGTTTGTAGTGGTGAACACGAAAGGTCCTGCCCATCCGCTGGTGTTGTTTTGTCCACAAACGGTACGTACGTAGTACGCATAACTTGTGTTTGCGCCGAGTCCGTTCAAGGTGTAAGGTAAATTCACCCCATTTACTGGAATTCCTGTTCCTTGGGTAAAGCCAGGCAATCCCCACTCGATGTCGAAAGTCGAAGCAGAAGGCGTATTGTTTGTCCAGGTCAGGGTAGCTGCAGAACCTGTAAGGTTGATGGCATTCAATTGGCTCGGATTCATGCAAACCTCACCCGAGAATGAAAAAGGTCCCATCCAAATGCCAGCGCCCGTTCCTTGACAAGTGTCTTGTACATACATTTCATAGGTAACACCTGAAGCTAGGTTGGTAAAGTTGTAAGGATTTGTTGTGGTATTGTTGATCGCGGTACCACTGTTCAAATTGAAACCCTGAACGCCCCAAAGTACATTCCAGTGGTTTCCTGCGGATTGCCAAGCAATGTTCGCAGAAGTAGGCGTAGCGCTAACCAAATAGATGGAATCGGTACTCTGACAGGTCAATCCCGTGGTGGTTCCAAGCAGGTATTCCCTTCGGGTTTTTACATTTATTTTCATCATTTGATTTAACGCGGCATTCTGTACAGCCATGCAATTGGCCCAAGGTTGAACGTCATTTTTTACTCGGTTGAAAAGAATGAGGTTGTTCTCGTCGTTGGTTGCTGAGGCAAAACCTGTGTAATCATATTTTGAGGTGTAGGTAACACTGTTATTGGTATCACAAACATATACGCCGAAATAGGTCGTATTTCCTGGCAGATTGTTTAGGCCATTCGAAAGCGTCGGCGTACTTCCAACGGTATACAAGTGGATGCCGGTGAGGGCATTGAAATCTTTTATTTTGAAGAGTCCTGCCGCGGTAGCAATTTGAAGTGAATCCGCAGTTAAACTTGCACCGTATTTATTCACCGATGAAGCACCGATGGGGGCGCCGGAAAGGGTGTAGTTGGCGTTTACACTGTTTACCCAAATGCCGTCGTTGTTGTTGGCAGTAAGGTCGTTCAAATTTGCATTGGGTGCTTCGTTACAGTTGTAATAAGCATATAGGGAAGGCTCCGATCCTGTCAATGAATGACACATGTTGTCGCGAATTTGTTGAGGTGTGCGAACGTTCGACCAAATCCTAAACTCATCAATTTTACCATTGTAACGAGGATTGCCACCATTGTAGGTGTAGTTTCCTGTACCGTCTTGGCCTAGTTTGTAGGTGTATTGACTGGCGAAAGACCCTGTGATGGAAGAAACATTTAAACTGTCTTTTGCCACCCCATTGATGTACACTACGAAAAACCCGCCACGTTTGTAGGTGCCTGCAAAGTGAAACCAATCGCGGTTGAGGACATTGACGGCAACAGTCAAATCTTTACGAGGATTGGTGGGGTCTTTGAAATTGAATTTCATGTTATTCCCGTTGTCTTGAACGTCAAAGACAAAGCCTGTGTTGTTGCCATTTGCCCAGTTTTTATTGCTGAAAAAGGACTCGTCATCAAACACTGAATTTACTTTCATCCAACATTCAATGGTAAAGTCGTTGGTATTAAGCCAGCTTAACGCGCCCATGTTTACGTGGTTGGCATTGTTGATGTTTGCGGTGAAATCAAGACAGTTTCCTGGACCAACATTGTTTTGTGCGAAGAATGGAAAAGCCAAGAACAAAGCCAAAAGTAAGGTAAAGTGCTTCATGTTTTTTTTTGGCCAAATTAGCTAAAGACCAGCGATTGAAGATTAGGAGAAAATTAAGGAAACGTAAATAATAACGCCCATTATTTTCCTTTGCCAGTACATATAAATCGCATTTCAAAAATGCATCGCGTCGATGATGTTTGTTAAGTTTGTCTTAAATCACTCAAACCCCAATCCTTTTATTAAAAATAAAATAACTTTGCACCTGATTCGCCGAGTGGTGTGATTGATTTTAATTTGAAACAAATTTTTAAGATGAATAAAATTTTCTTTTTTCTAATGTTAGCTTTTGTAGGGATTTCTTTTTCTCAATCTGTAAAATCTGAGGATGTTACCTATACCTACGTAAAATTGCCAACCAACCCAATCTCACCAAAGGTGGATAGCTATTATTCAATGATTACCTCCGCAGCGGATGCAGAAAATGCTAAATTGCAAGCGGATTACGAAGCAGAAAAAGCATTGGCAGAAGCGGATTACCAACGTCAAATGCAAGATTATCCAGCGCGTCAAAAAGCTGCGGATGACAACTATGCAAAAGCAATGGAAGCTTACAATACAAAGTCCACCGCGACAAAAATCATCGAAAAGCAATTGTTGAACGAGAACAACAAGCCGGTTAAAGAATACGTAGCACAACCTTCCCGTCGCAGCGTTGCCGCTCCTAAACTGAAAACAACCTACGATTATGCTTCATTGGCTTCAACCTATTTATTTTTAGATGGTTTTACCAAAGCACAAGGAAACGGACTTACGTATGTTGTAAACATCCAGGGATTTGAAAATTCTCAGCCAGTGATCAAATCCGAAGTGAAACAAGAGGTTTCTAGGGTAAACAATGTGTCAACGACCACCAATGTTACCTATTACTACATCGAGTTCACCTACCGTTGCCCAATGTCTGTTCGTGTGACAGGCGCAAACAACCAAGAAATTTATTTCGTTACCCCATCTGAATTAACCAATTTCAAAACCTACAAGTCACCATCATCTAAAACGGCCCCTTCCAGCGATTTTTCCTTCTTAGTGAAATCTACCGAAGAAGCTTTATTGAAAGAAAACCTAAAGTTTATCAACCACTTGGTGAATGACCGCATTGCCTATGAAGTAACCACAAGGGTAACTTCTTTGGATTATGTGAAATCAAAAAATGATGCGTATCCAGACGTAACCGAAGCGTATAACAACGCAACTTTAGGACTTAAATCTTTGACTTCAAATCCAACTTTGGCAAATGAGAAATTAACGGCTGCGGTAAATACGTTTAAGCAAACATTGCTCGAATCGGATGTTATGGATAAAAAAGCGCGCATCGACAAAGACATCACGATTTCCATTTACTTCAACCTTTTGGAGTGCTACTTTGCATTGAGAGATTCAAAAAATGGAGAAGCAGCGTTTGCTGCCTTAGCACAATTGGATTTGTCTAACAAAGACAGAAAGTTAAAGGAGAAGTTTGAAGCCCTTTACCTTGACCTAAACAACCGTAAAGCCGCAAACGGACTTTAAATCGATTAGACCAATTCATTCATTAGTTTATTTGGATTAAGATTAATCTGTCATGGAACCCCAGCTTCATCTGAATGCATTTGCCATTGTCACGGCCGCATTATCCAGTTTTATCATTGGAACCTTATGGCATGTATTTTTATTCAAACAAATAAATCAAAGTAAAAAAGACCCTGTGACAGCGCAATCGGTTTCTCAATGTTTGATCAGCATTTCAATCCGTTTGGCAGGAACTTTTTTAATGGCTTTTGTTTTTTCACACAACATCGCAGCATGGGACCCAAGGTCTTGGGGTTACGAGGAGGCGTTTGTTCCACCCTTCATCGCCGCCATGATGAGTGCCTTGTTTACATGGGTGGGGTTTTACATTCCCCAGGATTTACATCGCATTTCGATGGATGGTAAAAGTTGGAAAGTTTTCTTTTCTGACACCTTAGGCAACCTGCTCACTTTGATTGTTTCAGCTTTGATCCTGGTCTACTGGAAGTAATTACATCTTAACGAAAGTCCTTACATTTCGGGTGCCGTCTATCTTCACTTCAAAGAAGTAAATTCCCTTCGGCAACAGTGCAATCTCCACATCGGAAATTTCTTTTCCATTCCCTTGGAGCGTGATGGTGTTGACCATGTTTCCTTTGAGATCGTAGATTTGTAAGGTTTGTCCCTCGGAAAGGTCTTTCAAATACACATACACCGTTGCTTCTGAACTTGGATTGGGGAATACCACGAAATCCTCAGGTTCCGAAGCGTTGGATTCCATGTTTCCTTGGACCAAAGTCACCTCTGCGGAATTTTTCCATCCCACGAGTTTTAACACTTGGTAAGCCCTGTCGAACACAATGCTGTCCCCAAACTGATTGCCGTTGAGGTAAACCACATTTCCATTGGTTACAACTTTCACCAAGAAGGCTTCCGGAAGGCTCGGGTAATCCAAAATCCATGAAACCGTATACGCACTTTGGTTTTCACTCAAAAGCAACGTTTCACTCCAGGTTTGGTAGGTTGAATCTGGTTTTGCTTCTGTTTTTCCGATGTGCATGTAGGTATTGGCTGCCAAATCCACACTTAGGTTTCCGCCGAGGTAATGTCCACGTGCCTCTCCATTCATAACGAGGGTATCAAACCATTGTGTACTCGATTTTTCAGGTGCCAAAGTCAATAGCGTATCGCTGTCGATGTTGAAGCGCAGAGGAGCGTAACCAAACGCATGAAACGTTACATTGTAAGAACTTACTGGCAAGGAAAGAACCCCATCGGATTTTCCAGATTGTACCAAATCTCCATCAACATACACATCATAAGCGGCTTTGTTTCGGGCATGGTAGAAAACGTTCAGCTTTTCTTCCGCAGGATTTACATTCAACCATTTATCCGAGATGAGTATTGTATCCTGTTCATTGAACACCATAAATTCAAAGTAATTCATTCCTTCGTGAAGGTCAAGGTATTGAATGCTATCCCAAGGGGTGAATTCTGGTGTGACGAAATCGCCCTCCATGGCAATTTTATATCCAGTGAAGTTTTTACCAGTGATTTTTAAGATCGCTGTGTTTTCTTCCCGCTGAGAAAGGTGTTCCACTTTGAAAACGATGCTTGGATGCGTCTCCAACATTGGGATCAGCATTTTTTCGTTGAGCATTCGATTCGTGACTTGAAACTGCAAAGGAAGGTATCCGGTTCTTTCGATGCGCATAGAATCTCCAGCCATGGGGGTAAATTCTTGAAGGATGTCTGCAGTCCCATTCCCATGGGTAGATTCGAGGTACAACCAATCTTCATCATTTTTATAAAACACCTCGCTGCCATTTACCGGAGAGGCAATGGTTTGTATGAAAATCTGTGATAAATTGCCGCCTGCGACATTTACATTCCCTTGTGGATTCGTTGCTACTGCAGAATTTGCCACTTTGAAATAGTAATTGTCGCTCAACACTGATTTTACAGCCGAGGAAGGGATTGAGGTTCCCGCAAAATAGGTGGCGCCATTGTTATAAAAGATGTTCTCTACCGTCCACTTGTAGGTAGCGCCGGGAACCAAAGCTGGGAATCCTTGCCCGCTGAAGTGGTTACCTGTGATTTGTATAGGGCTTCCTACGATTTGATAACAACTTCCTACCAAACGATACAATTTAACCTTGTAGCCTTTGATGTTGTTATGCTTGGCCCAAGTGAAACTGGGGGTAGTGGTGACAATCGTCGGAATGGCGTTGTTTGCTCCTGGAGAAATAACCTCAGGTTTGGCACGTACCCATCCACGCGTCGTTGGGTAACTCGAACTTGCTTTCCATTTTCCATTGATGAATTTCAAGGGCAAATCGTAACTTAAATGTTGTGAAAGATTGCTTCCCCAATTTTCTTGGAAGATTTTCAAGGTGTAATTCTGTGTATTTGCGCTAAATGCAGGGGTAAACTTGTGAATCAGCGCCACATGTCCCGCAGAGTTTGGATCCGCACGCATAAACGTAATGATGTCGTCTGGTTGAGGAGCAGAGGTGGTAAGGTTATTCACCAGTTGTCTAAATCCTTTTCGATTGCCTTGGACATGGACATCGAAATAGTCCTTCCCATTTCCGCCACTGCAATTGATGAGGTACTTGGTTTTGTAATACCTCGACGGCAATTCTACGCATTGCCAACCATAGCTCCATCCACTCTGACTTGGGATCAGCGTACTGCATTTGTTGTAAACACCATGCTCACAGCCACCATTTTTATAAATGGGTACATTACTCACCGCGCCAATCTTGGTTCCAAAAGGGGCTACGCCTGGAGGGTGTGAACAGGTGAGTGGGATAATGTTTGGTACAGGAATGGTTTTGAAAGTTCGTGTAAAACAGCTGATAGGCATACCACTTGAGGTGTATGCGGTCACAAACCACATGTATTCGCTATTGTGGGACAACGCATTCGACATCTGTAGCTTTGCATTTACAGAGGTGGTGGGATGGTTTACCGTGTTTGTGAAATTTCCATTAACCGCTACGGGGTTATTTGAAGCACCGTTTCCACTAATTTTGGTTACAATCACTTGGTAATAGGCAATTCCTGCGCCTTCTTCGTGCTGCCACTCAAAGGTTGGCATAACATCAACCCATTCAGCTTTGTGCTTGGGATTGGAGTTTACAGACAATGAATTGCATTGGGTACAATTGGGTAAGGTAGGATGAAGCGCAGTACCGGTTAAATAAAGGATGAATGGATTTTCGTTGGCATCGTTATTTGAAATCAATAGATTCGAGCTTGCATTTCCAATTTGAATGGGGGTGTATCGCAAGTTTAAGTTTACCGATTGGTTAGGGACAAGTACCGGTGGTAAATTTCCAACAAGCGAAAAGACAGCGTTGGTGAATTGGATATTCGTTAGGTTTAAATTGGCTGTACCTATGTTTTTGATTTGAAGAAACATGCTCGCGTACTGTCCCACCGAAGTGGAATTGAAATTCAAGGTAGATTGGGTCAAAATGTTTACGCCTGATTCTAATGCTTGGATTTCAGGTTGGGGCAGGGCTGGGACCATTACATTTACCCGGACGGGGATAAGAAAAGCAGGTTCGTTGGCATCGTTTGAATTAACTACGATGTTGAAGGTCTGTAATCCGGAAGCAATCGGATTAAAAGTGGTGGCGATAAACTGCGATGCGTTCGATACCATCTGGTGGTTGTAGTTTGGATTCACGGATCCGTTCGAACATGTAATGGAACTGATGTTCAGAATGGCTTGACCGATGTTTTTTACTTCAAAGAGGAAGGCGTAGGGTGTGCCAAAAGGAATGTTTACGTTCGGTAGGTTTAGGTTTGCTCCGTTTACAAGGAAATTGTTGTTGTATAAGCATCGGATGTCTGGAGAAGGTCCGTTGATTGCGTTGTAATTGCAGTGAATGACAAATTGTGGGTTGTTTAAATCGTTTGAAAAAATGGTAATCACATTGCTTTTGGCACCGATGGTTGTGGGTTGAAACTTTACCTGAAACGTAGCCGATCCTCCGCCTGGAATGGTTAAAATGTTCGCGTTTTGTAGGATGGCTTCCCCACCTGAAAGTTGAATCCCTGAAATTGTAAGCGTCTGGAATCCCGTATTTTGAAGGGTGATGTTCTTGGTTACACTCGACTGAATGATGATGTTTGGAAAGGTGTGGTTTCCAGGATTGTTCTCTTGTACCCCTTCAAACAGTACATTTAAATGTGCCATGGTGGGCGTCGTAACCGTCAAATGCAAGTAACGAACAGAATCACAGCCAATCATGTTTTGAAGGACCGAAGTGTACGTTCCCGCTGCATTTATCTGTTGTCCACCCCATGCATAAGGCAAGGCGCTGGTGGGTAAGGTCATGTTCTGGTGTACCGTGTCTGTTTGCAAGGTGACGACGTTTACATGCGCTGTGCTGTCGCAACCTGTCGACACCGATGAAGTTGTAAATGAATACGAGCCCATATGGTGAATGGACATGCCGTTCCAAAAGAAGGGAAAATCATTCTCACAAACCGATAGGTTTTGAAAACTGCTTGGAATGGGATAGGCGCTTACGACATAGTTTACGATTGAATCACAACCGTTCTGGGTGGGATTGTGAAAAATGTAAGTTCCAGCAGCGTTGATTTGCTGTCCAGCGTAGAAATAGGGAAAGTCTTCTTGGCAAACCATGGCATTGACCGTGTTTTGAAGGCTGGTTTGAACCGTGAAAAACAAGGTCGCCACTGAATCACATCCATTAACGGCAGTAAGGGTCGCTTGATAAGTTCCTGAGGCCGCGAGTAATTGTCCATTCCAGTTGTAAGGCGCACCAGCCGAGCAATAAACCATCGAAGATTGTGTACTGTCAATTAGCAACGTGGAAAGCGTTAGAACGGTCAAGGAATCGTGTCCATTTGCACCGGTAACAATTTCGTTGTAATTCCCCGAATTCGCATAGGTATTCCCATGATAGAGGAGGGGTAGCTGGTTCTCGCACGCGTTGAGTTGTACATTGCTTGGCGCGATTCCAATGCCTTGCAATTGAAGGATGAAAGGTGAGGTAGGATCGTTGGAATTGGCGGTAAAGGTTCCGGATTGGTTTCCCACCACAGAGGGAGTAAATTGATACACATACCATGTGCCTGCACCAGGTGCCAAAGTTAAATTTCCAAGGTTCTGTGAGGAAAATGTGCCGTTGCTTAAGGTGATGCCCGAAAGGATTAAATTGCTTACGCCAGTATTTTGAAGGTAAATGGAATCTAAAATGGAAAGACCTACATAGGTTGAAGGCGCATTGACGGTGCCATTTTCAGGAACCAAAATGTTTTGGTGTTGGGCGATTAGGTTCGCTGTTAAGCCCGTCCCCGTTAAGTTAACAAGATAGGTTCCTTCATTCCAATCGTTGGAAACAATTTGCAATTGGTCCGTTAAGGGACCAC
The DNA here is from genome assembly GCA_009924735.1 of Flavobacteriia bacterium. GTDB lineage: Bacteria > Bacteroidota > Bacteroidia > Flavobacteriales_D > Crocinitomicaceae > UBA952. Next base: position 45,309 of record RFQZ01000011.1, on the reverse strand, counting down.
TCACCGAAGGATTAAAATCGACGGTTAAAAAGACGGTATCGTTAGGCGCGACAACATTCGCAACATTGTTCATGATGCTCCAATGGGTGCCATTTTGGAGTGATAGGGAGCTTAGGTTTAGGTTTGCCGTTCCTTGGTTAGAAATTTGAATGATTTTACTTACCGGAGACCCAAATCCTGTTGTCCCATAAGGTACCGTGCCATTCATGGCAATGTTTACATTGTTTCTTGAGACCGCAATGTCTGGAATGGCAGGACAGTAGGAAATTCGCTTGATTAAAATTCCATTCGGTCCAGATACACTGAGCGCAGTAATTTCTTTTTGGGTAAACCTGATTTTTCTGAAAGGGGTGGTCGCTGTAATGGTCAACCTCCCGTCGTCTGCATTACCCGAATACGCGCGGATGGTTTTGCTGCCATTTACAAAATAGGTTCCCGAAACGGTTCCCGTGGGTACACCGGGTTGGTACACATACGTAACCCCATTGGTTAATATCTGTCCATTCGAAAGTTTTGGGTAAATCCGTTGAATTTGTTCCTCCCCGTCAGAGTTGTTGTTGATGGCACCGAAGTCCAACATTACACCCAGAACGTCGCTGGTGAAGGTGATTTCTACCACCACAGAATCCAAATTCACATTGTTGTCCTTTCCCACCCAGACCGAAACACTGCCATAAGGGTAGAGGTTTGGCCCATTCCCAGATGTTTTGGCAATAAATACATTGTAGGGCATGTTGTAAACACCCGCTGCAAAAGTGTAAGAAGAAACATTGCTTGGAATGTCGCCCAATTGCGAGTTGGTAAGGGTAGATATGCTTGTGCCACAGGTCAATTGTGCATATCCAACCGTTGTGGTAAAACCAATAAAGATGAAAAGCGAGCGAATTAAATTTCGGGTATATTGCATGAAAAAAGCTTAGAATTTCGTGAATGAAATGGTTTTTAAGGCCGCTGATTTTTGATTTCCAGTCTGGATGCGAAGAAAATAATTTCCTGCTTTTAAGCTGCTGATGTCAACCGATGTGATGGTCATTCCGTTGTTCCATGGGTTGATTGAAAAAGGAGTGGCAATCGTTTCACCGTTTAATCCAAACACGGCAATGGAAGTTATATCCAAATCATAACTTTGGATTTTTAACAGTTGACTTGCGGGATTTGGGTAAACACCTACTACGATTCCTTGGTTGGCATCATGTAGTCCAGCAAAGCGACTGCAAGGCGATGCGAGTGATTCTAAAAAAGGACCATGTCCGACCGCAGGTGAATTGGCTAGGGTTAAACTGTTGCTTCCGTTCGCAGTGACATATGATTTTACACAGGCATTGGTTGGATCCATTTGATCAAGCGTGCTGACGTTGTACCAATCTCCTTGTACGCGGTTGGTATCAATGTCTACCAAGACAAAACCTTTTTTGGTTAATTCAACATATTTGATGTGTGGGTTTTGGACCGTAATCAAGGCAGAAAGATTAATGGGCGATCCCGGTGAAGTGACACTTGGGGTAACGAATTCAACACCTACTGGGGTGTTTCCATTTTTTAAATCCAAGGCCCAACTGGTGTGAATGTCTCCAGTAAGCACCACTGTATTGTCGATGTTTTGGCTGCTTAGATGGTTGAAAAGCCTTTGTCGTTCTGCAGGATAGCCATCCCAGCTGTCTGTGTTTACAGGGGTTCCAAGTAAATTTACGGCTCCAACCATTACCTGATTTCCAAGAATTTTCCAAGGTTGGGTGGTGGTACTCAGTTCGTTTTTCAACCAGGTCATTTGGGTTTGACCTAAAAGCGTTCTAGCGGTATCGCTGAAGTTGGCGTCGTTGGCGTTTAACTGCACTTCACGTCCTTCCAAACGGGTATCCAACATGATGATTTTGGCCAAGTTACCCAATTCAAAGGTTCGATAGATTTGCTGATTTCCAGGTGCTTTGGGACGGATGGGAATCCATTCGAAATAGGCGCGTTTTCCATTGTCTTTACGCACATTCCAAGGTCCTTCGTTCGCTTGATGGTTTTGTGCGCCATCCTTGTAAGCATCGTTGGCCGTTTCATGGTCATCCCAAATGCAAATCCAAGGGAAATTTTGGTGTAGTTTTCTCAAGGCGTAATCCATATGGTATGAATTATACCGCAAGCGATATTCATTTAAATCGATGATTTCATTTGCAGGATCCCATGTTCTGTCAATGTTCCCATTGGGACCAAATCCGCCAGTTTCATATTCATAAATATAATCACCGAGCATAAGGACGGCGTCCACATCGTTGCGGTTCGCAATGGCTTCGTAGGCATTGAAGTAGCCAGACTCCAAATTGGCGCAAGAGACCATGGCCAATCGCATGTTTTGTACATTGCCAACAGGAAGGGTTTTGGTTCTACCTACCAAACTGTAAGCACCCATGTGTTCAAATTCGTAGTAGTAAAATGTATTGGGCTGTAAACCAATAACATCAATTTTCACGGTGAAATCAAGCGTAGAATCGGTAGAAAAAGTGCCGGATTGTACAATGTTTTGGAATTGGTCATCTGTTGCTACATGGTAGGTTCCCATTAACGTTTGTCCAAAATCTTGAGGGGTAATTCGGGTCCAAATGATAACCCGGTCACTTAAAGGATCCCCCGAAGCAACGCCGTGGTAAAAAGGTGCAATGCATTCCACAGGTGAAACACTTGTTTGCGCATAACTATTTGAAAAACAAATGATTATAAGAAGGCCTATTATATTTTTCATTTTAAAATTTTGTTGCAATAATAGCGTCTTTTTTTAACAAGAATGTGAACTCAATGTGAATTTTCCTAGGTAAATCGAAGCCTTTAAGAAGTTGTTAAAAGCTGACCAAACTCATATTCTTGGGAAGAAACTAAGCGCATCTTTGTAAGAAAATAATACCATGAACCAAAAAGAAAACATTTTCAACCAGCACGAAGAGAACACAGATTGGAAGAACCGTTTGGATTTTTACAAAACCGAAATTCAAATCCTTAAAAACCTATTGGGGGAAGTCGCGGAAAAGAATACGGCAGAGGATGTTCAAAAGCAAGTTGAGCATTATCAAAACCAGTTTATAGTTCAACGCAACAACATTGACCTATTGGCTCATAACATTCAGTTGAATGAAGATAAGCTACAGAAAGAAATTGTTTCAAATCCCGTAGCGGTTGACCACAGAAAAATGGCTTATCATCAAACGGAGAAAGAATTCATCGATTTCTTTGAAACCAATTTTAACGAGGTGCGACACGATTTTAAGGTGTTCGCGGCAAAGTGGATGTAATTAAATCACCGAAAGGGTTGATTGCTTGAATCTTCCTTTTTCGAAATCAATGTCTATCCGTCCCAGAAACAAACCTGCCCAACCGGTTTGGTTGATAAGAACGGGTTGTTTTTGTAGGTTTTCTGCCACAAAAGGTTTTTCGAGAAAGGTATGGGTATGTCCCCCTAAAATCAGGTGAATGTTCTCGGTATTGGCAGCAAGTACCTTGTCTGAAATTTGAGCATTTCCATATTCAAATCCTAGGTGAGAAAGACAGATAATGAGGTCACAGCCTTTATCGACCAATTTTTTTGCTACTGCATTTGCCGTAGCAATTGGATCGAGGTAGCGCATCCCTTCGAAATTTGAACCGTGAACCAATCCGTTTAAGTCGATTCCAACGCCCAGTATTCCAATTTTTAGAGCCCCTCGTTTAAGGATTACGTTGGGAAGCGTTCGGTCGGCCATGATGCTTTCCTTAAAATCATAATTCGAGCAGATAAAAGGAAATTCAGCGTATGCCTGTGCATTTTTAAAACCGGTCAATGCAATGTCAAAATCGTGGTTTCCCATGGTGGCGGCGTCATAACCCATTTTCGACATCAATTGCATTTCCAAAACCCCATGGTAACGGTTGAAGTAAGGAGTGCCTTGAAAAATATCTCCAGCATCCAATAAGACGACATGTTCTTCTTCCCGTCGAATTTTATCAATCAACGCGGCACGTTTTGCGACACCGCCCATGCCGGGATATTTCGCATGGTTCATCGGAAAAGGATCGATGTTAGAGTGGGTATCGTTCGTGTGAAGGATGGTGATTTTTTTTCCTTTCTTGAAACTTTGTCCATGCACATTTAGATTCCCCGATAAGGTTGCCAGCGTACTAAGTCCTGCGATTTGTACAAATGATCTTCTGTTCATGGGATAAATCTGATTTCCGTGTTTTCAACTAAGGTACCTTGTGATTTTACTGCTTGCATGAAGACATCCCTCAAATTTCGATTGGTGCTTACGAATTCAGTTGGATTCATGAAAAAATTCATTTTATCCCCCCCTTTGGCTAAGTAATCAGAGGTAATCACCCAAAAATGGGTATGGTTTTCATTCAGACCGTTTAAGGTCAGTTTTCCTTTTACGTAGCTTGCATTTGAAAGTGGCAAACCTTTACTTGTTTTTAAGAAGCTTTCAATCTCTGCAATTCGGTCAATGGGAAGCCGAACCCACGCAACGGTATTGTCGAATGGCATCAATTTATAAATGTCACCCACCGTAACCGTGCCTTGGTTGATGCTTGCTCTCAAACCACCAGCGTTTAAAATCACCATGGCAGGCTCCGACATTTTTACCGTCTTGGTTTCTTCTACAAAAAGCGCATCTGCACTCCAATTCATTAAATTGGATGAGGGTACACTAACGATGAAATTTACAGGGGCTTTGCCTAAAATCATATTCATTTGTGCCGCGAGGGAATCGCTGAAAGGTTGAATGAAGCGAAGCACACTTGAATCCACTGCGGACGTAGGTTCCAATGGGACATTTTTCGCAGTTGAGCCAGCCGTAAAATGATAAGAGCAAGCACTAAGACTTGCTCCTAAACAAATGAGAATTAAAAACCGAAGGATCATTCTTTAATAAAATTTCCGCGGGTTTTTCCAAATGGCGTACTGACTTCTAACACGTAGTTTCCATGGATTAGGTTCGTTCCTTCAAGAATTAAAACAGGTACTTCCATCTTATTTTCTTGCATTACGATTCTTCCTTGCATGTCAGTTATCGTATATCCTAGAATGTTGGTTCCATTTACCTGGGCATAGACTTTACCGTTGCTTGGTACAGGGAATACAGAGAAGTTCATTGCCAATTGCTCGTCAATTCCAACGGAGCAGTTTTCTGCTAAATAGGACATGTTTGCAAAATTGATGTGGCACACATAATTTACAGAGTCAATAAATGGATTTCTGTTTCCTTGAACGCTGTAAATGTATTCTTGACGTCCAATTTCGTACGAATCAGGCAAGTCGTTAAAGTGCCAGTTTTTAAGTGAATTTTGATCTTGGTAATTTGGCAAAGACCAGTTTAAACCATTGTTGCCATTGTAACAAGTCGCTTGGTAGAAAATAGAACGGGCAGCATTTCCTTTTTGTGCGTCTCTTGGCTCGTAACACATTTGGTTTCCGTTGTATCCAACACTCCCCAGAAGGTATGTGAATACTGTATTCCCTGTGATGTCTAACAAAGGTAGGTTGCTTCGGTAAGAGTTCGCATTGGCAAGATTCGTTGGGTATAAATTATGTTGGTCACAATATTCGGGTAGTTCAGGATTGTCACAAGGGTAGCTTGGCATCCAAGAATGGCAATAGGAGTGTTCTCTTGAATACCCAGTTGCTGTCCAATCGAAAGGATCATTGTAGACTTTGTTTTCACCAGAATAAACACACGTAACAAAGGATTGTCCGTTGGTCGTATCACATGCTTCGTATTGGTTCAACAAAGTTTGTTTGTAATTGAAGTAGGTGACCATTGTATGCGGGTTAATCAAAGCGGACAAATCTGCAAGGAAAGTTGGAGATTGGCTGTTGATTCCGTTGTAGTAATTCCCGATGTTCAATCCTGTAGTGGTTGTATTTCCCGTAGCCGGAGACGTTGTTTTATAGTTTTGAAATCCTGCAGGACCGTTAAATGCATACACAGAAAAATGGTAATTCATGTTTGCACGAACCCCTCTTGGTACGAAGGAAGTACCTGAACCTACGTAAGCAACTTTAGCGTTTCCAATGATATCACCTTTCGCGTAAGTTGTGCCATCCACAGGAATGCCTGAAACAGCAGCACCTTTGGACCACAATACAAGGTATTTTTCTACATTGGTACCTGCGGTATAAGCTCCTGAAAGGGTATAGGCTTGAAGGTTTGAAAAAGTAAGGTTCGTAGGGTTTGTTGTAGGCTCAGTAGCCAAGTTGTCTAATCCCACGGCAACCAAGTTGATTAGGTAGGGATTTTCATCGTTGTCATTGTTGGCAATGGAAATTGTTGCTACCCTTGAACCATTGCCCGTAGGTGCAAAATTTAAGTTGAAATTCTGTGATCCACCCGCTGGAATGGTAGCGGTAGTAAGGTTGGTTGTGTAGTCTGCAGCGTTGATCCCACCAAGGGTGGCGGATGAAACAGTAAGGTTTTGAGTTCCTGAATTTTCGATGGTTAGGGTGTTCGCTGCCGTGTTTCCAATTACATAGCTTGAGTTGTTTAAAGCGGTTGTACCGTTTAGTTTTACGTTGATTTCTTGTAAAGGCGCAACGTAGGGAACGATGTCTGCCAAAGATCTAGGTACAATTTGATAGTTTGCATTGAATTGTCCAAGCAAGCCCGTAATCGTTACCGCTCCCGCTGGAATGCTGGTGCCATCGATATTGGTTGAACCATTGATGCGAACATCCAAGGTGTTTCCTCCATTTGTGATTTGTACCGTACTGTTTCCAGTGGCAAAAGCACCTGTTTGAACGAATGTTACATTCTGAATGGTAATCAGTTGCGCTTCTAGGGCCTCCGTTGCACTTGGAATGGGAATGATTTGAGGTACATTTTGAGAAACTTGACCGTGGTTTGTAAAGCTGGTGGTCGGAGAAAGTTCCAACAACCCACTGAAATCAAACAATACCCCTGTCGCAGTTATTGAATCCCCTAAGGCAACGCTGCTCAAATTGTTTCCATAACAGGCAATGCCTGCCGTACCATCTTGGATGTAGCGAATTGCACCGAGTTCTGTGCCGTTCGAAACGACTCCTTTTACGGTAACGGTAGAGCCCACCGACAAGTTTCTTACTTGTTGAATGGTTTGTGACTGAGCAAACGTTGCTACAAGTACACTTAAGGAAAGTAGAATTTTTTTCATATTATTAAAATTGATAAGCCAGTGAAACATTAAATCGCAACCCTTGCCCGAACATAACCAAGGAAGAAGTTGCATCAAAGTTTTTGTTAACTCCGTTGCCATTGTTGGAAGCATCCGAAATGTAAGCCGAATTTAAAAGGTTAATGATACTTCCTGAAAGTAAAAGTACATCTTCTTTAAGTTTAAATCGATAACCTCCAAAGATGTTTACCAAACAATAGGAGGGCATGACCCAAGAATCTCTTCCCCCGTTTACGCCTTGTGTATAAAAAGGATTGAAATCAGAATAGTACCTGTCGAAGTATTGAATTTGTGCCTTGAAATACAAATTTTTAATAGGTTCATAACGTATGGATCCAGCCAAAGCCGTTTGTGCAGCATCCCCCACATGGACTCCCTTTGCATTAAACGTATAGGACAATGAACCGTATTGAGGAATAACCACTGTTTCGGATGAGTTCCAGGTCCAATCCCCAACCGAGAACATCACATCACCACTGATTTTGGAAGTGATTTTCCATGCAAAATCTACCTCTCCACCATAGTGAATGGCATCCATTCCATTAATGTTTACATAAATGCTTTCAGAAGGATCGTTTGGATCCGGCACAGCAACTCCATACGGAAAGGGTTTGTTCTTCCAGTTTGTGAAATAACCATTCAAATTCACCCCGAAAGTTTTGTTGGCAAAATTGAATCCCCCTTCGAAGGCGGCAATTTTTTCATTTGCGATTTCACCAAAGAATTTGTTGTAATTGTTGTCAATCACATTTGAATACATTGGGGTTCTGTCTAGATATCCTAAATTCACGTATGCGTTCGCATTGTCATTGAATTTATAGTTTGCACCTGCTTTGAATGTAAATCCAGGAATAACCTTCCACTTTGTTTTGACATATTCCAATCCAGGTGAAAAAGCATTGTAGGCCTGTCCATTGTACGTTACAACATCATAATACCCTATGGAAAGCACGGTATCCCCTAAATCCAATTCTTTTCGTTGAAAGTAGTCTACCCCTTTGTATCCATTGGCAATCGACGTAAGGTTGATAAATGCGCCGATTTTTTTGCCCTCATATTCCAACTGTCCAAAGGCCCCTGCCCAGGTAACAATTCCGTCTCGGTTCACATTGAATAAATTCTTGGCGATTTTATCTCCAACGCGTTTCATTGGGGTGGCTGCATTTTTATCAGACATGTCAACGTAATAATCGCCCCCTAATAAATCTTTCACTTCTTGATAATGGGATCCTTTGTAGTAGCGAGCGTCAATACCACCGGACAAATGAAGTTGTTTGTTGAATTCATAGTTGAATTGTCCCAAATACCCAATCCAAAAGTGGTTGTTTATACTTGCAACGATGATTTGTGAGCTTTTGATTTCGGTCGCAGAATACGCTGGGTCAATGTTTGGGGTACCGAATAAGGAATTCACTTTATTTTCTTTAATCATTTCATCCCAATTGATCAGGTTGTTAGAATCTCGAATGATGGCGGAAGAATTAAACAATGCGGTGCCTCCACCTCGTCCGATGGATGCATACGCCATATTTGAAATCGAAAGTTTTTTATTGACCTTCCAGAAATCTTTAAGGGTGATTTGAGGTTTGTTATAGAAATTTAATCTTTCTGTCATTACCTCTTGTTTGCCATCCACAGTGCGGTATCCCCAGTGTTGGTTGTACCTTAATCCCAGATCGGTAAGAAAAGCAGTTGAATCTAAGGTAACATCCAGCTTATTGGCTTGGTCCTCACTCCAATATTGGATGGGTTGTCGAAAATAACGTTGTCCATGCTGTTGTGGCGCTGAAAAAGCAGACAAAGTAAATAAGTGTTTGTCTAATTGTTTAGAAACTTTTAAATATCCAAAAAACCCTCGGCTTGGCGTTCCATACACCCAACCATTGGATTGTTTGTAAGAACCAGAAGCGGTGAGTCCCCAATTTCCTTTTAAAATGCCTGTGTTATAAGACAAGGAGGTACGGAAAAAATCTCCCGTTCCATATTCCTGTTTCAAGCTTCCCCCTTTTTTGTTTCCTATGCCCTGGGTGATGATGTTGATGGTTCCTCCGATGGACGGCATCGCTATTTTTGTCGCTCCTAAACCTCTTTGCACTTGCATGGTTGCGGTAATGGCATCCAATCCAAACCAATTTGACCAATATACCGCGCCGTTTTCCATGTCATTTACTGGAACGCCGTCGATCATGACACCGACATTTCTTTGGTCAAATCCCCGAACGTTGATCCTGGCATCGCCGTCTCCGCCACCTTGTTGCGTTGCATAAACCCCTGCGGTCCCTGCCAATAACATCGGCAAATCACGTGAAGCTAACTCCTCTTGGATTTTTTGCGCACTTATTTTGGTAACGGCTACGGGTACAACCCCTTCTTTTACCAAGTTTCCAATGACCTTTACTTCTTCAAATTCAAGGCTTCCCGACATTGATAAAGCAATGGTTTGGTTTGGTTTATTGATTTTCACATCTTTTACAATGGTATCAAAAGTCATAAGGGTAACCGTAAAACGATAATCGCCATAGGGAACCTCGGTAAATTCAAATTTCCCGTTGGATTCCGACAACGCTCGTTTTACAAAACTGCCATTGGTTTTGGATTTCAATTCAACCTTAGCACCAGAAACCACTTGACTAGAAGCGTTCTCTGTGACAATACCACTGACTTTCGCATTTTGAGCCTGTGCAATGGCAATTGAAAAGACAAAGCAGGTAAGGAAAATAAAGTTTTTCATAGGTCAAAAAAAATCCCGCCTGAGCGGGATGTTTAATTATCGAATGATGATTTTTCGAATTTCTTGGTGTCCGTCTTTGGTGTTTATTTTTACCAAATAAACGCCTCTTGCGCCATCAATTTGGAAGGACAAGAAATCCAAGTTCGGATTGTTTTGGGTAGATAATACTTGACCCATTGCATTGATTACTTGAAAATTCTTGATGTTAGATGCATTTTTAATATACAAAGCACCGTTTGAAGGATTTGGGTAGATGCTGTATGCAAGGTCTCCGATTTCTTCATTGGAAGCAGGGTTACATTGACAGTTATGGTATCCCAATGAATTCCAGTTACCGTCTAAAATTGGATTTCCGCTTTGACCGAATAGTGTATCGCCATTTTGATCCAATCGAACGATTACCGCTGGAATGGAATCCCACTCTAACAATGGGTCAAAAAACGCAACCATGCTTACCACTCCTTTTTGAATGGAAGACTTACGAATCATAGAATGGTCTTTTGTGATTTGCGCACCAGCACCGTTGTTAAAAGGGAAGGTAGATGACCAAGCACCGTCATTTCCTGCGGAAGAACCTGTTGCGTTTGCAGGGTTTTCACCAATTTTTCCAAAAATGTCAACCAAGGCAAATCCAGGTACGTTTGCTGGATTGATAACCGTTGAAGCACTTAATCCTTGAAGGTTACCTTTGGCTAAAACCACTGCATCGTTTCCATTCCAATACCAAGCATTTGACGTATTGTATACTGCACAATAAAAACCATCCGCACGCGCTTGCAATGAATCCCAAACCGGAGCCTCTTGGCCCGTACCAGCAGTGTCTAATTTCTCTATAACACCAACATACACGCTGTGCGCTGCGATGGTACCTGTTAATTGTACTGCATTTGCTACAGTCGCTGTTGCAGCACCGTTTGAATACCTTACCACAAAATAACCGCTTAGGTTAATGCTTTGGTTGGTGGGATTGTAAATTTCCAACGCTTTGTTGTTTGACCAACCTTCAACGTACTCGGAAATAAACAATTCAGAACAATTGGATTGTGCAAACATAGAAAGTGAAAGCACCAAAGACAATAGGGTAAAGATTTTTTTCATAATAGAATTATATTTATTCAACGTGTAAAATTAAACATGATTTTTTAATTAATGCCCCCCTAGACAGTTTAAGAAAACATTAAGATTTCTTTTCCTAGGAGAATGTGTTATTTTCGTGAAAATATATTTTTGATGAAAGCAGTTTACTTTTTATTTTTCTCATTCCTGATTGTTAGCGTCGATGCGCAAGACATCAGCGTATCGAACATTTGGAAAACCTATGAATACAGAACCAAGGGATTCGAAGGATTCAACTCGTTAAAGGATGGAGTGCATTATACCGGCATGGATGGAAAAGGGTCCGTATTGACCTATTCAATCTTGGCGCCCGAAGAGGCAGGCACCCTTTTAATTGATGCAAAAAAATTAATTTGGAAAGGGAAACCAATTGAAATTGAAGATTATTCCTTCAATGAAGATGAGTCTAAGGTCTTGATCATGACCCAAATCACCCAAATATACCGAAGAAGTTATACGGCCATTTATTTTCTACTGGACCTAAAAACGGGAAAACTTGAGCCACTTTCAGAACAACATTCACCGCAAACCTTGGCGGAATATTCCCCCGATGGAAAATTTGTCTCTTTTATCCATGGGAATGACCTCTTCGTTAAAAACCTTGCAACCGGCAGTTTCACCAAGTTTACCAACGATGGGAAACGAAATAAAATCATCAACGGTACCACTGATTGGGTCTACGAAGAAGAATTCTCCATAACCAAAGCATACGACTGGTCACCCGATTCTAAAAACATTGCTTTTTTGAAGTTTGTCGAAAAAGATGTGAAAGATTACAGCATTGATTTTTACGGAGAACTCTATCCTGATACCTATAAATATAAATACCCAAAAGCGGGAGAAGACAATGCAAAAGTTTCAGCGCACATCGTAAACGTTGGACGTCCCAAAATACAACCTTTGTCCTTAGGGAAATACGAATACATTCCTCGGATTGAATGGTCCAATGTCTCCAATGACCTCATCCTGCAAACCATGAACAGGCACCAAGACTCCTTGACATACCATCGTTTTGATTTTTCGGGAAAAACCCCAAAACATACTGTATTGTTTATCGACCACAGTGAAACCTATGTGGACGTCAATGAAACCCTTTTCTTTTTACCTGAAAACAAAGGCTTGTTGATTTGCTCCGAAAAATCGGGCTACAATCAAATGTATAAGATTGGGTTTGATCAATCGGTTGCGCTTGTAGGTTCGGGAGAAGGGGATGTGATTGATTTATATGGCATTTCTTTAAACGGATCTCGTGTTTTCTTCACCAAATCCACCCAAGGAGGCATTTCAAAAACATTGTGCAGTACCGATCTTATGGGCAAAGACTTAAAAACACTTTCTCCCATGGAAGGGACCATGGAAGCGGATTTCACCAAGGGGATGACTTATTTTGTAGGTACCTTTTCCACGTCAAACCAACCGCCCGTATTGAAACTGTACAATCCTGAAGGAACCGTGATTAGGGTGTTGGAAGACAACCATGAACTGGTTGAAAAACTGGCAAAATTGTCATTGCCATCCAAAGAATTCAAGCAATTTGAGGTGAATGGTACCGCGTTGAATGCTTGGGTGATTTCACCTAAGAATTTCGATGCGTCAAAGAAATATCCTGTATACATGACCGTATATGGTGGACCCGGCCACAACGAAGTAGTGAATCGGTGGGATGGAAACAATTTTATGTACCACCAATTGCTTGCGCAAAGTGGATACATGGTGGTTTCAGTGGATCCAAGAGGGACACAATTTCGGGGAAGTGCATTTAAAAAATGTACCTATCTGCAACTGGGTAAACTCGAAACCGAAGACATCATTGGCACAGCAAAATACCTTCAATCACTTTCATACGTTGACAAAACGCGCATTGGGATCATGGGTTGGAGTTACGGGGGATTTATGTCGTCCTCAGCCATTACCAAAGGATCAGATGTTTTTAAAATGGCAATTGCCGTTGCACCTGTTACCAATTGGAGGTATTACGATAACATTTATACAGAGCGATTTATGCGTACACCACAGGAGAATCCAAAGGGTTACGATGACAATTCACCTATAAATTATTGTGAGAAACTAACCGGTAAATACCTGTTGATTCACGGGACAGCGGATGACAATGTGCACTTCCAAAACAGCTTGGACATGGTAACGGCTATGGTGAAAGCAAACAAGCAATTTGACTTTTTTGCATACCCGAATAAAAACCATGGGATCTATGGTGGAAATACCCGAAACCACTTATATTCAATGATGTATGATTACATTTTGAAAAATTTATAAGGAGCCATTGTAAAGCAATGTGAAATTTGTTTGAAGTTTCTTCACATTCAATGATTCAAACCAATTTTCTTTAGTAAATTAGGCGGGAAATTTTAATGTAATAAATGTATGAGTGAGGTCGCTAAAATAGAATTGGACGGTAAAGTTTACGAATTGCCAATTATTGTAGGAACAGAAAATGAAAAAGCCATCGATATTTCTAAGCTTAGAGATGTTACTGGGTATGTGACTTTGGACACAGGATATAAAAATACGGGGGCAACAACAAGTTCCATTACTTTCTTAGACGGAGAGGAGGGGATTTTGCATTACCGCGGATATCCAATTGAGCAATTGGCTGAAAAAGCGACTTTCTTAGAAGTTTCCTACCTATTGATTTATGGTGCTTTGCCAACGACCAAGCAATTGGAAGAATTTGAGAACAGCATTAAAAAGCATACATTGGTTCACGAAGACATGAAACGTTTCTTTGAAGCGTATCCAGCAAAGGCACACCCAATGGGCGTATTGTCTTCCATGATTTCATCCTTGTCTACCTTTTACCCGGAGTCATTGGATCCAAATCGAAGCGCTGACATGAAAAACCTTACCGTTCATAGGTTGATTGCGAAATTACCTACGCTTGCGGCTTGGTCTTTCAAAAACTCTTTGAGTCATCCATTTATGTATCCAAAAAACGAATACGGATATGTAAAAAACTTCCTTTACATGATGTTCGGCATGCCAACGGAAGAGTTTCATGTTGATCCTGTCGTTATTTCAGCACTTAACACCTTGTTAATTCTTCACGCAGACCACGAGCAAAATTGCTCAACTTCTACGGTAAGAATCGTAGGTTCTTCGAATGCCAACTTGTATTCAACTATTTCTGCAGGTATTTCTGCACTTTGGGGTCCCCTACACGGTGGTGCAAACCAAGAAGTAATTGAAATGTTGGAGCAAATTCAAGCAGATGGCGGAAACGTCGATAAGTGGGTAGCGAAAGCAAAAGACAAGGAAGATCCTTTCCGTTTAATGGGCTTTGGCCACAGGGTGTATAAAAACTTTGACCCAAGAGCTACCATTATCAAAAAAGCATGTGATGAGGTGTTGATCAAATTGGGAATCAATGATCCATTGCTTGACATTGCTAAAAAACTTGAAAAAGTAGCACTTGAGGATGAGTATTTCAAAGCGAGAAACTTGTATCCAAATGTTGATTTTTATTCAGGCATTATCTACAAAGCTTTAGGAATTCCAACCGATATGTTTACGGTAATGTTTGCGTTGGGTCGCCTGCCAGGATGGATCGCGCAATGGAAAGAAATGACGGAGAACAAAGAGCCAATTGGTCGTCCTCGTCAAATCTATACAGGTTTCACCAAAAGAGATTACATTAACATCGAAGAGCGATAAAATGCTACATCTGGTTGCGGGATTTATCCCGCAACCATGAGAATACCGTGTGCTCCTAGGAGATATTGCATCACCCGGGATTACTATTTTTTACTCCCTTCGTAGGTGACAAACTTGCGGAAACTGCAAACCAAATCCCCGTTATAAACCTGGTATTTCGCTTCGGCTTTCAGCCCAATTCGGTTCATTCCTTCGTCGAAAGCACTGATGATCCATGCCGTGCTTCCAGTTTGTTCGTGTTTCAACCAACTCCCAAAGTGCCCGTACATGTCTGCCTCTTCAATTTCTATTCTTTCTCCATAAGGTGGATTTGTCACAATGAATTTGATGGCATCGGATTTTTCCACCTCCCTAAAATCTTTTGCTTCAATGTTTATGAACCTTCCAAACGAAAATCCGCGGAGGTTTCTACGGCATTTTAAGACCATTTCATCGGAGTGGTCTGAGCCAGAAATTGGACAAGGCAATGCCCGTATCACCTTTTGCGCTTTCCCATGAATTTCTTCCCACATTTCGGGTTGGTAGGAGCTTAAATTTTTAAAAGCATAATGTGTTCTTTCGATGTTAGAAGGAATGTCACAAGCCAACAAGGCTGCTTCTATAAGTAGGGTGCCAGAGCCACAAAAAGGATCGTAAAATGGCGTTTTTCTATCCCATCCCGAAAGACGTATTAATCCCGCAGCCACCACTTCATTTAAGGGAGCAATGCCCACAGAATTTCGGTACCCACGTTGAAACAGCGGAAGTCCGCTGGTGTTGATGGATATAATGCCTTCATGGTCTGTTACATATAAATCAACGACCACTTTAGGGTGCTTGATGTCAATGTTCGGGCGTTCTTTTCCACTGTCTCGAAAATGATCCACAATGGCGTCCTTGACCAATAAATAGGGATAGTGGGTATTATTAACTTTTTTCGTTTGAATTGCGCCTTTCACAGCGAATGTCTGCTGCTCATTAAACCAGTTTGACCATTGAATGCTCATGGCGGCATGGCTGATGTCCTTCTCTTCTCGAAAAGGAAAACGGGCTATTTCTACCAACACACTGATCGCACACCGAGCATGCAGGTTAAGGAAATAGACATCGTACCAGGTCCCTTTTAGTCCCACGGCACGGTTGGAAAGGGTAATGTTTTTGTACCCCAATTCTTCCAATTCTTCTTTGAGTACGGCTTCAAAGCCGTAAAAACATTTTAAGGTGATTGTTAAGTTTTGATGACTTTCTGATTCCGACAACGGCATAACGTCGATTTTGCAATTATTTTTGTACAAAAGAACAACTTTGAAGCGTACCCTCCACCATACCCTTATTTTATTTTTTTTCCTGTTGTCATTCCATGCGTTTGCACAGTTTAAAGTAGGTCTCGTGCTGAGTGGTGGTGGCGCAACTGGGCTTGCGCACATTGGTGTGATCAAAGCCCTAGAAGAAAACAACATCCCCATTTCTTATGTCTGTGGAACTTCTGCTGGCGCATTGGTAGGTGCCATGTATGCAAGTGGGTATTCACCTGCTGAAATGGAAGCCTATGTATTGAGTACCCAATTTAAACAAATGACCATGGGGGAAATTCCCTCGGGAAGAAGATACCTCTTCCGGGAAGAAGAGCCTGACGCCAGTATGTTGTCCTTCCCATTTCGCCCAGATTCACTGCTTAAAACCTCCATCCCTATGAATTTGGTGACGCCTTCCTTCTTGGACTGCGAAATGTTAAAAATCATGGGGTTGCCATCTGCATCGAATAACAAAAATTTTGACCAACTCTTTGTGCCCTACCGATGTGTGGCTGCAGATGTGGTCAATAAGAAATCTGTTACGTTCTCCAAAGGTGACCTGAATGCTGCCGTACGTGCGTCTATGACCTATCCCTTTTATGTCAACCCAATTAAAATTGATGGCGTGGTGTATTTTGATGGGGGACTCTACAACAACTTTCCCGTCAATGTGATGTACCATGATTTTCACCCAGATTTTATCATTGGCAGCAATGTATCCGAAAATGCCAAAAAACCGGATGTCCAAGATTTTATGGGCTTATTGGAAAACATGCTTCGAACACCGACCGATTATACCTTGCCTTGTAGCGAAGGAATCATCATTGAACCTAAAATGTCAGTGAGCACTTTTGATTTTGACGGTGCCAAAAAAGCCATCCAAGAGGGATATCTTCAAACGCTGAAATACATTGACTCCATTCAAAAAATGTTGCCCGATGATGTGAAATCCCCTGACTTAACACAACGGCGTGCCTTGTTTCGCGCCAACATACTGCCGATACAAATCAGTTCAATTACAACCGATCTACGCAAAAAAGACAAAGTGAATTATGTTGATGCGTCCATGATTCGCTCGCACAAGAATGAAGTTGTTTCGCTGAAAAATTTTGAAAACCGTTATTATCGCTTGTATGCTGCCCAGCAGATTGATTACCTGTTTCCGACCCTTACCCTTAAAAAGGATTCAACCTATCATTTGAACCTTAATGTTCGAAAAGCAAAACCTTTTAAATTGGATGTCGGTGGACACCTATCCTCCCGTCCGGTGAATACGGGCTTCTTGGGATTAACCTACAGACACCTAGGCGAAGTGGCTTCCTTCGTGCATGCAGAAAGTTATTTCGGGAAATTCTACGGTTCTGTAAAAAGCGAGGTTGGACTTGACATACCGAGTGTTTTACCCATTTCTGCATCTGCTTATTTTGTCATGAATCGATGGGATTATTACCGCAGTTTCGCCACCTTTTTTGAAGACATAAAACCTTCTTTTCTGGTGCAAAATGAAATGTATTACGGCGTGAAAATCAAACATCCGATATTAAACAATTCCAAAGCTGTACTCGATTTTCGATGGTTTAACTTGGAAGATAACTATTATCAAACTTCCAGTTTCTTAAGCATAGACACTGCTGACATGACCCAGTTGCGAGGTTCCTTGGTCTCCTATGAAATCGTTGACAATGCATTGAATAGAAAGCAGTTTGCTTCTGAAGGTCATTTTTTAAGTGCTAAAATTAAATACCTCTCCGCAGAAGAGAACACGACGCCAGGGACAACATCGCTTTTTGATACGATTGTAAATAAACAACACGATTGGATCAACCTAAGCGTAGAGTCTCAATATTATTTTTTAACCCAACCTCATTTCCACATGGGCCTTCATGCAAGGGGAATGTTTAACTCCCAGTCGCTTTTTGCCAACTATACGGCCAGTCTTTTGGCCATGCCGAACCTCTCGGTCTTACCGGATCTCGAAACGTTTTTTCTTAAAGAATACAGATCGCCACAACATGTTGCGCTGGGCGTGAATTTGGTTTTTCCCATTCGTAAAGCCATTGAATACCGAATTGATTTATATTATTACCAACCTTTTCTTCAACTTGAAAAGCTGAGTGACGGAAGCGTTCAGTATTCGAAGCCCTTCAAAGGGAATACATGGGTAGGCGCTACCAGCCTCATTTACCACTCCGTTGTTGGTCCCCTGCGCGCTACTTTGAATTATTTTCCATTGCAAATACAACCCTGGAATTTCCAAGTGAGTTTCGGTTATGTGTTGTTTAATGAAAGGGCCGTTCGCTAGAATTTTTATTTTTGTAAAAAAAACGAAAGCATGGAACCTATTATCTGCGGAATTCAACAAATGGGAATTGGTGTACCTAACGTACAAGAGGTTTGGCAATGGTACCGCAAAATGTTTGGCATTGACGTTCGTGTATTTGAAGAGGCCGCTGAAGCTCCTTTGATGACAAAATATACCGGAGGAAAAGTTCACGCGCGTACCGCTACCTTGGCCCTTAGCATGAATGGGGGCGGAGGTTTTGAGATTTGGCAGTTTACTTCAAGAAATACAGAAAAACCAACCTTCGACATCCAGTTGGGCGATTTAGGACTGTTTGCGTGCAAAATCAAATCCAAAAATGTTCGTGAATCTTATCGATACATGAAAAAGATGGGAGCCGAAGTGATTTCTGAACCGCAAAGAACCCCTGATGGAAGTTATGCTTTCTTCCTTAAGGATCCGAATGGCAACCTATTTCAAATCGTTGAGGGTACAGGTTGGTTTGGGAATACAGGGCATCCGTCTCAATGCGGTGGGGTTGCAGGCGTCATCATCGGCGTATCAGACCTCGATAAATCCCTCCATTTATACCGTGATGTACTAAAATATGAAACCGAAGTGTACGACGAACAGGCGTCTTTTGAAGATTTTCATGGCGTACCCGGAGGCGGTGAAGTATGTAGAAGGGTGCGTTTGATCCATACGGAAGCGAGAAAAGGTCCTTTTGCAAAATTGTTGGGACCGACTTCCATAGAATTGGTTCAAACGACCGAGCGTTTAGAGGTTAAGAAAATTTTTCAGGATAGGTTTTGGGGAGATTGGGGTTTTATTCACCTTTGTTTTGACGTTCAAGGAATGGATGCGCTAAAAATACAATGTGAAGAAAAAGGATTCCCCTTTACGGTTGACAGTTCAAATACCTTTGACATGGGAGAAGCTGGGGGAAGGTTTTCCTACATCGAAGATGCAGATGGCACCCTGATTGAATTTGTGGAGACACACAAAGTGCCGGTTATGAAAAAATTGGGATGGTACATTAACCTAAAAAACCAGCCACATGGTAAATTCTTACCAAAATGGATGTTGAAAGCCATGGCTTTTAACCGGGTTAAATCTTAGTTTTTCCCTACAATTTCGTAAACAACATGTTGGATTTGTGTACGAATGCCCATGTCGCGCAATTTCCAGTTGTCTTGGCTTGGATACACTCTGTTTGATAAAAAGATAAAGACCACTTCGTTATCGGGGTCTGCCCATGCCAAGGTCCCCGTAAAACCAGAATGTCCAAAACTTTTTTGGGATGCCAGTTCGTCACAAGTTCCCCCGCCACTTGCATTGGGACGGTCAAATCCGATGCCTCGCTTGTTGCCAGGGTACTGTGCTTTGGTGAAATACGCCCGCGTGGTCTCATCGAAAAAAGTTTGCCCTGCATAGGTTCCGTTGTTTAAGAAAAGCTGCATGATGGAAGCCAAATCGGTTGCGTTGGCAAAAACCCCTGCGTGACCGCCTATACCTCCGAGCATTGCGGCACCCGGGTCGTGTACATAACCACAAATCATTTGGTTTCGAAAGTAAGATTCCTTTTCGGTGGGTGCAACACGTACCCCTGGGTTGCGAACAAGCGGCAAGTAATTGATGTAGCGAAGTCCCATCAAATTGTATATATGGTTGCGAACATAGACATCCTGCTTCTCTCCAGTGATTTTTTCGAAAATGGGCTGCATGAAGTAATAACAAAGGTCAGAGTAAACATATTTTTTTTCCTTCAACGGGTTTGAAAATATTTGCGCGTACATGCTGTCTTTGTAGTCTTGTCTCAAATAGAGGTCTTTGGCAACGGGTACGGTGAACTCACCACTTTTTTCTTTTGAATAATAGGTGGAGGAGGGTTTTCCTTCTCGAACGGTCCTTTTGTAAAATGGAATGAAGGGTACCAAGCCCGCTTGATGTGTCATCATTTCTCGGAGGACAATGTTGTTGTATTCTGTCTTGCCTGTTAATTCGGGGACATACTTCCCAACGGTTTCGTCGAGATCCAATTTACCTTGGTAATTTAACTGCATCGCCATGAGGGTGGAAGAGGCAATTTTTGTAATGGAAGCGATGTCGTAAAGATCGGTGTTTGTAATGGGTTCACCTTCGCCACCATAGACGGTTTTTCCAAAGGATTTCCGGTAAATCACTGCACCTTTCACGGCCACTACAATTTGACAACCTGGATATGCCCCCGCTTCGATGCCATTCAATGCAATCTGGTCAATTTTCTTGAAGGCTTCACCCGAATAGCCCAATTCTTCAGGACTGCAATGACTTAAGCGACCATTGGGTTTGGTTAACATTCCAAATCCTTTTGTATGACCTGCGATGTTTTCTGGTAAAACCCCTGTGAAAGGTAAGGCGCCCATCAGTTTTTGAGCGGTTCTGTCTTGCATTACAGGATGGTTTTCAGGGGCGTACACAATGGCGTCAAAGATTAACATTTGTGCGGGGGACAACTTTGGAAATGCTCCGAAAACAACCAGGATAAGCTCTTTAGCACGAGGTAACCACTGAAGGGCTGTCAAACATTTTGGATCAATCTCCAATGAATCGGGATGAGAAGCATGAAGGCTTAAAACGATTCGGTCGGACGGTATGTCTTTGATTTTCTCCACGTCTAACGCATCGAATTGGGTAAGGATTTCACCGGAATCAAACAAGTCAATGGACTGTAAAAAAGGCTGACTGTTTCCCCCTAGGGTGAGGTAAGTGGTGCTGACCATAAGGTCGTTGAACGGAAGGGTTGCGTGGTTGTTTTTAAGTAAAACGATGTTTGAATCACTTGCGAGTACTTGTGCGTTTTTTGGCATCTGGTTCAAATAACGAAGCGAGGAATGCAACCATTTTTTGGGCAAGGCAGGAAGTTGATTAGCATCTTCTGAGGATTGATTTAAGGAGCAGAATCCCAAAGCTAAGGCCAATGTGAAGAATGGAATGACGCGTAAAAGTTTTTTCATGTGATGCGAATTTACGAATAATCCGAAGGTTTTTTAGGGGGGATGTCTTGTATTACATGAAGTAGAAAAGCAGAAGAAAAAGCATGTTTATAGAAAAAAATGAACATAACCTATGTTTTTTTCTCAACACCTTGTTGGGGTACTTGTTCGTAAAAACAACCTTTGCTTGTAGAATTAGGCTTAATAAAATCTTAATTTTGTAGCCAATATCAAATCAATTTAAGATGTCAAAATTTGGAAACTACGGTAGTAATTCTGATTTGACAGTGAGCCTTGGTTTACAAGGAGTTGCTGCAGAATACTGGAATTTAACCCCTGAAGAATTGGCGAAAGCTACGTTAGAGCGAAACCAAGGAACAGAAACGAACCTAGGCGCGTTGGCGATTAACACAGGCGCATTTACAGGTAGATCTCCTAAAGACCGTTTCATTGTGAAGGATGAAATTACCGAAGAGGCAGTTTGGTGGGGAAATGTAAACATTCCCTTTTCTCCAGAAAAATTTGATGCTTTGTTGGATAGAATGATGGAATATGCGGCGGGAAAAGAATTGTTCATCAGAGACTCCTTTGCCTGCGCTTCCCCAAGTTACAAAATGAGTTTGCGTGTAGTGGCTGAGTATCCTTGGTCAAATATGTTTGCTTACAACATGTTCCTTAGACCTGAAGCTTCGGAAATTCAAGATTTTTCGCCCGAATGGCATGTCGTCTGTCTACCTGGTTTCTTAGCAGATCCCGAGCGTGACGGTACCCGTCAATCAAATTTTGCGATTTTGAACTTTACCCGAAAAATGATCATCATTGGTGGGACAGGGTACACCGGAGAGATTAAAAAAGGAATTTTTTCAGCACTTAATTTTATCCTTCCCCATCAAAAAAATGTATTGTCCATGCACTGTTCCGCAAACATTGGAAAAGCAGGAGATACAGCCATCTTTTTTGGACTTTCGGGAACAGGAAAAACAACGCTTTCCTCTGATCCGAATCGCATGTTGATTGGTGATGATGAGCACGGATGGTCGGAAAATGAAGTTTTCAACTTCGAAGGAGGGTGTTATGCGAAAACCATTGACCTTTCCGAAGAGAAAGAACCTCAAATTTTTCATGCCATCAAAACAGGTGCGCTACTAGAAAACATCGGGTTTGTTGAAAATTCCAACGTACCAAACTATGAAGATGGTTCCATAACAGAAAACACCCGAGTTTCTTATCCCATTTACCACATTGACAATGCAGCGAATCCATCCTTGGGTGCTTCGCCGAAAAACATCTTTTTCCTAACGGCAGATGCATTCGGGGTGTTGCCTCCGATTTCACGTTTGACCAATGCCCAAGCCATGTACCACTTCATGTCGGGGTATACGGCAAAAGTAGCAGGTACCGAAGTTGGGATTACAGAACCAACCACTACGTTTTCAGCCGGATTTGGTGCTGCATTTCTTCCGCTGCATCCTGCAACCTATGCTAAATTGTTGGGCGATAAACTCAATGGTACCGATATTAAAGTTTGGTTAATCAATACAGGCTGGTCAGGTGGGTCTTATGGCGTGGGACAAAGAATGAAACTTTCCTACACAAGGGCAATGATTACAGCAGCATTGGAAGGCAAACTCGATGACGTTGCGTTTGAAACCCTTCCTATTTTCAACCTGTCTTTCCCATCTACTTGCGAAAATGTCCCTTCAGAGATTTTGAACCCACGAAATACTTGGGCGGATAAAGAGGCCTATGACGCTACTTCGGAAAATTTAGCCAAGAAATTTGTTGACAATTTCAAGAAATTTGAAGAGGGTACACACGCTGAGATTTTAGCCGCCGCGCCTACTTTGGTCCATTAATTTTCTTCCTTTTAAGCATCTAAATGTTGCTTAACCAAGAGGTTCGTTGTCTCAATGTTATACCTTTGAAAATGGATTATTTAAAAGAATTGGAGTCTGAGGCCATTTCCATCCTGCGAAGTGCTGCCTTCCAGTTTCAAAATCCTTACCTGCTTTTTAGCGGGGGAAAAGACAGCATTTGTCTTGTGCACCTCGCCATGAAAGCTTTTTATCCCTTGCAAGTTCCTTTCAAACTGTTGCATGTTGATACGGGACATAATTTCTCAGAAACCATGGTGTTTCGTGATGAGTTTGTCGAAAAATACAAACTGGATTGCCATGTACAATCGGTCATTGATTCCATTAGAAACCACAAAATACCAGACGCTAAAGGAAAATTCCCATCTCGAAATGCCTTGCAGTCTGTTGCCTTACTTGATGCGATAAATGCTTTGAAAATAGACGCCTGCATTGGAGGCGCACGCCGAGATGAGGAAAAAGCAAGGGCCAAAGAAAGGATCTTTTCTTTCCGAAATGACCAAGGGGAGTGGAACCCGATTCAACAACGACCTGAACCTTGGAACCTTTTGAATGGAAAAATTCATCCAGGGGAAAATGTACGCGTATTCCCGCTTTCCAATTGGACAGAGCTCGACGTGTGGAATTATATCCTTCAAGAAAACATCGAACTTCCTTCCTTGTATTTTGCCCATGAAAGACTTTGTTTGGTGTTGCCAGATGGCGCTTTGATGGCGTTTAATCCTTACATGCGATTGGAGTCTGGAGATGAATTGGTGGAATGCAGGGTTCGGTTTCGGACCATTGGCGACATGACGTGTACCGCTGCCATTGCCAGCAACGCAACCACCGTGGAAGAAGTGATTAAAGAATTGGAAATGTCCAAAATATCTGAACGCGGGGCAACAAGACTCGACGACAGAATCAGCCCAGCAGGCATGGAAGACAGAAAACGACAAGGTTACTTTTAATGGAAATAGCAAGGGTATTTACAGCAGGCAGTGTCAACGATGGGAAAAGTACGCTCATCGGAAGGATGTTATTGGATAGCAATGCCATTTCCACCGACATTATGCAACAACTTACAGCGTTAAATGCGACGGATGTTTTGGATTTAGCCCTGCTTACGGATGGCTTGCGTGCAGAAAGAGATTTGGGTATTACCATTGATGTGGCGTATAAATATTTTACGACCAAGCGAAAGAAATTCATACTGTTAGATACCCCAGGGCATAAAGAATATACCCGAAACATGTTCACCGGCGCTTCTAATTGTCAAATGGCCATCTTGTTGGTGGATGTCACACAAGGGATTACCTCACAAACATTAAAGCACATCGAAATTGTTGCCATCCTTGGAATGCCTTATGTCATTTTTGCAATTAACAAAATGGATAAAGTGGATTTTCAGGAGGCTGGTTTTATTCGATGTCAACAAGACCTATGGTCGGCCCTACAATCTTTCCCGGATTTACCCAAAGTGGATTTTATTCCAGTCTGCGCCCTCGATGGAGACAACATCGTACACCCAAGTGTGAAAATGGATTGGTACAAGGGAGGGGCTTTACTTGAGGCGATTGAAGCGGTTGAAATTCCGTTGGATTTTTCCCCTGAAAATTTGGTTTTGGAAATTCAAGGTCTCATGGAAAATTATGTTTTTGCCAATGTGGTTTCCGGTACCTACGATCCTCAATATCCCCTTTTTCACAAAGAGATAGCGCTTCCACGACTGCAATCTTTGAATGTGCATGGAATCTCATTACAAACGATGAAACAAGGGGAACAAGTGGTTTTCTCCATGGATGGCATGCCTGTATTTCAAAAAGGAGATCGAATCTACGCGGATTCATGTCCCATCATTGCGCGGGATTTTGTTGCTGTGGTTTGTTGGATGTCTGAGGGAATAAATGAATCAAAAAACACCTTTGGTTTGATATCGGGAAGTTTTGAAACAACCGTTCACGTAGATTGGAAGCAGGCGCAAATTGAAATCAATGACATGGTGGAGGTTGATTTACACCTTGAAAAGGAAAGGTGTTGCTTTGAACATACCTTGGCAAAAAAGAGGGAGCGATTCATACTTTATGACCTAGATACATTTTCGACGGTTGCTGCAGGAATGATTAAAAATGAGCTGAAATGAATGAGAAAATAGACTTGTATCTCGCCGAAGGATGTGGGCGATGCAGCAAGGGTGGGACCCCAAATTGTACCGTTCACCGATGGCAAGCCATTTTGGTAGCGATGCGCGAATTGGTCTTGGAGTGCAACTTGACCGAAGAATTAAAATGGTCAGTACCATGCTACACAGTCAATGGAAAGAATGTACTTCTGATTCATGCTTTTATGGAATACTGTGGCATTATGTTTATGAAGGGCTCCTTGTTAACCGATGAACAGAACCGCTTGCATCGCCAGACGGAAAATGTAACGGCGGGTCGGCAACTTCGATTTACGACCTTAGCGGATTTTTTTCTCCATCGCGATGTAACCAAGGCATTTATTCTTGAGGCGATATCGTTGGAGAAAGCAGGAAAAAAAGTGGAGAAACGAACCGAAGCAGACCCGGTGGCGGATGAATTGCTTTTAGCCTTTGGCCAGCACCCCACTTTCAAAGATGCATTTTATGCTTTGACACCAGGCAGACAGCGGGCGTATCTTTTGCATTTTTCGCAGCCCAAACAACCAACAACACGCACCTCCCGCATCGAAAAGTGTATGCCTATGATTTTGCGCGGCGAAGGTTTACACGATGCGTACCAGAAAGGAAAGTAGGAGGGGGCTGGGTAGTATCTTCGGTATTATCCTTTTGTATCATCACCACACTTTTCCTTGGGACTTTTCTCGAAATCACTTCCGAATCTTCCAGAAAAAAGTTTAGGGCAAAAAAAAACCCTGACGTTGAGGCCAGGGTTTGGTATAATTGGTTTGTTCCTATCTTTTGTGTAGAGGTTCGTCAGAAACCGTAAGTTTCTTTCTGCCTTTTCTTCTTCTTGCTGCCAATAAACGGCGACCGTTTTTGGTTGCCATACGGCTGCGGAAACCATGTTTGTTTCTTCTTTTTCTTTGTGACGGTTGAAAGGTTCTTTTCATCGTAATTTACTTTATAGCTCCGGATTTCGGATTGCAAAGATAGGGCTTTTTTAAATATTTCAAATTCTTTTGAGAAAAAAAAAATAAAAAATCCCACGCTTCAACAAAGCTATGTATTTTTGCACAGAATACATTATGGCTAAAAAACGACAGGAACCTACCGAAAAAGTGAAGCTAACCAAAGACAGCTGGAAAAAAGCTTGGTTGTTGGCAAAATATATTAAACCCTATGGTTTTACCTATTTCATAGGTTGGATTTTCTTGGTCCTATCCACTTCAGCGGGTTTGTTGTTTCCTTACCTCATGGGCTCGCTGTTGGGAACAGATCCTAAGGCAGGTCCAATGTCAAGCGCTTCCACTGCATTTGCCAACAATTCCGTTACCTCCATCGCGATTGCCCTGTTTATCCTTTTTGGGGTTCAATCCCTGTTCTCCTTCTTTCGCGTCGTACTGTTTAACAACGTCACCGAAAACGCATTGCGAGACATCCGCAACGATGCCTTTCAACGAATGATTTTCATGCCAATGGATTTCTTTAACACCAATAAAGTTGGGGCGTTGACCTCAAGGGTTTCGTCAGACATTACGCAAATTCAAGAAACCATGCGAACGACCATCGCTGAGTTTTTTAGGCAAATCGTAATCGTAACCGGTGGGATTGTATTCTTGGTTTTTATTTCTTGGAAATTGTCGCTCATCATGCTTGGAACCGTACCCGTAATGGCCATCATCGCGGTGTTTTTTGGACGATACATTCGCAAACTAAGCAAGGATGCGCAGAATTTTACAGCAGAGTCCAATTCCATTGTGGAAGAAGCATTGACAGGCATTGCGAATGTAAAAGCCTATACCAATGAAATGTTTAACCTCCTAAAATTCAAAAAGAATACGCAATACCTGAGGGACCTAAATGTGAAAAGTGGGATTTGGAGAGGTTTTTTCGTGTCCTTTATCATCTTCTGTCTCTTTGGGGCCATTGTCTTTATCGTTTGGCAAGGGATGCTTATGACACAAGGACCCCATCCAACCTTGGCTAAAGAAGGGTTTTACCAGTTTATCTTGTTTACCATTTTGATGGGAGCTTCCGTAGGTTCCCTTCCTGATTTGTATGCCAGCATTCAAAAAGCCATCGGTGCTACAGAAAGCTTGGTAGACATCATTCAAACCGCAACAGAACCAGAAACCCAAAAAGGAACCCAAACGCCAACCTTGAACGGGTCCTTAGCATTTGAAAACGTCAGCTTTGAATATCCACAACGGGCCGATGTACAAGTCTTGGATGGAATTAATTTTAAAATTGAAAAAGACCAAACCTTAGCCATCGTTGGGTCGAGTGGGGCAGGTAAATCAACCATTACCAACCTGATATTACGTTTTTACAATCCGTCGAAAGGTAAAATCCTTTTCGACAATGTCGAAAGTACAGAAATGGAACTGACGCACCTCAGGTCGCAAATTGCCATTGTACCCCAAGAAGTTATCCTTTTCGCAGGCACCATCCTCGAAAACATACGCTTTGGAAAGACAGATGCTTCGGATGAAGAGGTGTTTAACGCGGCGAAATCTGCAAATGCTTGGGATTTTATTCACGGATTCCCCGAAGGGATGAATACACAAGTAGGCGACCGTGGCATCCAACTTTCTGGCGGACAAAAACAACGCATCGCCATTGCCCGCGCAATCTTAAAAAACCCAACCTTCCTAATCCTGGACGAGGCGACTTCAGCATTGGATTCAGAGTCTGAAAAACTGGTGCAAGATGCCCTCGATACATTGATGATGAACCGAACTTCAGTGGTCATCGCACACAGACTTTCCACTGTTCGAAAGGCAGATAAAATCATTGTCATCCAAGACGGTAAAGTTTTAGAAGAAGGAACCCATGATTCCCTCATTGCCATGAACGGAGCCTATGCCAATTTTGTAAACCTTCAAAGATTAGCTGAAGGATGAAATCCTTAACCCGAGTGGGTATTCAAAGAGCGTTAATACCTGGTTTCCCGCCCCTCCTTGAAAATGAATCGCAAGATTTTAAAAACGAATTTCTGGGAAGAGATTTTTCAGCGGAAAACTTACAGATTCAAGCCAAGGATAGGATCCAAACCTTTACTTCCGATCAAAGAGCTACCTTGTGTCATTCCCTAAAGGTACAATACCAAGGAATTGAAATCGAGGAGCCTGTTGCAAAGAACCTCCAATTGCTTCAAAATGAAACCGCGGTTACGATCACAACCGGGCACCAGCTGTCTCTGATGTCAGGACCGATGTTTTTCGTTTATAAAATTCTTCATGTGCTTAACCTGTGTGAATTACTGAATGCGCGGCAACAGGAAATTCATTATGTCCCCTTGTTTTGGCTTGCTTCTGAAGACCATGATTTTGATGAGATAAAAACATCAAATGTTTTCCAGCAAAGCTTCACATGGGATTGCTTGGGAAGTGGGGCTGTAGGACGTTTTTCAACCGATGGGTTAGGTGCCGTTTATCAGGCCGTGTTTGACTTGTTTCGTTCTGAATTACAAGATGACCTCAAAGAATTGTTTAACCTCTCTCAAGGAGATTCATACGGTCAACATGTTTTTAAATGGGTCAATCGCATGTTTGGAACTTTCGGACTTGTGGTCTTGGACGCGGACAACCCAACCCTTAAAAAAGAAGCCATTCCCCTGTTTGAAAAGGAGTTAACAGAAAGAACATTGGCTGCTAAAGTATCCGAAACCAACACGCGACTCGCTGCTTTTCACAAGAAACCTCAGGTTTTTGTACGCCCCATCAACGTATTCCACCTTTCCCTTGGAAATCGACAACGGGTAGAGGAGGTTGGAAGCCAGTTTAAGTTGGGAGAGGAAAGCGTGTCGGAAGAAGATCTACGAACAAAACTCCATGAGCATCCTGGGTCCTTTTCCCCGAATGCATTGTTGCGACCCATCTATCAAGAGTTTGTTTTGCCAAACGTGTGTTATGTGGGTGGAGGAGGAGAGTTGGCTTATTGGACACAGTTGAAGTCAAGTTTTGAGTCATTTGGAATGGCTTTTCCCATTTTGCAGACAAGAATCAGCGCTTTCATTGTGAAGCAATCTTGGATTTCGTCAGGTGCGTTACACGAAGCATTTGCTCCACTTGAAGAACAGGTGTCAAAAGTACGAAAGTCGGATGGTGCGCAAGAAGAACTGTTTCATTCCATAGATCAAAAAGCAATTTCACTCGTTGAGGTGTTAACCCAGGGTGTAGAAGGAATGGGTAACGATGCGCATAAGTGGGCGGGCGCAGAGATTGCGAAACTAAATGCGAATTTGGATGCCTATAAATTGAAATGGCAACGACAGCACAAGCAGAAATTTGAGCAAGAAATACGTCGTTTGGAAAAAGTACACCAGCAATTGTATCCGAATGGAATCCCCCAGGAAAGACATCAAAACCTCCTGCATTTTTGTCCCGATGGGAACTGGCGAAATTTATTGAGCCAACTTAAAGAGGGATTGGATCCACTCAATGAAGAGATTCAAGTTTTTATCGAAGAGGGGAAATAAGCGCCTTCGTTTAACCTACTTTTTTTTCGTTACCGGAAACTGCGCCCCGAAATTCACATTGAATTGATTGTAGATAAACATTTGGGATGCCTTGTCACTTGCGTTCATGGTGGTGCGGATGTCAGGCATGTGGATAAACCCAACCTTACATTCTCCCTGAATGAAGAAGTATTTGAAGAAATTCAATTGCAAAGCAGCCAATCCATCTACACCATAACCAGAAATGTGAAAAGCGTCATAGCGTGGATTGTTTAACAGTGTTGTGTTGGTTTTTGGAAGCATCATTCCCAAACCTCCGCCAAATAAGAAAGTGGTTTGAAAGTATTTCCTTGAATAAAGAGAAATGGATTTTCGCAATTCGGAATTAATGTAATTCAGCCCGTCCGTATGTTCAAATTTCAAGAAATCTTGTGAAATTGTAAAGTCTTGGTCGTTGTACACCCCATCGTATGAAGTTCCACTGTTGTAAATGTATCCGTTCATTGTGGTGGGTTGGTCGTGCAACATTACGTATTTCATGTGGTCGACACCGATGGAAATCTGTAAGTCATTTTTAAAATAATACCCAATCCTAAAATTGTATTGCGGAATGGTCATTCTTTTTGGATTCAAGTAAAGGTCGGCTGAGAAAGGGGATTGGCGGTCAACGGCTACGACATCATACATCGTAAAATCGTAATTGTTTCCCATGAAATGAAGGGTAGAGGGGGAATAATAAGCACGGTTCCATCCCCAATAAAAGTAAAACGATCCTTTTTCGAAGGCAGTTTTTTTTACGGTTTGTCCCCATCCAGCCAAGGAAAAACATTGTGTAACCAGCAGGATAAAAAATAGTTGTTTCGTTCTTTTCATGGTGGGTAAAATTAATTATTTATGGTTAACTTTACTATGACGAAGGTCAGTTTTAATTTCAATCTAAACGTATGAAAATCCCATTTTTAGTACTTTTTCTGATGGCTGTGCTTGTGCAAGTGTTTAGTCAAGAAACCATTGAAATAGACGAAGCGCAAAAGTCGAAAATCTTAGAAGCGCACAATGCGTTTCGCCGACCCTTAAAGTTGAGTCAACTGACTTGGAATGAGGAGCTATCCGAATTGGCTGAAAACTGGGCCATGACCTTGGCGAAAAAAGACAAGTCAATACACCATAGACCAGACAACGAATTTGGCGAAAACATAGCCTATTTTAGCTACGAAGACGACCTTTCGTATGGCGTAAGCCTTTGGACCGACGAGAAAAAAGATTTTGAGTACAAGCCCATTGGGGATGATTACGCAATTGCCGGTCACTACACCCAAGTCATCTGGAAAAATACCACTGAAGTCGGTTGCGGTTGTGCCAAAGGAAAATCGGGCTATACGTACTTCGTTTGCAACTACAATCCCCATGGAAATGTAATCGGACAAAAACCTTATAAATAATGAAATACTTTTTTGCAATCTTGCTGCTTTCCACTTTCTTGTTATCTTGCCATTCGTCGCGGAGTTGTAACTGTGCAAGCGCCAATTCAAAAACCACTCGATTTAAATAAAAAACCATGAGCATCCCCATTATTTTTCTCGTTGTTATCCTTGTTGTGGTAATAACTTCCCTGTATACCGTGAACCAAGGCACTGTCGCAGTGATCACACTTTTTGGGAAATACAAAAGAAGCGCAGCACCAGGACTGCGGTTTAAAATTCCTCTGTTGGAAAAAGTATACAAAAGAATCTCCATTCAAAACCAGAGCATTGAATTGGAATTTCAGGCAGTCACCGTCGACCAAGCAAATGTTTATTTCAAAAGTATGTTGCTGTTTTCCGTGCAAAATGAAAATGAGGAAACCATCAAAAAGGTCGCGTTTAAGTTCATCAGCAATAAAGATTTAATGCAGGCTTTAATTCGTACCATTGAAGGTTCGATTCGTTCCTATGTAGCAAGTCAAAAACAATCCGAGATTTTAGGCCTTCGGAATGAATTGGTGGAAAATGTAAAAGACCAAATCGACAACACACTTGAAGCCTGGGGTTACCATCTTTTGGATTTGCAAATCAATGACATCACTTTTGATACGGCAATCATGGAAAGCATGAGCAAAGTGGTGGCTTCGAACAACCTTAAAGCGGCAGCAGAGAATGAAGGACAAGCCCTGTTAATTACCAAAACCAAGGCTGCGGAAGCAGAAGGGAATGCGATTAAAATTTCAGCTCAAGCGGAGAAGGAAGCGGCCATGTTGCGTGGACAAGGGGTTGCCTTGTTTCGTCAAGAAGTGGCAAAAGGAATGTCTGAGGCTGCAGAACAAATGCAACAAGCAAATTTGGATACCAACGTGATTCTCTTTTCAATGTGGACAGAAGCCATTAAGAATTTTGCGGAATATGGTAAGGGAAATACGATTTTCTTAGACGGTAGCCCCCAAGGGATGGAAAACACCATGCGCCAGATTCAAGCCATGATGTCGGACCATAACAAATCCAAAGCGAAGTCTTAATCCAATAAATTCATACGGATCTAAAGTTTGATGTGCCCAAAAGGGTGTTGTCAAACCGATTTTTTGATTCTTTAACACTTTTAATTCATTGATTTAAACATTTGTTTAATTTGCTTGTTTAATTTTGCACCATCGAAAGCGAAATGAACTGTACTGCCGAAGAAAAAATTAAACAAGCCGCCTTACAGGTCTTCGTAAAAAAAGGCTTTGCAAATTGCTCTTCTCGAGAAATTGCAAAAGAAGCAGGAATGAATGTTGCCTTGGTGAATTACTATTTTAGGTCAAAAAGTAAATTATTCACCATCATTTTTGATTCTGTGATGGCTGAATTCATGCAATCCATGGTGCAAGTTTTTAATGGGTCCCTTCCCATTCGTGAAAAAATCAGATTTCTTATCGAGCGAGAGTATGAATTTTTAACCAAAAATCCAGAAATACCCATTTTCATCCTAAACGAACTTTCCAGAAACCCAGAAGCCATTGAAGGATTCAAACCCGTGATGGAAAAAGTGATGGAGTCCGGAGTCTTTGAAGAAGTAGCGAAACTTCAAAAATCAGGCGAAATGCGACAAATGGATATGCTTAATGTCACCTTGCTCATCATGTCTAATTGTCAATATCCATTTATGGCGAAACCCCTAATGTCTGTCATTCACCACGTGGACGAAGTGGCATATTATGGTCAGTTAGAGGCGCACAAAAACCATGTAACCCAAATGATACTTAATTATCTTTTCCTTAATGATTCAAAAGCAATAAAATGAAGTTACTACTAGCAGGCTTGCTATCCCTTGTTTTCGTGAGTGCAATGGGCCAAACGCTCACCTTAAATGATTTACTCAAAATGGCAGACACGGCAAATCCCACCTTGCGAAATGCCCGTTTAGACATCGAGATCAATGCGGTGCAAAAAAAGGCTTATTTGTCTTCACGTCTGCCACGCCTCTCCGCCACCGGAGACTATAAGTACAATGCCATCATTCCGGGGCAAATTGTTCCCGCAGATTTTTTCGGGGGACCTCCTGGAACCTATGCACAAGTAAAATTTGGGGTACCTTACAACCTTAGCAACAGCCTTCAGCTTACGCAAGTGCTTTACAATCCTCAGTTGAATTTTGGGTTGAGTGCTTTGGACATCAACCAGCAAATTGTGGAACTGCAATACCAAGTGGCACAACAGGAAGTGAAATCTCAAATTGCCAACACCTATTTTGGATTGCAAGCTGTTTCCAAGCAAATTGAATACTTGAAAATGAATGTCAAAAACATTGACCAATTGATTCAAAACATGGAGTTATTGTACCAACAAGGTTTAGTGATCCCTACCGAAACAGATAAATTGAGGATCAACAAAATCTCCTTGGAAAATGCCATCTTGAAATTAGAAAACACCAAATTACAACTGCAGAGTTTGTTGAAAATACTGGTGGGTATGGACGATAAAAGCCCAATGAATGTGGAAGATGACCAGGTGATACAACAATCGCTTTTGGTGGATAAAACCACGATTAATCGCCCGGAATTGGCTTTGATAAACGCGCAAAAGCAAATGAATGATGAGGAAACGAAAGGGAATAAAATGGCCTACTTGCCCAGTCTGAATTTTTACGCTTCTTACAATTACAATTACAACATGAAACCTGCCGATGACATTCGGATTGGAATTAGTTCTGCATTTCTTGGATTGCGCTTGGATTGGACCTTGTTTGACGGCTTCGAAAAGCACAACAAAATTAAGATGAATGCAATGAACAAGGAGAAGTTAGAAACGCAAGAACAGTTGGTAACCAATCAAATGAACCTTGCTACGCAAAATGCTGAGCGTGAAATTACCTTGCAAACGTCTAATCTTTCCCTAAGCCAAGAACAACTAAGGCTTTCCCAAAAAGTATTTGAAACATCGGAGGCTCAATTTAAAGCGGGAACCATCGGAACCAATGAATTGTTACAATCCGAAAATGCATTGGAGCAAGCACAATCAAATGTTGTGAGTGCCTACCTTCAATTGCGACAAGCAGAACTGAGCTTTTTAAAATCCATAAGTAGTATAAAATAATCACAAGTCATGAAAACGAACAAAAATGTATTGATTGTAGGAGGCATTGCCATTGTATTGGTAATCCTAGCTGTTTTTAAACTGATGACCAACAAAAAAAATGTGGAAGACAAAATCTACATTCCAGAAGTTGGCGCAGCGGTATTGGTAGAAGTAGATCATCCAAAATGGTTTACCTTCGAAAATGAATTTAACTATTTAGGGGTTTTTGAAGCCTTTCGTCAAAACACGATCGGTGCAGAAGGAGGCGGAAAAGTCATCGCCATGAACGTTGAAGAAGGAGACAAACTCGGAAAAGGTGCGCTCATCGCCAAATTGGATGATGAAATGATTCGTTTGCAAATCGAAAACCTTGAAGTGAGCATCGAGGGACAGAAAAATGACGACCAAAGGTATTCTACTTTATCGAACCAAAATGCAGTGCCTGCAGTTCAATCGGAGAAAGCAAAACTGGGAATTAAAGCGTCTATGGTTCAAAAGAAACAGCTTGAAAAACAGCTTCGCGCTTGCACCATTCGCGCACCGTTTGCAGGGGTTGTGTCGAAAAGATACATCGATTTGGGATCTGTCATTGGATCAGGTTCTCCGGTGATAGAAATTACCGACATATCAAGCCTGAAGTTAACCATCAGTGTCCCGGAAAGAGACATCAACAAGTTTAAGGTGAATGACAAAGTATCCATCAAAGCAGATGCTTTTTCAGATAATGTTGCAGGTAAAGTGACCAACATTGCTGTGCAAGCAGACAAATCACACAATTTTAAAATTCAAATTCTACTTAAAAATACAAACCAACAATTACGCGCTGGGATGTATGGCTACGCTGTGTTACAAAGCGACCAAAAAATCACTTCGATTTCAGTTCCAAGAAAGGCATTGGTGGGTTCCCTGAAAAATCCACAGGTTTTCGTGGTTAGAAACGGCAAAGTGAAATTGGTATCCTTTACAACAGGCCTATCGGAAGGTGACCTTTTGGAAGTGAGAAGTGGACTTTCCGTAAACGACATCATCGTGGTGAAAGGACAAATAAATTTAAAAGACAATAGCAACGTAAAAATTTCAAAATAAGATGACTTTAACGGAATTATCGATAAAAAGACCTTCTTTTATCATTGTTATTTTTATCATTCTCATTGGAGGAGGATTGATTTCCTACAACCAATTGAGCTATGAGCTGATGCCGGATTTCTCTCCTCCGGTATTAACCGTCACAACAACGTATCCAGGTGCTTCTCCTGCAACCGTGGAATCCCAAGTTTCTAAACCCCTCGAGGACGGATTGAGTGGGCTTGAAAACCTAGACGAAGTCACATCCTTTTCCTTGGAAAATGCTTCCGTAGTGTTGATGGAATTTAAGAACGGAGTTGACATCAACA
Organism: Flavobacteriia bacterium; assembly: GCA_009924735.1. Classification (GTDB taxonomy): domain Bacteria; phylum Bacteroidota; class Bacteroidia; order Flavobacteriales_D; family Crocinitomicaceae; genus UBA952. The sequence goes on along the minus strand of RFQZ01000011.1, from coordinate 9,724 downwards.
CAGCGCTGCAAGATGCACAACGTAAAATCAATGCCATTGAAAACAACCTTCCCGACAATGCCAGTAAACCGGTTTTAGCTAAAATTGAGCCCAACGCTTCGCCTGTCATTCAAGCAAGTGCCGTGGCAACCAACATGGACAACCGAAGCTTCATGACCTTGCTCAATGAACAAGTCCTTCCCCAAATTAAACAAGTAAAAGGCGTTGCCGAGGTACAAGTAATTGGTGGAGAAAAACGTGAAATCCGCGTGAACGTGGATAAGGAAAAGTTGAAGTTGTATGGACTTTCTTTGGCAAGCATCAACCAAGCCATCGCTGCAGCCAATGTGGAATTTCCCACAGGGAAAGTGAAAAATACCGGCGAGCAAATGACCGTTAGGCTCTCTGGGAAGTTTCAATCCATTGCACAATTGAAAGACTTGGTTTTAAGCTCCTCAGGAACCTCCGTTGTGAAACTCGGTGATGTTGCCGATGTTGCAGACAATACGGAAGACCGTTTGTCCCTATGTCGTCTCAATGGTGTGGAAGGGATTGGCCTCCGAATCAAAAAGCAAAGCGATGCCAATGCCGTTGAAATGTCTGAATTTACCAAAGCAAGGTTCAAGGATTTGGAAGAAAAATTCAAAGCCGAAGGGTTGAAGTTTAACATCGCTACCGATACTTCAAATGTTACCTTAGAATCCGTAAATGCCGTACAACACGACCTTGAACTGGCCATTTTCTTGGTCGCTTTGGTCATGTTGCTTTTCTTGCACACCCTGCGAAATGCCTTGATTGTACTCATTGCCATACCTGCATCCCTCATTTCTACCTTCATCGCCATGTACGCTTTGGGATTCACGTTGAACCTGATGACCCTTTTGGCAATGTCTCTTGTCATTGGAATCTTGGTGGATGACTCCATTGTTGTACTTGAAAACATTTACCGCCACCTCAAAATGGGAAAAAACAAACGCCAAGCCGCCTTGGATGGTAGGAATGAAATTGGTTTTACCGCCCTCGCCATTACCTTGGTGGATGTCGTAGTGTTCTCTCCCGTAGTATTTATTGAAGGTGTAATCGCCGATATTTTGGAGCAATTCTCCATCGTAGTGGTAATTTCTACACTGATGTCCCTCTTTGTTTGTTTTACCCTTACGCCGTGGTTGGCTTCCCGAATGGCCAAAGAGGTCAACCTGAAGGAAAAGAAGAATCCATTCTATAAATTCTTGGCTTGGTTTGAAGGCCGTCTTGAAAAATTTACAGAAGCCTACGTGCATTTGGTAAGTTGGTCCTTGAAACACAAATGGCTAACGGCATTAGGTATTTTTGTCATTTTTGTGGCCAGTTTTAGTACCATGACTTTAGGTATTGTAGGACAAGAGTTCGTGGCCCAAGGCGATGAAGGAAAGTTCATGCTTAAGTTGAAGTTTGATAAAAGCACCACCTTCGAGGAAAACAATCGGGTGACCCACGAAATTGAGGAAATGTTGATTGCCCAAAAAGACATCATTGACATTGTGTTTTCAAATGTTGGGGGTCCAAGTTCCGGGATGGGAGCAGCCTCTTTCGGTTCAGAATACAAATCTGAAATCACTGTGAAATTAATTCATGGAATGCAGGAAAAATACCCGACCATCAATTACATGACAGAGGTGCGTAAAAAAATTGAAAGATCTCATCCAGGGGTTGAAGTCAAAGCTTTGAACATTGGAATGATTGAATCTGAAGAGGCCCCGATAGAAATCTTTTTATCCTCAAATGACAATGAATTGTTGATCAAAGAAGCCCGAAGGTTAAAAGGATTTATGGACACGATTAAAGGTGCTAAAGATGCTTACATTTCTACCGATGACGTCACCCCGGAAATTCGAATTGAACTGGATCGTGAAAAAATGGGACAGCTTGGATTGCCCATTGCGATGGTAGGGATGCAAATGCAAAATGCACTAACAGGAAACGACGATGTGAAATATGATGACAAAGGAGAAGAGTTTGGTATTAAAATCATGATGGACAGCTACGACCGCCAGAACATCGGGGACGTTAAATCCATGTCTTTTGTGGCGAATGATGGAAAACAAGTGCGATTGGAAGAATTTGCCAATGTAACCATGGAAAATGGAAATGGTTCCCTGGAAAGAAAAAACCGTGCAAACAATACAACCCTGAGATGTTGGGTGTTAGGTCGTGCAGCGGGAAATGTTTCGCAGGACATCGACGCGTATTTGAAAGACAAACCTTTGAATCCAAATGTGAAAATGAAGTGGGGTGGGGAGGTAAAACGTCAAAAGGAATCCATGGGTGCCTTGGGTACCGCAATGGGCATCGGCCTCATGCTCGTTTACCTAATTATGGTGGTGCTTTACGACAATTTTGTCTACCCGTTCATTGTCCTTTTCTCAATCTTTGTCGCGCTCATTGGTGCCGTCTTGGCCTTGAGTTTGTCTTCCTCTAACATGGGTATTTTCACCATGCTTGGTATGCTCATGCTCCTCGGTCTCGTGGCGAAGAATGCCATCTTGATTGTGGATTTCACCAACCATTTGAAAAAGGATGGAATGAGTACACGAGAAGCCTTGTTGGAATCCGTGCGTACGCGTTTGAGACCCATTTTGATGACGACCATCGCCATGGTAATTGGTATGATTCCCATTGCAGTTGCAAAGGGTACAGGGGCCGAATGGAAAAATGGCTTGGCTTGGGTTCTTATCGGTGGGTTGACGAGTTCAATGTTCCTTACCATCATCGTGGTTCCTTTGATGTACGACACCGTTGACCGAGTTAAAGCGTGGTTTTCGAAACGAAAATTGGTAAAGAAATTAACGGTTACGGAAGAAGCTTAAAGCCTTTCCAAACTATTTCTGTATCCAGAGGTGTTCGAAGTATTGGGCGTTGTCCAATTCAAGTTGAACGGAATACATACCTGTAGGAATGTTGGAGATGTCTACCTTTTGTTTTGCTTTGGATTCCAAAGGATAAGCCTTTACCATTCTGCCGAAAGCATCGTAGACTTTAAACAATGCTGTTTTTTCTGAAACATTTTCGGTTTCAATAAAGAGTTCTTGCGTTGCTGGGTTTGGGTATATTTTGAAACCCGAGGCGGTTTCTGAAATTCCAGCACATCCTTCTATGGTGATGTCTTGACTGTAAAAAGAGGTGCCTGCATTGTTTTCAACATACAAGGTTACATGGAAAACACCAGTTGTATCAAAGGAAACTACAGGATTGCTGCCTGTGGCATAACTTGGCGTGGCACCGTTAGAAAAGGACCAGAAATAGGTGTTGTTCATGCCTGTTCCTTCGTAATTTAATTGGATTACTTCTCCTGCACATGCAAGCAATGTCGAGGCGGAAAAATTCGCAACCGGTGCTGCGTTGGTTTGACCGTCGTTCCGGGTATACCAAATGGGAGAAGTGAAAATCTCGTCGCCATCCCCTTGAAGAATCCTTGCATAATAGTAATAGGTACTTCCGTCTGGTATATTGTGGGTAAAGGAATGGGTTGTGGTAGCATTTGCTTGGGTTAGCAAGGTTGCTTGTTGACCACTTCCAGGTATGCCATGGTAAATAAAAATACTTGCTACGGTTTCTGAGAGGTCAAAGTCAATGCAATCAATAAATACCGTTGGGTTTCCCGCTTGCGTGATGATGCTTCCCATGGGTTGCTCATTGACCTTGAAGTCTGGACGGAAATTCCAATCATCTGAGGCATAAAAATGCATTTTTCGGAAGGCGTAGAGCAGGTCGTTTTTTGTCAATTTTCCCGCAAACAATCCCAAGCGACCCTGTTGAGATCGACCAAATACGCTGTTGTGGGTGTCGTGGTCAAGTCCGACGCCAAGGTGATAGCCTCGTTTCAAAGCATCCGTGTATCTTGCCCAATAAGAGGAGTTGGTTGGGTTGCTGTAGGTAAAATTCGTTGAAAATGCAGGGCCACTTCTGAATGCCAAACCAACGATGGCTGCATCTGCCACGGAATCGGCTTGAACGGTGAATAAGCCATTGTAATCGCTTCCTTGCGGATGCGCTAAATAACCAAAAGTATTGGGTTTGCTGTTGATGGTTTGCCACAAACCCGTGTAGTCAAATTCTCCAACGTAGGCGTCGTATAAGTTGTTTTGCCAACCGATGAGGCTATCATAACCGTATATCAGTACATGTCCGCCATTCGCAATGATGCCCCATTCCATGCCATACATGGCCACAAACGTATCCTCTACCGTTGCATTGAGGGCATCTGCTACCCCGTTGTGATAATATTGTTTATTGATCATTCCACTTCCGTAGTGGTTGTGTTCCGAGATGCCATAAAAATCGATGTGAAGTGATTGTTTTGCATACTCGAAGTCCTGAAATGGCTTTGACATGCCCGAAGTTACGCTGTCTTTGTTCCCATCTGAATAGCCACTGTGTGCGTGAATGTTCCCATAATAATGGTTCCAGTTTTGGGCAATGCCTTGTTTTGCAAAACACAAAAGGAGTAAAAGCGTGATTTTTTTCATGGCACAAAGGTTAACCCAAATGTAGCGAATCGCTCGCTAAAAAGGAATAAAAAACCACGAATTCAATTCCGTTTAGAAGATTTCTGGACTATCGAGAATCAAAAGTTCTTAATTTTATACCCATGAAGAAACTGTGTTTTTGTCTTTTACTTCTCTTTCCCCTGGTCTCTTTTGGGCAGGTCACTTGGCATGCAAAAAAGCATCCTGGCGTTTCGCTTACCTTTTCTGGTTTTGGCGACCTTTATTTGGGTTATCAAACGAATGCAGGACTTTACAAGTTTAATTTCCTCTACAGTCACAAATTCAACCGTAGGGTGCGTAACAACCTATTGTTGTTTCGTACAGAATTTAAATCCAAGCGGTTTCATTCTACTTTGGGACTTATGAATGGGGACTATGTGACCTACAATCTTTCTTCTGAACCCTTTTGGGCAAAACCCCTTAATGAAGCCTATGTGGGATTTAAGTTGCTAAAAAAGAAGAATCTTTGGTTGGATGCGGGCATTTACAATTCTTTTATTGGCTATGAAACGATGGTTTCATCCGACAGTCCAACCTTAACCCGCAGCATTGTGGCTGAAAATTCGCCTTATTACCTAAGCGGGGTGAGGTTGTTGTATACCTCCGAAAACAAAAAGCATGAATTTGGGGCGCATGTGTTGAACGGTTGGCAACGTATTTATTTCGACCCAGCGATCAAAAGACCGGCCTTTGGATTCCATTACAAATACAATGTCGCACCCGATTTTTCTGTAATGTATACTGCTTTTTATGGCTCCGTTTACCCTGATGAAATGAAAATCAATCGGTTCTACCAACATGTAAATGCTTCCTACGTGAAGGGCAAGTGGACTTTCATTTCAACGATAGATTTAGGAATTGAGGCGGGGTATCTTTGGGGAGCTGGGCAGGTAATTGCAAAGTATCAATTCGCAACCAAATGGGCATTGGCAAATCGAGTAGAAACCTATCTCGATCCGCACAACCGATGCCTAACCAACGGTACGAGTGCGAAAAAAGAAATTGGCGGTTTTTCCACTACCTTGGATTTCCAACCCACCTCAAACATCTCCATTCGGATGGAGCCAAAAGTTTTTGTCGCCAGTAAAGAAATCCTGAATTCTGAGCAATTTTCTTTTATGGGCAATGTAGGTGTTGCGGTTAAATTTTAACACAGGGACAGAACTTACGTGGTTTTTGAGAAAAAGTCTTATTTTTGCATCCCTCAAAGTGGAGATTCGCAAGAGGACAACGATTGTCAAATCAGGTTTTTTGCAAATTTTGGTCCTATAGCTCATTCGGTTAGAGCAACTGACTCATAATCAGTAGGTGCTTGGTTCGATTCCAAGTGGGACCACAACCATAAAAGATAAACCTTAGCTTAACAATTGGTTAAGTAAGGGTTTTTTCTTTATGGTAAAATTTATAAGTTAAAATCGTTGGATTATGATTAATCTTACTGAGGATAAACAAATAGTACAGAATCAGATACTACAGAAGACCCAAAAACACCAATACATCCGGGTATTTGTGTTTGTAAAAACACAGGTTCTACAAATGGATTAAGTTGCGATAATTTCTGCTGATCAATATTTTTAAAAAATGCTGCAGATTTTGCATCTAAGGACTGTATCATTACATAAGCGGTATCCCCAGCTTTATGCTTAAAAGCAGGTTCTACAACGAATTGCATTGACTGTCCATCTATTCCTTTATCGTAATAAACTGACCTGCCAAACTCCTTAACATGAAAGAATTCCCCAAATGTACATTGACTATGTATAAGTCCTAAATTAGATGCTCCATATACGCTGCTGTCAATAAAACGATTCATTTGATAGCGATAAAAATTCTCTGAACCAGCAATATCTGTAAAATCAAGAACTACTCCTTCATGTTCCCCATAAACATCATGAAAAACACTTACATAAGAAGTATTTGTTATTGACACTTGTTGTTGAGATATTGTTGTTGTAGCAGTATAAGTTTGACCATTGTATTCAACTTTTAATGTATAGGTTTCTCCAATGACTGGCAATACTGAACCTCTATAAAAAGGTACCCATCTGCATCTGAATTTATCATATGTTGAATCTTCTACTAAAGCATCATTGGTAACCCCATTAATTGTAACTACAGCCCCATGAACGAAAAGGTCTGAGGGAGTAGAATTATCACTAAAGAAAGCTTCGCTAAAAGACACAAAACATTGTGGTTTTTGACCTGGTGTTAAAATACACTCAATTGATAATTGAGTTGAATAAGGAAGCGTTTTAATTTGAATATCTTTCTGACAAGACAATAATAGTGTAAAAATGAAGATAGCGAGATAGGATATTTTAGTTTTCATCATTAGAATTTAAAGTTATATGTAACACTCGGTATAATTGGCAATAAGGAAACTTGTTTTGCTTGAGGTTTTTGTGTAACCGGATCTACGGTTAAATAAACGAAATAGGGATTTTTGTGGCTATATACATTATAAATGCTAAAGACCCATTCAGAAACCATTGGTAGTTTTCCTTTAAAAATAGTTCTAGTCTTTCTGTAAGTTGCACCAAGATCTAACCTGTGATAAGCGTTCAGTCTGTAATTATTTCTTTGGTCATAAGAATAATAAACTCCATCATATAAGCTTCCTCCATCAGATACAATTACTTTACCAACAGGTAAGGTATATGCTCCACCGGTAGAAAATACAAAATCTGCCGATAAAGTCCATTTTTCCGATAATTCATATGTTCCAACAACAGACAAAGCATGTCTTCGGTCATATTTATATGGAAACTTTTCACCATAATTTAAATCTTTAAATTGCTGGTAAGTCCAAGAAAGAGTGTAAGAAACCCATCCAGAAAATTTGCCGGAGTTTTTCTTGAGAAAAAATTCTGCACCATAGCTCCAACCTTTTCCAAAGATTAACGAGCTGTCAATATTTGTTTGTTCTAAAAGCTGTGTTCCTTCCTTAAATGCAACTTGATTTTGCATCGTCTTATAATACATTTCAACACTAGTTTCAAATTTATTTTCTTTGAAATTTCTAAAATAACCTAATGCAATTTGTTGACTTCTTTCAGGTTTTGTAATATTAGAAGAAGGAATTAACAAATCATAGGGCAATGAGGCACTTGAACTCGCTACACTATGTAAATATTGATTCATAACTGTATATGCCGCTTTTATTGATGAAGATGAATCGATGGAAATTTTTAAGGTACTTCTTGGTTCAATGGCAAAATATTTTGATTCTTTAGAAATAAAACCTGGCATTCTGACTCCAACATTTAACCCTATCTTTTTACTAATCGTATATTGATCATTAATATAAATGGCAAATTCATTTGAATATCTTTCTGGTGTATTATTGGTATTAAGACTTGTAACAATTAAGTCTTTTGGAATTTTATCTGTTTTCCCTTTTGAAGTAAATGTGTGATAAATGTAATTCCCTCCAAATAGTATTTTATGTTTAGAATTTGCAAAATATTGAAATTCTGTTTTACCGTTTACATCTTTTATTCCCGAATAAATTTGGGCGAAATATTTTGTTTGAATCGTTGATAAATTCATAATATACGTATTATGAATTAAAGATGTATTCACAAATAATTTTGGTCCTATAATATGATTCCATCTTAAAGTGGCTGTCGTATTCCCGAAATTTATACCATAATTCAGACTGCTAGCTTCTGTATACGCTGCATGATCATTTCCTTTAAATGCACTTAGAAAAATTCTATCTTTTTTAGTGATTTGCCAATTAATTTTTGCATTTAGATCATAAAAATTATAGGTTGTTGAAAGACCTTTCGGTAAAAAAGGTTTTATCAAAAGATCTAAATAAGTTCGTCTAGCTGAAACTATAAATGATGCTTTATTTTTAACTATGGGACCTTCTATTGTTAAATTAGAAGAAATTATTCCAATTCCACCTTCTACCTTGTATTTTTGATTATTCCCTTCTCTCATTGAAATATCTAATATTGAAGACAATCTACCACCATATTGAGCTGGAAATCCACCTTTAATTAGCGTGACCTTATTCAATGCACGTGTATTAAATGTGCTAAAAAGTCCAAAAAGATGATTTGGATTGTAAACAACTGCTTCATCTAATTGCACCAAATTTTGATTGCCATTACCTCCACGAACAAAAAAGCCTGTAGTACCTTCATTACCTGATTGTACCCCTGGCAATAATTGAATTATTTTTAAAACATCTGTTTCTCCCAGTATAGCAGGTAGTTCTCTAATTTTTTGAATTGGTATATCGATAACACCCATTTCCGCTTTTTCTACATTGTCATCTAATTTTTTTACGGAAACAACAACTTCCTTAAGATCTGTAACACGTGGTTTTAACTGAATGTTGATTTCAACATTTTGATTTAATTTAATCTTCTTTATTATTGGGGTATATCCGAAATAGGAAAAAACAATTCCCGAGCTATCTCCACTTGGCAAGGTCAAAGAGTAAAACCCATAAGTATTCGCCGTTGCACCTATTTTATATTTTGTAGAATAAATACTCGCATCAATAATAGATTCGCCGGTTTCAAAATCATGTATAGTTCCACTTATTGTTACCGTTTGGCAAGCTATGTAATTTGAAATAAGTAATCCAAAAAATAAAATAAGTTGTTTCATAAATCTATCTGTTTATGTAAAGAAGTACATTTAAAAAGAAATGTTTGGGTTAAAATAAGATATCCAGTCTAATCACTATTAAACTGGATATTGTCTTATTTGAATTTTTATTTAATCCTCATCTTCTTCATCTTCAGAAGCAGTTTCACCCTTTTTAACGAAACCACCATTAGCGTCAAAAATAACATCGAAATGTTCTTTACCTTTTGCCATTTCAGCTTCATATGTTACTTTTCCAGCTACATCAGTAATTTTTGCGGCTTCAGACAACTTGTGACCAGGATAGTTTTTTGTACAATATTCTGTTATTACCTTTGGAAGTGAACTGGCATTAATTTCTTCTTCTACTTCTTCAAAAACACCTTCATTACTGAAATTTGCTGACATTTCGATTTTGTTCATTACAAAGGAAGCTTCATAACCTGCTGCTTCCTTATCCCATTTTTCAACTTTGGCTGTTGGGTATTTCGCAGCAAATGCATCCTTAACACTTTGAGGAACTTCACCATTTGTTCGTTTTTGAGCATTTGTACAACTTAATGTAAGTAAGCTGACACTGAAAAAAATTACATGTTTTATATTCTTATAGTTTA
>RFQZ01000002.1 GCA_009924735.1 Flavobacteriia bacterium | reverse complement strand
TTGTCCACCTACGTAAACATTGATGGTAGTTCCTGCTGCAAGATAAACATCACCTTTAGAATATCCTCCGCGACCTCCGAATACAGAGTTTGGATAATAAACATCATTTCCACCTTGGGCGCCCCAAGCTTCTAAGCTATAGGTACCACTCACTGGCGCTGTAAATGTTTGCGCGGAACCTGTATAGTTAAAGGTTTGTGAACCTCCTTGAGGTGTTGAAGATGCCACATAATAAGTTGTTGTTGCGCCTAATACTGGCGGTGTGAAGGACGCTCCTGTTCCCACTTGCCCTGTACCGTTGGCATTGGTAAACCATGTGTAACCAGACCCTGTACCGCCTTGGGCGGTTAAGGCGGCTGTTTGACCGCAATTTACTGCGGCCGCATTGGCCGTAGGCGCAGTTAAACCATTAACTGTTACGGTAACTGGCGTGATTTGAGAAACACAACCTGCCGCTCCTGCCTGAACGTAATAGGTAGTGGTTTGCGATAGTGCCGGTGTGGTGTAATTGCCTCCAGTAGCCAATTGACCTGTTCCGTTCGCATTGCTGTACCATATCATTCCACCATTAGAACTTGCCGACAAGGAAGCGGTTTGCCCGCAGTTGATGGAAACATTATTGGCAGTTGGGTTTGAAGGTGTATTGGCCGTAACCGTTACTGCCGTTAAGGCGGAAGCACACCCAGAAACCGCTTGATTAACATAATAAGTGGTTGTGGCATTCAACGCAGGCGTGGTATAACTGGCTCCAGTACCCAATTGACCTGTAGCGTTGCTGTTGGCGTACCAAGTTATTGAACCGTTTCCGGAAGCACTCAAAGAAGCGGTTTGCCCACAGAAAATCGAAACCGCGTTGGCCGCAGGCGCAGCGGGCGTTCCAGGCACGTTCACCGTAACGGAGGCACAGCCATTGCTGAATTGACCATTGGCATAGTTTCTTGCGAAATACGTGGTTGTTGCATTGGGATTGACATTAATGCTTGTTCCCGTACCAATAAAGTTGGATCCGCAACCACCGCTGTACCAATAAACGGTTCCTACAGGATTTGAAGCCGTTAGCGTGATGGTTTGACCTGGATTACAAACCGGGTTTATGTTCGTATTGGCCGCGCTTGGGTCAGCCGGTGTACTATTGTAATCTACATATACATACAAATAATTTCTGCGTTGGTAGGAAGTATTGCAACAACAGGCAGACCCCCAAGTACGATAGCCACGCCACCAAAACGTCATGGTTCCTCCACCCCAAACTCCGTTGTTGCCGGTGTATACTGGTGTATTAACGTTATAGGTTCCTCCATTCCAACCATTACCTTGAAATTGTCCTTGGTAAGCAGCATTGTAGCCAATTTGAGAGAGCCCTTCAGACATATAACCACCTCCAGTTGCTGTAACTTGCCACTGAGCGTACCAACCGGTTATGGTTCCTGCAGGAACATTCACCCCTAGGGTATAGCTGCATCCATAATTATAGCGTTCAAAAGGATAAGTTCCTCCTTGAAAACTTGAGGCTGTTGGGTCAATAACCAAAGGAAAAACACGTGCATCATCTAAAACCCAAGAGGCTGGGACTACTGTAGTCAGATGCAATTCATTGCCAATAATCTGATAAACATACTCCCCTAAAATAGGACGAACAGGTTCACCGTATTTATCAGAAAAATACGTTTGGTCGTAGCACATCGGTAGGTTAAACAAAATTAAATCCTGGCCATCCGCCCCTTGCAGGGTTAACTCTCCTTTAAATCCAAACGAACCATTTTCACCAACTCCTTCAATAATTCTTGCCCCGTTTGGTATTTGATACACTTCCGTAAAATGCAGAAACTGATCATTGGATAAATTGGTTGGCTTGTGATCTAACACATAATCCGTTTCGATTTCGAATAAATCAAAACGTATTCTTCGGTTTATTCCATTCCAATAATTTTCATAAGAAATCCTATTCTCTTTCTTATCAAAACGAACCGATGATAAGTCTCTTGAAACGGTCTCTTCAAGCACAATTCCTTGGCTATCGGTAACTTTATACGAGGTCTCTTTACCGAAGCGCAAAACATCTCCGTCCTTATTGTAGCCCATTGTGACTAACCCATTTTTAGTATCAAATGAGACAGGGACGTCGGTTTTGTTAATTTTGTATTTGCCATCACCTCTTACATTGAGTGCCTTATCATAGGTATACCATGCACCATCTGTTCCCCGATAGTGCATAGGGAAATCACTGCTTTGTTTGGTGAACGTTCCGTCGGTGTACTGATAGGTTTTTGAAAACTCATCGCGCTTTTCGATGCATTCTTTGGCTGTTCCTTTTTTACCCTGCTTGTCTTCAAGAAAAAACTTACCCGCCTCCGGGTGCTTACTGGCGAGTTCGTTGCGTTGGGAATAGGCCACATTGCAAAGCGAGGCTGTGAAGAAAAATAAGGAAAATAAAAAGTAGATAGATCTCATTTGAGATGGATGGTGTAGAGATTTAGTCATAATGGCATTTTTAGTCGCATTAAATTTAAAAAATTGTTTTCAAGGAAGAATAAATTCTAGATTAAGATTTTGTTTTGATTAACATACCTATGTTAACGTCGAACATTATAAAATTCCTATTGAATATTAATAGGATGTGCTAAAATAAATTAAAAGATCATCGGATACCAAACGCTTAAAAAAAGGCTTGGTACGGCTAATTTTCGGAGGAATCTCCGTGTGTAAGGTGTTTTTCATGGTAGTAGGTTTTGGTTAATTCAAATTTGCACTGTTATCTGTTTTTAAGAATGTTAATGGTTTAGCAATGATCAAAAAATAAACTTTTCTACGTATCAAGACTTGGGTATTTCTACTTAGTTAATATACAATCAAGGTCAAATCAATTTTGTGCTTTGTAAGTTCTTCTTCCAAAACACAAATGTATTTTCCAGGTGCGTAGTTTTGGTTGATCGAGGTGGAACCTATCACTTCAAACTGATCGGTCAACCTTCCCTGCAAATCAAAAACCCGGACAAGGTATTTCATTCCTTCAGGTACTTGAATTTGAAAATTCCCATGGGTAGGATTCGGGTAAAGTAAAACCGCTGGTTGTTCCGCTTCCGAAACTCCGGCATTGTTAATTTGGTTATCCACTTCAAATGCTTCCACTTGCTGGCATCCATTTGCATCGGTTACTGTGACCACATAGGTTCCAAATGCAACTGAATCCAAGTCCTCAGAAAAAACATTGTTATCCCACGCATAAATGTATGGAGCTGTACCTCCAATCACACTTGCATCTATTTCGCCAAGTGAATTGTTGGTTTGGGGTAAAGTGGTTCCTGAAATTTGTATAGGGTCAGGTGCGGTCAACACAAAAGGTGTGGTGATTTGACAATTGATACCATATAATAAGGTAGCTTCATACATTCCTTGTGCAAGGTTGCTCAATTGGGTACCCACTTGCCCATTGGACCATAGTATGTTCACCGGGGTGTTGTTGGTTAAGTTCAATTGAACGCCACCATTTGAGGCATCCGCACAAGTTGGATTTACCAACATTTGGTTAAAAGTTGGGGGGATTGCATCGTTTACATATATAAAGGTATCCAAACGACAGCCATGGACATCAGTAAGGTTAACATGATAGGTGTTTGAATTTAAAGCAGAATTGGTAAAACCCACATATCCATTGCTCCATGTTGCAGTGTAGGGCGATTGCCCACCTTGAACGATTAGGTTGATTTCAGCATCATTTGCTTGACACCCGTCCAAAAGACTGAAAGTAGGCTGTAATACATTTTGAACATTTATCGCTGCCAATACCGCTTGGTGCGCATCCAATCTACCGGCACCCATTTTTCCTGCATACTGAGGATTGAGGATGTCTAGGTTAAATGAAGTGCTTTTTAGTATGGCTTCAATTTGTACGTTCGAGATGCATTTGTTTGCGGCCAACATCAAAGCAGCGGTTCCACTCACATAAGCAGCTGCGAAAGAGCTTCCACTAAGGTTTAGGTACCATCCCGGTGCGGGAGAAATGGCAACGTCAAATCCAGGTGCAGAAAGATCGACAGAATCATTGTGTTGGTGGGTTGAGGTAGAATCCCCAATGATGTATTCATGGTTGTTTTGGCTTCCGACCGATGTCACTGAAAATACGTGGTTGTAGGATGCTGGGTAAACTTTCGCGTTTGGATCTCCGCAGGTATTTCCATTTCCGGCAGAGGCTATGATAAATGAACCATTTGCTGCCACTTCATCCATAACATCTTGTTCAATTTGGTTGTAGAAGCAGCCGGTGGTCCAACTGATGTTTATGATGTGGGCGCCATCGTAAGATGCTTGTAAAACTTCGTTTAGGTTCATTTTATATAAAGCCAAGCTGCTGTTGAATCCGATGGAACTCAACCCTACCCCATTGTCTGTATTTCCAGCTGCAGTGATGGCGACTGCCGTACCATGGGTAGCTGTGGTTGTATTGCTTGGGTCGTAATGAATGATTTTCCCTTCGAGGTCTTCATGTTGAACATAAAAATTTTGGTCGCTGATGGCAATTACTATACTGTCATCTCCATGGGTTAAATCCCATGCTTGCGGGGCATTGATCATCGACAGGGCATAATCATACACTTGTACATTGTTATTAAAGTCATTAGGCGCATAGAGGGGCTGGTAATTGGGTGCTTCGGAAAGGAAGGTAACTTTTCCTTTGAGGGGTTCGAAGGCTGCTTTGAGATCTTCAGCAGTACATTCGCAATCCAAAGCATACACTTTTCTTAGTGAGGCCTTTTTACTTGCCGGAAGCGCTTGTTGAAGGTTGTTAATTTGAAGTTTCGTTTGAATGCCAATCCACTCGGGTTGTGAGAGGATGGAAAGGTCTTCCAAATTAAACCAATACCCTCTTTGTTGCGCATTGGCATTGAAGGAGATTCCAAGGGTGAGAACAAAAAGAGCAATTTTAACGAGTAGTTTCATGACGTAAGGTTTTGTGTTTTTTTGCCCAAAGGCGGCCACACTTACGCCACTGAATTAGAGAAGGTTACAAAATGCTAAAAATCTTCTTTGAGGTCTTTGATCATGAGCTGCAATTTTTTGACATTCCTGAATTCGTTGATGTCTAGGGTAAAAGCAATTGAGAAGGCCATTCCAGGCACCGTGTAAACTTCTTTTGGTGCGAGGTTAAAACCGATGGCATCCATTTGTTGTGAGGAGTTAGGTTGGGTTACCTTAAGTTTCAAATGGGCTTCTTTAAGCAACCTTGACTCGAGGGAGTAGACATTTTTTGCGACAAACACGGGTTTTAGGTTTCCCGGACCGTAAGGTTCAAATCCTTCTAAAATTCTTGCCATTTTTGGAATGCTTTGGTTGGATTCATTCTCAAACAGATTGTCAAAATCCAGGTGACTGTCTATTTCAATGGTAGGTTCTGTTGGGTATTTTTCAAAATATGCTTTTGCGCGTTCGTCAAATGCTATTTTAAAAGTTTCGAAATTTTCAGGCAGCATGGCGAGTCCTGCGGCATGTTGATGCCCTCCAAATTGTGTAAGCAAGGGAGCGAGTTGCTCAAGCGCTTGATGGATGTCGAAATTTCCATAAGACCTTGCGGAACCAGAATACACGCCATGGGATTCGGTTAATACGATGGTTGGCCAGGGATGGGATTCAATGATGCGCGAAGCTACAATACCCACAACGCCTTTATGCCAATGCGGAGCGAAAAGCACGTTGCTGTTTCTATCTTTTGGTTCGAAAGAAACCATTTTGAGTGCTTCAGCAGTGATGTTTTCATCGAGTTGTTTTCGGTCGTTGTTGGACCGTTCGATTTCATTTACCAGTTCATTGATGTCGGCTTGCGAACTTTCCAGCATGCATTGTACGGCGGTATTTCCACTGCGTATTCTTCCTGCTGCGTTTATTCTGGGAGCGAGACCAAAGACCAAATCACTCAATTTGATGGCACCCTGTCTTTTGGCACTTTCGAACATTTTTTTAAAAACGGGACGCAGCTGGGTATTCATCAATTCAAGACCGTGGAAAGCATAAATGCGATTTTCGTTGGTAACAGGAACGATGTCGGCTGCGATGCTCAGGGCAAGAAGGTCGAGTTGTTGGTGGAGGATGGTTTGCTCCCACCCCATGTTTTGGTAGAGTCCTTCCAATAGTTTAAAACCAACACCGGCTCCAGAAAGACCATCAAAGGGATACGTTTCATTGGGTGTTTTCGGATCCAAGACAATGGCATTTGGAAGTGTTTCTCCGGGCTCATGGTGGTCACAAACAATGATTTTCATCCCAAATTCATTTAGTTCATTGAGCAGTTCGACGGAACGAATTCCACAATCCAAGGTAATGAGTAGGTCAACGTTGTGATCCATTGCAGACTGTGCGCCTGTTCGACTTAAGCCGTAACCTTCGGCATAGCGATCTGGAATGTAAAAATCCACATTGTCTGTATGGTTAAGAAGTACGTTGTACATGATGGCTACGGCGGTGGTACCGTCAACGTCATAATCACCAAAGAGTCTGATTTTTTGATTTTTCTCAATGGCTTTGGCTAAGGTTTGAACGGCTTCTTCCATTTGTTTGAAAAGGAAAGGACTGTTTACATTCGCCAACTTGGGACGAAAGAAATGTTCTGCTTTTTCAAAGGTATCAATGCCTCGGTGGACGAGGAGGTTTGCAATGAGGGGGGTGATTTTTACTTCTTTGACTAATTTTTCGACTTTTTGTAGGGATGCCGAATCCCGTTTAACCCACTTATATTCCATTTCACATAATTTTAATTTAAGTTACGAAAAATATTCGGAGTAAAGTCATCCATGCCCACTAGACCTGTTAAAAAAAAGACGTACATTCGAGGTATTAAAACAAAGTAAAAATGAAAGCAATACACATTTTAACCTTGGCATTGATTGGATCCTTGGCATCTTGTACAGTGAGCAAAAGAATCGACAAGTGGGGATACCGTGTTTCCTTTGACAAGAAAGCTAAATCTGAAATAGCTTCCGACGCACAAGAACGCAAAGCAGACGCAGTGCAGACTGAAGAAATCAAATTGGGATGTACCGAAACAAAAACACGCGCGGCGCAAGAAACGGCAACGGTCATTCGCGATGTCACAGCGATTCCACAAGAAGACCAAGCAATCGAATTTTCAAATAAAGCATCAGAAAAACAGGGCGAAACCAAGGTGAAAACGTCACCAACGTTGAATCGAAAAGCTGAAAAAATCATGAAGAAAATGGTGTCAAACCAAGCCCAAGGTCAATCCTCTAGAAGGGTTGATGACGTTGTTTTGGCCATACTTTGTTTGTTCATTCCCCCATTGGCTGTTTACCTATACGAAGGTGGAATTACACAAAGATTTTGGATTAACCTGATCTTAACCTTATTGTTTGTTTTGCCAGGCATCATACATGCCTTTTTAGTCATCTTTGTAGGAATATAAGGAGGTTTTTCTATTCTAAAATTCTACTCGATAAGTCTTTCAAAACGGTAATGTTCGAATGAATATCCGTAGTCATGTTTTCCATATTGAATTTTACATGTTCCCAAGTTCCATTTGCATTTGGAGTCAGTACGTTCATTCGGTCAAAGAAGTTGACATTGAGTTGTATACCCGCATTTTTCACGAAATGGTTGATTTTATCCATGGAACATCCTGATGCTTGCACTTCCGCTTCGTTGGCAACGATTACCAAGGCGGCTTCATGGAGCACAAAACCGTAAGCATCCAAAGGTTTGCCATGGGTTTGCCAGGTCTTCAAAAAGTCCTTTAAAGCTTGATTCGTTTGACTGACTTCTAGGGTTGACAGTGTACGGTCGCCCACGAACACCCAAACGCGCGCATCAAGCAGGAAATGAGGGGGGATGTTATAACTCTGCTGCATTGGCAATGAGTTCGGCTACATCGAGTACTTCAATTTCAGTTTCTTTGTTCACATTCTTCACACCATCCGTCATCATGGTATTACAGAAGGGACAACCGGTTGCAACGATCTGAGCATTGGATTGCAAGACATCTTCTGTACGTTCAACGTTAATTTCTTTGTTGCCTTTTTCGGCTTCTTTGAACATTTGTGCTCCCCCGGCTCCACAGCATAAACCATTGGTTTTACAGCGTTTCATTTCCACCAATTCGGCGTCCAACTTCTCAATTAGGTTGCGCGGGGCCTCATACACATCATTTGCCCTACCAAGGTAACAAGGATCGTGAAATGTAATTTTTTTTCCCTTAAACATCGATCCATTTTCCAACTTGAGTCTGCCCTCATTGATCAACGTTTGGATGAGTTCCGTGTGGTGTAACACCTCATAATTCCCGCCTAACTCTGGGTATTCATTTTTCAGGGTATTAAAGCAATGTGGACAACCGGTTACAATTTTCTTCACTTCGTACCCATTGAGCACTTGAATGTTCATGAGTGCCTGCATCTGAAAAGTGAATTCATTTCCTGCCCTTCTTGCAGGATCTCCCGTGCAAGATTCTTCGGCACCTAAGACGGCAAAATTCACTTTGCAATGGTGCAATATTTTGGCAATGGCTTTGGTAATTTTCTTTGCTCGGTCGTCAAAACTACCTGCACAACCCACCCAAAAAAGAACGTCTGGGGTCTGGTTTTTCGCCATCATATCGGCCATTGTAGGAACAGTAAAATCCATGGTATCTATTTCTAATTTTCTTCAGTCCATTTCAAGCGATCCGCGGGTGAAAACTGCCAAGGTGCTCCATTGTTTTCAATGTTGGTTAGCATCCCTGTCAATTCAGAAGGAACTTTAGATTCCTCCATTACCAAAAACCTTCTCAAATCAACGATAATGGAAAGAGGGTCAATGTTCACCGGGCATTCTTGCACACAGGCATTACAGCTTGTACATGCCCAAAGTTCTTCTTCGGTAATGTAATCTCCCAACAAGGACTTTCCATCCATACAATTCAAATTATTCTTACCTACTTCTTGAAGTCTGTCTCGGGTATCCATCATGATTTTCCTTGGCGAAAGGGCTTTCCCTGTGATGTTAGCTGGGCAAACCGAGGTACAACGACCACATTCCGTACATGAATAAGCATCCAGCAGGTTTTTCCACGAAAGGTCATTGACGTCTTTGGCACCAAAGGAGGCTATTGTATCTGAAGTCATTTCAGCAGGAACAAGGGTTGGGTCAAGCATCAATTTAACCTCTTGCGTCACCGCATCCATATTGCTAAACTTTCCTTTTTTGTCCAAGTTAGAAAAGTAGGTGTTAGGGAAGGCAAAGAGGATGTGGAGGTGTTTTGAATAGGGCAAATAGTTTAGAAAAACGAACACCATTAGCAGGTGTCCCCACCACCCTATTTTAGAAAGGACCTCAAGGATTTCTGGGTTGTTTATTCTACCAAAAAACAGTGGACCTAAATATTGACTCATTGCAAACCCATAACCGACATTACTTTGAAGTAATTTACTTGCTTCATCGGCACCGTTCATTGTGAAAATAAAGATGATTAAAAGCAATTCAAATAGAAGAATAAGGTTCGCATCTTTTCTTGGCCAACCCAATAATTCCTTCATGTTGAAGCGCGGCAATTTGACAATGTTTCTGCGCGAAAAGAAGGCCAACGTAGCGACAAAAGTAAGTACAGAAAGCACTTCAATTGTACTGATGATAAACACATAATCCTGTTGGAAATCAGTATGGTAAAAAATTCTATGCGAACCAGAAAAACCATCAATAAACACCTCGATCAATTCAATTTGGGTGATGATAAAAGCTACATAGAACACAAAGTGTAGCAGTGCAGGAATGGGACGATTGAACATCTTTTTTTGTCCAAAAGCGACCAAAAGCATGGTCTTAAATCGCAAGGAAGGTTGATCTAAACGTTGGGTCTTTTTACCCAATCGGATTTGGGCGATTATGGACCGCATTTTCCATGTGAACATTCCTACGGAAAGGACGGAAAGCAATGAAAATACAACAATTGAAATCATGAAATTAGTCGGCAATGGAATCCAATAAATGTTTAAGTTTTTCCTCTTGTTTGCTGGTAAGCGTAGTCCCTTTTTGTTTCTTGTTGATCAAAGAGATGTGCACGTATCTTTCGGGATGTTTTTCAAGGTCATCGACCAATTCTTGCAATTCATTATTGGTTTCCACCAATTCATTGTACAGTTTTTCATCGTGCAAGAGTTTGCCCATGGTACCCTTTCCTTGGTTTACCTCATCGAGGGCGAAATTTAGTTTTTTCAAGGTGGTCTGTGCTTCAAGGATGGTCCCTTTAAAGTCTGCAGTCACGAGGTCATCGGTGATTTTTTTCGTGTTTCCAATGATTGAATTCACTTTGTCGGTGCTGTTTTTAAGGTTTAGGGTAATGCTCTCTACGTGTGACATAACCTTGGTAAATTGGTTTTTTTCTTCGCCTACGAAATTTTGAATTTCAACGGAAAGGTCTCCAATTCGTTTGATGGTAATTTTCAATTCTTTGATGCTTCCTGAGATGTCATTGGCGCCTTCTTCACCGAAAACCCCTGACAGCGATGTGACCATTTTATCAATGGAAAGCATCAGATTTTGTAGTTTTTGAGAGATTGGATCGGCGTATTGTTTCACTTGAGAGAACATATCTGCGGACATTTTTCCAGGGATTACACTCCCAACTTCATAAAACCCTTTCTTTTGTTCAATGGGATAAATAACCAATAAACCTTTGGTAAGTAAATCCAACGATCCCAATTCAATCATGGTTCCTTTAGGCAATTTAACATCACTCTCCTGTATACTGAAGGTAACTTTTACCCTTTTACTTTCTGGATTGGTTGGGATGTTTTTAATTTCCAATATTTTACCAATGACTACACCATTTAGGGTAACATCGCCAGAAACCATCACTTGACCGGAATTAGGGAAATAGGCATAGTATTTTTCATCACTTCCAAAAAGACTGTATCCTTTTAAGAAATTGATTCCAACTACCAATAATATTATGGCAAAAATGGCAATCAGGCCTGCTGCGATTTCTTTAGAAAATTTCAAAATCTATTTTTCTGCTAATTTAATAGCTTTTTCGATACTTATTCTCTCTCCGTTCAAGAAAGCGATCACAAAAGCACTTGAAAACCCTTTTTCCTGTAATTCCTTCTTGTGGTTTTTTGCCCCTTCTAAATCTTTCACAAAAATGCCCGTGTAGTATTTAAACAGGTTGTCTTGTTTGTATTCATACACCTTCATTCCCTTAAATTTAGGAGCGGTGAGCGCTATTTTTTCAGAGGAAGTCGCAATTTGAACGGTAAAGAACACCTCATCTGTGATGGCATTGGCTGAGGGTTCTTGTTGAACGGTATCCGTTTCAACTTGGGGCACTTCTATTTTAGGCGGTTTAATTGGGTTTTCGATGGGTGTTTCGGTTTGTCCTTCCATGTGGTTTTTGTATTTCACCAGGGCTTTAAACATAGAGGACGCCATTTTTTCCTGCCCTTCATTTTTTCCAAGAAAAGACTCTTCATTTGGGTTGGTAAGAAAACCTGTTTCAATTAAGACACTGGGCATGGCTGTTTTGTATAGTACCAAAAAACCCGCTTGCTTAACTCCTCTGTCATAGCGACCTAAGGATTTAAATTCAGTTTGAAGGTAATCTGCAAATTTTATGGCATTGTTTAAATTGACGTTTTGCTGTAATTGAATGGCAATCATGGCATCAGGGGTAAGGTCAAAATCCTTGTATTTTGCACCTTTGTCATCTTCCAATGAAATGATGGAATTCTCTCGCTCCATTACTTTTTGCTGGGATTCCGTACGATGGAGACCTAGTACATAGGTTTCTGTTCCATAAGCAACTGTACTCCCTGCATTCGCGTGAATGCAAATGAATAGATCGGCATTGACACGGTTCGCAATGTTGGCGCGTTCGATTAATTCTACAAAAACATCGGTTTCACGCGTGTAAACCACTTTAATGTCCGGGTATTTTTTCTTGATTTGGTCACCCAGTTTAAGGGCCATGGACAAGCAAACATCCTTTTCATTGGCGACTCCCCCATGACATCCTGGGTCTTTTCCGCCGTGACCGGCATCAATCACGATGGTTTTTATCCTTCCATAGGACGCAGATTTTTGAGCAAAGGGTTGAAAAACTCCCACGAATGTGAGGATAAAAAGGAGTTGCAATTTCAAGTACACTTGAAAAGCTTCTTTTTTTGGTAGTTTTGTGTTACGTTCCATGGCTATTAACAAAATTAAGCGCGATTCTTTGACCAAAGCTATGCCATATTGCATTTTTATCTTCGTTGCGTTGTTAATAATGCCATTTACCCAAACGGTAAAGGCCCAAAACACGCTTAAGGATACCTTGATGTTAAACGATGAAAACATAAAAGACATCGTAAAATATGGCGCTAGGGATTCTACCCACTACAACGTAAAGGACAAAAAAGCTTACTTATATGGCAATGCCTATGTTGAAATGGGGGAATCGAAGTTAACGGCAGGAATGATTGTGTTGGATTTCAAAAACAATGAGGTTGAGGCTGTGTATATTTTGGACAGCAATCGCAACCAGGTAGAATATCCTGTATTTGTTGAAGGGGGTGAAACAATGACCTGTCACCGCATGCGCATGAACATGAATACCGAAAAGGTTTACATCGAGGAGTTAGGCATACGACAAGACGAATTGTATTTTAACATGGGGGAAGCAAAACGATATCCCAACGATGAGATTCACCTAAGAAAAGGGAGGTTAACAACATGCGACCAAGAGGATCCCCATTATCATTTTCAGCTGTCGAAGGGGGTTGTAATACCTGAAAAACGCATTGTTACCGGACCTATGAATTTATGGATCAGTGGAATTCCTACGCCGTTGGGACTTCCATTTGCGTTTATTCCACAACAAGAAGACCGAACCAGTGGAATTTTATTCCCAGAATTTGTACCTGTTTCACAATATGGATTTGGCATTCAGAATTTGGGTTATTTCATTCCCATCAACGACCGTTTGCAAACGAGTGTATACGTAAATCTATACAGCAGAGGGAGTTGGGGACTTAGAAATGATTTGGACTATTCAAAAAAGTACGGGTACACAGGTCGAGTCAGCATGGGATTTCAACAATTCAACAATGGATTTCCAGATTATGGAAAAAACAATAAAGTGACCTTAACTTGGGCTCACCAACAACAGGCAAAATCGAATCCATACTGGAATTTTAATTCAAATGTAAATTTCATTTCTGACAACAAAACCAAAAACAATTTGGATCCAATCAATCCCCAGTATTTCAATAATTCCTTTAATTCTGACGTCAATGTTATGCGTCTTTTCCCTGGAAAACCGCTCACCATCGGGGCGAAAATTTCCATGCGTCAGAATGCAATCGCCCAAAATGTTTCGTTAATTTCTCCAATTGTCAATGTAAATTTAACACGCGTATTTCCTTTCCAAAGCCTCATCAAAACACCCAAAACGGAACTGGGAAAATCCATTCAGCGCATTGGGCTTACCTACAATTTAGAGACGCAAAACAAGGCGACATTTGGCGATTCCTTATTGTCAAATTTCGATTATCAAGGAATGGGGTCACAATTTTTCAATGGGGTATCACAGGGAATTGGTTTACAAACCACAATGGGACTTCTAAAAGGTCGCATTAAAATCACCCCAAATTTCTCTTATGGAAGTAAAATTAATTTCCAACAAATCTCAAAATCATACAATCCGCTTACCAACGGAACGCAGGTCGACACCATGCAAAAAACCAAAAATTCAAATGAAATCAACTTTAGCATGAATGCGACAACGGTTGTGTATGCCTACTATAAATTCATCGGGAAGAAAAAACCCATTTTGAGGCACATAATGACGCCTTCCATCGGTTATAGGTATGTGCCATTGTTAAACGAATTGGTGTCAGTACAAGCAGGCGTTAACCAGGCTACCATTCAGTATTCTCCTTGGGAAAGAAGCATCTACACAGTAGGAAATACAAGGGCATCGTCTTTCCTGAATTTTGGAATTAACAACAGTGCAGAGCTGAAAATAAAGTCGGATAAAGACACGGTAACGGGGTATCGAAAAATTCGCATCATCGATCAGTTTTCAATCAATGGAAATTATGATTTCCTCAAGGATAGCATGCCCTTATCCAATCTACTTTTCAACTTGCGAATGAGTCCATTCAGCGCATTAAATTTTGTTTCTTCGGCAGAATTCAGTCCATATGCTTGGGATTCAACGGGAAAAATACACAAAGAATTTGCCTATGGAAATGGCCAGGGACTGGGAAGGTTTTTGGGGGTTTCTTTGAATACAACTTTCACCCTCAGTACCAAAAAGAGCAAAGACATAATTGCTGAAAAACAGGATGGCTTAAAAACGCAGTGGGACGCAGACTACAATTATTTTTACCTACATCCCGAGCAGGCAATTTATTTCGACATTCCTTGGAAGGTTAATGTTTCACACGTATTTTCCATGAACGCAAATACCTTAATCACCGCAACCAACCCCAATCCATACACGCTGATTCAAACCATTGCATTGAGTGGCGATTTGACATTTACCAAGCGTTGGAACCTCGCAAGCAACGTAAATTTTGATGTGAACTCGCAAAAAATAACCAACATGAACCTAACTTTAAGTAGAAACATGCATTGTTGGGCTTTGCGATTTTATTGGACGCCCATTGGCATGAACAAAAGTTTTTTGCTAAGCATTCAAAACACCTCGTCTTTGTTCAAAGATGCAAAAATCGAACTCAGAAAACCTCCTTCATTCTTTTAGTTACTCCCCGTTGTTGTAAAGCAAAATTTTCGGACCTACCACCATTCTTATCGTAGTAATTCTGCGGTTTGGGTTGTTCTTAGTGGCGTCCTCATTCATCGAAGGCGGAAGCGTTTCCCCTTTTCCTTCAAAAGAGATTCGGTAGGTCAATTTCCATTTGACGCCAAGGGCTTTGAGTTGTTTTTCGAACTCTGAAGAAACGGCTTTGGCTCTTTCGGTGGAAAGCTCTTGGTTTCTTTTAATTCTGGATTTCTCATCACCCGAACCTTGCTTGTCAGAATAACCTGAAATCATGAGGATGGTCGCAAATTCTTCATTAGAAAACACTTGTTCATTGTGGTGATCCATGTATTTTTTCCATTCGGAGATGTCATTTTGAATGCCGAGCATGATTTTGGCAATTTCTGCTTTTCCTTCATTCGTAATTAACGAGCTTCCAGTATCAAAACTGATGTCTGCGGATATGTTCTTAATTTCCTTATTGGCTGTAATCAGTTCTCCCAAAGGAAAAACATAAATGTAAAGCAAGTCGTTCAGTTCCTTCGCTAACCTTAGGGTTTTCTCATGCCCATCAGGCGTATAAGGGTCCGTTTCATTAAGCCCTTTAATGATTTCTGCCGTTCGTGCCATCAGACGTTCCAACTGAACATCGATCTCTTTAATTCGCTCGGTAGAATCAATGGAATAGAACATTTTCTTTTGTTCTTCCAACTTAAGCATAGCTTCCTCTGCTTTTTCTATTTGATCGGCGAGGCTTTTTTCCCTTTCGGCTTGTTTACGGTTTAAGGCATTGACTTCCGTTTCTCCTTTTTGGCCATGAAAAACCGTGGTAGCATATTTTGGTTTCACCAAAACCCCAGTGTCTTTACAGGCATAGGTTAGTAAAAGCAAGAGGATAAATGGTAAAGTAGATTTTTTCATAGCTTGATTTTTTTTCTAAAATAGGAATTATTCAGGAATGTCTTTTCTGTATTTTCCGAGTACATAGGTGAATTTCGCACCAAAAAAGATCACTTGAGATGAATAATAAACCCAGGCCATAAGAATAAACAGGGAACCAATAACGTCTCCCTTACCCAGAAAAAAGTATTCTTGAAGGTAAAGTTTAATGACCATTTGACTTAGGTAAAGTAAAACCGCAGTCAGCAAAGCCCCCTGAAATGCGAGGCGCAAACGAATTTCACCATCGTGCACGAATTTAAAAATGATGGAAATGATAGCGAAGTTCATCCCGATGGAAAGGAGATGATGAAATACAATGTACCCAAAATTTAAGCTTCCATGTTTGTTATGAAAGTAATTTTCCATGAAGGAGAAGGCAAAGATTTGAATGAAATAAGAAACAAAAATAATCAAGGCAAAAAAGGCCAAATAGGTAATGGAAAGAAATCTGAATTTAAGAAAATCCATAAAGATGTTTAGCTTCTCTCGCTTTCGTTTTTGAATGTTAAAAAACTCGTTGATGCTAAATTTCAAGGAGACCATGAACGCGGAACAAGAGTAGAGCAGGAGGAAAATCATAGCCACATTTAAGAGCCATGAATTGGATTGGCGTCCCATGAATTTTAGGTAGTTTGTAAAAACCGCGATGTCATCAATTCCAATGTTCTTTTGAAACAATTCGGTGATGATTTCAATGCAACGATCTTGTCCGAATAAACTCCCAAAACTAATCAACGATAGGTAAAGCAATGGGATCAGGGCAAAGAGGGTGTAATACGAAAGGGCTGCTCCATGAAAATAGGATCCTTCCTCTAAAAACTCGATGACCGTTCTTTTTACAATTTGAAAATAAGTAACGTGCTTTTTCTGTCTCATTTTTTTAAATCAATTTGAATATGACTCACTTCGGCAAGGGGTTCCATGGCATATAAAATGATTTTTTCTCCTTGGTGACTGGTGAAATGGTTTAGGTATACCATGCCATTAAACATCGCTTTTTCGAATGTTACCCCTACTCCATCCGTTGAAATCTTGTATTCCGTAGGTCTAAAATAAATCGTTTTATCGCCCATTGCAAGGGTGTTTACAATTCCCAATAATTCAGCATCACGTTTCGATTTTATTGTATAATACATAGGAATCGGAGGAAGGAATTTGGATAACTTACCTTGATTCAACAAAGCCAACTTGTCACACAAACCCATGAGTTCCTGTCCATCGTGGGACACCAACACGACGGTGATGTGCTCTTTCTGTTTCACCTTTAAAATGAGGTTGGTTAAACGATTGCGCAACCTATAATCCAAGTGGGAAAAAGGTTCATCGAGTAATAGCAGCTTTGGCTTGGGTGCAATCGCTCGTGCAATGGCTAAACGTTGTTGTTCGCCGCCTGACAATTGATGGGCTTTGAGCTGGGAAACCTTTTGTAGGTCAAAAAGTTGCAATAACCTTACAACCCTAGCTTCTCGTTTTTCTGTTGGCCAATTCAATATCGCTTCACGTAGGTTCTCAGTGGTTGTGTGGTAAACATCCAACTTAAAATCTTGATTAACCGTAGCGACCTCAGGGTTACCAGGGATCATTCTCTGCGAAGACAATGGCATTTGTTTACCGTTGAGTATAACCTCTCCTTCGCTTGCATCCAAGTGACCAGAAATGATTTTTAACAAACTGGATTTGCCTGCACCACTTCTCCCTGCAATGCCAATGATTTCATTTTCAAGGATTTCAATTGAAATGTTCTTTAAGATTTCTTTATCGTAGGATAAGGAAATATTTTTCAATTCCAACATCTTAGTTCAGGGATTCAGGAAAGGCGTGGTTTGAAATATAAATCCCTGAAATTGGGTTTCCAAATGCTTCGCTGTCTTTGAATGAAACTTTCAAAAGGATTTTATCGCCCTCTTCTTGAATGTCAAAATTTTCCAAAATGGATTCTGAAAAAGCAAATTCAACTTTTGAACCGTCGACCAAATCAAATTGAACGGTACGCATTTCAATGATCGGAAATTCAAAGGGACCGGAAACGGATTGTTCTCCTTTTAGTACATAAATACCATTTTCTTGAATGGAAAAATCTTTTACGTTCCGCACTTGCAGTTCATCTGTCCAATGGTACCTTTTGTTGTCCACACTTTCCTCTCCACCATGTTTAAGGTCAGCTACTTCTTGAGAATACAGGTCATTTACGTGATAACAGAATAATTGGCAGGTTTTCATTGGTAAGATTTATACGATTTTCAATTCATGTTAAAGCTACGAAATTATGCATTAGGGCCTCATTCGTATTCCGACAATGTTAGGTAAATTCCAGAAATGATTGTTTTTATCTGTCTCATAGCTGGTAGAAATCCAAGAGCCCACTTTTTGGATGCAATGTTCATTTACATCCACAAGAAGTGATGTTTCAGGCCCACCTTCTAGGTAAAGTGCATGCGAAAGTTCAAAAGGCATTTCTTTCATAAATGCAATCATTTGGTTTTGGGAATAAGGGGAACGACAAAAGATTAAATAGAACCTTCCTTGGGGGTCTTTTGCAGCTACCAACATGCTACAAGATTGTTTGCGACGGGTCCACGACATAGGTCCACCATTGCAATCGATCATTCGTAAACATTGGACATAGCCCTCAAAGTCATTTTTTGCAGATTGCCAATTTGCACATTGGAGGTCGAGAATGTCAATGTTATTGTATTTACTTGTGTCTTTGGGTCCAACCCCCAACATGCAGTTGAATCCTTCGGCTAAATTTGGGTTGTTGTAATGGTCAAAAGTTTTCAAGAAGCCTCGGGCATTCAAGGGTTTAGATAATTCATACATCCCCGCATTGAAAACAATGTTTAAGCGAAGTGAATCTGCCCATTCCATAGCGTCTTTTCGGACTGAGTCCCCATGCGTTGCTGCGTAAACGTGAAATTCAAGTTGGTCAGGATTTAACCGTAAAATCGTTAACTTCGAATCACCCACATAGGATTTAAGGGGCGCAAAAGTTTCAAGTAAGGAAATTCCTTTGCCCAACGTTTGCCATTGGTAAAAATCGGGTTTTTCTCCTTTAAGCAGAACCGAATCTTGCGCAAAAAAAACCAAACTGAAAGTTAAAAAGAGGAAAAGAAAAGCAGCGCACGTAAATTTATGGGTCATGGATTAGGTTCATTTTAAAAATGCACTACAAAATTGCTTTTTTTAACTAAATTTTGAAAGGAATTTGGGCAGCATGTTGGTAACTTTAGTAATTTTAGAATCATGAAAGCAATCTTTACATTTTTCATCTTCACGTTTTTCACAATCGGTTCGAATTTCGCGCAAGTAAAACAAAGCGCCACCGACAAAGCTACCATCAATCGTTTGATGAACAAAGGGATTGAAACCTTCCATGCGGGACGTACCAATGAGGCATTGGAAACCTTCAAACGGGTTGAATCCATGGACCCTGAAAACTGGAAGTTAAATTATTGGATGGCCACTTGCCATTATGATTTAAACAGCTACTATACCGCTGAATCTTACATAAACAACGCGAAGCAGTTTTTAAAAGAAAATGAAGAAGGTGATGCGGAATTTCACGAACTGATTGGAAAAATCAACCACAGATTGGGGAACGTAGAAAACGCAGCAAATGGATATAAAAAAGCGGCCATTTTGATGGGCGACAAAATGGCAAAGGAATTTGGAATAAAACAAGCCATTGAGCAATGCGAATGGGCTTTAAGAGCGGCTAAAAACGGTGAGAAAAACATTCGACAACCCTTATCGATTCAAATAAATTCCTTGGAAGACGAATACGCTCCGATGGTGTACAACAAGGGTGCTCATTTGTTTTTTACAGCACGTCGTCCTGAAACAACAGGTGAAAACCTCAACCCGGATGACCTAAGGTATTTTGAAGATATGTACCATGCTGTTTTCAATCCAACTACGGGAGACTATGACATTGATTATGCATTTTTTCAAAACCTAAACACCAATGGATTTGATGCACTGAGCCATGTCAATGCCGAAGGAACCTTTGCGCTTTTAACCATAAACACCTCCGCTTCCAGCGAAAAAACAACGAAAAGCTCTGATATTTTTGAAATCACCTCGGATTCAGCATTGGTTTGGGAATCCATGAACCTTGTGAAAGGAAAAGGCATAAACACCGATTTTTTTGAAGGAAGTGCCACCGCTACAAATGGCTGTGAAACTGGAGATTTCATTGTTTTCATAACCGACCGTAAAGCCGATGTGACAGGGTTAGACATGTACACAGCAACAAGGTCCGATGGCGCATACGGAACGGCTACAGCATTACCCAAACCGCTTAACACAGAAGGCAACGAAACAACGCCCTTCTTGAGTCCGGATGGGAAGTATCTTTTTTTCAGCAGCGACCAATTGCCAGGATTTGGCGGGTATGATGTTTTTTACAGCATGAATACAGATGGGAAGTGGAGCGATCCAATCAACTTAGGTGCAGCGATAAACACAGTAAATGACGATACCCATTTTAGAGTCGATATGAATACCAAAAAAGCGTATTTCGCAAGTTTAGCCGAAAAAGAAAACTTCTTTTCATATGATTTGTTTACGGCGGATCTTACCCTTTTAGATTTTCCTTTTACGAAGTGAACCCATTCAAGTCTTTGCTGTAACCCCAACTAAAAAATTATGAAATTTCACCCCCTTGCCATTGGCATTTTATTGTTTTGCGTTACGAACTTTCATGCGCAAAAAGAATCTTCCCTTACAGAACCGATCTCAGATGTTACCGTGTTCTTCACCGGGGCTCAGTTAAAACACAAATACAATGTACCTGTGAAGACAGGGAAACAGACGGTTGTTTTACAGAAACTCACAGATTTCCTGGATCCTAATACGATTCAAATTAAGGCGCCAAAAGACTTGGTGATTTTGTCCGTGCGCATGCGCAAGAATTTTGAGGACATCACTTTGAACAACCAGCAGATTACTACCTTGAATGCCAAAATACACGCCTTAGACCAAAAATATGACTTGCTGATCAATGAATATGCAGTACTGGAATTGGACAGGAAACTTATTCTACTGAATCGAAACTTAGGGAGTCAAACCGCTGCCGTAAAAGTAACCGAGCTAAAAGAGGCATATGCTTTCATGCACCAGAAAATGATGGAAATCATTGACAGAGAACTTGTAATAAAAAACGAACTGGAAAGGATAACCAAGGAATCAAACATCTTAGCGCAAGAATTAACCAGCCAACGAAGCAAGCCCGTCATAAATTACTCAGAGGTTGTCGTTGAACTTGACTCAGAGAAACCACTAAATGCAGAACTCGTATTGACTTACATGACGCCAAAAGCTACATGGAAACCCATTTACAATATGCGAAGCGAGGGGATTGGCAAAAACGTGAAATTGGAAGCACAAGCGAATGTAAGCCAGACTACAGGAATAGATTGGTCCGCCGTGAAAGTTTCTTTATCAACCACCGATCCGTATCAAAATGCTACCGAAAATAAATTAGAACCGTGGTACATCACTTACAACAACTACCAACAACCAAAGTACATTCAAGAAAAACACTTGCCAGAAGTAGATTACGCGGGTCAAAAGTTACGTGGTGAGGTAATTGACGCGGAATCAGGCGAAAGCATGCCCTTTACCAAAGTGACATTTCCAGGATTTCCTAACGTCGGTGCAATTTCAGACATGGATGGAAAATTCGAAATCAACGTTCCCAAAGGAGCTTCTGTTCTGCAAGCTGATTTTGTGGGCTACAATTCGCAAAGCCTTAGCATTACCGCCCCTTACCTAAAATTCTTTCTTATACCTAACCAAATTAACCTTGATGAGGTTTTGGTTACCACTGCAGGCGTGTTAAGTACGATTTCAGAAGATGCAGTGAGCTATGCTTGGACTGGCTCTGATGCCAATGTCGTTTATGAAAAAGATGCGTTGGACTTTGAAGTCAGAGGCGCACGAAAGAAAAGAAAGTTGGATATGTCTACAAAAAATTTAGAAGATAAGAAAGCGACAGCAACGTATGTCAACACGGTTATCGAAGACAAACAACTGATGGTTGAATACCAAGTGAATGCAAAAATGGACATCCCAACAGATGGAATTGAGCACAAGGTAAGCATTGCAAATTATGAACTTCCTGCAAGTTACGAATACCACTGCGCGCCAAAAATTGACCCCCACGTGTTCCTATCAGCACAACTGTCAGGATGGGAAAAGCTTAACCTGTTGAGTGGTCCTTCAAGTATTTATTTCGACGGAACCTATATGGGAGAAACTTTCCTTGACTTAAACACAACCAAAGACACCCTCAATTTGTCTTTTGGGACCGATAGTAAAATCTCGGTTGAAAGAACACGGGTAACCGACAAAACGAAAACCAAAAACATTGGCTCTCGCACAAAGGTGGATATTGCCTGGGAGGTTCTCATAAAAAACAATGGTGCGTCAAACATTCCTTTTGTCATCAAAGACCAGTTCCCTGTATCTAATAACGCAGACATTAAAGTCAAACGAGGCGAGTTAAATAACGGAGGAACTGCCGAAGAAAACAATGGAATCATCACATGGACTTTCAAGCAAGGAATCCCTAAAAGCGAAAAGCTTACTTTCGAATATTCTGTAGATTACGAGAAAGGTTTTGTGATTTACCTAGAGTAATTATTTTACCCGAAGCTTCTTGCGGTTGAAATTATTCACGTCGTAGCGAACAAATGTTTCGAATCCACCTTTAAAATTGGAAACCAGAGACAACCTAGAAACATTGATGTCATAAGCAAAACCACATGAAAAAGGGCCGTAATAAATCATGGATTTCACTACGAAAGCGTCTTTCCATCGGCTAAACAATCCCAAACTAAAAGCAATTTCTTTAATGTTTGAAGTTTCCCACGATGCATTTCTAATGATTTGCTTATAGTTGACACCGTACAAAAGTTCCTTGGACTTCTTCTGATGGTTAAAGTAAATAGCGGGTTGAAGAATTCCATTGGTCGCCATGATACCAATGTTTGCATTCACGAAAACAGAATAGCGAATGGGAAGTGTTTGGATGCTTGAATTGTAAAAAGAGTACCTTGGATTGTTTAGGTGAAAAGCTGCTACCCCCACATTAATCCCTTTGTCAGCTTCATTGGTAATGTGTCCTATGTCCGTTTGCAGTGAATAGATTGCGCCTGCGCCTAAATCAAAATAGCTAAAGCTTTGCGCATAAAATGCTTCACCGTTAGCCAGCGCCGGATTGTACGAAGTGCCATCATATTGAGATGCCCATTGGCCGACCGATGGATTTGTGGAGCATTGACCAAAAGTAGAATTCAAGCCCAGTGCGACCCTTCCAAAGCGAGAAACTTTTAGGTTATAGGCCAGATTCACCCCAACTGTACTTTGAGAAAAATACCCGTCTCCCATTCTGTCGTTGTAAAAATTCAATCCTCCGCCTAAAATTCCGTTGCTGTTTTTCATACCTGCGGAAAGTCTTCCATCTAAAGATGCCGTAAATGTTTTGTAAGGCGTTGCAAAACTTCCATATTGCCCACGGAACATTGCAATCCCTTGAAAGGTAGAAAACGCACCTGCCAATGCCGGATTAAGGGTTAATGGAGCATATTCCATTTGAGAAAAATGTACGTCTTGTGCTTTCAACTTTTGGGTAAAAGTAAGGGCGCAAATGAGCACGAAAATTATACGGAAATTAAAATAAACCTTCATCATCTTACCAAAGTTAAGCTTCCTGATTTATGAATGATTGTGTCATCGTACATTTGGATGTTCAAGTCGAAGACAAAATTTCCCATTTGCATAGGTTTGCCCTTATAAAACCCATCCCAACTTTGACTGATGTCTGTCCCTTCAAAAACCTTTTCCCCCCATCGATCGAAGATCATAAAACTAAAGTCTTTCACACAAACCTCTTTACCCATTACTTTTAGGATATTGTTTTCAGAAGGACCGGTACCGTTTGGACTGAAAATGGTGGGTACAAAGAAATCTCCACATAACAATTTTACGGTTACCAACATTGAATCTTGGCCTTGACAGCCATTCGCATCTGCGACATCCACATAGTACAATGTCGTTGTATCAGGGGTAATAATTGGATTTGGACAATTCGTACAACTGAGACCTTGAGACGGTGTCCACAAGTAGGTATTCCCCGCATTTACATTGGCTGAAAAAGTTCCCCCTGGGTTAATGGTGGTATCACTCGGTTGTATTGCTACCAACAATGCATTAACGATATCAATTTGTGCAGAGAATCCAATTTGACACCCATTGGCATCACTTACATTCACCCCATAGGTTCCGATATTCAGGTTTGAAATGCTGTCTGTGGTATTTCCATTTGTCCAGAGGTAATTGTAAGCACCTGTTCCACCAGACACCGTAACATCCATGGTTCCTAAAACGCCTGATGCACAATCAATCGGTGTTGAATCCCCAACAATCGAAAGCGCAGTGGGTTGAAAAATACTAAATCCTTGCACCACAACACAATTCGCAGCATCTACAACCACGATGTTATAATTCCCAATTGGCAACCCCGTAACGGTATCATTTGTTCCTCCCATAGGCGACCAAGAGAAAACGAAAGGAGGCGTCCCTAAAGAATCAATTTGAACAGCTGCCCCCCCATTGGAAAGTCCAAAACATGAAACGCTATCCACATAGAGGATGGAGATTACTGGTGCAACGGGCGTGGGATTAATTATGTATGCCGCAGGGTTTTGGGTAATACAACCAGAAACTGAGTTTTGTACAGATAGCGTATAATTTCCCCCGGTCAATCCTGCAAACGTTGGAGCGGCTTGATAGGCTCCCCCATTGACAGCATATACAAAGGTAGCACCAAGTGGACTTGTTACGTTCAAGGTTCCTGTTGGGATTGGACAAGTTGGTTGTGTTAAAATTGCCGTTGGAATAGAGGGAATGGAGAGCGTAGGTGAAATCACCGCTGGAACGCTAACTGCAGAAGAACAGCTTGCCGCATTGACCACATAAAAAGTATAAGACGTACTTGCGGTTAAATTTGGCACCACTGCCGTTGTTCCCGTACCGTTTTGAGTGGTATTTCCGGGAAGAATATGTAATACCCAATTCCCAACAGCAGGTAAACCGCTCAAGGAAACGGATCCTGTTGGGGAGGCGCAATTCGGCTGCAAAATCGCTCCAACGACTGGAGTCGCAGGGTTAATCGGTGGATTTACAAAAACTGTGTTTGAGCTTGCGGAGGTACAACCAGTGGACAACGAAGTCACTGTAAAAGTGTATGAGTTTACGGGTAAACCTGAGAAAGAGGCCGTGGTTCCTACGCCATTCAACGTCGATGTGGAGACAGGGCTGTTTCCTGAAGCGGTGATGGTCCAACCTCCTGTACTTGGTAAATTCGAGATTGCCACGGCACCGGTTGCCAAAACACAGGTAGGTTGTGTAACCTGACCAGCGATGGGCGTTGCAGGTACGCTGGGTACAGTATTAATGTTAATTACGAAAGTTGCTGGAGATGTACAAGGAACCGATGGATTGGTGTAGGTAAATGAAAATGCCATTCCAGGCGTTAACCCTGTGATCGCTGCTATGGTTCCTACGCCAGATTGCGTAAACCCTGCGGGAACCGAATTTACAGTCCAACCGGTTGATGGCAATCCCGACAAAAACACCACCCCAAATTGATTTGTACAAGTGGGTTGGTCAAGTGAATCAATGGAAGGTGCTGTTAAACATTGGGCCGAAAGGGCACTTGAAAAAATGGAAAGAAGTAGGAAAAGCGTAATTTTACCTATCATGGGTTATTTTATAGTCAAAAGTATATACCAACTACGGTCACGTAAAGTTACATTAATATTCAAATTTTAATAGGTTTTACGCTACATTATTGAACGAAATTGATCCCATTGCGTTGCTTTTGATATTTATTTAGAGAAATTTGCGGTCATGACAGAATCCAACATTTTCATGGAATTATCCTTTGACGGCACATCCTATGCCGGGTGGCAAATTCAACCAGAAACACCCACCGTGCAAGGAATGATTCAACAAGTCCTAACCCAAATTAACGCAAATACACCCGTAGAAATCATTGGTTGTGGCAGAACGGATGCGGGGGTTCATGCCCATCGATTTTATATACATTTTACGCTGGATGAAAGCAGGGTTGGAAATTTGGTGTATCGGATGAATAAGATGTTGCCATCGGATATTAAAATACATGCCCTTTTGCCTTTGGCAGGCTTTCGTCACGCCAGGTTTGATGCAACCAGACGCACCTACAGGTATTTCATCAGCAAGGAGAAAAGTCCATTTTTGGATCGATACCGTTGGGTTATGCCTCTACCTTTGGATGTTACAAACATGAATAAGGCAAGTGAGATGCTCCTTGGAAATCAAGATTTTGCTTCTTTTGCCAAAGCACATTCAGACGTCAAAACTACATTATGCACCGTTTATCATGCCTTTTGGACCGAAACCGAAACCGATTATGTTTTCGAGGTCTGCGCGAACCGATTCCTGCGGAATATGGTGCGTGCCATGGTTGGAACATTGGTTGAGGTTGGATTAGGCAAGTTGAGTTTACCTGAACTTGCTGAAATTATTCATAAAAAAAGCCGCCAAGAGGCGGCCGTATCGGTTCCTGCAAGAGGATTGTTTCTTTGGGAGGTCGAATATTAATTATTGATTTTGACGTAGCAAATCGAAATAACCAAGTGTTTCAACTACGATAGCACCTCCTAAGGTATCACCATATTTAGCTGGCAGTCCACCTGTGTAGACCATCATCCGTTTGATTGAACAACTTGGAACATTGTATACCTCATTTAACTTAACGCCATCCACGACATAAATCATATCGCCTTTTCGTGCACCTCTGATGATTAATTCGCCATCATCGGCCATTTTAATTTCAGAAGACATTTGAGTGGCCAAGGTGGCAATACTAAATTTATTTGGATTGTGTTTGATGTCCTTTTCGGTCAATTCTGGCATAGGCAGTTCGCCCATTCTAAGCTTCAATTTCTCTTTAACGACAATTTCATCTTTAACAATTCCTGCAGGATTAAAATCCACGGTGCCAATGTTTCCATACGCATCAATGGGGACATCTACAGGGAATCTTTTGGATGTATCGCGGCCGTAAACGAGAAAGACATTATAGTTTCCCGAAGGAATTGCCGTAATTCTAAATCGTCCATCAACATCGGTCATTGCTTGGTATTTCTTATCGTTGTCCCAAACAATTGCTTTCACAAATTCCATGGGTTTCTTTGAATCTGCGTCCAGTACGGTGCCAATGACATCACCGGTCGAAGATTGAGAAAAAGCGTTATTCATCCAGAGTAACACGAGGGCGAGTAAGAGTGTATTTTTCATAAAAATTGATTTTAGTTGACGTTAAGTTAACGTTTATTTATCAATTTCCTAAACAATGGAAGCGGAAGATGTCGGAATGTCTCTGTTTATTTTTTTGAACAATCCCTGCAGCACTTTTCCCGGGCCCACTTCAATCACTTCGGATATCCCTTCTTTTTCCATTTGCAACATGATTTGCGTCCACTTTACAGGCGCTGTCAATTGGGTGAGTAAATTTTCCTTGATTTCCATTGGATTTGAAACAGGCAAGGCGGTTACATTCTGGTAAACGGGGCAGATTGGTTGATGAAAGGTCGTTGCCTCAATGGCAGATGACAATTCATTTTTAGCTGGCTCCATTAGCGGGGAATGGAAAGCACCTCCGACGGGTAAAAGGAGCGCTCTTTTTGCCCCAGCTTCAAGTAAGGCTGCACAGGCGTGTTCAACCGCAAGGAGGTCTCCTGAGATCACAAGTTGTCCGGGGCAGTTATAGTTTGCAGGTACTACAATCCCCTGTGTTTTTGCACAAATTTCTTCGACGATGTGATCTTCGAGTCCTAAAATAGCGGCCATGGTTGACGGCGTTTTTTCACATGCCTTTTGCATGGCCAAGGCGCGCGCGGTAACCAGTTTGAGTCCATCCTCAAATAGGAGTGTTTGGTTAGCTACCAGGGCAGAGAACTCACCAAGTGAATGCCCTGCAACACAATCTGGCTTGAAGGAATCGCCTAAACAAGCTGCCAAAATTGTTGAATGCAAGAAGATGGCAGGTTGGGTAACTTTGGTTTGTTTTAAATCCTCATCACTTCCTGTGAACATGATGGCAGCGATGTCAAAACCTAATATTTCATTGGCTTGTTGAAACATTTTTTTTGCCAAAGGAACTTGATCATATAAATCTTTTCCCATACCACTGAATTGGGCCCCTTGGCCCGGAAATACATATGCTTTCATAATTTAAAATTGACTGTATGAATGAAATTTACCTTCTTTAAATATCTTAACTTTTCTCAATAATCCATCCTCACCATAACTGAATACCTTACCATCCCATAAATTGCCGTTTCGAAAATTCCCGTCAAGCCAAATTTCATCATTTTCGTTATACACCTTATTGTATCCTTCAGGAAAAAAAGTAACCCCTTTGGTAATCGGATTTTCAACCTTCGGAGGCAGGTCAGAATGTTCTGGTTCGGAATAATTATCTGTTTTTTTATTTGCAGGTTTTTGAAGGGTCTCCGTTATTTTTCCATTGCTGATATTGTAGGAAGATTTTAGGGTTCCATTTTCATAGTATTGCGAAACTACGCCATCGACTTCTCCATTTTTCAGTTGAAATTGAGCTTGTAGGTTGCCATTTGGGTAAAAATGTTTGATCACACCTGTCTCGTTCCCCTTGTCATCAAATTTAGCTGTGAAAGCAATCTTTCCATTCTTGTGGTACCTTATGAGTTCATTGCTGTAGGTTTCATTTCCAAAAGTGCCCTTTTCCTTAAGTTTTCCATTTGAAAAATAACGGCTGTATTGTCCCATGGGACGATTGTCAACGTATTCTCCTTTTAATTTTACGGTGTGACCATCTTTATGGTATTTGATCCACACCCCAGATTTTCTGCCGTGCACATAATTTCCTTCTTCAATGATTTTATCTGAGGCGTAACCCAAGCTCGGCTTATCTTTTCCTTTAACCACCCAATGGCCTTGTTTTTTACCTTTGTCGTCTCTCGCATTTTGAGCAAAAACCTTAAGCAAGGAGGCACAAACAAAGAAAAAAATCAAGAGGTTTCTCATTTTTTAGTTGGATTAATCCGCGTTAAAAATAATTGAAATTGTGGATAAGAAAAATTCAATCCGGATTCGAACTCGGTTTTGTTTTTAAATTTGCAGAAGTATGTTAGAAATCGATCCAAAGGAAATACCTGTACCTAAGCTACATCATTATCTGCTAGGCGCCATTGGTCCTCGACCCATTGCATTGGCTTCTACCGTAGACGCGGAGGGGAATCCTAACTTGGCTCCTTTTAGTTTTTTCAATGTTTTCAGTGCAAATCCACCGATATTGATATTTTCTCCGGCGAGGTCTGGAAGAACAAACATCACCAAGGACACCTATAACAATGTGAAAGGAATTCCCGAGGTTGTGATCAACGTAGTAACCTACCCGATTGTGGAGCAAGTTAGCCTGGCAAGTTCACCTTATGCGGCAGGAATAAACGAATTTGAAAAGGCAGGATTAACGGCGCTTAGGTCTGACAAAGTGAGTCCATTTAGGGTAAAAGAATCACCCGTTCACTTTGAATGCAGGGTAAATGAGGTCATTGAACTCGGACATGAAGGGGGCGCAGGGAATTTGGTAATTTGCGAGGTATTAAAAATGCACATATCACACGACATCTTAGACGAATCGGGGATGATTGACGCGACAAAAATAGATTTGGTAGCTAGGATGGGGGGAGATTGGTATTGTCGCGCAGATGCTGAAAGTATGTTTGAAATTTCCAAGCCCTTAACAACCATAGGGATTGGTTTTGATGCCTTGCCTAAGGATGTTTTAGCGAGCGAGGTGTTTGATAAAAACGAATTAGCGCAATTGGCTGGGATTGAATGTTTACCTGATGAAACAGAGGTGAATGAATACAAACTTTTATCACTAAGCGATTTATTTATTTCGTTGTCAGAGGACCCGAAATCTTTGGAAAAACAGCTTCACGAGCGTGCAAAAGAATTTTTAGCAAACAATAATTTAAAAGAAGCATGGTTAGTGCTTCTCAGTTTTAACAATTAAATTTTTATTATGAGTCATCAATTAAAAGGAGTTAGCATTAAACTCATTCACCCAACCCAAAAAATCACAGAAACTTTTTCAAAGCGTGAATTTGTGGTTACAGAGGCAGGAAATTATCCACAACATATTATTTTTCAAGTGACCCAAGACAAATGTTCCCTTCTTGATTCTTTTCAGGTAAACGAGACGGTGGATGTGAATTTTAACCTACGTGGGAGAGAATGGACAAGTCCACAAGGAGAGGTTAAGTATTTCAACTCTTTAGAGGCCTGGAGAATTGAAAAATCTCAATCTGATTCCGGTGCGCCTTCTCCTAGTGATTTCGGCATTCCATCTGCTGGAAGTACTTCTGAAGGAAGCAACGACGATTCGAAAGAAGCGGACGATTTACCTTTTTAAGGTTTAGTAACAGAATACTTTTGTTGGTATTTCAAGTACAATTGTTCTTGAAAGTTATGTGAATTCTGCAATACTCCATGTAGTAAAATGGTTGTTACGTTATTGGTTTTCATTTCCAAGGCGGGACCTTTTGAAATAAAGAGTGTTGCAGATTTTCCTATTTCCAGTGATCCATACATTGCGTCAATCCCCATGATTTCACAAGGAGACAATGTGATGGCTTTTAGCGCTTCTTCCTCACTCAATCCATAGGCCATTGCAGTACCAGCCACAAAAGGAAGGTTTCGGGCATTCATGGCTTCCATGCCCCCATCATTTTGCAAGCAAAAAGGCACGCCCATTTTTGACAGCATGGCAGGTAATCTATAGGGTAAATCAACGGGGTCTTCTTCTCTTTCCGGCAAGCGGTGCAAACGCTGTAACATGATGGGAATATGTGAATCAACTAAACGCTGACCCACCAAATAAGCATCATTTCCTCCGACGATTACGGGAAATGGAAGTTTTAACGTTTGCGCAAAATCAATAACATCTATTATTTGTTGAATGTCATCGGCATAAAAATACACTCGTTTTGTGCCTTTAAAACAATTTTTCATCGCTTCGAGTCGCTGATCGAACGTGGGGTTTTCTGAATTTGCATAAGCCAAGGCTAGCGCAAAGAAAGCGTTGATTTTTTGCCACTCCGAATGGTATGAATCATTGATTCCTTTTGCCGAAGGTTCTGCCCACCAGCCCCCTCCCGTGGTTGTTTGCGGTAAATGCACATGTATTCCGTCATTGGCAAGAATCGTAGCATCCTCCCAATTCCACCCACCGCTGAACATTATGGATGAGGAACCAGAAATAATACCTCCTCTTGGGGTGGATTGTACGATGAGTACGCCATTGGTTTTGGCCGTTTCCAATACTTTGGACTCAACGTTAAACGCAATTTGGGTTCTGAGATGAGGGTTAAAGGTTCCGACATCATTGTAATCATTGGAAGCCCTTACTGCTTCAATTTCGGTAAGGCCAAGGGTGCTGTTAGCAGCAACGAATGCTGGATAAATATGCTGGCCATTGGCATCGATTACGGTATCCCAATCCTTTGGATTGTAGGAATTGGCCAAAGCGTTCTTAATGCCAATGATTTTCCCCTTTTCTATTTCGATCAGTGCATTTGAAATTTCTTGTCCGACAACAGGATGTAAAAATCCATTAACGATTAAGATTCTCTGGGCATTCAACATAAAGCAGGATGCACAAATGGCGGTAAAGAGCAGTGTTAACCTTTGCATCAATGTAAATTTTCTAATTCAGAGCCTTCTTCGCCCATGGTATCACAATGGAAATGTTTGGGTTTTCTTTTGAAAAAAGGTTGTTTGGGTTCCATTTGAATGTCTTTCGCGAGCATTTTCGAAATAATTCTCATTTTTTCAGTTTCATTTTGTTTTTGAAGCAATGCGTCATTTTCGATGCTGTAATATATTTGGCCGTCGATGACATTCATAAGTACTTTTGCTTCAATGGAAAGCGGATTGGATGACCAGAGAACTAAGTCTGCATCTTTTCCTTCTTTGACACTTCCCATGCGATTGTCCAAGTGTAGCAGTTTGGCAGGATTCAAGGTAACCATTTTCCACGCTTCAATCTCATCAACCCCCCCATACTTTATG
Source organism: Flavobacteriia bacterium (assembly GCA_009924735.1). Lineage (GTDB taxonomy): Bacteria > Bacteroidota > Bacteroidia > Flavobacteriales_D > Crocinitomicaceae > UBA952. Next base: position 109,991 of record RFQZ01000002.1, on the reverse strand, counting down.
GTTTTGGCTGCCTCCTGGTTTAACCGTCTTCCCATTTCCGCATCATCGGAATTTATGGCCACAACAACACCCATTTCATTCATCAAAGCGGCGTTGTAGGGAATGGCTTCGTTCACCTCAAATTTGTAGGCCCACCAATCTGCGAAAGTAGAACCCCCTGCGCCATGCGCAGCCATTTTATCCGCAACTTTATAGCCTTCAAGGATATGGGTAAACGTATTGACTTTAAAACCCATGGAATCCGCCACTTTCATTAGCATGTTAATTTCGCTTTGCACATAGGAATGACAGGTAATGTTTCTTTTGCCTTCCAAAATTTCATTGAGGGTTTCCAGTTCAAGGTCTTTTCTCGGCATGTTTTTAGGCGTGCACTGAACACAGTTTCGATAATTATCCCATTCTAGTTTATACTTTTTTGCACGATAAAACGCATCGTACAGCACTTGTTCTACGCCCATTCTGGTTTGGGGAAAACGTACTACGCTGTGGTCACCCCAATTGGATTGTTTCACATTTTCGCCCAGTGCAAATTTTATAAATCCGGGTGCATTGTCAATTTTCATTTCCTCGGGAGATCTTCCCCAACGAAGTTTTATCAATGCGGATTGACCTCCAATGACATTGGCAGATCCATGAAGAAGTTGGGCTGCAGTGACTCCTCCTGCCAATTGCCTGTAGATGGAGATGTCGTCCGGACTCACAACATCTGAAATGCTTACCTCGGCAGAAACTACCTGACCTCCTTCATTTACGCCTCTTGCGATGGCGATGTGCGAATGTTCATCAATGATGCCTGAAGTAAGGTGTAAGCCTTTTCCATTCACGAATTTCGCGCCGGCCGGAAAGCCAATTCTGTTTTTGCCAACGTAGGTAATTTTCCCGTTTTCAGTACAAACATATCCACTCTCAATGATCCCATAGGTTTCATTGGTCCAAATGGTGACGTTTTCAAAAACAAGGGGTGTGTTCGGGAGCAAATTTTGATGACCAAAAGCCATGTTTGGAAGCCAAATGTTTGGAATTTCGTGGGTGACTTTCTTTGCAACCTGGGTGGTGTCTTTTGCTTTAAACCTTCGAATGGCTGCCCATTGTCCCCAAGTACCATCAGGATAGCGCACATCGCCTTCCCAAACGCCTCCATTTCCGTTGATTTTCCCATGGAGCAAATAGGACAACCCAGGATTGTCGGGCAGCGAGAATTGCATGGAAACATCTTTATCGAGCAGTGAAAAGGTGACATTGCAAATGGAAGAATCTTGCTTAAATATCTTTAATTTTTTATCCCAAAACTCCTTATACATTGTCAACTTGGCGGCCGGTTTGATTGGGTCTCCTGAAAGTTGAAGCATCAGTTTAAGGTCGTTAAGGGTAAGGTTAAAATTGCCAAGAACATTCTGTGCGGGAGGGATTTTCAGGGTGATGGGTTGGCCCAATTGCCAAGATTCAATCGTTTCTGCTTCGAACAAAAACGGATCTTTTGAAAAGATTGTAAAACTTGCAAATTTCCCTGTGTCGAGAGACCCCATGTTGGACGATTGGTTGAGGAAAGTTGCCGGCGTTAAGGTTAAACCGGCTAAAACATCCATGGGATTGGTTCCCAATTGAATCATTTTTCGAATGTTTTTCCAAAAATCTGAAGCAGGGGTACCAAAGGATGTAATGGCAACAGGAATTTGGTTTTCAATTAAGATGCGGAAATTGTAGGGTGCCAATTCCCAATGTTTTAAATCGCTTAGCGGTATGTTTCGTGCGACATAAGGATCTGCAATGTTAAACGGCTTAGGGAAATTAATTGGCACAACCAAGCGAGGGTTTAAGGTCCGAATCTTTTCCGCAACTGCGTAATCATTTCCCGAGGTAATGTAAATAAAGGGCGTAGAAAACTCTTTGGCAATGTTGTTCGCTCTGTAAACATCCCATTTGTCATCTATTTTGAAAAAATGGACACTCTTTTCTTGCTGCGACCACGCTTGCATGCAAACTTTACCCATGGAAGCTTCTGGGTGATTTTGAAAATATTTCAAATCGTAAAATCCTTGTCTGAGTAAGGCGATGGAACCCATCAGTGAGGAAGGGTAAGATTGTTTAGAAACCCCTTTAGAAAAGGAATAGTAAGATGCAATGTCTGTTGCTAAGGTTGACTCAAAAATCTCGTTTTCGGACAAAGACACCAAGGGTGCGGTGCCTCGAACAATTCCATCCATTTGATGTGGAACCATAAAACCAAACCCTATTTGTTGCCACTCTGTTTTTTGTTTCGCTTCGATGTTTAATATATCAATGGCCCTTGTTTCAGGGTGAATCGCTTCGTTCCAATAGCCATCTCCATTTTTCGAAGTTTCAATTTGCGGATAATTACTGTGGTAGTTTGAGCTTGCTTTTTGCACACCTAAATCTGTATACAATTCTATGAATGCCGGCAAAACGGTCATCCCTTGACGGTTCACTTCGACATAATCTTTTGGTACAGCAATCCATTTTCCGATTTCCTTGATTTTTTGGTCTTCTATTAAAAGGGTAGCATTTTCAATTTTTTCTCCAGGATTGACATAGACATCAACATGGGTAAGGGCGTATTTATTCCCTTTGGTTTCTTGAATTCCATTTAAAGGACGTTGTTGACCCAATAAAAAGAAGTGAAATACCGCAGCAACAAAAAGGAGGGAAAAGGGGAGCAATCTCATTTGCATTTGCTAAAATTACGGAAAGAAATTATACTAAGACATATTTCATCGCTTCGCGGTAAGCCAAACCTTTAAGCTCTTCCTCCAAAACTGTCTGCTTCACCCAATGAGGATTCCATTTAGAAACTTCGCGAAGCGACCAACCAATGGCCTTCTGAATGAAAAATTCTTTATTGCTTTTAAATTTACCAATGTAGTATTTTAAGCGCTCTAAATCTGTGGTTTCTTTGAATTTAAGTTGGTAAATAAGGCAGGTTCGATGAATCCAAAAAGAATCATGGTTTTCCCACTGTTTCAATACTTCATCCATCTGTTTTGGAAATTTCTTCGCAAACTTACCCACCATGTGGCTGGCCAATGAATCGACGGAATCCCACCAAGATTTTTCAGTGATCAACGTCTCCAAGAGTTGTATGTCATTGATCTCAATTTCTTTGACAGGCCAATGAATCATCCAATCAATTGCCAGTAATTGATATTCACGTGGATCCGCATCCCACATTTGCATGACCCAATCTCTTTTGGTAGCGGGTGAGATGTCCTGCGTAAATTCTTCTTTCCAATTTTTTAATATGGTTTTTCGCGGTGTGCTCATCACGCCATAAAATGGAAACTTGTTTTTTAAATATGCTTCCATCTGTGTCGCGCGTATTCCGTCAGAATGTTTCATTAGCTGGGCCTTCAACCCCTCCATTGCCGTCATAGATGATGTAAAAATTAAGTTAGCGTGAAGTTATGGTCGCATCGTGTCATCTCAAAAAAAATCCAAAGGACTTCACATTCAAAATTATAACTTTGTAGTGTAAAACATCTCCACATGGCAACCAAAATAAAGCAAATTGTTCTTTTTTCTTTTGTTCTTGCCTTTCCGTTTTTTTATTTTTCCCAAACATTGATCATCAATGAATTAAGCCAAGGTCCATCGGGTGCGAAAGAATTTGTTGAATTTTTGGTTGTACCAACCGGGGTAATAAATCCTTGTCAACAAAATGCCTCTTGTTTAGACCTGCGGGGGTGGATTTTTGACGACAACAACACCTACTTTACACCAGGCAATACGTCAGGTGTGGGATTGGCACAGGGCGCTTTGCGTTTTTCAAACAGTGCCTTTTGGTCTTGCATCCCTGTGGGAACCTTAATTGTCGTTTACAATGATGCCGACATCAATTCATCTTTGCCCGGAAATGATGTGAGCATGGCTGATGGAAATTGTAGGTTGGTCATTCCTGCATCCTCGGGCTTAATAGAGGTAAATATCAACAATCCTTCTGCCGCTTCGCCTTTGGTTTATCCGCTTGCGGGATGGACCCCAGGGGGAATTTGGACGACCACAGGAATGGCAAATGGTGGAGATTCGTATCAAATTTACTCACCCCTTAATACCAACATCCCAGCGTTTGCTGTAAGCTGGGGAAACAATTCAAGCAATACAATCATTTATTTTGTTGGTCCTGCCACAGGTTCCACTTATTATTTCAACAGCAACACCAACAACCCTTTTCTTCAAGCCAATTGGTCCAGTGCTTCTTCGGCAGGCGGAGACACCCCGGGAGCGGGAAACAATGCGAATAACATCGCATACATTAATTCACTCACCAATAACTGCTCACCCATACAACCCCTATTGGCCAATCCCTCTGCTGTAAACAGTCTTTGTGCATGCAATGGGTCCGTTAACGCAGCGCCGACAGGAGGAGCTGGGTATACCTATCAATGGACCAATGCCCTTGGTCAAAACATTGGGGCCACCGCATCGGTTTCGAATCTCTGCGCAGGTTGGTATTATGTGCAAGTTGGCTCTGGTGCTTGTACCATTAACGACAGCGTACAAATCATTAACAATGGGATCCCTGTGGTTCCTTCGTTCTCGGCTATGGGACCCTATTGTTTGAATGGTGTCCCGGGAATTTTGCCCAATGCTTCGAACAACGGAATCAACGGAACGTGGAATCCGCCGGTGATCAATACGAGTGTGGTTGGGAATGCGACTTACACCTTTACGCCTGCGGCAGGACAATGTGCGAGCAGCGCAACGCTAAACGTTAACACAACCAACTCCATCAACCCAACGTTCACCGCAATGGGTCCTTACTGTTTGAATGGTGTCCCGGGAATTTTGCCCAATGCTTCGAACAACGGAATCAACGGAAGCAGCGCAACGCTAACCGTTAACACGACCAATTCAGTGAATCCAACGTTCACCGCAATGGGACCTTATTGTGTAAATTCCGCTCCTGGTATTTTGCCCAACATTTCGAACAACGGAATCAACGGAACGTGGAATCCGCCGGTGATCAATACAGTTGTGATGGGAAATTCCAATTATGTTTTCACGCCTTCAGCTGGACAGTGTGGGGATACTGCTATGTTAACGATACTTGTAGACAACCAAGTGTTGCCTGTTTTCAACCCACAAGGTCCGTTTTGTTTAAACACAAATGTCCCAAATCTTCCCAACACCTCTGTGAATGGAATCAGTGGTACATGGATACCGCCTGTAGTGAACACTTCCAACATCGGCAGTACGGTTTACACCTTCATACCCAATGTGGGTCAATGTGGAGACACCAACATATTACAAATACAAATTGTAGACAGTATCCAGCCAAATTTCAATGTGCTAGGTCCCTATTGTTTAAATGAGGTCGCTCCAAATTTACCTGGAACTTCTTTAAATGGAATCAATGGCACATGGAATCCACCGATGGTCAATACTTTGGCAATTGGAACTACAACGTACACATTTACGCCTAGCAATGCAGGGTGTGCAACCAACGCGAATGTTGACATTACGATCAACTCCATTGGTGTATTTGCAGGAAATGACACTACCCTTTGTTCGGGTCAAACACTTGTTTTAACTGCAAATGGTGCCAACACCTATGTTTGGAACAATGGGGTTGTGAATGGGGTTTCCTTTATGCCTGTTGTCAGCGGGAATTACATTGTTTGTGGAACGGTAGGCGCTTGCAGTGCTTGCGATACACTTGTGGTTACATTGATTCCTACACCAAATGTTTCCTTCGGATCTGTTGTGAATGGAAATGACGTACAGTATCAATACACGGGCAGTCTTGCTCAAGGGTATCAATGGAACTTTGGCGATGGGAATTCCTCAAATATGGCCAATCCCCTTAATACGTATGCTTTGTCAGGGGTTTACAATGTTACCTTAACGGCAAACAATGGTCCATGTGTGGGATCAGCGACCAACCAAGTCATTGTTTACGGACCTGAATCTGTGATTGAACCCATTAACGTCATCACGCCCAATGGGGACAATGTGAATGACGTATTCGATTTGAATTTAGTAGGGTACAAGAAACTTCAAGGTGTGATATTAAACCGATGGGGAAATGTGATGGCAATTCTTACAACGGGTTCTATGACTTGGGACGGAACCTCAAACGGAAAACTTGCCGATGAGGGGGTATATTTCTACCAATTTGAAGTAGAACATTTTTCTGGAAAGAAGGACTTTCACCAAGGATTTCTTCATTTGTACAGATAAAAAAAGGCAAATCATAAGCCGGGTTCTGTACACTCAATCACACGTGATCTCGCTGTCTATCATTTATCTAGCACTGACGTCACCATCAGCGTCAATCGACCTACCCTCCAAGATCGGGCGAGCAGCCCTTAATGTCAATGACATACTTGGTATACATGGTCTTTCAGCTCGTAAGGTTTACCCTGCCTCCTCCATCACTGCAGGAGCGGTGAGCTCTTACCTCCCCTTTTCACCTTTTCCCCAACGAAGCAAGCTTGCTGAGGTAGTTTATTTTCTGCGGCACTTTCTGTATCCCTAAAAGGAACCCTTCCCGTTAGGAAGTACGATGCTCTGCGCTGCCCGGACTTTCCTCCCTCCCGTAAAAACGAGAGAGCGATAGACTGATTTGCCGACGCAAAGGTATAGATTACAATTTGATAAGGCTAATAACTTTGAAATCGCCTGATGCCTTAATTCGCAATTGGTAGCTTCCGGCTGCCACGTCAGATAAATCCAACGATGCATTGTTTTCACCTTTAAAGGATTTTTTCAACACTTCTTTACCAGATCGGTCGACCAGAGTGATTTCTTGAATTTCGGTCTCTGATTGTATAAACACTTCGTTTGTTACAGGATTTGGGCCCATAGTAACAACTAATTTTGCTTCATCCAGTCCTGCGTCCAATCCCAAATAGTCTTGTTGATACTCAACGGAATTGATGGTTCCATTCACTTCAATGGCTTTTAGCAACCATTCTTTTTCACCATTTGCAAACCACTCATATTCTGTTGTTTGTGTAGGGGGAGTTCCAAACCATGTTCCCGCCCCAAAAAACGTTTGGTAAACGGAATCGATTTCTGAGATGTTATGCCTCAACCGCAAGGTTTGAAAGGTTCCTTTCGGCGTAATTAAGGTTCCCCATCCATCTACAGAGGTCGAACGTTGACGGTATTGTTTGATTTTAAAATCGATGACTGGGTTCAAATCTATGTAGGTATAGCCCCTAGAAAAATGATTATCGTTGTATGACAAAGGCAATTTGTACCTGGTTTCGATGGTGTCTGATTTAAAAGGCACGCCTTGGCCGTTTACACTGATTGAGTAACCAAGCGAGGTTATAGAATCAGCCATCCTTTTTGTGTATTGATTTAAATCACTAAGGGTAACCGGTAAAAACTGGGAAAGTTGTGCCAATGGCAAATCGTTCGTTGGATTGAAATAGGTTGCTTTATAATTGGTCGATGCCAAAGGACCGTAGGTTGTAAAAACAAGAATGGAAGCAAACCCGATGGGGTTGTATTGTTTCAGGTATTGTGAAGTTGGGGTTAAACTGCTGAAGTCCCAGGTAACATTGGCACCTGTGGTGGCAAAATCCAATGCGCCGCCCGTTGTTTGACTGATGCGAACGGTATCACCTGCGGTAGCGAAATCATTCACTGAAACAGTGATTTGTGCAAAAGAAGAAGTGTATAAACACAAAAGGGCGATGAGAATCCTTGGTTTCATAGTTAAAATTTGGTTGGTTAAAATTACGACAAAAACGAATGGAAATAAAAACGCTAGTATCTTTAACCCGGTGAAAGAAGAATTTGACTTTATTGAAGAGCTCAACCTCTTGGCGAATGAATTAAAGGCATTTCGTTCCAATGATTTATTGGTAAACCTAAATGAAGACGCCGTATTTCCATGGCAAGGAGAACAACAACCGCTGAACAGCGACCTTCAAAAACTGATCAAGGAAGCCCATAAATTTGAGCAAAACCAAGGCATTCATCCCTTATGCCTGAGTGAAGGCGTTCTTAAAACCACCTATAAAGACAAGGAGATTGTTTGCCCTGTTTTCTTGTATTACGTTACCCCTACCACCTCGGTCCCAAAGGATGAAGTACGGTGGACGGTAGCTGAGGAAACCTGTTTTGTGAATCCCTTTTTGACAACCATGTTCGAAACGGAGGTATTGCCCACAGATGAAGACCCTAAATCCTTTTGGACAGCATGGTTGCAGCAAGAGGGACTCCATTTCGAGCCAGACGTGAAATACCTTGGGAATTTCCATCCCTTTCGTTATGCACTGTTGAAGGATATTTCTGGTCTTCTGGAAAACGAAAAAGGGAAAAAACTGTCCTTCCTGTTTTCCGACGAAATGGGTTCTCCCACAAAAATCAAAATACCAAGTGGGTATTTGTTCGGTATAGACGGATCCCAAAACCAAGCATTGAATGCTGCATATCAAGGCCACACAGTCGTACAAGGTCCGCCAGGCACTGGGAAATCACAAGTGATTGGTAACCTTTTAGGCAAAGCCCTATTCGACCAAAAAAAGCTGCTGGTTTGTGCACAAAAAAAGCAAGCCTTGGAAGTGATTTTCGCAAAACTAAAATCCATTGGATTGGATGATTTTTGCATCTTAAAACCGGTTGAAGCAAGTTCAAAAAGTGTGGTTAAATCCATTGAACACACTTGGAAAAAGCTTGAAGAAAAAACCAATCCCCAATACAAGGAATCCAACTTCGAATTTGACTTACAGAAAACCCAAAACCTTCTGACCACCTATCATCAAGAAGGCCTAATTGGTAAACTAAGCCCAAAAGCTTTCTTAGAAATCTCGGCAATCAACCTGAAGGACAAGCACACATTTGTTTCCGGACTGCCGTCGTTTGACCTTTGGCACGAATCTCAAAAAGCTTTAGCATCCCTACCCGAATCTTTACTGGTTTCACTTTCCTTTTTACAATTTAACGGGAATCTTTCTTTGGCATATGAGGACATTCTGGCGCGTACAGAAAAAAGCATCAAACGCTTGGAAGATTTAAAATTAACGGATTCCAGTTTTTCAGGTCTTCGCACAAAGTTTATGCATGCACAATTGGTTCATACCTATGGTTCCGAGCACGCTCAAAAATGCCTTGCATGGATCCCAAAATCGAGTAAGATTGAAAAACTTCAACGAAAAAAAGCAAAAATAGCTTTGGAAATCGAGGCGTTTAATGCAGATTCCTCTGCATGGAAAAAAATCCCTTCCTTCTCGGAGCTCACCTTTTTAACTGCGGCATTTCAACAAACTGGATTTTTATCCTCCTTTAAGAAGGTCAAGTTACGTAAAACATGGCTAAGAACCCCCGAAGTAGATTTGGTCCCTTTGATGAAGAAAACCGTCATCTACCATGACCTCTTAAAAATGCAACACTCGGTTAACCAAGAATTTCTAACCTTAGGATTTTTAGATACGGCAACAGAACTCCCGCTTTTCAATGCCTTCAAGGCGATGTACGACTCAGAAAATTTTAAAATTTTCCACGCTTTTTCCACGCAAGAAATACAGTTTTACCGCACACACTTTTCTGACTTAAACGCCTTATTTCATGAATTAAAAACACATTATTTCTGGGAAGAAAATCACAATCCACATGCTTTGTTGCGTTCCTTTTTAGCCAATTTTAACGATGGGATAAAACATCTAAAAACATGGGATTCATTGCCCCCTGTCCTGCGTCAATCGTTTCGACACCATCAGAAAAAAGACAAGTTAGCACAAGCCATCGTGTCGAGCACATGGTCGCAATTTGTCATGGCACACCCTTCCTTTGAAAGTTTTGCACGGGAGGGAATGCTCCTTCGCACAAGCGTATTGGGAGGGACTTTTCACCAAGCATCGCTGTCTTTTGCGGAAGCCATTGAATCAAAAAGGAAGCAAAAATTCGAGGCATACCACGACTTGATGGGAAAACCGAATCATAAATTAACGCCAGAAGATAAGGACTTCAAACGGATTTTGGTTCAGGGAAAGCGAATATTGGTCAAAGCGTTTAATCGGCAGCGAAACTTCCCTAGTATTCGAATGTTGATGATGGGAGATGCAAGGCACTGGATCCAAGTTTTAAAACCTGTTTGGTTAAGCAGCCCGTTGCAATTGGCAGAGGACTTTCCTTTGGAACCACAACTCTTCGATTACGGCATTTTTGATGAAGCGAGTCAGATACCGCTTTCAAATGCTTTGGGGGCAATGTTCCGGAGTGAGAAAATACTTGTTTCTGGAGATTCTCAACAAATGCCGCCGATTCAGTTTTTTCAGACGGGTGCGTTGGAGCAGGTTTCATTGTTAGACCACAGCGCATATTACCTGGCGAATTTTCAATTAAGGTTTCATTACCGCGCCGAACAACCTGAACTTATTGCCTTTTCCAATCGGTATTTTTACAATGATTCGTTGATCGCTTTCCCTTCTTACCCCAAGAAACCCTCCCTTTTCTGGCATTACATCAAGGATGGAATGTTTGAAAACGGCGAGAATGATGTCGAAAATGAAGCGGTGGCCAAGCTGGTAAGACAGGCATTGACGGTTGGGGAATCAAAAATCGGGGTGGTTACTTTTTCTGAAAAGCAATTACAAGCCCTGATGAAAAAGTTCAGTTGGGAGGAGCGTGTTGTGCTTGCGGAGCGTATAGAAAAAGGCCTTATGTTTATGAAAACCTTGGAACAGGTACAAGGGGATGAATGTGATGAGATCATCGTGGCGTTTGGGTACGGTAAAAATGCACTTGGTAAATTCGAAATGCGTTTTGGTCCATTGAATTTAGAAAGTGGTCGGAAAAGGTTGAACGTCTTGTTTTCAAGGGCAAGAAAAAAAATACATTTTGTTTCTTCCGTACGTAGGGAGGACTTTCCTGTTTCAAGCAATGAATCCATTCGACTCTTAACCAAATGGTTTGAATTTTTGAGCGAGCCAAAAGATCAGATTGATTTTCATTTTCCCCTTGAGGCAGTCTACCAACACCAGAACAACCAACTCATTTTCAAAAATTTAGCCGACATTTCACCTTCGGTATTTGACTTGGTCTCAATTGTATCCGTGTTGGAGCAGCGGGGTTGGGAAATCAAAGAGTCGGCTTCCTTTTAGGAACGGGGTCGTGACCATGGCCACCCCAGGGATGGCATTTTGAAATTCTACGCAATCCTAACCATGTGCCTTTGATCAATCCCCATTCTTTTAAAGATTCAATCATGTAGGTGGAACACGTGGGTGTAAACCTGCAACTGGGAGGAAATAAGGGCGAAATTAAATACTGATACCCTTTCACCAACAATAGAAAAGGAAATATGGCAATCTTTCGAAATACGGACATTTTCAAAGTTAAGGATTAAAAAAGCAATGTTTGTAAATACCGTGGATAAGAAAAGTGAGGTGACAAATAATCTGTAAATTCACCCATGCAAAAAAAAGGAATTGTCATTCTCTCCATGGTTTTAAGTATCCCTTTGTTTAACACGCTAGGTCAAAGTTGGTCCCACGAACAAATTAGGGTAAAAACAAAAAGTACCTTGAACACGATCATGGGTGCAGACGCCTTGTTTGAGGACCGGTGGACAGAGTTACCACAACCAAAATTTTGGAAACGAATCATGACTTTATCTCCGGATACTTGTTTGGTAAACGTTGCCAAAAACAGATTGATTGTAGATCAAATGAGTATCAAGGCTTGGCATTCAAAATCTGAAATTGAAAAGGAGATGTACAAAAAGGACATCCGGAAAGCGAATGGATTGGATTCGAACGAAAACATTTACATTACGACCGGTAAAAGTGACTTCTATCGTTTTCATGAAGTGTATCCTTCCTTGGGGAAAGGAATTGAGGCATTTGAAAACAATCATGTTGACCCTTGGTATGCACAAGCCATATTGTTAATCGAAAGCCCTGCCCAACTTAAAAAATCTGTGAGTGGTGCCTATGGACCGTTTCAGCTGATGCCTTCTGTTGCAAAAAATTACGGTTTGATTGTGAATGCTACGAAAGATGAACGCGCCCTTTTTGATCGAAGTGCGTATGCCGCGAGCCAGCTCATCAAAACTTCATGCATCCCTTCGGCAAAAAAAATAGTAAGCCAATATGGATTAAGTTATTCGGAAAATGACCTTTGGTTTCGATTGTTGGTCATGCATGTCTATCATGCCGGAGCTCAAAATGTTGCTGCGGTGGTCTCCCGAATTAATCCACAAGCAGGTTCAAAAGAGTTGATCCAAAAAATGTGGGTGACCAGCGCTGCAAGTTTTGGAAACAACTCCCAAAATTACAGTCAACTTGTCCTGGCTGCGCAATGGATGTTACACGATTATGTATATTCCCGGTGTGACGAGGTCGAATCATGTGCTAAGAAATAGCATACCACATTTCTCCGCTTCTTAGGTCTAAATTCGTTGGGAAATTTGTCTCAAACACCCCGCCTGTACCCAAACCTTGAGGCAGTAAATCGGAGTAGGCTCCTGCAAGCTGCGCAATAACATTCAAACCAACATTCGATTCTAAAGCCGAGGTTAGCCACCACCCTATCCCTAAACTTTCAGCCAATTGTATCCATTCTTGTGCACCGCGGATGCCTCCATGTAAACTTGGTTTTAAAATAATGTATTGAGGTTTAATCGTTTCCAACAGTTTGGTTTTGGATTCAATGCCTGAACATCCAATTAAAGATTCGTCGAGGGCAATGGGAACGATGTTTAAAGTCGCCAATTCTGCCAAAAGCAGAGGGTCTGAAACGCCAGAAGGTTGTTCGATGGAGTGGACGTCTAAATTGCGTAAAGCTTCGAGGACATCAAACACATTTGACCGCTTAAATGCTCCATTGGCATCTACGCGCACAGTGAGTTTTTCCTTCGGGAAGCGAGCGCGTAAATCGGTTAGCATCTTCAATTCGGCGTCCCAATCCATGGTGCCGATTTTATATTTCAGGACCGAATATCCTTCGTCAAGTTTTCGTTGGGTTTGGGCATTCATAAATTCGATGGTTCCCATCCAAATGAGCCCATTGATCGGGATGGAACGTTTACCTTGGGTAAAAGAATTGTCAAAAAGCACCCCTTTCGTTGAGGACAATAGGTCTAAAATTGCCCCCTCTATTCCAAAACACAGGGAAGGGAATTTTAACAGTTTGGGGAAAAAATGCGTAAGGTTTTCGTACAAGGTAACCAAAGGTTCCTTCACCTTAAGGAATGCAATTACAAAATCTGTCAACTCTTTTTCATACTGCTGGTCATTTTCATAATCCGGGGAAAGTCCTTCAATGATGCTGCATTCTCCGATGCCAATGTTCCCATTATCTTGTAAGGAAAGCAACCACAGTTTCTTCTTGTGCATCACCCCTCTGCTGGTACCACCCGGAATTTTGAAGGTTAATTCATGTTTTTGAAAGGAAAGTGTTCTGTTTACATCCATTTTGAATACCACATTTGAAAAGTTAGAAAATACCACGTTTTCAATCCCTCTCCATTGTTTCCATTGAGGAAGGACTGAATCATTTTTTGTAGGATGGGCGGGTTAAAAATTCCTTGTTTCACAAGAAAATCCGTTTCCGAAAATTGTTTTAAGCGATCGCTTAATTTTGTTCGCATCCATTCATTAATCGGAATGGCAAACCCTTTTTTGGGACCTTCCAATAGGTTTTTTGGGACCATGTCATGGGCGATGGATTTAAGCAAAATCTTGGTTTCATTTGCGTTGCATTTAAACGCATCTGGAATTTGCGCCATGAAAGCAATCAGTTCATGATCTAAAAAGGGCTCTCTGCCTTCCAAACCGACGGCCATCGTAGCGCGGTCAACTTTATGAAGAATGTCGTTGGGAAGGTAGTTGGTGAAATCGTTCCACATCAATTCACTTAAAGGAGAAGATAAACCGCTTAGTTTTTGCATTTCCAACGGGACTTCAAAGGACTTCAGGTAGAGATGCAATGCATCATCTTGGATGGCTTTGGTCATGGAATCCAGGTAATGATCGGTTGAAAAATCGGAGAACAACCCTGAAAATTTAGAGAGCCGTTGAATGCTCAATTCATTGATTGCAACCTTACTGAGGATGGGAAGAGACTGTTTTATGCCGAACGCGATGGCCTTTCCGAGTGGTTTTGGAATGTTTTTAAGAACCTGAGGGATTTTAAAATAATACTGATACCGATTGTAACCCCCAAAAATTTCATCACCCCCATCTGCGCTTAAGGCGACCTTTATTTCCTTTTGCGCATACTTGGCAACCAAGAAAGTTGGAATCGCACTGCTGTCACCAAAAGGTTCGTCGAACAGCGTGGGCAATTGGTCAATGATGTCAATCGCTTCAGTTACTTCGCAAGAAATTTCGGTGTGATCACACCCCAAAAAGGATGCGATTTTCTTTGCTTTAGGCCCTTCGTTTAGTCCAATGTTCGGAACCGATACTGTATAGGTTTTAAGAGGGGAAGTTTGATGCTGCTGAAGGATGGCTGCGGTAGTGGTGCTGTCGTAACCACTGGACAAAAACAAACCAACGGGGACATCAGAAACCATGCGTGCGAGCACAGAAGCTTCGAGAAGGGTTTTTGTTTTTTCTTTGGCTTCTTCGAAACCCAAATTTAATTTTGGTGCTTGGTAAAAAGAATCTACTTTCCAATAGGTTTCAAGGTCCATTCGCAACGTTTCCACCTTTATTTTCATGAAAGTACCTGGCATCAATTTGAAGGTGTTTTTGAAGATGGACAAAGGCGCTGGGACATTGCCATATTGCATAAAACGGGCAAGACCTTGAAAACAAATTTCTTTGACAAAACCCGGGTGTTGGTGAAAACTTTTCAGCTCAGAGGCAAACAAAAACAGCCCGTTATGGAGGTAATAATACAGGGGTTTAACACCCACACGATCCCTAAATATGTAAAACGCCTGTTTGTTTCGATCGTAGAGGCAAATGACAAACATCCCTTTACACTTATGAATAAAATCGGGTCCCCATTCGCCAAATGCATGAAGGATTACCTCGGTGTCCGATCCAGTGGTAAATTGATGCCCTTTGTCTTTGAGCAGATTTTTAATCTCGTTGAAATTGTAAATCTCTCCATTGTAAACAAGGGTTAGGTGTTCCCAATGCATGGGTTGATGACTGTTCTCTGAGGTGTCAATTACGGAGAGCCTTCGATGTGCCATTCCTACGTAAACGGAACCTACCTGCTGTGAAAATTGATTTCCAAAGTCAGGGCCACGATGGGATAAAGCGGTTCCCATTTTTAACAAAATCGCTTCGTTAGAAGTTCCTGTAAGGTCAATGATGCCTGAAAGTCCACACATGGTTTATTCGCTTAAAATTTTGTTAGATGTCCGATACGACAGAATGAGAAAAAAGAAAGGTAAAACAATCGATCGAATGCGCACCAAAACCCCGAAAAGAATGGATGTATACCCAGCCATAAAACCAACAATCATGACAAAAACAAGTGCATAAACCCCAAATTCACTGGTTAAAAGTTTATTAACATTGGCAACCAGTTTACGGTTAAACAGGTAGGTTAGGGAATAAAAAATAAGCAACAAACTTTCAATGCCATTCATGATAAAGTTGACACTTAAAGATTCCGTGATGAAAGGCCTGTAAAGTGAAACAAACAAGGCGCTTGGAAAAATGGATATAAAACTTACCAAGGATGCATCTGTCTGCGCCAATTCATATCGTGCACCGGTATAAAGTGGGTTGTTGCTGAAATCAGATTGGGTAATTTGTGCTTCCGCAATTAAGGCTTGTGTTTGGGAGGCATTGAACAAAAAATATAAAGATATCAATGCGGCCACATAAACAAAAGAAATGAATACTATCCGAACAAAACCTTTCCCACGCAAGGAATTGCCATAACGTGTAGCCAATGCGAGTCCAAATGGGATAACGATGGCGATGGCAATGAAATGCCTTAAATAATAGAGGATGTACAAGGAAATCAGGATGAAGAAAATTCGTCTAACGGGCCATTTCGAGTAATCTTTTAAGATAGAAAAAAGCAGGTAAATGGTAAACAAAGCGGAAATGTAGATGATGGTGTCTTTGTTAATACCGGAGGACCAAAATGCGACCGAAGGAAAAAAAAGGAACGCAAAAGCTATGGACTTTTCGGAAAACGATTCATGGTCAGAAAGCCAAACTGAAAGCACCCAAGAAATTGAGAAAGCTAACGTAGCAATGATCAACGTAGCTGCCCAAAAGCTGTTAAACGATAGGATGGAAATTAAGGAAATCAATTTGGCCGCATTCCATGCTTCTAATTCTCTCCAGATCCACCCGGGTGGATAACCTGTTTCGTGGTTGAAATGGTAAGTAATTCCTAGGAGTTTATTCGAATTAAATACTTCATCCAAATATCCAGAAGGATTGGACAAAAACAAACGGTTTAAACAGCCCGCACTTTCCCAGTAGGCTACAACATCACCGCCATCTAGGATAAATAGGTATACCACAGAAAACACCAAGGCCATTCCTATTTTAAAAGCCAAGCCTGGATAAAAATACTTGGATAATTTCTCGCTCGGGAAGCTTGCTTTTATGAATCGGACCAAAAAACCCAGAAGGATCAGCCAAAGCACGACGCTAAAAAGGTCAGTCAGGGAAAAAAGTCCATCGAATTGATTCACAAATCAAAGATAGTGATTCCTTAACTGTGGTGGTACTTTTCTCCTTTTCGTATTGTGCAAGCGCGGTACAGCTGTTCTAGGAAAATCGTTCTCACCAACTGATGCGAGAAAGTCATCTTGGAAAGGGAAACAAGTTCGTTGGCGCGTGATTTCACCGCATCTGAAAATCCAAATGCACCTCCAATGCAAAATACCAAAGACTTTGTACTTGAATCTTGGCGTGACCCAATAAAATTTGAAAAACCTACGGAATCCATCAATTTACCATGCTCATCTAATAGAACAAGGGTATCATCGTCATTAATTTTTGCAAGAAACAATTCTCCTTCTTTTACCTTGATTTGTTCGTGGGACAGGGAACGTGCATTTTTTACATCCGGAAGATCCAATCGTTCCAAGGGTATGTAATGCTTGAGGCGTTTCTGGTATTCATTTTCCATTTCCACCAATGCGGGAAAGGATGTTTTTCCTATGGTTAGGATTTTCACCTTCATGTCGAACAGGGATTATCTTTTTGTACGCACTTCATTCAGGGTACTAAAGAAAACAACACCATACCCGATGGCCAACATCAGGTGGAAAGGCACCATACCCAAATCACCGTGAATCAGTCGATTAACCGCTGTAAATCCAAAGGCTAACATAAAAAATCCTTCTGCCAAATTGATGATGGAGAGGCTTTTCTTGTCGTATTTATTCCCTGTAAATTCGTCTTTTTGTGCCACATTGAATTTAGGGGTTCTCACAAAAGAACTTTTGATTCGGAGGTAGCCCTCAATCACAGCGACCGCATTGCTAAGGGAAAGTGCCATGGAAACCGTAAGAAACTGAATGAACCTTGCGATAAAGTGAAAAAGATCCGAGAAGAATTTACCTGTTTTATCTCGGTATGAGGTCCAATAATAGAACGCCAAAAACACTGAACTCGAAAGGAAAAACGCACCAAACTGGATAAAGTAATTCAAGTCTGAAAAGGAGTCTTTGATGTGCAAAATCACCATGCTCAAGATGGAGAGAATAAGGATAAAGACAAAAACGGTTGAGTTGAATAAATGGGCAAAGCCATGCACCCTGTCAGAGAACTTAACCCCAGGTGAAGTCAGTAAACGTCGTCTCATTTTAATAAAGCACTCCGCCCCTCCTTTCATCCATCTGTGTTGTTGACTTTTCAGCGCGGACATGGTGATGGGTAATTCTGCTGGAGATTCTACCTCTTCTAAATATTGAAACTTCCACCCTTTCATTTGTGCCCTGTAGCTTAGGTCTAAGTCTTCCGTGATGGTATCATGTTCCCAACCCCCAGCATCTTCGATGCACTTTTTCCTCCAAATTCCTGCCGTACCATTGAAATTTATAAAATGTCCAGAAGAATTCCTTCCCTCCTGTTCGATGGCAAAATGGCCGTTTAATCCAAAAGCTTGAAGTTCCGTCAACAAAGAATATTTCTTATTGAGATGTCCCCAACGTGTTTGTACAACGCCAATGTTTTCATTGCCGAAATAAGGCATGGTGCGAAGCAAGAAATTCTCATCCGGGACAAAATCCGCATCAAAAATGGCAATAAATTCTCCTTCGACTTGATCCATGGCAGCGTCCAACGCCCCCGCTTTGTATCCTGTGCGGTCCGTTCTGTGAATGTGCTTAATGTTGATTCCTTTGGCTGCAATTTCCGCCACTTTTTTCGCAATGATATCCTTGGTTTCATCGGTAGAATCATCCAACACTTGGATGTGTAATTTATCCAAAGGATAGGATAATTTTGAAGCGGATTCAATGATTCTTTCGGCAACATACAATTCATTGTACATGGGCAACTGAATGGTTACCTTGGGTGCGTTTTCAATGTCAAAGTGTGGCATCGGCAACTTCTTTCTGCGTTTAGACTTTCGGTAGGCAATGGCCAAATTAAGTTGGATGACGCTGTAGAAGAAAATCAAGACCAAACAAACACCATAGATGATCAAAACAATTTTCGCCGTGAGGTGTGAGTAGTAATGTTCTTGGATGATTTTCTTTCCATTTTTATACACGGTTCGATCCCCCCAATTGAACATCCATGTGACTTTTAAATTGGCCGTAAAAGGTTCTTTGGTACTAAATGAATAATGAATAAGGTGTTCTCCTGGGTTGGTTTGAAAAACCTTAAGGGTATCGTTGCGATAATCTTTGTCCTTGATCATCAGGGTTGACGTTCCAATTGGGACATTTTTAAATACAAATTTACCATCGCCGTTTGTTTCCGCTTTAAACACTTTTTTATCTTCCGATATCAAGATAAGCTTTACCTTCTCCGCAGGATTTTTGGTTTTATAGTCTACCAAATTTCCTTCTATTCTTTTGGTGACTGGATTTAACACCAACAAGGATTTGTTCGCTAGAAATTGAAAAGAAAAACTTAAAAGAACGATGAAAAGGATATTTTTCATTGAAAAAGGTTAAAAAGTAGGTTTTATCTACCGCAAATATAATTTAATCTTTGATTAGTGTCATTTCATCCACCAAATGCTTCGCACCGGCATAGATGTCCATCACCCACAAAACATAGCGAATGTCGACGACAATGTTTCTGCATCGCGCCGGATCAAACATGAAATCGCTCATCGTACTTTCCCAAGATCTGTCGAAGTTTAACCCCATCAGATGTCCATTTTCATCCAATACGGGCGAACCTGAATTTCCTCCAGTTGTGTGGTTTGATCCTGTAAAACATACCCACAATTCCCCCTCTTGAGCATAAGGCCCATAGTTTTTTGATTCAGCAAGCGTTCGAAGTCTCGGTGTGATTTCAAAATCTGAATTTCCCGTTCTGTTTTTTGCCATAATGCCCTCCAAGGTCGTGTGTTCCTTGTACTTCATCCCATCAACCGGCTGAGATCCCTCGAGTTTTCCATACGTTATCCTAAGGGTTGAATTCGCATCGGGCCAGTGGGCTTTATCTGGGAACATGACGTATTTTCCTTCAACATAGATTTGCATCAGTCGGTTTAATTCGGTTTGATAAGATTTATACGCAGGAATGGTATTCGTTTCAAAGGCAGGATACAATTTGAAATAGTGAAGATATCCCTTGTCTTTTTGTAGGGTTTTGGCAGATTTTGAAGAGAGCTTTTTCAGGAACGAATAAAACCTTACTGAATCTGTAAAAATTGACTTTGTATAAATTTGTTCAGTTAATTGATCCCATTGTGCGGACGATAGTTCCAGGGTGGTATCCGTGTAGGTCATGTATTTTTCTGTAAGGCTCCTGAAAATGTTTTTATCGACATTGGCATTGTAATTTTTAAAAAATCCTTTGGCTCTGTTTTTTACTTTTTCAACTTCTTCCTTTCGTTTTTTCTCGTCAAACCCTGCATAATTTGTCGCCAATTCATTGGTAGCTTTTAGCAATTTAAAATACTCAGGTCCCACCATGAAATATTCAATTCCCATGGCATATTCAAATTCTGTTTGGGAATTTTTACCCACAAGGGCATTCAGGTTTACCAGGGCCTCTGCATATTTTTTCCAATCATCCTTTCCCGCCGCCCGGATTGTATATTCCTTTTCTTGGGCACGCTTTTCGTCCAATGCCCCCCGATTTTTG
This sequence comes from Flavobacteriia bacterium, assembly GCA_009924735.1. GTDB lineage: Bacteria > Bacteroidota > Bacteroidia > Flavobacteriales_D > Crocinitomicaceae > UBA952. The sequence continues at coordinate 89,820 of RFQZ01000002.1, read as the reverse complement.
AGCCCTTCCACTTGACCCATCCATTTTTTCCAAGCGTTTGCGATGGAAGCTTGTTTTGCCGCATATTGAATGCGAATGAGGTCTGATGATTTCATCCCGTTGTCAATGATTTCCAAACTGTGGTCACGCATGTCAATCCTTGCAGGCCGTTCTTTTTCGATGATAAATTTCAAGTATTCAGAAACCACATGCTGTTCGGTTACACCCGGAAAACCATAGACCATTGTAAAATCTCCTTCTTCCCTGTTTTGGAAAGAAATGGGTAAAAAATGTAAAGGAACGTATGGTATGTTTTCTGGCGCATAAGCAGCTGGCTTGTTGTCCTTACCGGCATATACCCTGAAAACAGAAAAATCTCCCGTATGTCTTGGCCATACCCAGTTGTCGGTATCCCCACCAAATTTGCCAATTGCGTTGGGTGGTGTACCCACAAAACGGATGTCCTTAAACACTTCCTTCACCATTAAATAATAAGCGTTCCCGTAGTCAAATGCCTTAATTTCTGCCTCGTAATGCGTGCCTTCTACGGCCTTTTTCACAAGGTTTGATATGTTCAATGCAATGGTCGCCACATCCGATTTGTCCTTCGCGTTTTTTAGTACCGCGTCTGTTAAGTCTTCAATGCGTACAATCCGCGTTGCCGTCAAACCGGGATTTAACAATTCGTCTGTTTTGGTTTTGGCCCAAAATCCATTTTTCAAATAATCATTCGTTAAGCTTGAATGCGATTGTATTTGCGAATACCCACAGTGGTGATTGGTTAAAAGCAGTCCTTGACCTGAAACCAATTCTGCGGTACAGCCCCCTCCAAACTGAAAGATGGCATCTTTGATACTTGCTTGGTTTACACTGTAAATTTGTTCTGCCGTGAGCTTCATGCCTTTTGCTTGCATATCCGACTCAAAAGCCTTGATCAGCATAGGAATTAACATTCCCTCATCTGCCCGTAGCCATGACGTTAGCATTAAAAACAAGAGGGTAATAACTTTTAATCGCATGATGGTAATTTTTGCCGAAGATAATTGAAATCATTAAATCCAAATGGCATTCCCATGGATTCCTTACTTTTGCAGGCAAGTTATGGAGGTTGTTCACGATATTTCAGTACTGAAAAACTTAGTACATCCCATTGTTACCATTGGGACCTACGATGGTGTGCATTTGGGTCACCAAAAAATCATTCGTAGAATCATTGATAAAGCAAGAGAATCCCATCGTAAAAGCATCCTGATCACCTTCGATAACCATCCACGTAAAGTATTAATGGGTGATTCTGTACCCCTCTTGAACACCTTGGAGGAAAAAGCCGAATTGCTGAAAAAATTGGGATTGGATTACATGCTCGTCATTCCTTTTAACCAAGCGTTTGCCTCTAAAAGCGCCATTGATTTCATACAGGAATACCTAATTGACCAACTAAACATTGGTGAAATTGTGATTGGCCATGACCATCAATTTGGCAATAAACGGGAAGGAAACATGCAGTTATTGAAGGAGGTTTTACTTCCTATGAACAGGATCGTATCAGAAATAAGTGCTGAAGAAATAGACGAAGTGGTGGTGAGTTCATCCAAAATCCGAAAAGCCCTGGCAATGGGCGAGGTCGGACTTGCGAAAGAGTTATTGGGTTACGCTTATTTTTTACAAGGAGAGGTGGTGTTGGGAAACCAATTGGGTAGGACCTTGGGCTATCCAACGGCGAACCTCGCAATCCAAAATCCCGACAAATTGATCCCTGCAAATGGCGTTTATGCGGTTGAAGTAGAACATCTGGGAGTAATTCATAAAGGAATGATGAACATCGGCTTCCGACCGACGGTAGAGAAAACGTTGAAACGTGCGCTTGAAGTTCATTTATTCGACTTCAATTCCGATATTTACGGCAAGACATTAAAGGTCCATTTCCTTCGTAAAGTGAGAGAAGAAGTTAAATTTGCAGACCTGCCCGCATTAAAAAATCAATTGGCCATAGATGAAAAAAACATTCGCGATTTGTTTTCTTTGGTTTAGCGTTGTTTGCATTGCACAGAAAGACAAAGTTTACACCTTAAGTTCGTTGGCAACCGCGAACAAAGACAGCGTTTTCAAAATTGATTTAAGCAAAAATCACCTAACCTCCCTTCCTACGGAAATCTACCGTTGTAAGAACCTTACAGATTTGAATTTGTCCAAGAATAAAATTGAAATGCTTGGAGATTCACTTTCGGTTTTTCAAAACTTAAGGTCCTTGAACTTGGCACATAATAAACTGAAAGCCATTCCTTATGTCGTATTTACACTCACTTCCTTAACCAACCTAAGCTTCGCATCGAACCAAATTGAAATGATTCCCGATGAAATCACCTATTGCCAGAAACTTGAAACCATAGATTTTTACGACAATGCCATCGTTTCGATTTCCAACCAGTTAAAAACTTTACCGGCATTAAAATCCCTTGACTTGCGTGGCGTGATGTATGGACATGTGTTTCACCGTAAAATCAAGGACGATTTCAAGCATTGTAAAATCCTAATTGACCCTCCTTGTTCCTGCATGGACTAAAGCGTTGGTAAAAAAATAAACAACAATTTTCTTTTCCGCTCATTTCTAAGCCAATAAAAATTAACTTTAAGGCCATGAAATTCCTGTATTTCCTTTCATTGAATTTCTTCGTTTTCCCAATTTTCTTCGGGCAAAATTTTGTGTCCAATGGAAATTTTGAGTTTGGCGGAACCGGAAATGGATTTGTGAATGGGCTTGGGTATGTCTTTCAATCTCCACCCTTGTCAGGAATGTCTGCACCCGGAGAAATGACCGTCACCAATGATCCGCAAAATTTTAACAACGGCTTGTTCTTATCCATTTCTGACCACACAAGTGGGAATGGAAAAATGCTTGTCGTCGACGGAAGCAACCAAAACGGCAACCTTCCTTTTTGGGTGGCAGGAAACGCTGGCGGAGGCATTTGCAACCTCAGCGTTGGACAAACATACCTTTTTACGTATTGGTTGCATTCGGTCTCGTCACAGGTGAGTAACCCCATCACGCAAGCGGATGTGCAAGCAAATTTCACCAACGCAACAAACATTCAATTTTTAAACGCATCCTCCTTAGCACCGCTTCCCAATAACGGTTGGCAATCGTATGCATATGCGTTGGACGCCACAAATACCTGTGTCAACATCTCCATGTACGATGCAAACAGCGCTAGCCTTGGAAATGATTTTGCCGTAGATGACATAAAGCTCATGCCCATTGGAGGCCCTTTAACTGCAACCGCATCACACACACGTCCCAATTGCAGTGATTCCCTAAGTGGGGTTTTCATCGGGTATGCGATGGGTGGGACACCGCCCTACACCTATCAACTCACAGGAATGGGCTACGCACTGACCAACAACGATGGTGTCTTTACCCAGTTACCGTCCGGAAACTACGCCCTTCAGGTTACCGATGCAAACAATCAAACCGTTAACTTAACAAATGAAGTAATCTATCCAAATGATTTTTTAACGGTGGATCCCTTGGACACCGTAATTTGTCCCAACAACAATGTACAACTTACCGTCTCTGGAGGGACCAACACCAATTACATTTGGATGGCAACGCCCTCGGACCCTTTGTTGCTCAACCCGATCAACGATACGGTGAATGTAAGCCCGAACCAAAGCACGGAATATTTGGTTTCTACCAATGACTTAAATTTTAATTTACTCACCAACGGTAATTTTGAAGCAAACCAATCCGGGTTTTACAGTGAGTTGAATTTCTTAACGCCCAACAATCCAACGGCCATGCAAGGGGCTTTTGGCATTACCACCAACGCGAATTTTTGGGAGCCAAGTTTTTCCAGTTGTGTTGACCACACCTTGGGAAATGGAACGGGTTACATGCTCGTAGTGGATGGTTCTACCTTTGGTAACTTACCTGTTTGGAAACAAACCCTTGCGGTTCAACCCAATACCACCTACACCTTTCGTTATTTTGCCCAATCCTTATCTGCAAACAGCCCCGCAATTCTTCACAGCGACATAAACGGCGTTACGCTTGGCATAGATACCCTCACCTCTACCACATGCAGTTGGCAAATGTTCACGTATTCATGGAATGCAGGTCAAGACACCCTGTGTACCTTAACGCTTACCGACCTTAATCAAAGTGCCAATGGAAATAATTTTGCAATTGATGACATTTCTTTTAGTACGCTAAGGTCGTGTTCGAATGTTGCCCATGTGGTCGTACTCACGGGAAATCCAAACCTCGGGCTCACTTATCCCAATAACCTTTGTCCAAATGGTGGGAGCATAATGCCTTCGTTGGCAGCGGGGATTCCAACCAACGGAACGTTTAATGCCATTCCAGGTGGAGTCAACTTAAACCCACTGAATGGAATGGTGAATGGAAATGGATCAAATCCTGGAATTTACCAAGTGATTTATTCAACCAATCTTTGCAGTGTGGTTGCAAAAGACACTTTTGTATTGACCATCCGTCCTTTGCCAAGTTTTTCAAGCCTAACCGGTGGACTGTACGATTGTGGTTTGCAAAGTTTTGATTCGGTACTTCTATTCGTATCGGGAACGGCGCCTTATTCATTAAACTACACGATCAACGGAATCGAAACGAATATAACAGGAAATACTTCGCCCTTATACCTTGGAAATTCACAAGGCGTTTACTTCTTAGATTCCTTGGAAGATGTGTATTGTTTCAATGACATTACGGGCAGTTTGACTTTGGACAGCTTGGCGATCCCTTCCCTGCCTATTTTGATGGGAGAAACGGTCTTCTGTGCCAATGAACCCGTTGGTGTAATTTCAATTGCCAACCCAAATCCGATGGGAACCATCAACTGGTATGCTGATGCCGGTTTAACCCAATGGCTTGAGAGTGGGAATCAATTTTATGCTTCAAATGACTCCGCCGCCACGTATTATGTCGCCCAAACCGTGAATGGATGTATTGGGGCTCCCCTTTCATTTTACGTAGAAATCGAAGCGTGTAACTTCATCATTCCAACGGCCTTTACCCCTGACAATGATGGAGACAATGATGTTTGGCAAATTGTAGGACTGGATGCAAAATTTCCCTTAAACCAAGTTAAAATTTATAATCGTTGGGGAGACATCTTATTTACTTCGAAAACTGGACATTACAATGAAAGCCCTTGGGACGGTAAGCTAAACGGAAAAGATTTACCTGTCGGTAGTTATTATTTCATCCTAGAAAAAGCAGAAGATGGAAGCATTGAACCTGTGAATGGTGTAATCTCAATCCTAAGGAAACCATGAAGCAAATTATTTGTGTATTTACCCTCTGTGTTTTGTCGCAAGCATTATGGGGACAGCAATTGCCGCAGTTCAGACAAATTGCGCAAAGTCCTTCATTGTACAATCCATCGGCGATGGGATTACAGAAACAAAATTATGTCTCGTTGATTGGAAAATGGCAAATGTTGGGATTTGGGTATGAACCCAAAACCATCGCCGTCTATGGCCAATACCAAGTAAAGAAGAAACCAAAAACCATTTTTAACCCAGGAAGCAGAATTCAGAAGGATTTCACCCCTGTGCAAAAAAGGAAAAGTTTGGTACTCAAACACATCGTTGGTGGACAAGTGATCTCAGACAACTACGGTGCTTTTAAATACCTTGAAGTAAATGGGAGTTATGCGCTGAGCATCCCGATTCAAACAAACTGGAAGGCGACCATTGGATTGCGTTTGGGACTTAGAAACAATTCGTTTAACCCAAGCTTGGGCAAGGTTTTAAATGTTCAAGATGTACAAATGCCTTACGCCGGAGGAGACATGACCTACGATGAATTTACCGCCAATAACCAACGCTCAATGGAAATGACCTCTGCAGCAGGGCTTACACTTTCCAGCAAGAAAAGCTTTTTATCCGTGTCGGTACAACATGGTGGGGTTCCCAATGGTTTTGTAAAACAAACCTCCTTTTTCGACCAAAGAATGCATTTCAACGCGATGTTGGGCAGGACCTTTGCCATCTCAAGTGGTTTAGACATTCAACCTGTTCTTATTGTCAAAAAAATGTCACCCGCCCCCATTTCCATTGAATTAAGTACGGTTGCAACCATCAATTATATTTTTTGGTTTGGCATTAATTATCAATACAATGCATCCGCAGGAATCATGGCGGGGATGGAGGTCTCTGACAACTTAAAAATTGGTTACGCCATTGATTTTTCAACGAATCGAATCAATAAATTCAGCAATGGTGGTCATGAAATATATTTGAGTTATGGTTTCTAAGCTACTGGCATTGGTTTTTATGGTCGCTTGCGCAGGCATCGTTCAAGGTCAAATTTATGATTTCACCCTGCCACAAAGAATGGGGTCGATGATCAATTCTTCCGCCGATGAAAGCAATCCTGTCTTGAGTCCTAATGATTCCTTGTTGTATTTCGTGCGAACTTTCGACCCAAACAATGTGGGGGGTATTTATGACCAAGACATCTGGACTTCCAAAAAGGAAAAAGACCAATGGAATAAACCAAAACCAATGGCCCAGTTCAATAACAAACTGAACAATGGGGTTATTTGCGAAAAAATCAACCCAAAAGACAGCTCAGAACAAATCCTGTATTTGTTGACGGCGTATGGAAATGAAAAGGATACGAAAAAAGGGATTTCAGTTTCCACCAAAAAACCCAAGGATACCCTTTGGGGTATGTCAAGTCGAATGCCTATTCCCGATTTGGACATTGATGGGAAATACGTAAGTTACTTCCTTTCGGAGGACCAAACCGTTTTGATATTTTCGTATGAAGGCTCAGATAGCGAGGGTGAAGAAGACCTTTACTATGCCTTAAAATCATCAGAGGGCTGGTCGATTCCCGAACATTTAGGCGCAGCAATCAACAGTCCTGGTTTCGAAATCTCTCCGTTCCTTACCGCCGGAAATGACACCCTGTTTTTTTCAAGCAATGGCTTCAAGGGATTGGGGGACGCCGACATCTATTACAGTGTACGTAAAGGGAAATGGAACAATTGGACCAAACCAATGAACCTCGGGAAAACGATAAACACCCCATACTTCGATGCATATTTTTCACTGAAAAACAACAAAGCGATGTGGTCAAGCAACCGCGAAGGAAAGGACTTGGACATCTGGAACGCTTGGGCGATTGCCCCACCCAAGTTAACCTACACAAGCAGCCAAAAAGACGTTAGCGAATTTCAAGGAAATGATGGCGAAGTGGACATCACCATTACTTCGGGTATTCCACCCTACAAATACACCTGGTCGAATGGCCTCACTACGCAAGACCTTTCCAATGCCCGAAAAGGAGAATACAAACTAACCATTCTAGATTCCATTGGGCAGAAAATCCAGTTGACTTTCACACTCAATGAACCGCCCGCAAAAGAACAAAACCTGATCCGTTTTCCAAACATTCAATATGCCTTTAACAAGTGGTCGTTTGTCAATGACTCTACCGTTAATAGCTACGATTCACTCGCTTCCGTTGCCAAACTTTTACAAGACTACCCCAAATTAACCATTGAATTGATTTCCCACACCGATGCCCGTGGTGACCTTGAACTCAACCAAATCCTTTCAGAGAACCGTGCGAAATCATGTTATATTTATTTGGTAAATGACCTTCACATTGACCCAAGAAGGATTGTTCCCATCGGGAAAGGGGAATCAGAACCAGCGAACTGGTACGATCCAAGCACCCAATCGTATGTGAAACTCACAGAAGAATTTATCAATGGTAAAAAGGAAAATACCGCCTTATTTGAATATCTGAATCAACTTAACCGAAGGACAGAAGGAAGGGTGCTAAGCCTAGACTTCAACCCACAAACAGCGGCTCCAGCCCCTAAGTCCTACATGGAATTTCAAATTCTTCCTAGGTAATGAAAGTACTTTCCTTGCTCTTTCATCTTGGCGTAGTGTTCGCAGGATTTGCCTTTCTATGGTTTTGGATTGAGTTGCTCATTAAACTGGTACTTCCGTTAAAAATTAGGGTGCCCTCAAAATACATCCTAAAACTGCTGAAATCGCTCTTTTTGGGGACGCTTGTGTTGAAATTCAACCTTATGCAAGAAGGGTTTTTGGCATTCAATACCTCTCTGACCGTCTCCTTGTTAGCCTATTTTCTGTATATGATTCGAAGCATAAAAAATGAAAATTCTTGGTTTAAGGTGAAGATCAATTCGAACATGCAAGCGCGTGTAAAAACCAATGTAAAACTGGAATGGTCCATTGCATTTTCTTCATTATTGGTCACCCTGATTTGGCTTTTTTACCCCAAAATGTTAGACAGCGCAACCACTGAATGGTTTTATGCCAAAACACATTACTTACTATCTGTGCCTTTGTTGGGATGGGTTTTTCGAATTTCGGGACTCTTCTTCGTAATTGGAACCATCCTGAGGTTTGTTTCTGCACTTTTTTGGATTGTGAAAAGACCAACGAAGAAAATAGACCCTGAAGAATTTGACGATTTTGAAGAACTCTAAATCCCAGCCAAAAACAAGTTTCTACCGCTTGCGACAATCATTTGAATGCCAATCGATAATACGATAAGCCCCATTATTTTAGAAAGGGTTCTAAGCCCACCTTGTCCAATGTATTTCAAAAGAAACGGTGCTGAAAGCAAGGTTCCATAAATTCCGGCACACACGGCCAATATCGCACCAATGACAGCGGATTTATCTACCCAATGTTCCGTTTGAAGCGATAAATTAATCAAAAGAGAAATGGATCCCGGACCGGCCAACAAAGGCATCGCCAGAGGGCTGAAAGAAATGTCTTCCTTTAAACGAGACTCTTCCTCAACCGCCCCCTCTACATCTTTTTTGTGTTGCGCATTTAAAAGTAAAAATCCTGACCTAGAAATGATGATACCACCTGCAATTTTAAGCGCATGAATGGATACGCCAAAGAAATTCAGTACGAACTCCCCAAATAAAAACGAAACCAAACAAACCAAAACCACATAAATAGAAGTTCGGCGAACGGTCCGCATGAGGTGGTCCTTCGGATAACCTGAGGTTAGCGAAATAAAAACAGGCATTGCACTGAGCGGATTGATCAGTGAAAATAGCGAAATACAGGTAGAAATAAAGAGAGACAGCATAATTTTCGCTGCAAAGTTGGTGATTCATTTTAAGTTACCTTGACTATACATTGTTAAGAAAATGTAATGTTTAATTTGATTCAAGGAACCTACTTAATCTGCTTGTTCAGGGCTACAACAATTCAGCAATTTCCCTACATAAAAAGCAAGCGCCCTCAGTTGAACGTTTCCTTCCATCCAAAGTATACCCATTCGATTGTTGTATATTTATCCTTCGCTATGAAATCGGCTTGTCTGTTTATTCTTCTTCTTTTTTTGTGCCCCCTTCGATTACAAAATCGTTCCAGAAAGTCAACAAACTGCAAAATTATTCAATGTAAGTGGCTACCCTACGAGCATCATTATCAATCAAGATGGAATCATTCAATACGTTTCCTTGGGCGTTGGACCCAATAATAAGGAACGGTTGATCGACGAGATCAATAGATTATTGCTTAAGTAAGAATTGAATGTAGCTTTATTCTTGACTTTCATTACACGGCTCAAAGCTATTATCACATTACGATCTTTATGATGAAACACTTTTTGCCAATCTTCTGCCGAAATCGCCCTCGCATTCGTAGAAAAATGTAAAAAAATGCTAACGTATACAAAAGAGATTTTTTCTTCAATTGCATCTTTCTTATGCCCTACCATGGGGTTAATTCGTACTTTTACCCTATGAAGTGGTTATTGATTTTTATGGGGTTTACTACGTCGATGATTGCGCAAACCCAGCTCGAGCAAAAAGAAGCGGAGTTAAAAAATCTGAAAGTGAAAATGGGTGCAATTTCGGCGGATATTGAACTGCTTAAATTAGCCCAGTGTATGGATTTGTTACAGGTTCCTGGTTTTCCCGTCGCAAAAAAAAGCCTTGAAATTGTTAAACATTCTGGCTACGCCATTGGTTTCGATTGCGAAAACAAGATGCCCGCTTGGACATTCCACGTCGTTACCCCCGACATTACCTTCGGAAATGTGTCGAGAACCAATGATTTTCGTCCCGATACTGCCGTATCCTGCGGTTCTTCTGACGAACGCGATTATTTTACGCGAGAACCACGGAAAGACGGTACAGAAATTTTTAAAGGCTTTGGTTTTGACCGTGGACATTTGGTTCCCTCTGCAGATTTTAAGTGGTCACCCATTGGTTTGAGTGAGACTTATTTTTACAGCAACATGACCCCCCAAAGGCCACAATTCAATCGTGAGTCATGGGCAGAAATTGAAGGATTGGTTCGTAAAATCGTGGACGCTGAGAAAAAAACGTTGTATGTACTTACCGCTCCGATCATTACAGGTTCGTTAAAAACGGTTGAAAACTCGGTTCATCAAGTTAAAATCCCAGACTGGCACTACAAGGTGGTTGCTGATATATCCATGGAAACCCCGCGTGGAATGGCCTTTTTAATGCCCAACCGAAAATGTGAAAATCGTCCCAGCGCATATGTGGTGAGTATCGACAGCATAGAAAAATTGACAGGTTTAGATTTTTTTCCAAATTTATCGGACAGCATGGAACGTAAAATTGAATCACGAGCCGATTTCAATGATTGGAAGACACAAACGAATTCAAACGATGTAGAACCTTTGAACGCCCTTGAACTACCGAAAGGATTCTTCAATACCGAACAGGCCCTTTCTAAGGTAGGATCAACGTGTACGATTGTAGGAAAGGTCGTGAGTGCAAAATTTTCTGCAAAATCTGAAGCTACTTTTCTAAACTTAGACCAGTCTTTTCCTAAGCAAATCTTTTCTGTGATGATTTGGAAGGATGGACGTAAAAATTTTAGTTATAAACCAGAGGTTGATCTCTTCGGAAAATACATAACGGTTAAGGGACGGGTTGAACTGGACAAAAACGGAGTCCCCGGTATCACTGTAGAACGGGAAGAACAAATTCAGTTTTTGGAAGAAGAGTAAACCAGTCGCAAACGTAAAGACTCAATAGGTTTCAGGGTAATGGTAACGTTTTGCGGCTTGGCGTAGTGGCGGATTAAGGAAGCCTAAACTTTCCGTTTTTCACTGACTTTGCAAGTACAAAACCAACTTTAAATTAAGCCCTAAACCCGCCATTTTTGCAAACTGCTGTTTGCGTTCGTTTTTATTCTTTTAAGGTTTTAAGTTGTTCAGTCGCTTCGTGTTTAGTCCAATAAATAGTTGGAATTACCTCTTTTCCTTTTCGGTCAATGTAGCCAAATGAACCCGCTACACTTTTTACTAAAGCATATTTTTCAGAGTTTTCAGAAAACTTTTCAACTTTGTCATAAATCGGTTGCACTACCGTTTCGCCTTTTCGGTTAATGAAGCCATAAGTACCAGAAATAGTTTTCACCAGAGCCCAATCTTTGTTGTATTCGTCATATTTACTCACTTTTTTGTATCCATTTTGGGCAAAACAAAGTGTTGAAATAACAACAAATGCAAGTGTAAAAAATCTTTTTTTCATTTTATTTTAAATTTAATTTATATAATTTTAAGTTTTCGGGTTTAAAATGACGCACAACTCACGATTTCTTTTTGTTTAAATAAGAAAATCGCAGGCCAAGACCAACACCCAGTGTCCAACGACCATTCGCTGTTAGTGTTTTAGGATTGTAATACATTGGGACTTGCACCACAAGCAGCTTGTATGAGTAAGTTAGTCCAGCACCCAAGCTGGGGAAAATGGGTGCATTATGAGGTGTGCTAGGGTCTTCCTTAAAACGCAAGGATGGTAGCATACCTATTATCCACTTAGAATGTCCTTTGCTTAGACTAACATTGGGTCCGGTAAAATTTAAAAAGCCTCCCTGATCAACATACCCCATAACCAATGCGCCATCCCAAAAGGCAAGTGCAGGCTTTGTGGTTTGACCATGAACCGATATGAAAATGAATAGGAAAAAAGAAAATAGAAGTTTTACCATGGCTCGGATTTATCATCAAATGTAATCAATCCGTCAATTCATAGAATAATAATCAGCGGTTATCCGGGTTGTTACGTACTCCTCACCGGGAATCTATCGGATCGGTTTAAATTAAATACAGCCATTGCCTTCAATGGGGGATTAACTGTTCTTTCTGCAGGGATAATCGCTTTGCGCATTCCGCGTGAAGGAGGACATTAAAGGAGTATTTTGTCAGATAAGAAAAGGCCAAGTAAAAGACTGATTTTTTGAGGTGCACAAATCACCTCACTAAATGCACAAACCCATGACCACTTCTACCAGTTTTGATTTGTATGGTTGGATCAGCGTTTTTTCATTTGTCCCGCTTACTTATTAATATTCCTGGATCAACACAAAGAAAGATGGAGAATTCAAATCTAGCATTTTTGGTAATGTCTTATTCTAAATTAACTTTTGTTCGCATTATCAATACAACGATTATTAATACTTCAATGATAAGAGCAGATAAAGCAGCAGGTGCCCAACCGTCAACAATAAAACTTATGATTCTGCCCACTAATAAGACACCGATTAATAATATTGATGCAAAAAACCAAGTATTATTTTGTGTGAATAAACCTATCATCATTATTAAAGAACAAGCAATTAACATTCCCCCCAAGTTGCCTCGAATATTATTCATTCCGAAAACTCCACGAGGATCCATATCGAAAAAATCTAACATCGTCCTAGGCATGAACATTGCCTTTAAACCAAACACGAGTAATATTAAACTTGAGATTACTACTAAAATTTCAACGAAATATTTCATAATGATTTCTTTTGCTTTTCGAACAACCTTTTTGGAAGGTTTTTACTTCTTCATCGCTTCCTCAACAGACTTAGCGGCATCAAGAACCGTTTTTTCAAAGGATATTGGTTTCCAGTTAAAAGTGTTCTTTGTATTGCTTACATCAGCTTGTACAGTATTCCCAATAAAAGGCAACATACCTTTAGCTTCATCATTGAATTTCGCCATGAACTTTAATAAAAAAGTTGGTGCTAGTTTGGTGCTTACTTTATCATATCCATTTGCTTTCAAAATTTGGGCTATTTCTTGAATTGCATGTGCTTTTTCTGTTGTTACAATGAATCTATTGCCGTTGGCTTTTTCATTTTCTAATGCCGCAACATGAATGGCTGCAACATCTCTCACATCTGACATCGCTGAAAAGGCACGAGGCAACATAGGTACTTTTCCAGTTATTAACTTTTTGAAAAAATCCATTGCTTCATTAGAAAGATTTCCCGTTAATGTTGGACCATAGATTGGACCAGGGTTGACAACTACTAATTCTAATTTGGAATCATCCGTTTGATTTTTTATAAATTCCCATGCACTTTTTTCCGCAAGCGTTTTACTTTTGAAATAGGCAGTTACATTTTTGGCGTCAACATTTGTCCAACTTTTCGGATCTATTTTTATGAGCCCTGTCTTACCTCCTTGCATTGCAGCGGTTGAAGATGTTAGAACTAACTTTTTAACCCCTGCTTTTTTTGCAGCCTTCAAAGCTCTTAATGTACCGTCAACAGCGGGTTTTATTAATTCACTTTCATTTTTGGGTTCTTTTACAACAAAAGGTGAAGCAACGTGTAAAACGAAATCGCAACTTTCCATCGCTTTGTCCCAACCAGCATCGCTCATTAGGTCAAGTTCGCAAAATTCTAAATTCCCCTTCGGATCAACCACTTTTTTTATACCATTCAGAACTTCATCGGTATTCGATAGGCTTCTCACTGAACCACGAACGGCATAGCCTTTTTTTAATAACTCTGCAGCACAATGTTGTCCGACAAAACCTGTAATTCCTGTTACCAGTACTTTTTTCATTTTTTTAAATATTTATTGATTTTCAAATATCCACCCAAACCCCTGTTTTAATTGAGTTTGGATTATTGTTTAAATTACATTCCTGGTATAATTACAACTCTACCTTCCTCTGATTGTAATTCATTGATGCGAAGATTTTTGTATGGTTGATACTCTTTAGAGTTATACCATCCTTCTGCTGCCTCCATACTTGGGAATTGAAGAATTGCTGCCCAGTTTCCATTCCAATCACCTTCTTTTATGTTCGGTGCAGGAGTGCCTGCAATCATTTGTCCACCGTGCTTATGCAAAAGAGGAATTGCAAACTGTGCATAACGTTGATTGAGTTCTTCAAGGCTTTTTGCTTTCATTTGAACCATAATAAATGCTGGTTTTGTGGCATTGTTGTTTTCGTGATTTTCCATTTTTAAAAATTAAATTATTACTTTTGTTTCGCAAGTAAAAATAGTTAATTACTTTTGATTTGCAAGTAATATTAAAAATAAATTGCGATTTGCAAGTAAAAATAACATTTACATAACATGGATTATAGGTTCCGATGCGAGTGCCCAATCACTTCAGCCCTTGATATTTTAGGGGATAAATGGGTGTTAGTAATCATTAAGCAAATGCTAATTGAAGATAAGATGACGTTTAAAGACTTCACGGAAAGTCCTGAAGCCATTGCTACAAATATTCTTTCTTCCAAACTAAAATGTCTAGAAGAATTGGGGATCATAATCAAAACGCAACTTCCTGAGAATAAAAAAACAAATCTGTATCTATTAACAGCAAAGGGCTTGGCTTTAACTCCTATTATTGTTGAACTTTCTATTTGGAGTGATGAAAATGTGAGGGAGCTCAATTCAATTATGAGAGATAGTCCTGAAATAGCAATAATGAAAAGCGATAAAAATACCTTTATCAAAATGATTCAAGAGAATTATAAGGCAAAGACTGAAAAATTAAAATAAAAATTCAAAGCGAGCTTACAGGCTTTTTGGTATCTGGGACACGATTATCCTTCATTTCATGTAGGATGGAAGTAAATGAAGGGGCTTAACAAGGAAAACCAAGCGCTTTTGAACATAAACAGGAATATCCTTCACTTCGTTTCGGATGGACCTTGGGGGAAAGCTTAACAAAGAAAACCGAGTTCTTTTAACAACTCTTTTTTTATGCCTTTAATCTTCATTCAAGCCTTCGGCTTGTTTCAGTTTACGGCATAAAAAAACCTGAGCCAAATGACTCAGGTTTTCTTTGTAGCGGGGACCGGACTCGAACCGATGACCTTCGGGTTATGAGCCCGACGAGCTGCCAACTGCTCCACCCCGCAATGTATCTTTCATTGCTTTATTTCAATTTCGGGTTATGAACCCCTTGAGCTGCTCCGCCGTGGCGGACTCCACCCTTTATTTCAATTTCGGGTTATGAACCCCTTGAGCTGCTCCGCCGTGGCGGACTCCACCCCGCAATGTATCTTTAGGTTAGAAACTTTTGCGATTCTTTAAAAATTTAAGTTGGTTGTCACTGACTACCAAAATCAAACTTTCAATGTTTCTGCAAAGTTAAGCTAAAATTTAACATTTTCCAAATCAGTCCAGCAGCAACTGTTGTTTTTTTAGGATTGCTCCGTGGTTGTTTAAGATGCATTTAACGCCCACAGAATGCGAATTTAAGAACACACTTTTTGAACCTGATCTCGTTTTTTCAAACATATAATTTACCGAGAAAATCTCCTTTATCCTACAACCAATTCCCAACTGAACTGCGTTCAAATTAAGTGTACCCATCCAAACCTGAAACCGGTAATTGTAATTTAACCTTAACATAACCTCATAATTTAGCGGGGTCTTATATACCTCGGAGACCTTTATGGCAGGGAGTAAAAACCAATCCTCTCGCAATTGGACAAGGTACCGAAAATAGGCTCCCCATTCGGTTCTTAAGGCTGAACTCACCCCAACTTCTTTCCATTTCGAGGGGGTCAAATCGGTTGCATACAATCCGTAAAGTGCTTTTTTTGTTCGAAAACTCATTCCCAATTTTAGCAGCGGATATGCATTGGTGGAAAATTTTGAAATGATTACATCGGGTTGATTGGTCTCAACCCAATTTGGATCGTACCCAACCTGGGTGAATCCCATGCCAATACCCACGCTTAACCTATTTTCCTTATTCGTTTTCAAGTTTATCGCACCTTCTAAAGATGCACTAGAAAAAGTAAAAGGACCGTTTTTTTCTATGTTCGTATTTAGCCCAACGCCAAACATTGCGGCATCACTTTTACGTTCGTTGAATGGAATGGAAAGTGTCGCGTTGAGAACCGTTGGAGCTCCCGAAAAACCAACCCATTGCCGGCGAAAACCCAAACTTGCTTCTACATATTGATTTAACCCATGGTGAGAAGGATTGATACCGGCCCAGTTCATCGAATGCCATGCCCAATTTGGCGCTTGCTGCGCGTATACCGACAAGGTGAACCAAATACCCAAAATAAGTAAGCTCAACTTTCTCATCTCACAATGCAAATTATCCCTTTTTTCACGGTGCCCGTGCCTAAGTCCAAAATGTAATAATAGGCGCCTTCAGGCAATGGTTTATCCGACCAAATTCCCGACCATGCATTGATGTCGTTGTATGGACTGCTTTCATAAAGAATGGATCCAAATCGATTCATGACCGTCATCTTGTTTTTCGGGTAATTTTCAATTCCAGGAATGATCCAGGTCTCATTTGTTCCATCCGCATTCGGAGAAAATGTATTTGGTACACGCAGTACATTTTTCAGAAATACAGTTACATAATCAGTTGCGACACATCCACCTACACTTCCTTGTACCATGTAGGTGGTGGTAGTTGAAGGAATGCTATACACCGTAAAATTGTTAGATGGATCCATCAAAAAACTTGGAAACCATTGCACTTGCATAACGTTCCCCGTTGCTTGAAGGGTTACGACATTCCCAGAATCGATGGTTTGGTCAGGTCCTGCATATAAAATCGGGGTGATTACGTGAACCAAAACGTTGGCGGTGTCATAGCTGAGCATGCCATTTTCATCACAGTGCGCAACAACCATTACGTTTGTCGGATTGTCTACCGCTGTCAAGTTCAAAACTGAAAGTGAACCAAACCCAATCGAGTCGCCGTTAACCCACCACTCGTAATTAAGGTTTCCATTGCAATTGGTTGCCAATGCCATGCACGAAAAATTGGCGCCCAAACACACCGTATCGTCCACGGGTAAGCATTGAACAGCTACTTGAGCCTTAAAAGCAGCCGCATTAATGACCATTAACAAAACAATAACACCCGTTCTCACAATACGCATAACTTGCTGTTTTTCAATGGGCTAATGATTAATTGTCTGTAAATTAAACGCAAACCGAATGCAAACTACCGAATTTTTTGCGAATTTTGGCACTATTATAGGCCTTGATAAAGAAATTAACACCTCATCACCATGCGAAAAATACTACTCCTTTCCCTTGTCTTGTTTTCATTTCTACAATCGGCTAAAGCACAAAGGTTAGATTATGACCATACGTCCAAATGGTTTTTAGGATTAAACGCTGGGGCAACATGGAGCTCCACAGACGTTAAAAACCAAACCAATGCTGGTTGGGGATTAACCTTGGGAAAATCCTACAATTGGAATTATGGGAACCGCATCAGTTTTGACATTCGTGGGAGATTTTTACATGGAAATTGGTACGGACAAGATCTAGACACAACCGATTTAACCAATTATCAGGGGACAATCCTCAATTATTACCAAGATTCCGGAAACATGGTCGTCAATAATTTCAATACCGAAGTAAATCGCTTGGCGATTGAATTGGTATTGCATGCCAATCGTTTTGCAGAGCGCACAGGCTGGGACCCATACATTTTCGGTGGTTTTGGGGTAACATGGAAACAAAGCTATGGCGACTTACGAAGCGACACGGCTTATTATGATTACCCAACCTTGCTTGCCAATGGGAACCTTTCAAATGCGATCACAAGTACACTTGACGGGGTATATGAATCAAAACTAGAAAACACATCGACAGCCAAGTGGATGCCAAGCCTAGGGATTGGACTTGCGTACAATGTAGGATCAAAATTCGCCATTGGATTGGAGCACAAAACCACTTTTACTGGTTCTGATCAATTTGATGGTTTTTCTTCCTTAACCAATCGCCAGCGAAATGATTGGTACCATTATACTTCAGCATTTCTTCAATTCCGATTCAACAAACACGAAAAAAGACCTGTGGAGGAGACGGTAAACAGCAACAATAACATCAATAACTTTACAACAAATTGCATCGTTCCTACGCTAGGTATCAAGGAGAAAACAATCGTTACAAATCAAGCCACTTACCTGCTTATTGCTGGATCTACTCAACTGAGCTCACAAAGTCAAGTTCAACTAAAAGATCGTTTAGGCAATGTCATTCCATGCCAATTGAACACTAACAATCATCAAATCAGTGCGACCTTACCGTTGACGCCAGGGATAAACACCTTTACACTCTTCGGCCAAAATGATTGCGGTTCAGTTTCTGAAACCATAGAAATCACATACAACGATTGTAAATCCCCAATCATTCAGCTTACGAGCCCATCAAACAATTCCACGCAAACCACTCGTCAATCCATTTTTAATTTGAGTGCTCTTGTCGAAAATAGCAGCTATAACGACATATCCGTTTGGCTCAATGGTACGCGTATTTCAAATTTTTCCTACAACGCAACCAACCATGTACTTCAGGCCATTCTCAACCTTATCCCAGGGAAAAACACACTGAAAATCGAAGCGACAAACCCATGTGGAAGTGTTTATTCCACAGCCGAAATCATTTATGACAATTGCACCACACCTCAACTGCAACTGGTAAACCCGTCCAACAGCGGAACAACGGTTAGCGTTGCTGCCCAAAAAATCAAAATAAATACCCTTGGTTTTTTTACGCGAAATGATTTTAACATTTTGTTGAATGGCCAAACCTTGAATTCCTACTTATGGGTAAATGATGTGCTTGAAATTCCAGTGACCTTGGTTAACGGAAACAATACCCTTACCGTGAACGGGACAAACAGATGTGGATCAGAGTCTGTGGTTATTTCCATCACCTACCAACAATGCCAAGCACCTGTGATTACCTTGCAAAACCCGAATGTAAACTCACTTACGGTAACCAAAGCTTATTACAGCCTGAAATTCAAAACCCAATACCAAAGCAACCTCAGTTTGAGTGTAAACAACAAAATCATCTCAAGCTACACCTATAACGCATCCACAGGCATCGTTGATTATGGTTTTAACCTAAGTCCGGGGGCAAACATAATTACCTTGACATCTAGCAATAATTGTGGCGTTGACATTGAAACGGTAAATTTATTTTACGACAACTGTATTTCACCTACTGTAACGATCAATTCCCTTACTGAAACCGTTACCAATGCCTCTTATGTCTTTTCAGCGAATTGCACGCAAGTAGGCAATGCTCAAGGCATCCAATTGAAACAGAATGGAAACACCATTCCATTTACCTTTCTGAATGGAAGCATTACAGCGATTACCACACTGAATCCAGGCATCAATGCTTTTGAAATTATTGTGACCAATGCCTGCGGTACACAAACAAAAACATTAAGCGTAAACTACAACAACTGCATTGCGCCACAAATCAGCCTGATGCAGCCAGTTGCTTCAGGGATTACCGTGAATCAATCTACATATGCGATTCAAAGTAGTTTAAGCAATGTAAACAATTCTTCAGAAATCACCCTCAAAGTAAACGGCGTGGTCAAACCTTTTCAATTCAACAACGGATTGCTTACTGCAAGTGTAGCATTATCTCCAGGATTGAATAATTTCAGTATTTCGGTAGCAAACAACTGTGGAAAGGATGTAGAGAACTTTGACATCACCTTCAAACAATGCTTGGTTCCTTCGATCATTCCAACCAATCCTGTACAATTAAACTCGTCCACAAATCAAGCGGGGCTTACGATTTCTGCCCAGGTACTAAATTGTCAAAATGCATCTGAAATTAAATTGTTTCAAAATGATTTGTCCATTCCATTTGCCTTTAACAATGGTAATTTAACAGCAAATGTGACGCTCGTGGCCGGTAACAATCGTTTTCAAATCTCCGCAAACAACAACTGTGGAAGGGATTTGTCCAACCTTGTGGTTTTTTATGATGCATGTATCGCTCCGGTCATAACATTGACAAGTCCAAATCCATTTCCAACCAACGTCCAATCAGGTGTTTTAAACCTTACAGCCAACATTCAAAACATCGCTTCATCCAATCAACTCTCTTTATTGGTTAATGGCATTGGAAGTCCTTTCACTTTTGTAAATGGAACCCTTACTGCGGCACTTGCTTTACAGAATGGATCGAATTCACTTTCACTTTCCGCAACCAACACATGTGGCTCGGATGTAAAATCTACCGTGGTGAATTTCATTCCATGCAAAGCCCCAACAGTGGTTATTCAAAACCCAACGACTGCAGGTTCAACCGTTTCCGTTGCCGATTTCAATTTTAAAGCCATGCTCGCCAATGTGACGAATGCCAATGAAGTGAGTTTAAGTCTGAATGGAAATCCAATAACAAACTTTTCACTTTTGAATGGTTTATTGAGTGCCAACGTAACCTTGACCAATGGAACCAATACTTTTCTAATCCATCTAAACAACGGTTGTGGGGTGGATCAAAAGGCAACTACATTGAACTTAAGTACATGTAATTCACCGATGGTTTCCATTCTATCTGCAAATGGTCAAACCGTTACATCGGCTGGATTTTCATTCAATGCGAACATTCAAAACGTAAACTCAGCCCAAGGAATTTCCCTTTTGGTGAACGGCCAAATCACCCAGGTAACTTTCGCAAACAACAACGTCAGTGCAAATTGCAACCTTCAAAATGGATTGAACACCCTTATGTTATCAGCCACAAACGCTTGTGGCACTGACACAAAATCTATACAAGTTACCCTTCAAAATTGTACAGCTCCAAACCTTGCCATCACCAATCCAAACAATACTACTCAAATCACTCCAAACTTTATTTTAAATGCAACCGTGCAAAACCTGAGTGCGCCCCAAGTAAACCTTACCCTAAACGGTATGCCTGTAAATAATTTCACCTTGGTTGGAACCACCTTAACCGCTGTTTTAAGTTTACAGCCTGGCGCAAACAACATCGCTTTGGCTGGACAAAATGCGTGTGGTGTGGATCAAACAGACCTTAGGGTAACGTATCAAAATTGCATTGCACCCTCCATTGCCATTCAAAATCTTAATGAAACCGTAAGCCAAGGAATCTATCCTTTCACTGCAACAATTTCCAATATGCCAACCATACTAGGGATTTCCTTAACGCTAAATGACCTTCCGATTCAGAATTTTAGTTATTCAAATGGCGTTTTGTTTGCAAATCTATCTTTGGCCAATGGCAGCAATTCGGTTAAAGTGACCGTTACCAATCCTTGTGGGACCCAAACCAAAACAGCACAAATCACATATGATCACTGCCAGGTTCCGGTAATTACGGTAAGTTCGCCTACCAATGCCAGCGACGGAAACTATGTGTATTCTGCAAGCATTGCACACCTTGACAATACAGAAGGAATTTCATTTTCTTTCAACGGAACCAATGTGAATTACGAACTGAACAACGAGACACTTACTGCCAATGTCACCTTACAACCAGGATCGAATGCCTTTGTATTGTCGGTCATGAATAATTGTGGTTCCGACATCGAAAACACCAATGTTTCTTTTAGCAATTGTAACGCACCGGATGTACAGATTTCAGGAAGCGTTCCCTCGGGAGGTACTACAGAAAGCGCTTCCGTATTGATAACGGTTAACATCGGTGGTTTTGACGCCAACACAACGTTACAAGTAACGAAAAACGGAAATATTGTCAATGGAATCAATGCAAACAATGGATTCATCAGCCAAAATGTAAACTTAAGCGAGGGCTTAACCACCCTTATCGTAACGGCAACCAATACGTGTGGTACGGATTCGAAAACGTATACCATTACACGATGTAAAGCCCCAACCATTGTTCTTGTGAATCCCAATGTTGCCAGCCTAAATGTAACATCCGCCGCCTTTGTTATTAGCTTGAATTTACAAAACGTAAACAATACCAATCAAATTTCGCTTTCTCAAAACGGAACGTCTTTAACGGGGATGACCTTAGCGGGAAGCAGCATGAATTTACCTGTTATTCTGCAAGCCGGACCGAACAACTTCCAAGTGAATGTTAACACTGGCTGTGGTCGCGACCAAGAGTCCTTTGTAATCAATTACGTTGCAAACAACCAAAACCCCAACAACAATGGAGGCTCTATACCGCCAAACAACCAAGGACAAGGTTTTGGGAACAACGCAAACCAAGGCGATGGGCAACCCAATAATTCAGGGGGAAAAGTACCTTCAAATACGGATGGTAAAAACAACCCAACACCTGCCAAACCTGCACCTGTAACACCAACGCCGGCCCCTCCAAAACCGGCCCCTGCGCCAGTAAACCCTGCACCTGCAAAACCAGCGCCTGCTCCCGCAAAACCAACACCTGCGGCTGCACCCACGGTTGACCCCAAAAAGCCAGCGGAAATCGTTCCAAGCCCGGTTGTACCCCAACCTGGACAAGAACCTCCAGCAAAAGAAAGCAACAAAGTAAAAGGCGGAGGGAAATAAAGCAGGGTTATTTCGGAATGTGCTTTTTATAGTTCCTAGTAATTTGTAAATTCGCAACTTAAATTTTTAGGTCGTATGGCAATCATTGGAAAAATTAGAGAAAAATCTTGGTTATTGGTAGGAATCGTAGGACTTGCTATGATTGCATTCATATTGGAAAATTACAAAAGCATGTTCGGCTCCTCAGGAGGGAAATATGGGATTGGATTAGTGGATGGGGAAAAAGTAAACATCGATGTGTACAACAAGCTCAGCGAGCGTGTACAGCTTCAAGACAAAGACCAAAAAGCAAAGGAAGGAAAAGAGTTTACCGATGAGGACCTCAATGCTGCAAATGATAAAGCCTGGAATTTCATGGTGGATTCCACCTTGCTTTTCAGTGAATACCAATCTTTAAATTTGGAAGTAAGCGACAACGAATTCAATTCCTATTTAATGGCAACGGATGGTTTCAGCGTTTTACAAGACCTCAATCAGTTTTTTGTGGATTCTTTGACAGGAGCCATTTCCGAACAATCCATGCAAACGGGTCGACAAAAATTACAGCAAACGCTTAACCAACTGAAATCTGCTAAAGATGCCAAAGGTAAATCACAATGGGAAGGGACTAAAAAGTATTTCTTGGACCGCCGAAAAAATGAAAAATACTTCGCATTGGTAAGCCAAGGAATATATGTTACACAATTGGAAGCGAAAGAAGAATACAAGGCAAAAAAAGAAACCAAAACCATTTCTTTTGTTCAAAGGAAATACTCCGAAATCAACGACGCAGAAATCAAGGTAACTGACGAAGAGATTGAAGCCTATTACGATGAGCACAAAGGAGATAAGAAATTTTGGAACCGTACATCGAACAGAGAATTAAAAGTATTTGACATCGCCATCAGACCTTCTAAAACGGACACCTTGGCTTTTAATAAATTGATTGCCAAGCTTCGTACAGATTTCATGGCTTCAAAAAACGACTCGCTGATCATCATGAATGAAAGTGAGATGAAAATGTACCAACCCGGTGCGAGGGGAATTGCCGTTCCAGAAGGTCACCCTAAGTCAAATCAGTACATGACTTACCCAATGGACTATGATACAATTATAAAATTAACCCCAGTTGGACAATTGGTTGGACCGTATCGCGTGGGAGACAAATTCTATTTGTCAAAACTATTAGGTTTTTCGCCTGCAAAACTAAAAGCAAGACACTTGCTAATTTCATTCAATGGATCTAAGGACGCCGCCATACTTGCCAAAAAGAAA
The DNA here is from genome assembly GCA_009924735.1 of Flavobacteriia bacterium. Taxonomy (GTDB): domain Bacteria; phylum Bacteroidota; class Bacteroidia; order Flavobacteriales_D; family Crocinitomicaceae; genus UBA952. The sequence goes on along the minus strand of RFQZ01000002.1, from coordinate 66,031 downwards.
GCTACCGCCGATTCAATCCTGAAGATCATTAACAAAGATAATTTTGCGATGATGGTTGCTAAATACAGTGAAGACCCAGGGTCAAAAGACAAAGGGGGAGAATACGCGGATTTCTTAGAAGGCGACATGGTGAAGGAATTCGGTTCTTATTGTGCAAATGCACCCATTGGAAAAATCAGCATCGTGAAAACGGAATTTGGTTACCACATCATGGAAGTCTTGGAAAGAGATCCAAATAAATTTCCAATTTTCGCAACGGTGGTTAAAACCTTCAAACCCTCGGAATTAACCATTGAAAACATGGAAAGCGAAGCCAATAATTTACTTTACAAAATCGATCAAAAAATCTCTAAGATTGATGACATCAGCAAAAAAATCGCTGCTTTTGATACTTTGGCAAGTAAATCGAAATACTTTGCTCGAGCCATTAGATTGGAGGACAATGACCCGAAGATTCTTGGGATGACAACACCCAATGCAACCGAACGTTTGTTGGAGCTTGCCTTTAATGAAGATGTTGAAGTGGGGAATGTTATTACGGCACCTTTACGCGACAAAGACAAATATGTAATCGCCATGGTATCTGCCATCCGTGAAAAAGGCGAACCTGAATTGGAAGACATCAGAGAGCTTTTGAAAAAAGAAATCATCGAGAACAAAAAAGCAAAGCGTTTAATGAATCAAATGGCTAAAACAAAAAATCTTCAAACGTTGGCGAAGAAAGGAAATACGGTTGTAGAACAGGCACAAATTACCTTTGCAAATCCTGCGATTGGTAATGCTGGTTTCGAACCTGAAATTGTCGGGGCATTGTTTTCTGGATTTGTGAAAAACGGTCAAACTACTTTGCCATTGCAAGGAAAGTCTGGCGTCTACGTCATCCGAGTGGTCAAAACTGAAAAAGCACCTTCTGTAGCGAACTACAAAGAAGAAAAAGACCAACTGACCACCATGATGAAAGGAAACATCCAAGGGCTTTTAATGGGTGCATTGCGCAAGAAAGCTGAAGTGGTAGACAACAGAAAATTGTTCCCTTCCATTCGTCCGTAAACGATAAGATTATTTGATAAAACCGAAAAACGGAATACAAAATTTTCCTATTTCTGGATCCTGTTGATAATAATCTGTAGATAAAATTTGGGCACCGCTCTTCATGGCAGATAAGAGCCGATGGTAGTCGTTTTTGCGTGCTTCAATGGTTCCTGCGTCTGTTCGTGTGCGTATCATATGATTCATGCTGAGTTCAAAAATTTGTTTTTCATTGCCCAGCGGGTTGTCCACGAGAACAAATACACCATTTTCATCTGTTGGGTCTGAATACTTAAACGCATTTGTCTTTTCTGAAGGATACAGAGACAAGCCATTTCCTTGCACAATCACAAAAACTTTTCCGCGCAACGCATACAATTGGGGCCATCCGGCTTTTGATATTCGTTCCTGATTTGAAAGATAGTCCATTCGAAAATCAGATGCCTTAAACAGGGTGGGAATCATACTTCCGAATAGGGAATCCATCTGATGCAATGCCTTTTTGTCAAATGGGATCGCTTTTTTACACCCAAAAATTCGTAAAATCGGCGCTTCATCCGCTAAAGAACTTCCCTTAAGCTCAATATTGACAAATATGGGCGCATGCGATGGGTTTTGCAAGCTCCATTGACCAATTTCTTCAAGTGCCATTTCCAAGGTTTGGTAATGTGTCTCATAATCGATGTCAGGAATGTGAAGCAACTTAAAACCGGGTTTACGCAACAAAGAATCGGAGGATTGCTTAACTTTTTGTTTTTTAATAAAAAGATTCAATGGATGCTTGTAATAAAGCCCTCCTTTTGGATCATTGTAAACATCCAATTCCAAACCTCGGATGTTAAAGTTCTCGAATTGTTCCCTAATCGGTAAGTGACCATAATTCAACTGGTACGGCTGATTGTCTTCACTCAAAAATTTAGAAAATCTATTTACAAAGGAATACGTGTTTTTCGAGGGCTTCACTTTGTAACTGTTGTGCGATGCCAATACACGAATTTGATTCATTGGAATGGAATCTTCGAGCGTTTGAGCGAGGTCAGTTTGAGGAAATAAAACTAAAAAAAGAATCAGCTTACTCAAAAAACAACCTGCCATTGATCCATTCATCGTCTAAAATTGATTTGTTTTTTTGGTAGAAGGCTATGGCGGATGCATTCCACGCAAGAACCTGCCAATCCATTCTTTTCACCCCAGCCTCTTTCGCGATTTCAACTATCTTGTTGAAGAGAACCTGCCCTATTCCACTCTTGCGATGCGTTTCTTTTACATACAAATCCTCAAGGTAAAGAATGGGGCCCTTCCAGGTAGAATAAGCAAAGTAATACAATGCAAAGGCAACTGGATTTTGATCCACTTCAGCTATCCATGCGTGACAAATCTGGCGTTCAAAAAGATCTTCATGTAAGGATTCTGGTGTATTGATCACCGCATCTTCTTCTCGCTCAAAGATGGCCAATTCAACAATCATTTCATGAATGGCAAGTACATCGCTTGGCGTGGCAACACGAACTGTCATTATTGAACGCCTGCCAAATTAAACCTAAGCTTGATCCCTGTGTTAATGTTTCCGGTTGGATAACTGGTAGCCACTTTGGGTGTATTCAAATTTTGGTCGTAGAAATAGGACATCGTTAGGTTCTGTGTAAGGTTGTAGTCAATGTTCAATTTGAAGGAAATGATTTGTTGACCTGCCGTACCTTGGTTGGTGTTCTCCACAACTTTGCGAATGAGTGTAGAATTGTCTCGGAAAGAGAAATTGATTCCCGCATTCAAATCGTTCGCAGGTAATTTTTTAATCAATTTAACTTTAACAATTTTGGTTTGCATCCCAATCACTATTTCATCCGATTTAACTTCTGTAATTTGATTGTTGTTTAAGGAAAGGGTCGCTTGACGATCCTTTTTATATTCAAATTTCGTTGTCAGTGCCTGCCCTAGGATGGTCCATGTAGCATCCATTCCGATGAGCGGTGAAAACTGTTCACTGATGGTAATGTTTTGAACTTGACGTTCAGAAATGATATTGTTATTGATGTCAAGTGCTGTTGGGTTGCCGTTGGCATCTACGGTGGCGCTCATGTTGGATTGCATGCCATTCATGGTAATGGTAGAATTGTACCCATGTCGAAGGACAAAGGATTTAACGAATTTTTTAGCGAAGTTCATTTTAGACAATCCGTTGTAAGTTATGCTCCAATTTGGCAGAGGCATGTTTTTGATTGGGTTGATGTTTTTTTCATTGACTTTACTGTTTCCATAGGCTGTGAGGAAAGATCCAATGACAACTTCTTGTTGACTTCCTGAATATCCGTCATAAAAACCTGAGGGCAGCATAGACGAATTGGGATTGGAAGCACCTACCAATTGGGATACACTTTGTCTATTGGCCAACATTTGGTTAAACACAGCCGAAGATTTGTCTTTGTTGTCACGAATGAATGCAGTACCCCACGTAATGGTGGAATAGGTTAAGTTCGCCGTTTCAAATTTACTTTGTCCTTCAAACTGTTGGGAGGTCTCATTCCACCTGAAGAACGATCCACTGTTCAAGCCATAATTACGGTTTAACTTCATTTCAATGTTGAGGTCCTTCAACGGTTCTAAGGTTCCCCTAAGATTTAACGTTGAGGAGTGGGTGGTTGCAAACTGCTTGTTTAAGTTTTCATTTTGGATAAGCCAACCATTGTCTACAGATTGTTGAGCAATGTTATAGCCATTTCCTCTTCCCCAAACATCGGTACCTTGTTTTCCAAAAACGAAACCTGCCATAGAGAGGTTGTTCGCGTTCATCCCTAAGACACTGGATTCTTGATTAAAACCTGGTAAAATGGTCCCGTCATTTACAGTATAGGTCCCAGATACATTCCTTACGGTCATCGTTAACCTTGCCAAGAAACCTACTGCTGGATTCACTTTCTTTTGTCTTCGCAACTCTTTCTTTTTCTTACGTTCAAATTTCCGAAGGACTTTCTCCCATTTTCTACGTTCCTTCTTGGTCATTTCTTCAACGGGTTTAGGAGGCTCAGGTGCCTTTTCCTCCACTTTTTTATTCCCTCCTGGGTTTGGTTTACCTCCTTGGTTGTCTTTTCCATTCAAGGCGCCTCTGGAATTTCTGCCATCGGAGAGGATTTTCTTAAAGAGGGGTATTTTATTGTATAAGGTTACAAAATTCGCCTGTGAAGTCAAGTTGATGCTACGGTTGTTTTGGATGGTATTTCCAAAATCTGTTTGCGCCAACGGAGCGCGTTGCCAATTGTAGGTACCTGTATATTTTGCGTTCAATGTGATCCAATCCGTGAGCGGGAATTTGTCAAATGGAACGGTATAGCTAACATTTACATTTTGGCTGTAATCCATTGTTCGACCAAAAGAACTCATTTGTGATCGAATGCTGTCCTTAAACTCTTGAAAGGCCATGACATCCTGTTTACGATCTACGCGGTGGTTTCCTTCAACAAAAATGGATTTATTCGTTGCGGTAAAGGAAGTTTTAAGGTTTTTGGTGAGGTCGTAGCCAATGCTGTAATTCCTAACCCAATCGAATTTTTTCAAAAATACTGGAGTGAATTCATAATTTGGAACCAAGTTGTTCCTTACTTGGCGTTCATTGTAAAGACGTAAGAGTTCATTCGTGAAGGTTATGTTTTTTGGCATCAGGTAGAAATTCATGTCCTTGACCAAGGCAAGCCATTTTGATTTTTGTACAGGTTTCCATTTCTTGAAAGGCTCTATCGGTTTTCCAGCGAAGGTATAGTTATAGTTTAGCGCTCCCGTGTAGTTTTTAGTTCGGTCGTAGTTTGTATTAAAATCTCGTTTCAAATTTTCTGAATAAGCATAACTAGCCGACCAATTTGACACCCTCCAAAAGGCAGGTTTAGCTCCGGCTTTGGCTTCTTTTCTTACATTGGTGAAATTATATGATTTTCTTTCATTGAAATCTTGACCGAGTTTTGCTCTTTCCTTGCGTGTCGCAATGTCATAATCTGCCAATTTTATATCTGGATTGAATGGGTCATATTCAGGATTGATGATGCTCAAGGAATAGCCATAGAAGAAAGGAAGGGATACCTTGGCTTGTTTGCCAAAAAACTGACCTAATTGGACGTTTGAATTCATATCAATGCCCATTTTGGCATTACGCTGACGTTCCTGCACACGGCTTTCAACGGAGCCCCAATTAATCCCTGAGTAATTTCCTGAAGCGGAGACGGTTGCGAAATCAGCTACTTGCAATTGGGCTTGCCCGACTGCGGCGCCTCCCCCATTGCTCACAAAATCGGTGAGTCTTAATTCATTTACCCAAACATTTACGCATTCTGCTTGCCCGTCATCTGGCCAACTGTTGTTGGGATCTGATTGGAGTGGATTTCTAACACCAATCATAATGGTTTTAATGGATTGTAGATTTGGGGATCCTTTCACTTTAATTTTACGGTCAGCATTTGCGGGGTCATTTTTTGCATATTCAAAAAGGTTTGATACCCCAGCGGTTCCATCTTCCAACTTTTTGTTTCGTTCCTTTTTTAAATCAAGCAAGTGGTCGAAAACAATTTCGATGTCATTCATTGAAGGCCAAATGTCATCTGGAGAAGTTGCACCCCATTGCGTTTTATACAATGGAAGTTCGTATTCGTAGTAGTTGTCTACGAAATCGGTTCCAAGACGAACAAACATTGTCACTTCTTTGTCATTGAGAGGTATCATTGGATTAACCTCTTCGGCATGGACAAACATTTTCAGTTTTTTGTAGGTTCTCACATCGAAGACTACATTTTTATAGGCTGCGCGGGCATCTCCCTCCTGAAGGTTACAAATGTCCAAAACCAATGACTGTTCGTTCATTTGTCGTTGGTAGGTTTGGGAAGGGTCGATTTCACGCGTAATTCCTGGAGGAACTTCATATTTTATGGGTGTACGCTGGTCGTTTTCCTCAACATTCACGGCCGCGATGTTAAAGGTGGTAAGATTTGGATCGGGTTGAACGCTAATGCCCGGTTGGGTAAGGTCATCATAGTATCTTCTCCATTCGCCACGAATCAACTCTAAACGCGCAAAACGCATTTGAATTTGTTCGTCAAAGTCCTTCATAAAAATTCGCATGAAGCGAATGGACCTAAAATCTTGGATTCCGTTGACCTTTTTTTGGAATTCTTTCAATGGAATTTTTACTTGGTACCATTTTTCAGTTTTATTCCCACTGTTATACACTTGAACATTGGTAATAAAATTTTTGCCTACAACCATGTCTCCAGGTCGGATGCTCATTTTATACTGGAAATAAGCTTCAGATTCTGAAAGGTTATTGTCTTGGTTGATGTCCTCAAGATCCGGCATGTTGGTGGCTTGAGTGGGGTAACCAGCTGAATTGGCTGTGTCGGACATATTGGTGGTTGGAGAGTTTCCTTCCATCCCATTGTAGCGTTTGTATCGTTCAAGAATATCTGCATTTGAAGCATCAAAATTGTCATCTAAATAATAATTATAATCATCATTGGATGGATCTTGAATCATTCTTGCTTTTGCTCCTGACGATAAATTTGGATTGTTTTGAACCCAACTCACAAAATTAGCATACGCAGATTGTTCGTCGGTGTCATTCCAACCATCCAAACCGATGTCTTGGTTTAAACGAGCCGCTGGATCTGTATCAAAGGCATTGACGACTACTTGTTCATTTGAAACGCGCGCCCATGCAGTTGTATCCACGTTGTCGGTGATGCTTGGTCCGAGTGGAGGAATTCCATTTTCATATTCTTTTCTAGAATCCGGAATCACATCTTCGGAGACGTTCCCAAGGTTAAAATACAAATCTCCACCGTTCATAAGGCTTGAAGAATCCGAATTTTCAGCATCTTGATTGAAAGGATCCAACACCCAAAACTGAATAAACTCGACATTGGCAGTTTCAAAATCATTGGTAGCCAATGAACGCATCACTCCTCCCCATCGGTTTTCTGGATTGGTAAAGTATCCTGAGGTGTCTACGGTATTGGTGGTGTCATAATTGTACATTCCCCGTTCTTTGGGGTAATAAAAGAGGTCAAAAACGGTAATGTTGGGAATGGATCCATATTGCAATTGCTGGTTTGGAAAGATATCCACTTGATTGACCAACCTCATTCGACTGTCAGCGAGCATGGTTGCGTCTTGCTTTATGTGTTGAGGGGTAAGGTTATTGCTTTGATAAAACAAGGGGTCGATGCAATACCAGGCCATTTTTGACCTTTTGAATCCAGCGCTGAGTGTGGAAGATGACGCTTCGGGAAACAAGTCGGGTTGCCCTTGAGGGATGGAGGCCAAGCGCCAAGCGGTTGCAGATTTCAAGTCGATGGAGCTTTGACTGGCTTCAAAATCATCAACATAAGAGGTTCCAGACTTATTGATGACTTTGGGTTGGCCCGGAATCAAATATGCTACTTCCCCATTAAGCGAGAATGTTGACATTTGGTTGGTTGAGATGACAGGCAGAAGGTCCACTAATTTTGTCAGGAAGGGAACATCCGTACGAATGCTAAAATCAGCACCAAGGATATTATTTTTAAAAGGTTCACTGCCAAAATCTACTTTTTGGGTGACAGGTCTTTCAGACATTCTTACCCATGTCGCTCCGAATTTCATTTTGTCATTCAAACGGTATTGGTAATGTCCACCCATCATGGAGCGGGCCTGAAATCCAAAAACGGAATTGCTTTCAATTGAAATTTTAATCGGCGTATTTGATTCAAGAATTCCGGTATTCAGGATTTTCACGCGACCTAAATTATAGTCTACGGTATAGTCAACATTTTCGGTAAGTTTTATCCCGCCTGCGGTAACAGAAACAGCACCTTGTGGAACATTCAATGCGTTTAGGGGGATGTCTGAACTTACAGAAGATTGGAATTCTCCTTTAAAAATAAATCTGTTTTTACTTGGGATTTGCTGCGCTGCTGTTTTGGTTGAATCATACAATTCATAAAACGCGATGCCATTGATGGTTTGCTGTGGAACGCCTATTTCAAGCATTCTTTTTGCGAGTGTTTTCCCAAAAGGTTCCACGGTGGTAAAATAAATCCGGCCATTTTTCCTGTTGATGGTTCCTCCATTTTCAACCTTGGCGCCATTGACAATTAAGGGGACATAATCAAATACACCATCCGAGAAAGGTTGGTTGTTTTGGTTGATTTTATCCATATCGAGGAGGGTGACAATTTGTTTATCATCCAATCCTGCCATTGGAAACACGGGAAGGGGAACACTTGTGGAAGGATTGTTATAATAAATGTCCACTTTAAATCCAGTTTGGTCTACCTGATAGGCCCCAATGGAATAGACATTTTTCATCATGAGGTCCCAGATCTTATTCTGTGGACTCGTAATGGTTGGTTTGATAAGTTTTAGGATCAGCGCTTGTTGCCCACTTGCCCCATCGGTCGAGAACTCGCCTACTTGATAGGTTTGACCTCGATAGGTATATTCGTAGGAAACGGCTAAAACCTCATCGTTGTTGAGTGGGTTATTGAGTGAAATGTATCCCAATAATGCGTTGTAGGTGTATTCTTGGTCTGTTAACTTTCTGGCATTCTCAACCTTTTCATAGTCTTTGGCTTGTTGGAAAGGCCCTGGAGTGGATACTTGGGTATTCAGGACACTGACGGCATTGGCGAATCCGCGAATAAGGGGTTGATTGGCAGCCCAATTGTAGAGGCCATTTGCGGAGTTATCGGGATCTACTGCGGAAACGAATCCACCGGGATTTCCTTGACAATTTTGTGCTTTACCTTCTCCTAAGTCGGAAAAAGCCACGATGTTTCGGGTGTTTTCGGTATTGTTTGTTCTGTTGGTAACCCAAACTTCAATTCGTGTGATGTAACGGGTGGCATTGACCATTGGTAGATTTGCCATGGCCGAGTCATAATTTTGTTGGTGAAAAAGGTTTAGGAAATAGTGCCTATTTGCTTCATAATTATCTGCTGTCAATTCAAACTTTTGTACTTGTGATTTTCCAGCGATGTTGATTTCTTGCCTTTTTCCTTTAGACTGAGCCAAAATCAAATCGAAGGTAGACCTGCCAAATTTCAATTGGGTTTTCGCTCCGAACAGCGTTTGTGAACCTTGAATAAGCGAGGTAGGAAGGCTTAGGCTCACCATTCCGAGTGCGATTTTTTGGATGATTTGGTCCTCGTCTCCTGTGTGCTCCAACTTAGAAATGTTTTCAAAATCGAAGGCTGCTTGGGTATTGTATTTAGCGCCTATTTTTAATCGGGTACCAATTTGCCCCACGATGTCCATGTTAATGTTCTGTTGAAAATCAAAACGGGTAATGTTCCGTTGTTTCATGGGAAGGATTGGGTTGTCATACCTCGAATGGTTTACTCCCAATTGTACTTCTACATTTCCTTGCGGGCGAATGACGATTTCACCAGAACCAAAAATACTTTCAAAAACCTTACTTCCAATTTTAATGGGTAATTCAAAGGAGCGTCCAACTACGGATTCTTCTTCAATTTGCTGTTCCCAATTTTGGTCTTGAAACTGTGTGTTTTTATAATTCAGGTAATCTTGCATCGACATTGAGGTCGGATTTCGAAAAAGCAATCCTTCACCCAAGGTTTGTTTAAATACATAATGTCCTGTGGTCGGATCGTATTCAATGGTTTGATTTAAAGAGGAAGGGTCTCCAAGGTCGAATGGATATTGTTCGTTTTGGAAAGTGTTGTATGAATTCCCAAATGGAAAGGGGAGTTTTGGACCATTTTGCGCAAAAGAAATCATCACAAAAACAGGCATGAGGGTTCCAAGAAAACCCAACACCCATTTCTTAGAAAGAATATTTCTTATCTCAATGTTCACTATAAAACTTTTAGTGCTTCTTTAATTAAAACTTCCACAGATTCTTCCCCTGAATCTATTTTCTCCAAGGCTTTTTCTGTGGTTTTTCGATCGAATCCTAAAGAAACCAGGGCCGTTAACGCATCAAAACGATTCGTATTGTTTACAGCGGAAATATTTTGAGAAACTTCGGTGTATTTAAGGACTTTTCCTTTTAGGTCAATGATAACGCGTTGTGCTGTTTTCGCACCAATTCCTTTAACGCGTTGTATGGTCACAACATCTTCAGATTGAATGGCATGAGCAATTTCGGCAGGCACGAGAGAGGACAGCATAATCATGGCGATGTTGGGTCCAATTCCGGAAACAGAAATTAAATGATTGAACATTTCTCTTTCTTCTTTGGAAGAAAATCCATAGAGTATGTGGGCATCTTCGCGAACAATCAATCGGGTAAACAGTTTTAAATGCTCATCACTTCCAATCGAAGAAAAGGTGTTCAAAGAAATTTTCACTTCATAACCAATCCCACCGCAATCGAGCACCACTTCTGTTGGATTTTTCTCTATCAATTTACCTTGTAACTGTGCGATCATGTTTATTTGTTTTGGGCATCGACGACAGCAACCTTTACCATGTTTATTATTTCACGAACAGAGGCACCAAGTTGTACCACATGGATTGATTTCCTCAAACCGATTAAAATCGGTCCGATGGCATCACTGTCTGTCATTTGCTGCAGCAATTTATAGGAAATATTTCCCGCAGACAAATTTGGAAAGATAAGGGTATTGACTTCTTTGTTAACGAGGGAGGAAAACGGAAATTTCTCGTTTAACAATTCTGAATTCAATGCAAAATTTGCTTGTACTTCACCATCCACGATCAGGTTGGGTTGTTCTTCGTGAAGAATTTTTACCGCTTCTGCCATTTTATCGGCATCAGGACCTGGGGAGGAACCGAAATTCGAGTAACTCAAAAGTGCAATTTTTGGTTGCATTCTTAGCTTGCGAATGGTTTTAGCTACGTTGGTTGTGATTTCCGCGATTTGTTGTGCGCTAGGGTTTAAGTTAACCGTGGTATCTGCAAGGAACATTGGGCCTCTTTTGGTATTCAGGATGTACATACCAGAAACGGTTTTTACATCTTTTTCCAATCCAATGATTTGAAGAAGGGGCCGTACTGAGGACCTATAGCTGCGGGTTAAACCTGTAATCATTGCGTCGGCCATTCCTAAATCGACCATCATTGCACCGAAGTGGTTTCTTTCGCGCATTAATTTAACGGCTTCAAATTCGGTTAGACCTTTTCTTTTTCTGCGTTCGAAGAATTCTTTTCCAAAGGCCAGTCTTCTTTCTTCTTCTGTTTCTGCTTTGGGGTCAATAATGGTTACATCGGGCATTTCAACGCCATATTCTTCCATCAGATGGTTGATTGTATCCACATCCCCTAATAAAATTGGGAAGGCTACACCATCTTCATACGCCACTTGCGCCGCCTTAAGGATTTTGACATTGTCTGCTTCGGCAAACACAACGGTTTTGGGATTGCTTTGTGCTTTGGTGGTAATGTTTCTTACCAGTTTGTTATCCAATCCTAACCTCGCTTTGAGTTCTTCTTCATATTTCTGCCAATCTTTGATTGGATTCTTTGCCACACCCGAATCAATGGCGGCTTTGGCTACGGCGGGTGCTACGTAGTAAATAAGTCTTGGGTCGAGGGGTTTTGGGATAATTTGATCTCTTCCAAAGGAAATGTTTTTTTCACCATAGGCTTCGATCACTTCTTCCGGGATGGTTTCTTTGGCAAGAGAGGCAATTGCTTTTACGGCAGCCAACTTCATCTCCTCATTGATGGTAGTTGCCCGAACATCAAGGGCACCTCTAAAAATGTAAGGAAAACCCAAAACGTTATTGACCTGATTCGGATGGTCTGAACGCCCCGTTGCCATAATGATGTCTTTTCGAACCGAGGTCGCTTCTTTGTAAGAAATTTCTGGATCTGGATTGGCCAACGCAAATACGATGGGATCCTTCGCCATTTTTTTTATCATTTCTTTGGTCACCAACCCTCCTTTTGACAAGCCCAAAAAGACGTCCGCACCTTTAAAAACCGTGTCAAATGGAATGTCTTTTTTATGGGTCGCGTAGTACGTTTTCATTTCATCCAAATCTGTACGTTCAGCATGCATAAGGCCTTTAGAGTCGTACATGAAAATATTGGAAACTTTCGCGCCGAGTGATACATACAATTTAGCACAGGAAAGGGCAGCTGCTCCCGCGCCTGAGACAACGATTTTTACCCTGTCGATTCTTTTTCTTGCCAATTCCAAGGCATTAAGTAATGCTGCAGCGGATATGATTGCGGTACCATGTTGGTCATCGTGCATAATTGGAATATCCAATTCTTCTTTCAATCTGCGTTCAATTTCAAACGCTTCAGGTGCTTTGATGTCCTCCAAGTTGATTCCTCCAAAAGTAGGCGCAATGGCTTTTACTGTTTGAATGAAAAGCTCTGGATCTTTGGCGTCTACTTCAATGTCAAAAACATCGATGTCTGCAAAGATTTTGAAAAGGAGTCCTTTTCCTTCCATTACTGGCTTTGACGCCAATGGTCCGATGTCGCCAAGGCCTAAAACAGCTGTGCCATTTGAGATTACGGCGACCAAATTTGATTTGCTTGTATACTTATAAACGTCGTCTTTATTCTCTGCAATTTTTAGACAAGGTTCGGCTACCCCTGGAGAATATGCCAAGGATAGGTCTCGTTGCGAAGAATAGGGTTTGGTAGGAACTACTTCAATTTTCCCTGGTCTACCCATCGAATGATAATCGAGCGCATCTTGTTTTCTAATTTTTGCCATGATTTTGTTTTAAACCTAAGTCTATGATTACAATCCTAACAGAACTTGAATGGGGTCTTTAGACCCGAAAAGCATTTTTTCTGGTTGTTCGAGCATTTCTTTGACCTTTACCAAGAACCCAACTGATTCTTTACCATCGATTATTCTGTGATCATAGGAAAGCGCTACGTACATAATCGGTCTGATTTCAACTTTCCCATTTATGGCCACGGGTCTTTCAACGATGTTATGCATGCCAAGAATGGCAGACTGTGGTGGGTTAATGATTGGCGTTGAGAGCATGGAACCGAAAACACCACCATTGGTGATGGTAAATGTCCCGCCTGTCATGTCCTCTGGGGTAATTTTTCCATCCCTGGCTTTAACTGCCAATCTTTTAATTTCCATTTCAATTTCGGCGAGTGAAAGTCTTTCGGCATTTCGAAGTACAGGAACCATAAGCCCTTTGGGGGAAGATACAGCGATTCCGATGTCAGCATAATCATGATAGATTACTTCATTCCCACTAATTTGACCATTCACAGCAGGAAAAAGATGTAGTGCTTCGGTCACCGCTTTTGTAAAAAAGGACATAAAACCAAGATTGACTGCGTGGTGTTTTGAAAACGCATCTTTGTATTTGGTTCTTAAATCCATAATCGGCTTCATGTCCACTTCATTAAAGGTCGTAAGCATTGCTGTTTCATTTTTTACAGCGACCAATCTTTCGGCGATTTTTCTGCGAAGCATGGACATTTTTTCCTTGGATTGATTTCGAGTACCTCCCCATCCTTGCATTTGGGTGGTACTAAATCCAGCGGACATTGCGTTCATAGCATCCGACTTGGTAATTCTCCCCTCTTTTCCGGTGGCTTGAATTTGTTGTGCAGGAATGTTGTTTTCCGAAATAATTTTGGCTGCAGCGGGAGACGGCGTACCGGAAGCATAACTTTTAACAGGGTCAGGATTCGGTTTTGCAGCTTCTGCAACCACAGTTTCTACTTTTGGGGCTGCTTCTACGGTTTTTTCGACCTGTGCGGGCGCGGGCGCAGAAGTATCAATAAGGCAAACCACTTGTCCAACTTTAACTACATCTCCTTCAGCGGCTTTAAGGGAAATGATTCCGCTTTCTTCTGCGGGCAATTCCAGGGTTGCTTTGTCTGAATCCACTTCTGCAATGGCTTGGTCTTTCATTACATAATCGCCTTCAGCGACAAGCCATTGTGCGATTTCAACTTCAGATATGGATTCTCCCGGACTTGGGACCTTCATTTCAAGTATTGACATAGGTGTTATTTTTCAATGTTAATATTGGCGTAAACAAAAAGGGAATCAAATAATTTATTCAATCTTTTTTCGTGTAATTTTTTGGAACCTTCAGCAGAGGCGGCGGTAGCTTCCCTACAAATGCCGATGAGGTTCATGGTTTTCAGGTGAAGTGCCATAAAGCTCCAAGCCCCCATATTCGCGGGTTCTTCTTGTGCCCACAGCACATTCACGGGATTGTACTTTTCAAGGATGCTTTCCATTTGTTTAATGGGCAAAGGATACAATTGTTCGACACGTACAAAGGCCATGTTTTGAACGCCTAATTCCTTGGCTTTCAATTTCATTTCATAGTAGAATTTACCTGAACAGAAAACAACGGTATCCGTTTGGGCAACCGCAGCGGTAGGGTCATCCAACACTTCTTTAAACCCGCCTGTTTCGAGCTCTGCCAATGTAGACGTTGCGTCAGGGTAACGGAGTAACATTTTAGGAGAGAAAACGATCAAGGGTTTTCTAAAATCTCTTTTGAGTTGTCTTCTCAGCAAATGGAAGTGATTTCCTGGTGTGGAGGTGTTGACCACTTGCATGTTAAGGTCGGCGCATTGTTGCAGGAACCTTTCCATTCTGCCACTGGAGTGTTCTGCCCCTTGGCCTTCATAGCCATGTGGAAGTAAAAGAACAAGTCCGCTTTGCGTTGCCCATTTATCCTCTCCTGCGGAGATAAACTGATCGATCATGATTTGCGCACCATTAAAGAAATCTCCAAATTGTGCTTCCCAAATGGTCAAACCACTTGGATTTGCCAGGGAGTAACCATATTCAAAACCGAGTACCCCGTATTCAGAGAGTAAAGAATTGTAGATGTAGAATTTTGCTTGGTCATCTGAAAGCAGGTTCAGTGTTTCGATTTCTTCTTCAGAATCCTCAGTAATGACTACGGCATGTCGATGAGAGAAAGTTCCTCGTTCCACATCTTGTCCGGAAATCCGCACGCTGTGGCCTTCTGACAATAAGGTTGCATAAGCCAACATCTCTGCCGTTCCCCAATCTAATTTGTCATTTTTAATGGCGTTCCAACGGTCTTCGAAGATCTTTGAGATTTTTCGGAAATATTTTTTATTCTCTGGAAGCACGGATAATTTTTCGCCGAGTGCCAAAAGTTTTTCGCGTGTTACGCCTGTAGGTGGTGACACTTCAAAATCTGTAGCATTTGCATGACGGTAACCTTCCCAAGTAAGGCTTAAGAAATCAAATACTATGGCTTTTTCAGATTTACGTGAGGCATCAAATTCTGATTCGAGGAAGGCGTTGTATTCTGCTTCCATTCCTTTGGCTTCTGCATCGGTTAGGCTTCCTTCTTCAATCAGTTGTTTTTGGTAAATAACTTTGGGATTCGGGTGTTTGAGAATAATGTCGTACAATTTCGGCTGGGTAAATTTAGGTTCATCGCCCTCATTGTGACCATATTTACGATAGCAAAGGAGGTCAATAAAAACATCTCTTTTAAAAGTTTGGCGGTATTCAATTGCAATTTCCATGGCTTGCAAAACCGCTTCTATGTCATCCCCATTTACATGGAATACAGGACAAAGGGTGGTTTTAGCGATGTCGGTACAATAGGTGGAAGACCTTGCGTCCAAGTAATTGGTTGTAAAACCAACTTGGTTGTTTACCACAATGTGAATGGTTCCTCCGGTTTTATACCCATCTAACTGTGCCATTTGAATCGTTTCGTATACGATTCCTTGGGCGGCAATGGCGGCATCTCCATGGATCAGGACGGGACAAATTTTATCTTCTGAATGTAAGACGTGGTCTATCTTTGCCCTTGAAATTCCTTCAACGACGGTGTTTACAGCTTCTAAATGTGACGGGTTTGGGGAAAGGGTGAGTCCCATTTGCTTCCCGTTATCCAAGGTAATGTGCGAGGTAAAACCTTGGTGGTATTTAACATCGCCATCGAAATGCGCATCAAATTCAAATTCTTTTCCTTCAAACTCGGAGAAGATGTCTCTGGGTTGTTTTTGAAATATATTGGCCAACGTATTTAGACGACCTCTGTGGGCCATTCCCATTACAAAATACTCAATTCCAAGTTCGGAACCTTTTTCAACCAAGGCGTCCAAAGCGGGTATTAAAGCCTCGCCTCCTTCGATGGAGAAGCGTTTTTGACCTACAAATTTTTTCCCTAAAAAAGCTTCAAAACCTGTGGCTTGGATAAGTTTAGCGAAGATTTTCTTTTTGCGGTTTTTATCAAAGGTGGGGCGGTTCTTAATTTCTATTTTGCTTTTAATCCATGAGATTCTCTCTGGATCACGCATGTAAACGAATTCTATCCCGATGGATTCACAATAGGTTTCTTGAAGATGCGCGATGATGTCTTGTAGGGTACTTTGGCCGATGCCAACCTCACTGCCTGCTTGAAAAACATTTAACAAATCCGAAGCAGTCAATCCAAAGTTCTCGATGTCTAAGGTTGGGGAATACTTCCTTCGCTCCCTAACTGGATTTGTTTTCGTGAAAAGGTGTCCCCTGGTACGATATCCATTGATTAAGTTGAGTACTTTGAATTCTTTTTGAAAATTCTCTGGAACAGCATCTCCTTGGGAATAAGAGGTTTGTGCGAACTCAAATCCTTCGAAAAATTTCTTCCATCCTACATCTACGTTGTCAGGATTTTGTTTGTATTGAGTATATAAAAACTCGATTGCGTTTACATCCGCGTTGCCTACATAAGTAACTTTGTCCATGTTGTATTCTGGAATTAAAGGTTCGCAAAGTTATCAATTTGTAGGGAAAAAGCACAAGAAAAACCAATAAATGCAATCGTTCAAATGCGTTTAACTTGTCCGACTCTTCAAAACCTTGATTCCGAAAAATACCGCTGAAACAATCATCACGAGTCCGCCAATGGGTGTGATTGGACCTAAGAAACTGGCCTTAAGCCCCAAAAGGTGAAAAATTACCAGGCCATAGATGGATCCCGAAAATAACAACAATCCTCCCCAAAGCCCGAGGAGGTAAGGTTTGAGACGAAAAGTGAAGTATTGAGCTCCAACAGAAATGACAAGGGTAAAAAGGGCAATGTAGATTTGATAACGTACTGCCGTTTCGAAAGCATTGTACATTTTTAAGGAAGCCACCTTACTCAGGCTGTGCGCACCAAAAGCCCCCAAAACGATAGAAAACGCAAAAATAAAAATGGAGAATGAGGCCGCCTTGCTATTCATAACATAGTCTAATTAAAATTATTTTGCTGCTTTTGAGGAAAACTCTACAATGAAAGATGCAATTGCAAATATTAAAAAATTAAGCGAGAGCAACATTACGCTCTGTTCAAATATAATCCAATTTTAAAACCCAGTTTTCTAAATTCCTCCATTTTATTCAACACACTTTATTTAAGCTCCTTAAAACTGATTAATCTCCTGTTTTTTTCGTCCCAAAGTTTGTATCTTAGGCATTTGAGCGATGACCAAAACGTCAGTGGCTTTTCTATTTGCATCAAAGGGTTTTCATCATAGCATTTTTTCAGTTTATAATTGGGGATGGCGGGGCATAAATGATGAATGTGATGGATGCAAACATTACCTGTAAACCACTGTAATATTTTAGGGAGTTTTAGGTAAGAACTTCCCTTCAATGACATAGTTTCAAAATCCCACTCTTTTTGTCTTTCCCAAACTGTGTCTTCAAAAGTATGTTGTACGTAGAATAACCATGCTCCGTGCCCAGCAGCTACAAATAGAATTGGTAATTGAATTTTAATAAAAGGCACAAGACCAATCCAATGCGACATAATTACCACGGCTAAAATTAATCCTAAAGTAGTTAGATGTGTATAGACTTTTTCTTTAACAGATCTATCTTTCGGTGGAAAGCGGAATATAATTAGAAACAAAATTAGTGGGCCAATAAAGAAGAGAATTAATGGATTACGATATAGTTTGTATAGTTGCTTTTGCCAAGGCTTAAAATTCTTGTATTCTTCTACGGTAAATGTTCGTACATCCCCAACGCCTTTTCTGTCTAAATTCCCCACTGTTGCGTGATGAATTCGGTGATCTTCTTGCCATTTATGGTATGGAGTGAATAAAAAGCCTGCCGCGATAATTCCCATTACACGATTTGCTCTTTCTGATACGAAGAAAGAACCATGGCTACAATCGTGAAATATAATAAATATGCGCATTAGAAAACCTGCTGCAATGATGGAGAGTCCTATGGTAAGCCAATATGAAATAGCCAATGAATAATACATGGCGACCCAAAGCCCAAAATAGGGTAGGAAAGAATTAGCCACTTGACCCCAACTTTTAATTAGATTAGGTTTATTGTAGCCCTTTATAATCTTAAGCCAGGGTCTTTGTTCTCTTTGATTTTTTTCTTTTTTCTCGCTCATTTTGAATTTTTAAATTAACAATGATTGATAAATAGGTCTGCGGTAGTTGTTTATAATTAATACTTGTTAGGATAATTAGTACCTTTTTTTAATACTACAAAGATGAATGATTTGTACTTAGTAGTCTTACTGAATTGAGCAACTATGAAACTACTCGTTGCGTTTTTCGCAAATTCTTACCTCTAGGTATAGAACATCAAGCAGCTTGGCTAAAAAAAAATAAAATACTTGAAAATTTGGGAGCATAGAAAATGACTTACAATCTAAAGTTAGCGAGAAACAATTTATTTCAAAGAAATAGGATCCGATTTTTTCATCCGGATGCCACCTTACTCAGGCTATGCGCACCAAAAGCCCCCAAAACGATAGAAAACGCAAAAATAAAAATGGAGAATGAGGCCGCCTTGCTATTCTTAACTTGGATTTGTCCAAAAGTATATATCTTCGTTCACAATTCTTAGCCACAATGCAAAAAAAATTCCTCGGACTCCTTCTTACTTTCGGGTTGTTGCTTGGTTGTTCTGGCAACAAGTCTGGTGAAATTCAAAGCGATGATGATTCCTATTATCAATTCATGGAAGTGGATCTGAGCCACTATGATTTAGGTGCATCCCTTTTTATTCCTGATGAAACGGCTGGCATTGGCGCGTCTTTCAAGACAAAAATTGTTCACGACGAGGATTTTACATGGAAAATATCTGCCGGACCGAACTTTGAATTGTTCATAGAAGATTGGGGCGATAATTCTGAACGAATGAAGGAATTCAAAGCGACATTGAAAAAGAACGACATCTTTGAGGTGACCATCCTCAAGGATGAAGGAGATTGCATTGTTTACAAAAGGGAATTGCTAAAAAACATCAACACGCCAAAATACAAGCATATATCGTATCATGTGTATGGACTTAAAAAATTGGGCGATTATTATTACGAACTTAAAAACAAAGAATCAGGCGATGGAAAAGAGGTGGTTGAACTCATGGCTAAATCCATACGATCTTTTAAACTGAAAACAAAATGATGAACCGATCAGAAGTCATTGAGGCATTATCGAATGTGTATGAATCAGAATCTAAGCAAGACATTGTAAGTGCCAACTTGGTGCAAGAGATTGATATACAGGAGGGCGCACTTTCCCTTCAAGTTTACAGCACGAATCCTGCCTTACATGCAAGGAAAAAATTAGAAGAGACCATTGTTTCAGCCTTGAGAAATGCGTTTGGCAACGAAGTTAAGGTATCGTGTCGGGTCCAAGCTTTAAGTGGAGAACAAAGAAAAACGCGTAGAACCATCTTGCCCGAGGTGAAGCACATTGTCGCCATTGCCTCTGGAAAGGGAGGGGTTGGAAAGTCGACCTTAACGGCAAACTTAGCTGCAGGTTTGGCAAAACAAGGATACACGGTAGGGTTAATCGACGCAGACATTTACGGTCCTTCGATGCCAACCATGTTTGATGTTGAAGGACAGCGTCCCAACATGGTTTCAGTGGATGGAAAATCCTTAATTGAACCTATCCTAAGCCATGGTGTGAAGTTGCTTTCCATTGGATTTTTTACCGACCCGAACAATGCAGTGGTTTGGCGTGGGCCCATGGCATCAAAAGCGCTCACACAAATGATTACCGAAGGAAATTGGGGCGCACTTGATTTTTTGCTGATTGATTTACCTCCGGGAACTGGAGACATACACCTCTCGTTGGTTCAAACCTTACCTTTGGATGGGGTTGTTATCATAAGTACGCCGCAAGCAGTAGCGTTGGCAGATGCTAAAAGAGGCATTAACATGTTTAAGGTTGATGGCATGAATGTTCCCATTTTAGGGATTGTAGAAAACATGGCTTGGTTTACCCCTGAGGAACTACCCGACCACAAATATTATATTTTCGGTAGAGATGGTGCTAAAAATTTAGCCGAAGGCATGGACATGCATTTTATGGGAGCCATTCCTTTGATCCAAAGCATCCGAGAGTCTGGCGATGTGGGCAGGCCTGCAGTCTTGCAAGAAGGCACTTTGGTCGCCTTGGCATTTGAAGATTTAGTTCATAACTTCGTAGCGCGTATTTTCGACGTAAGCAACAAAAATGATTGACATGAAATCCATCGAGGGAAAGGTAAAGGACGCAATTTCTCAAATTCGTCCCTTTTTGAACGACGATGGCGGAGACGTTGAATTGGTGGAAATAACTGCTGACTTTGTTGTGAAGGTAAGGCTAACAGGTTCTTGCCAAGATTGTTCTATGCGCAACTCAACCTTGAAAGGTGGCATCGAAGAAACCGTCAAAAGAGCGGTTCCAGAAATCTCTGCAGTAGAATCTATTTAATTTCTACAGGTATTTTATCATTATATTTTTAGGTTCTGTAAAAAACCGCAGCGCTTCCCACCCGCCTTCTCGTCCAACCCCTGAGGCTTTCACGCCACCGAAAGGCGTTCTAAGGTCTCTTACGAGCCATGCATTCACCCAAACAATCCCCATTTCCAAGCGATCCGCAACGCGATGCGCGGTGTTAAGGTCCTTTGTCCAAACCGATGCTGCCAAGCCATATTTCGTATCATTTGCCAACCCAATTACTTCCGCTTCGGTATCGAAAGGCATCAAGGTAACCAAGGGTCCAAAAACTTCTTCTTGGTTAATGCGGCATTGGTTGGGCAGGTTTTCGAAAACAGTAGGTTCTATGTAATAACCGTTTTCATGGGGGGCGTCAAGGTGGATTCTATTTCCGCCTGCCAACAAAATGCCACCTTCGGATTTAGCCAAAGCAATGTAGCCAAGTATTTTTTCCATGTGTGAATGAGACACTACGGCACCTAATTGTGCGGAAGGATCACTCGGGTAACTGGTTTTTGCAGACTTAACACGTTTTACAAACGCCTCTTTAAACGCGTCATAAATGCTTGCATGGATAAAAATCCGAGAGCCACAAAGGCAAATTTG
Source organism: Flavobacteriia bacterium (assembly GCA_009924735.1). GTDB lineage: Bacteria > Bacteroidota > Bacteroidia > Flavobacteriales_D > Crocinitomicaceae > UBA952. Next base: position 44,746 of record RFQZ01000002.1, on the reverse strand, counting down.
ACCTTGGTTGGAGAAAGAAGATTTAAATACTTCATTGACAGTTTGTTGGACATCACAATCTGGAAAAACAACCGTTGGGTTTTTTCCTCCGAGTTCCAAGCTTAATTTTTTAAACATGGGTGCGGCAATTCGCGCAATGTTCTCCCCTGTTGTTGTCCCTCCGGTGAAGGAAATGGCTTTAATTTTTGGATGGGCAACCATGGCGCTCCCAATGTTGGCTCCGAGGCCGTGAACAATGTTCAAAACCCCAGGAGGTAATCCGGCTTCTGTCGCCACTTCTCCAAGTAAAAACGCTGTGTAAGGTGTGATTTCACTGGGTTTGGCAATTACGCAATTCCCTGCGGCCAAAGCGGGGGCGATTTTCCATGAAAAAAGATACAGTGGAAGGTTCCAAGGCGAAATACATCCTACGATGCCAATGGGACGTCGGGTGGTAAAATTGATTCCTACTTGTTCCATATAGTGAGATTCCGAAGCGAAATGTTCGATGGCCGTAGCAAAAAAATGAAAATTCGAGATGGCACGCGGAATGTCTACATGTGCGGCGAGTTTTTCGGGTTTGCCATTGTCCCTGGATTCTGCCTTTACAAATGCATCCATTCTGTCTTCGATGCCTTTCGCAAGCTTAAGCAAGATGGCACTTCTCTCATTTAGGGGTAGGTTTGACCACAGTGGGAATGCTTTTTCGGCTGCAAGGACAGCAGTCTCGAGGTCCTTTTCATCTGAATCAGGAATTTGTGCATACACCTTTCCCGTTGCGGGTTCAAAATTATCAAGGTACTTTCCTTGAAGGGGTGCATGAAAGCCTCCGTCGATGTAATTTTTAAGTATTTCCATTTATTCTACAACTTAGTATTTGTTCAATTTTCCTTTTTCTCGTGCATCAATTCCTTCCTTCATCCACATTGGCATGGGTTCATCTTTAAGATAGTGGTCAAAAAACTGTCTCATTCTTATGCTTAGGTCTATTTTATTCGGCAATTTGGTCAAATTGTGGTCATCGTCATTGTAGTTTAACATCCAACAGGGTTTTCCCAACCTTCGCAACCCCGTATAAAGTTCAATGCTTTGATACCAAGGAACAGCACCATCTTTATCATTCGCCATTACGAGTAAGGGCGTATTGACCTTTGGTAAGTGAAAGATTGGCGAATTCTCTATGTACAAATCTGGGCGTTCCCACATGGTTGCTCCAATTCTACTTTGGGTAGATTCATATTGAAACTGACGATTCAATCCACTCCCCCAACGAATCCCTCCATAGGCGGAGAACATGTTGCTAACAGGCGCTCCGGCCATTGCGGCCTTATAGCGATTGGTCATCGTAATGAGTTGGGCGGTTTGATACCCTCCCCAGCTTTGACCTTGCAAGCCCATTCGCATAGAATCGATCGAATAATTTTTAAGCATGTAATCGGTTCCACTCATAATGCAATCATAGGCTCCTTTGGCAGGATAACCTGGTTTATACCGAATATCTGGAATCAATACGACATATCCTGCCGATGCATATTCGGTTGGATTGATTGTACTGGCTGTAGGGGCCGGGCCACGATAACTGTGTAAGTTATCTCCGTTCAGTTCATAATAATATACCAAGAGCGGATATTTTTTAGTGGCGTCATAATTCTCCGGTTTGTATACGATTCCTTCTAACTCGAATCCATTATAACCCTTCCACCGAATGAGTTCTGAAGTCGCCCAATTGTATTCAGTCTGTTGAGGATTTGCCCATGAGGCTCTTTTAAAAATACCAAAGGTGCCACCGACCTCAACATCAGGAAACTGATCTACCCGCATGCGACGAATCACATACACAGAAGTATCTTTTGCTTTAGTTAAAGACAAAACTTTGTAATCACCCCGATCAAACAACTTAAAAATAAACATAGGAGTTGCATTCCAAATAGAGACATTTTTTGTCTCGCGATTTCTTGCTTGTAAATACCCACTATTCCAAGACACATTAGTAGAATCTTGATGCCATTTCACCCATTCCCAATCTGTTTTTTTAGCATCATCAAATGTCAAACAGCGATTTTTTTTCGTGCTTAAATCAAACTCATAGACATTATCTCGGGAAGCGTAGTAATAGGCATCACCATTGGCATTGAAACCATAGGTAGCCGCAGGACCTGGATCCATTGGTTGGCCATTTAGGTCTTCTTCCCATGGTTCTTTCACTGCACAAGTCATGCAGATTTCATTCATGTTTTGGTCGATTTGAAGTAGGTAGTGATTTTTACGTTTCGGCTCAAAATAGGTAAAAGAACGCCCGTTATCGGATAAATGGCCTTCGTAAGCCACTGCCTTTTTAAGCAGAATGCGCTCTCCTGTTCGAAGATCTATAAGATAAACATCGTTCAATACAGGATTTTTCCATTGCGCTTGGATCGCATAAGGTTGATTGTCATACACCAACGAATAATTACTTTGTCGGTGAATGTTAAAGGACCCTTGCAATGAATCTGGACACCACAAAATGGGTTTAAAATCGGCCAAATGCAACGCGACAATGTCACCGGATTTATCACCGTCTTTAATCTCCAATAGTTGTTGTGGCTGTAAGGTGAGGTCTGAAGGTGACCATAGATCTAGTCGCACTTTTTCAGACTCCAACAGGGTGTCTTTTTGATAAACAATCCGATCGCTCAGCGTAAATTTTACATAGGGTAAATAATCAAAAAATGTGGGCTGTACCTTATCATTCACTCCCTTAAATCCGAAGGGTTTTGTGGTCGTTGAATCGCCAAAAGTAGTTAAGGAATCTAACGCCATGTTATAGATTCCCAGCTCAAATTGCTTAACTTTATTGGTATCAGAAGAATACAAAAAAGCCAAATAATTTCCTTCTTTATTCCATTGAAGGGATTTAATGCTCCGTTGGGTTGTGCCCACCATGATTGGCATTAAAGCATCTGGGGAAATCACCCATAATCTAAAGGTATCTTGCTTTCCTTTTTCTTGGGTGATGTAGGCCAAATTACCCTGTTTAGACAGTAAGAAATCCGTGGCATTGTTTACTCGAAACAAGGTATAATCCCAGTTTTCCAAAACCAAGGTAGTTCCGTCTGATTTTATTTCCTTGGTCGGGGTAATCGGTTTCTTCTTCCCACGAAACCAACACTTCTTTGGGGATTCAATGGTTGAGGGTTGTGGTTTATCGTTTTGCTCTTTCAAAAACGCCAAATAATCTGCAGATTCGGCCACTTGAAATCTTTTAATTTGTGCTTCTTTTCGAAGGGTATCTTTGAGGGAATTATAGACCACGAGGGTATCTTTTGGCCACTTCTTTTTATCTATTTTATTCAACTCACAGGTTCTCAAGGTATCAAAACCCGCGGTGCGTCTCCATGCCATCAGCGACCCGAGACTGGACATTTGAAGGTCTTTGGCCTGAAACATCGAATCTAATTTCTGGTTTTCAACGTCATACCAATAGACAAAACCATCGCCTTTTAAAGGATTGATTTCATAGGTAACCCATTTTCCATTTGAAGAAATTTTTGTCTTTTCAAGTTTCTTCCAATCGGAATAGGCGTGATGGTCGATGGTCTTTTTTTGTGCGAAGGAAAATCCTCCCAAGAAAACCAAAAAAGTTAACATACCATGGGTCCGGAATAGGCAGACCGCTTGGCATATTGAAGGGAGAAAATGGATGTTCATAGAATGTAAATTCTCGATAAAAATAAGTAAGCTAACTTAATTTACGGGAAATACTTTTCGGGTAATTAATGCATTACCACAAAACGCGCGCTCATTTGGTTTGATAATCTTAAGATGTAAACGCCCGGCAAATAGGCAGACACATCCAAATCCAATGATTTTAACGCATTGATTTCAAGCGAAGTAATGATTTTTCCAAAGGCATCAAAAACCTGTAAATCTCCCAAGATCATTGGGTCTTTGAAAGAAATGTGCAGTTGGTCTCGGGTGGGATTTGGGGATAATTCCATTGTGTTGATTTCTACATTTGGAATGCCTTGAATGTTATACGCAAATTCAGAGGACAGCACCGAACATCCATTGGCATAGGTCACCATTACGGAGTAATAACCCGGGTTGATTGGGGCATAGGTTGCTGCATTGTTGTTTAAAATTTCTTGTCCACCAAAATACCATTGGTAGGAAACCCCAACATTTGGCGTGGACAATGTCCCATTTGAAAAAACAAGGGGGGGCAAGGCTGCGGGGTTGACGACTACATTTATTGAATTCGCTTGGCAACTTGCGATTTGGGTGGTTATGACATGGCTGGTAGATTTACCGCATTCAATAAAACCGGACCCATGTAAATCGTCAATTTGCGCTGGAATTAGGCTGAAAGGCAACGTTGACAATTGTCCTTCCACATGACTTCCAAAGCCAAAAACAGAACCATCGTTTCTCAACGCCAAGGTGTGGTATTGTCCACATGAAATGTTTTTTACGCCATAGATGTTCAACAGGGTAGGAATTTGGCGATCGTTAAAATCTCCCACTCCAAGTTGTGCAAAGTTGTTTTTACCCGTTGCATACATTTGACCATTTGCATTTAAAAAGACCGAAAAGTCTGCACCTCCAGTTACTTGAACAATGTTTAACAGGTTCATTTCCGTTGGCACCAGTCGATTGTTAAGGTCATCTAAACCCAGTTGACCGCTCGCATTGTTTCCCCAAACAAAGGTGCGACCACTGGAATCAATGGCAAAAGAATGAAATTCTCCTGCACCAATTTTTTCTATTCCAACCAATCCCGGCAAAAGGGTTGGAACATTAGAAGTTGTTAAGGATCCGTTTCCAAGCTGGCCAAAACCGTTGTTTCCAACTGTCAATACCTTTCCATCGTTTCGCAGCAATAAGAAGTGACGTCGGCCCCCTACGATTGTGTCAATGTTATTCAAAGTGGGGTTCAAGTATGGGAAGTTATATACAGAATAATTTCCCGTTCCTAACTGACCATAGGTATTGTTTCCCCAAACATAAACTCCACCTGTGGTGGTTACAACCATGCTACTGGATTCACTGGTTGAAATTGACTTGGCATTTGCGATCGCCGGGAGTTGAACGGTTGTATTGGTGGAGGTAAAAGTGCCATTACCCAATTGACCTTCTGCATTGTTTCCCCAACTGTACACTTGATTCAAATTGGTTAATCCCAAGGAGAACTTCCAACCCGAAGAAATCTGCTTAAGGTTAAGGTTTGCGTTCCAAGGCGTAGGTATGGAATCACTTTGGTTGTTTCCATTGGCAAACATCCCGTTGGCATTGTACCCAAAGGATAGCAATTGATTCAACACACCTGATTGAAAAGATAAGTCTACGGTCGCTGAAGTGTTAACCACTAGAGAGCTGTCGGTGCTGCCATTGACACTTGTCCCATTGACAGCCCATTGGTTTCCAAAAGCTTGATTGGCGTATAGTATTACAGAATCACCCTCACAAAACGTCGTGGGCGTTAGTGCTGAAATCACAGGGACCATTCGGACATCCATCTGAATGCTATCTTGATACGTTTGGTAGCAATTGGTTGTTTGGTTATAGGCATTAAAGGAAATCAAGTCACCGTCATTCAAACTGCTCGAAACGAATGCATTGTTCACATTGAAACTACCTTGGTTAATTCCATTTAGGTTAAACAGGTATTGGTCTGCACCTGAGGCCTGAAAACTCACGTTGGTTCCTTGACAAATCAGGGGTGACGGCGTTACTGACAATCCCAGATTCATACTGTTTACGACAAACACAAAAGTGTCTATTTGAGAAGCACATGTTCCGTTAAATCCTTGCACAAAAATGCTGTCGTTGTGTAAAATGTTTGGTGTGGTAAAGTTGTTTTGAATGCCATTCTGCACATTCACATCATTTTGAAGGAATGCATACGTTTGTGCTCCGGTTGAAGTAAAGGTAACCGAGTCATTAAGGCAAATGACCAAATCCAAGTCACTTGAAATACTGTTGATGTTTGGATAGGTGTTAACGGTAAATGTTAAGATAGCGTTTGAAAGTATGGTACAGCCAAAGGTTTCACCACTTACAGAAACAACGTCGCCATTGCTTACCATTCCTGCAAAGGTATTGGCAATTGACGGTGGCCCCATTGGTACTGAATTTACAAAAAACTGGTAGTTGTTTGCCCCAAGTGCTGTAACAAGAATGGAATCTCCAATACAAATTTGATTTCCCCCTGCGTTGGTTAAACTTACATTTGGATAGCTGTAAACATTAAACATGTAGGCTTGTGAATTGTCTTGACACTGACCATTGCTTCCGACCACTTGCACCAAATCGTTGTCTTGCAAAGTACTCGTATTGAAGGTATTCAATGGTGAGGGCGCTCCTTGAGAAACTCCATTGATAAAAAACTGATAAGTTGCCGCACCACCCGCGGTAAAAAGCACATTGGTCCCTTGACATAGTGCTTGGTCCAACTCCGAAGAAGTCAAGGTCGTGTTTGGCGTTTGATTCACCACGGTAGCAGGAAGCACTGCAGGCACTGAACAACCAAGGTTGGTGGTCCCTATGACACTTACGACATCGCCATTGCTCAAGTTATTTGACGTAAAATGATTCACCGCGCTGAAATTCCCCACATTCAATCCATTCACTTGGAATTGGTAGAAATTAGCGCCACCTGCAGTAAACGCGATGGGCAGGCCACTACACACCACATTGGAAAGTGGATTGCTGGTTAAATTGACCGTTGGATTTGGATTGATGGTTGCAACCACGGAATTGCTATTAGAACACCCGTTGCTTGTTCCTATTACTTGTATTTGGTAGGACCCTGACGCGAAACCAACGGTGGGCAATGTATTGACTGCAGAAGCGATTCCTTGAGAAATTCCATTTACAAAAAAGGCATACGAGGCAGCGCCATTGGCAACATAAGTAATGGCATCTCCTTGGCAGAAAACATTGTTTGGATCATTGCTCGTTAAGGTAATGTTCGGAATGGGGTTAACCGTGAAGACCATCGGAGCACTTGTACTGGTGCACCCAAGAGAATTCCCAAGTACAGTAAATGATTGTCCATTTGAAAAGTTATTGGACGTAAAGGTATTCAGGTTACCCAATCCCCCTTGTGACAAACCATTGATGTAGAATTGGTATTGAGTTGCACCCGATGCTGTAATCGTAACGTTGTCTCCACTGCAAAAAATATTGTCCAAGTCGGAGCTTTGCAAGGTAACCACAGGAATTGGATTCACTTGTGCCGTAATGGGTAAACTCATGGCGGTACAGCCATTCACTGAGGTCCCCATGATGTTAATTTGATGGGTGCCAACAGACAAGACTGGAATAAAAGCGCTTCCCGCTTGCGGCACCCCTTGGGGTAGGTTGTCGACATAGAGCTGATAATTGGCGCAACCCGCACTGCTAAAAGTAATGGATTGTCCAGCACATATGGTATTTAAGGGATTGTTTGAGAACAAAGGAACATTGGGAATGCTCAAGACAGTAAATTGGATGGAGGCGGAAACTTGGCAGCCATTCAATGCACCCACCACAACAACACTTTGTCCATTTGCTAGGGTTGAAGTGCTAAACAAATTGGAAGGACTTGCCGGACCTTGGGAAATTCCGTTTACATAAAATTGGTATTGTGCAGCACCTGATGCTGTAAAATTCACCAAAGTTTGCTGACAAATGCTTGCGTCAACATCATCAGATATCAATGCAGTGCTTGGTGTTGCAAACACATCGAAAATGGCAACGCTACTTGTATTCAAACAACCGTTAAAAACACCGGTTACATACACCGAATCTTGGTCTTGGAGAGCGTTTGTGTTGAAATTATTTACGAAACTCGGACTTCCTTGAGAGGCCCCATTTATAAAAAATTCATATAAAACTCCCCCTGTAGCAGAAAAATTCACTGCGGTTCCTTGACAAATTGAAGTGTCTACATCATTAAACGTCATCGAAACAGTTGGAAGTGCATTTACAATGTAGCCAAGTTGCTGAATAGAACTTGAGGAACACCCTGTGGAGGCATAGCCAACCACTTCGACGGTATCCGAGGAAATTAAATTAGAGGTTGTCCAAACGTTGGCACCAATGCCACTGACAGGTAGGTTGTTTTTAAAGAACTGATAAGTGGTTGCACCACTTCCTGTAAACGTTACACTTTGACCACTGCAAATCACATTTCCGCCAGAAGATTCAGTTAAAGTAACGGTAGGCAAAGGATTTACAACCATTGTGATGGCTGCGGAAGTGTCAACACATCCCGTAGCGGTATATTTTGCAACGACCTTGATGACATCGCCATTCACCAATCCAGAAGTGGTGTAGGTATTGGAAGCGGTAAAACCAGAAACAGGCACATTGTTTTTCAAAAACTTGTATTGTTGCGCACCTGAGGCTGTAAAAGTGATTGGGGATTGGGCACAAATGGTGTTGTCTAAATCATTGGAAATTATGGTCGCTGTAGGAAGCGGATTCACTGTAAAAACATATTGAGGGGATAAGAAACTTGGGCATCCATTTTCGTAACTCACAAATTGAAGGGTGTCTTGGTCAACAATGGATGAGGTTTGGTAAAGGGTATCATTCACCGTGGGAGGACCATTTAATAAATTACCATTTAAATACCAACCATAGGTGTTATTTGGACTTGAACTGCCAATGTCAAAAGTTACCAACGAACCCTGACAAATGGTTGTGTCTGCATCTGAAACCATGACATAAATATCCGGATTGCTAATTTGAACGGAATTTATAACGGTATCCACACAATTGTTTGAAAACGTTGAAATCAACATCACATTAAAATTACCGTAGCTGGCAAAGATGTGCGCGTTTGTGTCGGGTACGCCATTGACCACCATAACACTGTCTCCTGCGCATGGTGTACAAGGAACAGGTACGCCAACGTAACCAAGATTTGCGTAAAAAGTATTGGTCCCATCCCCGAAATACCATAAGGTTGAAACGTCATTTGGATTGCCGGTGAAACACGTTGAAGTGTTGGCAAAAAAAGTGGTGTCATTATAGCAATTGGGACCCAGCACGTTAAAACCTGCAGTAATGGCTGGGGTATTTGAGAAAACCCAATTGTTGGTGTTGGCAATCGGTCCCGTAACTGTCGAGAAATATGCGGTAAAGGTGGCCGTTCCTTGGGTACCGACAGAATTAAAGTTTACACAACTTGCGGTTACGTTGCCTGGGGTGTTTTTTACAAATTTTGCGGGAATGGCATTGTTGCTACAAGTTAAATATATTGAATCGGTACAGGTACCGTTCATAATCAAACTGTCAATGATTGTTTGGGTTTTATTGCTTTCAAATTCTATGTAGCTCCCAGGTAAAATCCTCAGTTTATTGTAGATGTTATTTCCTTGAACTTTTTGAGGTTGATATAAAATCAGTGGGCCTACTGAAATGGAATACTGGGGAAAATGTAGGATAACTTCGTTGAAAGTCAGATTGTTTGTGAGCAAGTTGTTTTCTGAACTCTGAGATCCGATGTAGATTTTGGAGGTCTGGGCATAAAACTGAAAATTGGCAGAGGTTCCGGTAGTTGTAAAATTTCTGGCGATGTAAATATTGGAAGCGCCAAAACGTACTTTTTGCGCACTTGCTGCCAAAGCATTGATTACTGAGAAATACCCAAAGTTGGCATTGTATCCCATGGAGTTAAACCCGCCATTAAAAACTGAAAAGCTGCAAGAATCCGTTAGGTACATCGCATCCAATAGTGTCAATGAATCGGTTGGAGAAAGGGTTACAACACTAACATTCACATTAAAAATCGCTGAATTGGAAAGCAAGGTTGCATTTTTTCTAAAAAGGAATCCCACCGACACGCTATCCGTTGTGATGCTTACCTGGTTGTCTAACACCACATTTCCGTAGCTATACATGTCTTCTTGAAGCTTTAAAACAGCAGGGGTATTCAATCCTGCCCAGTTCATGTAACCAAAATGAGCCGCGGTATCAACTGTCACCATTTGATTTGGAAGGGAAAAGGACAACACATCAAAGAAAATGGAATCCGCTTTGTTTGGAAAACAGGTCGTCGGAGCCCCACCTGAGCTGAAGGACCAATGCAAATTACTTGAGTAATTCCCACCATTTCCTATCCAGTGGTATTTTTTCCCTATAAACACCCAGTTTGTTGCCAAATTGGTAGTGTCAGACAATGCGACTTGGTAGGTAATTGCAGGTGCACCAACCGCCATAACGTGGTTGATCGATAGGTTTTCTGCGTGTAAAATGGGATGCCCAGTTTTAACGATTTCGGCAATCAACCCAACGGGTGAAACGGCTTGCAATAAGGTCTGGTTGCTACAATTTCCGTTAACCTTCAATGAATCGAGCGACAATACAGCGCCATTGGCTATTTGAATGCTGTTTCCTAAAGGGAAGGATTTTAACAAGGCGAAATGATTGTTATTGGTGATGGTGACCGGACCATTCACCACATTCAAAACGTTGTAATTTACATCACCCCCAATGAAATTGGTGGCAGCAAAAGCATTTAGGTTGATGATACCGCCCGTATGTGAGATGGAAAAATTTGTGGTGGAAACATTCCATGTAGTACCACCTATATTCAGCACACTCGCATTCGCAGCAAGGCTTCTTGGCGATGCCCCTAAAGAATAAAAATTCTGAATGGTAACGGTTCTTGAGGATATGACTAAGGCCCCAGCATTAAGGTACAAATCAGATGTGGAAGAAATGTTATTGGCTGCGGTCAAAGAACCCGCTCCTGCTTTTTTTATGTCATTGCTCCAAACCTGACCGTTGGAGCTGATTATCCCAGTGGTTGTTACGTTAAAATCCCAATACCCAGCCCACACAAAGACAGCCAATCCGTTCGCAAACAAAGATTTAGATATGCCAATAAAGGGTTGTGTGGATTCAAATTTGAATGCGGCGGGAGCCAAAGAAAAATCAAATAAACTTACATTCACACTTGTATTTATGTGAACCGTATCGCTTACAGTCAAACCGGAAGCCCCGTCAAAATAAACACTGTCTCCCACGGAAGGAGTGACCACATTGGCTGGCCCTCCTGAGATCAATGACCAATGGCTTGTTGCATTCCAATTCCCCGTCCCACCAATCCAATACAATTTTGTAGCAAAAGAAGAACTTAGACAAATCAGGGAAAGAATAAGGAAAAAAAGGCGCATAGGGAATTTTTGAAACTTAGGTAAAGTTTACAAATATCGCTGAAATTGTTGGAACTCCTTTAGGACTCTTGAATGAAATCAATTATGTTTAGGTTAAATCGGATTTACAAAAGCATAACCTCATTCTTACGAAGTTAAGTTCTATCTTTACCAAAAATTTCTTTCTACTACCATGTTCTTTCGTTTACTTTTATTTTCATTGCTGTCTTTTCTTTCCTTATCAAACGGAGCGGTTTTTGGCCAAGAGCCAATTCAACACTCGGCTGCTGACAATTCCCAATACCTGAAACCGACTCAATGCCCGGCGAATTTGAAATTAATCACCGTACCTGAAGGCTTTGTAAAATCTGAAGCTTTTAATGGATACTTGCATTTCAGCACAGGAACTTCCGTGGTTATGACCATGGTAGAAAATGTAAATTACATAAGACTGTGCGCAGGGATGACCGATGCGTTTTATGCCGCAAACAACTTAACTCCTGTTTTAGAAAAAGACTTCACCTCTGACCATGCCATTCCCGGAAAATTCTTTAAATCAACCTTTACCACCAGCGAGGTTCTTCACGTAAGGTATATGGTGTTTTGCGGAGACATGAATCATACTTTATGGTTAAGTATCACCTTTCCACAAATGTTCGAAGCGGTCGTAGAGCCTGAAATTCTGGCCATCGTAAAATCCATCAAAATGAAAGTCGATGAATAGAGTTAGACTGCTTTTGGTGCTTTTATTGTTGTCACCATTGAGTTTGTTCGCCCAACAAACCATAAATCACTACGTTCCTTTTAGCACCTCCAACCAAAACATGTGGGGTCCTTCTTTCGCGCCTTTTTCCATAGACCAAGACATTACGCTTTTTGACGTTCCTTGGAACACGTCTTTCAATACAGGCAATGCCATGATTGGAAGTGTCGCAGGATTTTCGTTTGGCGCAGCCTTGTCAGGAGCCATTTCCGGAGTGATTGGAAGTGAGATCGGACTGCACGGTTTTACCACCGGAACGGTGAATGTAGATTATCCGATTGATGCAACGGTTGTAACCCCATCAGACAACACCTACGACCAAGGAGATACCGTTGTAGTGAACACTTCTTATACTTTAGATCCAAGCGCGAATATTCAGTCCTTTTATCCCTCCATGGGAGAAGCCACTTGGGATTTGTATTTCCAATTGGGTGCCTCAGCGAGCGCAACGGTTTGTGTATTCAGTTGCGGGACCTTTCCAATCATCCCGGCTTTCAATACAGGTTTGTTAACCATCAACCTTGTTACCATCAATGCAAATGGCGTATCCATGTTGTCCGCTTTTGGTTCCCCTCCTTTGTTTTCTCAAGCATTCTTTCCTTATTACCTTCCGGATGCCTTGGGTGATTACGGACTTTCTGGAGCGTTAACCATTCCTTATGTAAGCACAACCAGCGAAATCAATGGATTGGAATTGGACGCTTGTGGTGACTCCACCTATTTTAATTTAAACCTTAACGTGTTTGATTTAATTGGGGCGATGGATATTCCCTATGTGAGTGTCTTTTTTGAAAACCTCGCGGGAGAACAGGACTTATTTGGAATCGCAACCGTTTCATGGAATTTTTTCGACTGTAGTTTTGACGCAAACATCACCAACAACCAATGTTTCAATTTTGACCCAACCGTTTACGTTTCCTTTCAATTTCCGGTCCCGGTGTATTACCGCATCGTTGATCCCAGTACAAATGCTGCGTCCGCATGGGCCACTTCAAGCATTATAAATTTTCCGGTCGGGAATAACCTTGAGTTCCAATTTCCATGTTATTTCGAAACGCTTAACATCACGCCTACCTACACCATAAACGGTCAAATAACGAACCACACCTATGATGTCGTAAGTTTTGATTTTTTAATGAGTGCCCTGGCTTTTGGCTTTGAGATTCCTGCCGTACAAATTACCCCTGCCATTTATGTCCCTTCCATTTGCATCGATTTCTGGTACCCTTGCGGTGCCTATTGGTTTGGAATTGATTGGTGTTCCTCTACACAATGTACCCCCTCTTTCACCATTCCTGCCATTGGAAGCAATGGAAGCATTGACGCTACCCTTGCTGGCGGAACCCTACCCTATAGCTACAATTGGAACAATGGAAGTACCAGTGAGGATTTGGCGAATTTAGCCGTCGGTTCCTACAATGTTACCGTCACAGATGACAACGGATGTACGACTTCCTCGAGTGCAACCATCAATGCGCCAAGTGACATCGTGCAAACCGCATCCGTAGGTACCATCGCATGTTTCAATGGAAGCGACGCCGATATTTTTGTGAACACCCAAGGTGGATCTTTGCCCTACCAGTTTCAATGGAGCAATGGAGCAGTTACCGAAGATTTAGTAAATGTAATCGCAGGAAATTACACCTTAACCATTACCGATGCGAACAATTGCACAGACATTCAAACCTATACCGTTACCCAACCCAACGCACCCCTTCAACTCAGCGCCGCGTTGACAAACATTCCTTGTTACAATGCTTCTACAGGAGCCATAGACATCTCGGTGACAGGTGGTACCGCAAACTATAGCTATCAATGGACCAATGCAAATAATGTTCTTATTCCAGTAACCACACAAGACTACACAAACATTCCTGCCGGAAGCTATTCCATTACCGTGGTTGACAACAATGGTTGTGTTGCCACGATGAGCAATACCCTTACACAACCCTTGGCGCCGATTTCATCGCAACCCATTTTAACAAACATCAATTGTTTTGGAGCAACCACAGGTGTCATCAACCCACAAATTACAGGGGGAACGTCTCCTTACCTCTATGCTTGGTCCAATGGTACCAATGTAAACCAAGCGAATAACTTGGCGGCGGGTGCTTATTCATTGGTTGTAACGGACATTGCCAATTGTACTGCAACTTACAACTACACGCTTACACAACCGAATTCAGCATTAAGCATCGCATTAACTCCAAGTCCGGTGGCCTGTTTTGGAAACGCTACAGGGTCTATTGCAAGTTCTGTTTCAGGCGGTTCAGCACCTTATTCATACGCATGGTCAAACGGCACCGTCAACCCCAACCTCTCAAATGGAATTGCTGGAAATTATACATTAACCGTAACAGATAACAAAGGTTGTACGGCAAACAACAATGCAACCATAACCCAACCTATCGGACCTTTATCGGTGGCATTGGCACCTCTAATGGTAGATTGCTTTGGCAATCAAACAGGTTCCATTAATGCAACCATTTCCGGAGGTACAGCACCGTATGCATCACAATGGAACAACCAAAATTTATTCATCTTCGCTACACAAAATGAAGACCTTTCGAATTTACCCATTGGAACCTACACGACACAAATCACGGATGCGAAAGGTTGCAGCACCACTGCCAACACAACCCTTACCCAACCAATGGCTTTGGTTGCCAATAGCAACAATACGAATGTATTGTGTCAGGGCAATTCAACCGGTCAAATTGATTTAAGTGTTACTGGTGGTGTGAATCCTTATCAATATACATGGTCTACAGGTTCAATAGGTCAAGATGTAAACGCATTGGCTGCGGGAGGATATTCTGTAAATATAACAGATGCTAACGGTTGTCCACTGACGTATTCTACATCTATTTTGGAACCTGCCTCTTTGGTTTCTGTTAGTACCTATGCAAATGAAGTTAAGTGTTTCAATGACAGCACCGGCTATGTAAATACGATGGTAAATGGAGGTGTTTCTCCTTACACATATGCCTGGAGTACAGGAGACAACACTCCGAACATCGATCAATTAGGAGCTGGAGTCTATTCTGTAACGGTTACCGATGCGAACGGATGTACTGCGTTTTCAGGCGCTGTGGTTTCCCAACCCAACCAAGGCTTAGGATTGAGCATTTCCATCACCCAACCCCTATGTTATGGGTACACAGATGGAACCATTCAATATTCAATTTCCGGTGGTACACAACCCTATTATTTCAATTGGGGTAATCAAAACAACATCTTGTTAAACAATCCAAGTGAAACGTTGGATTCAATTGCGATTGGGGATTATTACTTCAAAATAACCGATGCAAATCAATGTGTGGTTGATACGATTGTTACCATGACCCAACCGACAGACTTTACCTTGACAAACGTAACAACAGCGAACCTTTGTTTTGCTGATTCAACTGGAGCCGTTGATCTAACGGTAAGCGGTGCAACCCAACCTTACACCTACAATTGGAGCAATGGTCAAAGTACCCAAGACCTCAACAATGTTGTTGCAGGTATTTATACTGCCATCGTAATGGACTCCAATGGTTGTATTGATTCAATGGTTACGGAGGTGACACAGCCTACGGCCATACAAACTTCATTTAATTCCATCAATGTAAGTTGTGTAGACCAATCAGATGGATCCATTGCCCTAACCGTTATCGGAGGTTCTCAGCCATATGCTTACCAATGGAGCAATGGAAATACGAATGAAGACTTAACGGATTTAACGAGTGGTGCATATTCAATTACCATCACAGACAACCAAATGTGTACCATGTCATTGACGGTGGTTATTGCAGAAAGTGAAATGCCTTGTATCACGCCTCCGAATACGATAACACCGAATGGGGATTTATACAATGATACATGGGTATTGGATAACATGCATCTTTACCCAGAGGCATTGATTCAAGTTTACAACAGGTGGGGAAATCTTTTATTCTCTTCAAAAGGAACATACACACCTTGGGATGGAAGTTATCGTGGAAATCCATTGCCTTCTGAAGTATATTATTATATCATTGATTTATACGATATCTCACAAACCAAACTTACGGGTACTTTGACCCTCATTCGATAATACATGAAGCAAATTCTTTTATTTACGGCCTTGTTTTTATTCCAGTCCTTACAGGCAGGAATCACTCCACCGCCTTGTCCTTCGCTAACCATGACTGGAACCAACGTGAGTTGCTATGGCTTCAACAACGGTACGGCTCAAGTTTCAATCGCTGGAGGAAGTGGTAACTATTCATTGTCGTGGTCGAATGGCGTGAACAATGCATACAATCCCGCCTTGGCGGTCGGAACCTATACGGTAAACGTTATCGACAATGTTTCAGGTTGTTCTGTAAATGGCGCCTTCGTTGTATCCGCTCCAAATCCATTGGCAACCACAGGCGCTTTGACAAATGTTAACTGCTACAATGGCAACACAGGGGCCATCAACATTACTTCCACAGGGGGTACTGCTCCGTACACATATTCTTGGACCAACGCCATTGGCAACGTGGTTGCGTTAACTGAAGACGTAAACGGTCTTTTTGCGGGAACCTATGTGGTACATTTAACGGATAATCATGGATGCACGTTAAATACGCCCTTCACACTCACTCAACCCATTCAAGCGCTGGACAACCAAGGATTGATTACAAATTCATCATGTTATGGAGGATCCAACGGAACCATAGACGTTTTGACCTGGGGCGGTACGCCTCCCTATGCTTTTGTTTGGTCAAATGGAAACAACAATGAGGACATTACTGGATTGCCATCAGGGGCTTATGCATTAACCATTACAGACAGTAAAGGGTGTACAAAAAGTTCAAATTATTCCATTTCACAACCCGCTGCAATCTCAGCAACAACGAATGTTACCAATGTGAGCTGTTATGGTTTTTCAAATGGCATTGCAAACGTAAGTGTGAGTGGAGGAACGGCTCCTTATTCCTACGTTTGGAACAATTCACAATCGGTCTTTGGGATCAACGCCGCTACGCTACCCAATGTGGTCTCTGATAACTATTCGGTACAGATACAAGATGCCAATGGATGTGTTTTCACCGCCAATGCTACAGTTACACAACCCAGTGATTTAGTATCATCCCTTACTTACACCAATGTAAATTGTTTTGGTGGCAACGATGGATCCATCAACCTAAGTGTTGGGGGTGGAAGTTTTCCTTATGTATACAGTTGGAGCAATGCCTCAGGTCAAGTGATTTCTAATCAACAAGATTTAAATGGCATCTCTGCAGATACTTTTACAGTCGTCATTACAGATGCCAATGGATGCGTAGACCAATTGTCCCAAGTGATTTCTCAACCCCTGCTTCCTTTAAGTGCTTCAACCGCTGTTATACATGTCGCATGTTTTGGGAACAGTACGGGGCAGGTCACCCTTTCAGCATCAGGAGGAACGCAGCCATACCAATACAACTGGTTAAGTGGACAGAATACCGCTTCCATTCAGAACTTGATTGCAGGAACCTACAGTTTCACCCTTACCGATGCCAACAATTGTAATTTAAATGGGACGGCCATTGTGCTTCAACCGAATGCACCTTTGACCATTACCCAAATCATTGTGGATGCGAGCTGTTTTGGTTTTAATGATGGGTCAATTAACACAACGGTATTAGGGGGAACACAACCTTATACATACAGTTGGAACAACAGCCTTTATTCATTGAGTGCTTACACGCAAGATTTGGATTCAATCCCGGCGGATCAATATGGATTTAACGTTTTAGACGCCCAAGGGTGTTTGATAAGTGACACCTTTACGGTCAGTCAACCAACCTTGTTGGCTACTTCTTTATCCGGAGTGAACATTCTTTGTTTTGGGGACAGCACGGGATCCATAAACCTTACCATTTCAGGAGGAACGCAGCCTTACAGCCAGATTTGGAGCAACGGAATGACTTCAGAGGATTTGATGTTAATCCCTTCAGGAATGTATTCGGTAACGGTTTCCGATGCACACGGATGCGTTGCCAACGACTCGCTCACGCTAACCCAACCCAACGCGCCATTAACGCACTCCTATTTCGTACAAGACGTCAAATGCCGCGATGGAAGTGACGGTCAGATTTTATTGACGGTTTCAGGCGGAAGCAGTCCGTTTGACATTTTGTGGTCGAACGGAGATACAACCATAAACAATACAGGATTAACGGCAGGCAGTTATTCGTTTGTAATTACCGATGCCAACGGTTGTACGAATGCGGATTCTGCTTTTGTAATCCAACCCCTTGCCCTAACCACGAATGACACGATAACCCCTGTAACTTGTTATGGTTTATCGGATGGGATAGTGGACATGACTACTTCCGGCGGTACACCTCCCTATGACTTTACATGGTTTAATTCAACCTTTGCATTGTCGGCACAAACAGAAGACTTAAATGGCTTTCCATACGACACCTATCAAGTTGAAATTACCGATTCCAATGGGTGTTTTTACGAGTATTTTTTCACTGTTTCGCAACCTGATTCTTTAAACATTTCTTATGTAAATTCGGTGGTTACTTGTAATGGGGGATCCGATGCTTCGATTGATGTAACGGTCACTGGAGGAAATCCAAGTTATTCGTACTTGTGGTCGAATGCTCAAACAACGGAAGACTTAAATAATTTAGAGGCAGGCGTATACGCTTTGGTGGTTTCGGACCAGAAAAATTGTCAAGATTCTATCAGCATAACCATCATCCAACCCGAACCTGTCACCGTAACTTTCGACGTTGTAACAATCTCTTGCCTTGACCAACATGATGGAAGTGCAATTGCGTATGGGAATGGAGGCGTGGGCGCTTACACCTACGCTTGGGGAAATGGCGTTACAACCGCAAACAACGATAGCCTTTACAATCAAATTTATACGGTCACGGTTAGCGATGCATTGGGCTGTACAGGCGTTGACTCTGTATTGATTCCAATCAATCCAATTTCTTGTATCCGGCCTGTTAACTGCTTCACCCCGAACGGAGACAATTTTAACGATGCGTGGATGATCGATAACATGTATTTGTATCCCGGATTTGAAATGAAGATCTTCAATATTTGGGGAAATCTAATTCATTCCCAAGAAAATGTGTTCACCCCTTGGGACGGAACCTATCGCAGCAATCCACTTCCCAACGGAACGTATTATTACATCATTAACTTAAATTACCTAGACCGACAAGCGGTTACAGGATTTATTACCATTTTAAAATGAAACAATTTATCATAACCCTTGGAATTCTTGCTTGTACCATCAGCGCAGCAAATGGGCAACAAATTTCTTTAAATTCACAGTACTTGTTTAATGAGTACCTGCTTAACCCGGGTGCCGCTGGGTCGAAGGAATACGTTCCGATTCAAATCAATTTTAGGAAACAGTGGACGAATTTTCCGGGAGCACCTACAACACAATTCATTACAGCACATGGGAAAATAGCTGAAAAAATGGGCATTGGGGGCACGTTAATCAACGATTTGGCGGGGCCAAGCAGACGTACCGGATTGACCATCAGTGGAGCATACCATTTACAGTTGGACAAAAAAAATGACCACCGGTTGGGACTTGGTTTAGGGGTTTCGTTAACGCAACATTTCATTGACATCAACAAGCTTGACACTTACTTAGACAATGATCCAGCGGTGATAAGAGGTTATAACAACCAATTCGTTCCTGATGCAAATGCAGGGGTGTTTTATCATTTTAAAGACCGTGCTTTTGTAGGAATATCTTGTCACAACATGGTTCAATTAAGTCGCGACCTTTACAATTTTGATTCAACCATTCACAATCCATTGGTACGTCATTATTACTTTCTAGCTGGGTATCACTTTCAAATTAAGAAGAACTTTGGAATTAAACCTGTTTTTATGGGACAGGTTATAGAATCAGGGGTTTACCAATTTGACGCTTCCTTGTTGTTCACTTTCAATAAACATTTTTGGATTGGCGGTTCTTACCGAAACAATTCGGAAGTTGTTGGCCTGATTGGTGGTCAAGTTGGTCCTTTAAAATTTGGTTATGCCTACGATTATACCCTTTCAAAAATTGCCAACTATTCGAATGGATCACATGAAGTATTCCTAGAATTACAGATTCCAACCAAAGGATCTACAAATGGAAACAGCATCCCTTGGTTAAAACGAAATAGAATCTATAGCACTGGAAATTAATGAGATTTTTACTTTCTCTATCCTTTTTGTTTTGTGGCTTTTTGCATTACGCGCAAAACTTGACCGAAACGTATGCGCTTTTCGATCGATATGAATATACCCTTGCCGCGAAAGGTTTTCAAAACAATTCCAAAACCCAAAAATTATCCCAAGAAGATCGGAAAAAATGGGCGTATGCAAGTTTTTCTGTTGGAGACTTTGTTCAATCTTTTGCATTAACCGATTCCCTTGTAAAAGACCCGAAAATCGAAATGTTCTTTCTTTATGCCCACGGATATGCAGCACTGGCAACGGGCCGACCAGAAATTGCCAAAGACTATCTTACAAAACACAAAGAAAAGGCTGGAAATAGAGACACAGATTCACTTTTGAAAGCAATCAATGAAATTCAGGCGTGGGAAAAATGGCCTGAGGAAAACCTTCACAACCATCCTACCAATGGTGCACGTGCGGAGATAACATCTGGAACCTATAACAACACACAAATTTTGTTGGTTGAAAAAGGCATCGCTTCGAATGAAAAAGTGGTGGGTGCGAAAGATTTGACAAAGGCAGAGTATTTTTTTACCGAAGTGTACAAGATCAATGACCGCCAAGTTTTGCAAAGAATAAAATTTGAAAAACCCTTATTTGATTATCCAACGGTTCGATCTATTTCCATTTCCGACACAAAATTAGCCATCGTTTCCATTGAAGGTTTCAACAAAAACGGAAGCTACCACCCATCTAACCTATACCAAACTAAGTTTGAAAACGACAGTACCTTTGGACCACTTAGTCCCATTTTCCGCCAGAATGACACCTTAACATTTTCCTCAATTACCTTGCACAAAGAGGGGACATGGATGGTATTGACAGGAATCAAAAAAGGCAGCATCGAAGCTAATTTGTATCAATCTTTTTGCAACGAAAACGTATGGAGTGAACCGAAACTTGTTTCATCTTTGAATACCCCCGGGAATGAACTTTTCCCTTTGTTTCAAGGAGACAGCATCCTAACCTTTGCAAGCGACGGGAGAATTGGGTACGGAGGATTGGATGTCTACCAAGCCCGCATTGTTTCAGACCAAAGATTTGGTAGCATCAAACACTTGCCTTTTCCTGTAAATGGATTTAGCGATGATTTCGGATTGAATTACATCACGTCAGATTCCATGTTGTTCTGTTCCAATCGATTTGGCGGTAAGGGTGATGATGATTTATATTGTTACGCTTTTCCAAAAAAACCTGAAATCGTTAAAGTCGACACCCTCGTTCCGGAAAAACCAAAGACTTTTACCAGTTTGAAAAACTTAACCTTTTATTTTGATTTCAACCAATCCGCGGTCAAACAACTACCTAAAGAACTGGATTCTTTCATAACCTTTTTACAATCGAACGATTCCTTAAAGATTGTCATTGTGGGAAGAACCGATAACAAAGGATCCTGGGTATACAATGATTATTTAGGAGAGCAACGTGCCAAAACCGTTGCTAAAATCATTCAACAAGCGGGTGTGAAACCGGATCGCATTAAGATCGTTTCCATGGGAGAATTTGATCCCATCGTAAGATGTAATCCTTGTCTTGAGGAGAGCGATGCGAAAAACAGGGTTGTAAATTTGGATATTATCCTACCGTAGTTACTTTTTCAACATTTTGAATCCTTCTGGCACCGCCATTGAAAAAACAAGTTCTGGATTTTTCAGAGAAAAAAGGATGTTTGAAACTTCAAACTCCATGAACAAGCCATCCTTTACCGTACTGTATTTTAGAGGAAAACCAGGAATGTGTTTGTTTACGATTTCTTGGTTTTTTATTTCTAAGGTAAAATCATTGGTGTACCAATAAGTCGTCATAATGCCATCGACATACATGAGGGCTTTTTTACAAGAATACCCCAAGATTGTGGCCTTCTCGTCGATCAACTCGACCTTGACTTCGCCTTCTTTTTTCGGTTCAAAATAATCTTCCGTTAGAAAATAGGCAAACTTACCTTTGGAGGAAGATGTTAAACTCAGGCCTTTCTTACGGTTCAAATTTACAATGATACTGGTCAGCATGCCCTTACCCATTTTGAAATCCATTCGAGACATCGTGTCATTGAAATGCAATGCCATTTTACTGTCAAACATTAAAGCCGCACGTTGTTTCTGGTATTGTGTTGTATCGCCAGGCTTAACGGTAATTGCATATTCGACCATTCCTTCTTGATGTTGTGCAAATAGGCTAAAACACCCAGTAAGAAGTAGCAACGAAACAAGGTATTTAAGCAAGCCCATCTTTGATTGTTTAAGGAAAATTTGTTGTCATAAAATTAGAAATAATTAGGGGAGAAACCTAACCATGCTTATGCTCATTTCCGTTTTGACATCGGCTTTGAAGTTAAGAATACGCCCACCATAACAATTGCCATAAGCAGAATCTTACGAACATGAATGGAAGCAGAATAGTCTTCACTCCAACCCAAGGTAAAAAATACGAATGTAAAAACCATCACAAAAATGGGTTGAAAATAAATGAATACACTGGCTATCGTCGCGCTTACATACTTCAGCCCAACAACGGTAAGAAGATAGGTCAGAAAGGTGACCCCAACAATTACAAAAATGATTTTATACCAAACGGAGGGTGGAATACCTTGAAATGACGTCGCAGGTAAAACCTCCCAAACAGGTGGGAACAACAAAATAAAAACACTTCCAAAGGTGAACACCCAGGTGATTACGGTTATTGGGTCATATTTTTTCATCAGGGGTTTAACCAAAATCAAGTAAAATGCATAACTCAGGGAATTTCCCAATAGGAATAGGTCTCCTTTTTCGACCGAAAATTGATACGAAGATCCAAAGGCTGTTAAGGCAATTGCGCCAAAAGCACCAATCCCTATTCCTACCCATTGTCTTAAGGAAAGTGCTTCACGGATTAAGAAAAACGACAAAATTGCCACCATAATTGGATTCAATGCCATGATGATCCCAGCATTCATCGGGGAGGATAAATTTAATCCATGAAAAAAAAGCAACTGATTCACCGCAATCCCAAAAAAACCGCAGGCCAAAAACGTAAATAGGTCTTTGGTTTTTATTTTTTGTGGCCTGCTCACAAATGCCAACAACCAAAACAGAAAGGTTGCGCCCAAAATTCTCAATACAATAAATACGGTTGGACTTAGGTAAGTTGGCATTACGCCCTTTGCCAAAACATGGCTAGCGCCATAGATCAAGTTGACCAATAAAAGCGACAAAGTGGCCAAGTGTTGGCGGTTTTTTGTTACCTCCAAAACAAAATCCTGTTTTTTACCACCGGCAACCTGAATTCATCGAGCTTTTCACTATTTTCCAGAACGATCGGTTCTGATAAAAACTTAGCCTCATGCGGAGGAACCAGCATCATTGCGACAAAATTCAATTCTTTAAATTTTCCCTCGGGAACTTCCGTAAGGTCAAAAGTTTGTCCCGTAAGTACCCAATTCCCTGCCATGACATACGTTTTTGCCTTCACCAATGTTTGGAGTGCCCACGTAATCAACGCCCCGTTTTTTTCAGCAGCCTCCCAATGAATGGGGGTGAAAAAGTACAGCTCAACATTGCTTTCACCCTTATATTTTTCAGGGATTTTCATTGTATGGTCTGAAAGCCCCAACGTCACGTAAAGGGTGCCATCCAATCCAGAAAAATGAATTTTTAAAAACGAATGTGACTGAAATTCAATGGTTTCAAAAATCAGGTTTTCCTCCTCCTTCAATCGCTCAAGTAACGCTTCTTGTATCCTCATTTTGATTTAAAATTTTTCAGATAAGATGTATCGGTTAATGCATTCAAAAAAGCAATGATTTGTTTTTGCTCTGTAATACTCAGCGAGAAGGATTTAACGTGTGTACTTTGTCCTTTTGGATGCTTTCCTCCTTCCATGTAATGTTTTAAGACATCCGTTAAAGAATTCAAGGATCCGTCGTGCATGTATGGATACGTCAGGGCAATGTTTCGCAAGGAAGGAATTTTAAAAAACCCGATTTCAGAGGAGTCTAGGTCAATTCGAAACCTTCCTTTATCCTTTCCATACACTGCGTACAAACCATTGTTTTCAGCCTTAAAGGTGGTGAAATACGGTGCCGGATGACATGATTTACAATTCAGTGTATTATCAAACAACGCCTTTCCCGCAAGGGCATCTTTACCCATGGCGTTTTTTTGTCCTTTCATATACAAGTCATATGGACTGTTTAGCGAAAGCAAGGAACGCTCAAATGCTGCAATGCTACGTGTAAGAACCCACGCATCAAAATCCCTGTT
The DNA here is from genome assembly GCA_009924735.1 of Flavobacteriia bacterium. Taxonomy (GTDB): domain Bacteria; phylum Bacteroidota; class Bacteroidia; order Flavobacteriales_D; family Crocinitomicaceae; genus UBA952. Next base: position 20,432 of record RFQZ01000002.1, on the reverse strand, counting down.
AAAAATCTTTTGTGCAGCAGCTTGGTATTCTGGGATTTCTCTGAGCAATGGAATGAGTGTCTTCATGTTATGCCCCATTTCGGTTGGCTCTTGAATGGGGACGATGACTTGCATTTCTAAGGATTTCAAATGGGCATCGAACATCACGGTTTGTAAAAAAGCACTGTTTAAAATCGAAGGTGCATTTCTTTCCGTTTTTTGTCCAAAAATTCCTGAGCTTACTTTTTTACGGTCTGTAAATGCATATTGAGGAAGGTGACAATCTGCACAGGCAATGGAACCGTCCGCGGACAATCGTTTGTCAAAAAACAGACTTTTCCCTAGGCTTATTTTGGATGTTTCGGGGGGATTGTCCATTGGGTAGGGGTAATCATGGTTTGCCATTTCCTGGGTTTCACAGGACAAAACAAAGCAACCTAAACCCAACAAAAGGCCAAAGAAAAGGTGGTTTTTCATTCTTCAGTTATTCGGAGTACCTCATGTTTTACCATATTTCCTTCCAAATCTTTCACTGAGAAGACATAATTTCCGGGGTTTAATGTCAACGTTACATTTCCTTCTGAATGGGTACGTTGGTGTGTAAAAACAAGTGCCCCTGTCAAATCATACACTTCGGTAGTGCCCATTGGCAAATGTTTCCAATGAAAAACTTTATCAAACGTAAACATGGCATAGGAATGCTGGTTTTCGGCTGTAGCGGCGTTTAACGGTTGTACAAAAACAGGGTGATTGTCAATGTTCTTCATAACTTCCCCATTCAATCCCGTTTGGTCATGAAGTATGCCTACCGTGGATAGCGGCATGCCGTAAAGCCATTGTTCCAGGTGACATTCCATATACAAATCAATTTGATTGGGCGTGGTTTGGGTAGCCACTATGTTTTGGTTAACTACCTTTTGGTTGTTGTTTCCCAAATTGTGCATTTCAAAATAGGTTTCGGGATTTTGGTCGTTATTGCCATCGGCGTATCCACCCACAATCATGTGCATGTAACCCGCTTGCCATCCCCAATACATGGAAGGACTTTGAAAACTTAATGGATGAGAAGCAGGGTACACTGAAATGTCTTGTGCCTCGGCACCACTTTGTATGTTAAGGCGTTGTGGAACCCCTACCATGAATTGAATTTGTTCAATGGTTGTAAGAGATAGTTCTCCCAAATAAAATGAAAACGTGTCAGGTTTCGCTATGAAGACGGAGGGAATAACGTTGTGAATTTGTCCGCCATCGTGGATAATTTTAACATCGGAAATGTAATACATGAAATGGTCAAATGTAACGGTCACCCCATCCAATCCCACATAATTGGTGTTCAGTTGAAAATCCTGGTTGAAAAATTTTGGTGCGATGTTCAAGAATGTATGTTTTTGTGCCCATGAACTGGAGGACAAAAAAAGGAGCAATACCAACCAACTGTTTCTCATGGATTAATCTTTAAAAGCAATGTAAAGAACTTCCTCTGCGGCAATTTGGTAGCGTTGAAACTTCGAAATTGGCATGTGATCCTTGAGAAGGAACGCTTCAACCCGAAAACCTGCTTTTTCTAAATACTGAGGATAATCTCTTCCGAATAACCTTACGTGATCCTTTTGCCAATAATGCAATTCGCGGTCTTCCGGGGTGACAATATTGGGGTCCTCATACGTAAACTCCCTGTTCATATCCTGAGGAACCTGAAGAATCGCCCAACCCCCACTTTTCATCACGCGAAAAATTTCCTTCATGCATTGAATCGGGTCTTCTACATGTTCCATGACGTGGTTACAAATAACGATGTCAAACTTTTGGTCATCCAAAGGAATGTGATGCAGGTCAAAATGAATATCCGCCAAGGGGGATTCTAAATCACCGGTTAAGTACGTTAGGTTGGATTGTTTTCGGAACTTATGAATAAAACACTGTTCAGGAGCGATGTGCAGCACATCCAAATGCTGGGCGGTAAAGAAATTACTATGGTTTTTTAAATACAGCCACATCAACCGATGCCTTTCCAGGGTTAAGTCGTAGGGGCACAATACATTTTCTCGATGCGCAACGTCGGAACCATAAGAAAGAAATTTCGAAAAGGATTTTTCACATACAGGGCATTCGACATTATTTCCACGGTACAACCAAGGCGCGAAGAACTTAAAAACATAGCTTAATCGTATCAACAAGGGTCGAGGCAATGTATTCAACAAGAACTTATACACTTTTTTCACAGGGTAAAAATACGATTTTCGCAACAGAATATGGATCCGTTGGGGTTAGTTTGTATAAAGCGATTGCAGTATGGCATCCTCTACAAGGTTTGGAATCGTAACCTGAAGTAATGGTTCCATTTCCATGGCGCGTTCTATTGCGAAGGTGGCATTTGGGTTCCGCGCCCAGTTTCTCCGAGCGATTCCATTGTTCACATCCCAATGAAGCATCATCGCCAAGTTTTTACGCGCGCGGTCAGAACCATCCAGTAACATTCCAAAACCGCCATTGATTACTTCTCCCCAACCGACACCACCACCGTTGTGGATGGAAACCCAAGTAGCGCCCCTAAAGCTGTCTCCAATTACATTCTGAATGGCCATGTCTGCTGTAAAACTTGAACCGTCATAGATATTACTGGTTTCCCTAAAAGGTGAATCTGTCCCCGAAACATCGTGATGGTCTCTTCCAATGACAACCGGTCCAATCGCTCCGTTCGCTATCGCTGAATTAAAAGCCTCTGCAATTTTCATTCTTCCTTCTGCGTCGGCATATAAAATCCTCGCCTGCGAGCCTACCACCATTTTGTTTTCTTGCGCCGCTTTGATCCACTGAATGTTATCCATCAATTGTTGTTGAATTTCTTCGGGCGCGTTTGCCAACATGTTTTCTAAAACTTCACAAGCAATCTGGTCTGTTTTCCGAAGGTCATCATCCTCTCCCGAAGCACAAACCCAACGAAAGGGTCCAAACCCATAATCAAAGCAAAAGGGACCCAAAATATCTTGAACATAAGAAGGGTATTTAAAGTCCAATCCATTTTCTTTCATAATATGGGCGCCTGCCCTGGAAGCTTCCAACAGGAAAGCATTGCCGTAATCAAAAAAGTACGTCCCTCTTGCGGTATGCTTGCCAATGGTATCTACATGTCGTCGCAAAGAATCTTGCACTTGTTTTTTGAATGCATCGGGATTTGAAGCCATCATTTCATTAGCCTCTTCAAAGGAAAGGCCTACGGGGTAATATCCTCCCGCATAAGGATTGTGAAGCGAAGTTTGGTCTGACCCTAAGTCGATGTAAATACCCGCTGCATCAAAGGCTTCCCATACTTCCACCACATTTCCCAAATAGGCGATGGAAACCACCTCGTTGGTAGAAAGTGCATTTTTTACACGTTCGCAAAGCGATGAAATGTCTGTACTTACCTCATCTACCCAACCTTGGGTGTGGCGTGTGTGAATGGCTTTGGGGTTCATTTCTGCGGTTACACTAACGACCCCTGCGATGTTCCCCGCCTTGGGTTGTGCGCCACTCATCCCCCCCAATCCTGCAGTCACAAACAATTTAGTGCCCTTGTTTGCATTGCCTTTAACAAACCTTCGCAACGCATTTAAAATGGTAATGGTTGTGCCATGCACGATTCCTTGGGGGCCAATGTACATGTAGGAGCCTGCAGTCATTTGACCATATTGTGTTACCCCTAAGGCATTAAACCTTTCTAAATCATCGGGGGTACTGTGGTTGGGAATCATCATCCCATTGGACACCACCACCCTTGGCGCATTCGGATGAGAAGGAAACAAACCCATCGGATGTCCCGAATACATCACCAACGTTTGCTCATTTGTCATTTTCGCCAAATATTGCATTGTCAAGAGGTATTGTGCCCAATTTTGAAAAACAGCCCCATTTCCACCATAGGTAATCAATTCGTGGGGATGTTGTGCCACCCTTGGGTCCAAGTTATTTTGGATCATTAACATAATGCTTTTGGCTTCCAAGGAAAGACCAGGATACTCTGAAATGGGGCGTGCAAACATGTCATAATCTGGACGGAAGCGGTACATATAAATCCTTCCGAAAGTTTCCAATTCATCGCAAAATTCTCTGCCAAGTTCTTCGTGAAGATGGGCAGGAAAATACCTTAACGCATTGCGTAAGGCCAACTTTTTTTCCGCCAGGGTCAAGATGTCCTTTCGCTTGGGCGCGTGATTTATTCGTACGTCGTAGGTTTTGGAATCGGGTAAAATTGCAGGTATCCCGGCTAAAATTTGTTCCTGAAAATTCATTTTTAAAACTATTGAGATTTACCAATTAAAAAAACAACGGGACATTTTGACAAATCATAGGCGTTTTCGCGCCAATCCTTGACCATCATGGTTTGAATGTTTTCGTTGTGCAGTGTTAGGTTTGCTGCAATGCAAATTTCACAATTATCTCCCAATTCATTCAGCAAATCTTCCAAAACATTCATGTTTCGAAAAGGGGTGTCCATAAAAATATGCGTATGACCGGTGCGCCTTGCATCCATTTCAAAATCCTTGATTTTTTTAATTCGGTCTTTACGCTCCTTAGGTAAATATCCATGAAAAGAAAAAGCTTGACCTGAAAAACCACTTGACATGAGTGCCAATACAAAGGCCGAAGGTCCAACCAAAGGATGAATTCTTATTTTCTGGGTATGCGCGATGCTTACCAATTCAGCACCGGGGTCCGCTATGCCTGGGCATCCGGCTTCCGATATTACGCCGAAGTCATTGCCTTCCAAGAGCGATAAAATACATTTCATTACATCCGCTTCAGAACTTCTTTTGTTCAAGGGATAGAACACGCAGTCGTCAATTGGAAAAGTACGGTCTAACTTACGCAATAGCCTACGTGCAGATTTTATTTCTTCAACGGCAAAATGGCGAAGTGAAAGTAATTTTGCACCTACTTCGGAAGGTAAGATGTCATGGGTAGACTCTCCTCCCAAGGTGTTTGGAATCAACCAAATCGCTCCTTTTTTAGTCATTTGTTATTTCTTTTAAAACGGCATCTGTAGCCATGTCCAATAAATCGTATACATTTTGAAATCCCGAAGCATTCCCGTAATAAGGGTCTGGCACTGCACTGATTCCGTGGCTGGGTAAAATTGATAAAAGGAGGCGAACTTTATTTTTATAAGCCTCTTGGTCGGTCAATTGAAGAACATCTTTAAGGTTGTGCTCGTCCATGACAAAAATTCGGTCAAAATCTAAAAAATCTTTTGCAGTAAATTGCCTAGCTCTTAAATCCTCGATGACCGTTCCGTTTCGTTTTGCCGTTTCAATCATTCTTGCATCAGGTGCTTGTCCAATATGATGGGCGCTCGTTCCAGCCGAATCAACCGAAACCAAAAGGCCTTGCTCCTGTATTTTTTTCCTAAGCAAGCCTTCCGCCATAGGCGATCTGCAAATGTTTCCAAGGCATACCATTAGGATTTTCATATTCAAAGTTACGCTTAATTTGCGATTCGTGTGCTTAAGCCTTGGCGTTCCTGCCTTTCCAAATGGGAGTAAAAAATGGAATGAGTATCAAAAGCAAGAGGTTGTAAAGGGGAAAAGTGAATTGGAAAACCGGAAAGAACAACCAAGCACTAAACCTTTTAAACTTGAAGAAATATGGGGCATAACAAACCATTTCAAGCAACGATTTCCCAAAGAGTAAAATCATAAAACCCCCCACATCTTTTTGATATAAGGCATTTATGCACAGTGCGACAAAAGCTATGGAGAACAGGGATTGTACAACACCAAGGAAACTGCTAAAATGGTCCTTCACACGACCGGTCTTTGCGATCCACCGCAGACGCTGATGAAGAAAATCACTTAATTTCTTTGGGACATCAGAATATACCGCATACGCTGGCTCAACCATCATGCGAACCTTTTTTTTCGCTTTCCTAAAATCTCGCAACAAAAAAATATCATCCCCACTTGGAATGTGCGCATGCGATGAGAAATCATCTGCTGAATGAAAGGCATCCAATGAAAAAAGCAGGTTTGCACCACTGGCGATAATGGGACGATACCATCCATATAAACCTACGTTGATTGTATTGATCACATGTAAGTCCACTTCGAGCAATGCCCTCCAATTGTTTTTGGTAGTAAGAATGACAGGTAAAATCCACAAATCCGCTTGTGGCAATTGGTTCAAATTCGAAAAATAACTTGGATTAAAAGTGACATCCGCATCCATGGTAAGCACATAGGCAGTTCCTACCCTTTCCAAAGCCTCACGGATGGCTAGCTTTTTACCGAAACGTGATGGAGGCAAGTGCAGAATGGTAAATGGAATGCGATCTTGTTGGCCTAAAACAACTGCCACGCTATGGTCCTCAGAATGGTCATTTACAAAAATAATTTCTTTCGGCAGCAAACCAGATTGCCTCAAACATTGTAAGAATGCGGGTAGGTTTTCTTCCTCATTTCGAAAAGGAACAATCAAAGTAAGATCGTTAAGCTGAATACGCCCAAAGGTTTTCGCGTTGCGTTTTTTTTGATAGCGGAAACTCCCAAGAACAACCACTCCAAAAGTTAATGCACCATAAAAAAGGAAATACATTAAAATCATTTACGAATGGCTAAATAAATAAGTGAAAATAGCATTGGCACCACGACGTTAAAAACCCAAGTTGCAAACGCAGTAACCAGTACGCATTCCGCAGGAAAACCAAATGTACAAAATACGGCCACTGACACGCTTTCCCTGATGACGATTTTACCAAACAAAATCGATGGAGAAAGGGTTATGATGCCATAACTCAACATCAAAACGAAGATTTGGATAAACTTGAATTCCATCCCAAAAGCAGCCAGTAATAAATGAAATTGCGCAGAAAAAACGAGGTATCTTACAAATGAATAAAACAACACTGGAATACGATCCTTAGTCAAGTTAAATGAGGACTTAAATTTCTGAAAGTACTTTGAATATGCTGTGCGAAAAAGATGTTGACCGAAAAAATAAAACAGGTAACATCCGATACCCAGCGGAATAAAGAGGTAGCGCAAAAATGCAAAAGAACCCGTGTCCAAAAAAAACAACGAGACGGCAGCGAAACCTATGGATACGCCAAACTGCGCCATGTTTTGAACCAAGCTGCCCGCCAGAATTTCACTGTTTTTTGTCCAATCACTGAAATTGATTCTTCCAAAGCTGTTTGCCAACAAACTTGGTGTAAAAAACGATACAATGATCCCTTGGCAAAACAAGGACCTAAGCAATTGAGCATGGTTCATTCCCCGTTCGTTCATGGTGGTTTTAAATTTCAAAAACTCAAGTAAAAAGTTGATTGGAATGAGTAACATCGCAACCACCAATAACAAAGGATTTTTTAGCACAATGGCATCGAAATGAACCAGTCTCCTTTGAAGTTGATAACATACAAAGCCTAAAAGGATGAGTAAAAGAATTCGAAAGAATAACTTCTTGTTCAGGTTTAAATAAGTAGTTTTATCCTCTCGATTCATTTCCATGGCTGAAGATAGAATAATTCTCGGAATTGACCCTGGAACCACCGTTCTGGGATATGGGATTATTCAGGTAATCAATGGGAAATTATCTCTTCTAAACTTCGGCATCGTTCAGTTGCATAAGTTAGAATCCCATCCAGATAAACTCAAGCGTATCCTCGACCGATTAAATGGCCTTATTATGGAATACAAACCAGACGAAATGGCCATTGAAGCTCCCTTCTTTGGAAAGAATGTACAATCGATGCTAAAATTAGGTCGTGCACAAGGTGTAGCCATTGCGGCCAGCTTAAACCATAATGTTCCTTATGAGGAATACGCGCCAAGGAGAATCAAACAAAGTATAACTGGAAATGGAAATGCGTCCAAAGAACAGGTGGCTGCCATGTTACAACACTTGCTCGGATTTCAAGAGATGCCAAAATACCTAGATGCAACGGATGGGTTGGCGGTCGCAGTCTGTCATGTTTTTTCCAAAGGCGTCGGAGAAAACAACAAAAACAATGGGAATTCTTGGACCGCGTTTTTGTCACAAAATTCCGACCGGGTAAAAGGTGGCAATCCCACTGGAATTGTCAAGAAAAGGTTGACAACCAAGGATAAAATAACGACTCCAATGAAAAAGACCCAATCGCGGAATCCAAAACCCTAAGAAGTATGGAAAAAAAAATTCGAATTTATACGGACGGCGCTGCGAAAGGAAACCCTGGACCTGGAGGATTTGGGGTCATTATGGAGTTTGGCAATGTACGTAAAGAATTTTCTAAGGGATTTCGATTGACTACGAACAACCGGATGGAGCTTTGGGCAGTGATTTTCGCGTTGGAACAAGTGAACACAAGCACCTACCCCATTCATGTTTACTCCGACTCCAAATATGTCATTGATTCTATTGTGAAATCATGGGTTTTTGGCTGGGAAAAGAAAGGTTTTAAAGGAAAGAAGAATGCAGACTTATGGAAACGCTACCTTATTTTGCATGCGAAATTTCAAATGACTTTTCATTGGGTAAAAGGCCATGCTGGCCATCCACAAAATGAACGATGTGATGTGTTAGCCGTTGCTGCGTCAACATCTGCCCAATTGGAAATTGACATTGAATACGAAAACTCAAAAGAAGAAGGCCTATTTTGAACCTATAACGGTCATAAACCCAGCTTCCTCTACGTCGGTTCCACCCAACATTTGACCTTTCAACTTATAGAAATAAACGCCGTCGGTACACGGATCGCCTTGGGTCGTTTTTGCATTCCAAATCGCAGTACCTGTTTGGTTGGTTAGGGTATACACAACATCCCCCCAACGGTTGACAATCAAAATGTCGTAAGATTTAAAGAAAACCTCTGAAAACACCATTACGTCATTCACATTGTCTCCATTTGGTGTAATAACGTTTGGAATGATTAAATCAGGATCCTTGACATTTACCACCAAAAAGAAGGTGTCAACACAACCCTGCGCATCGTTAACAGTGAGAACGATTGTATACGGTCCACTCACTGAAAAGCCAGTCGTTTGATTGGATCCGTTGTTTACGGTGAAAGTGGTATCCCCACCATAAGACCACGTCCATGAAACGATGGGACTTGATACAAAAGTCGACAAGTCATCAAAAACAATAGGATCATTTTGATCAACCAGCATTGGCGTTGCTGTAAAATTAGCATTCAATCCATCGTCTTGTACGCTTACAGTATCCAAAATCGTAGTGATTTCACACCCATCAATGCTTATCAAAGTAACGCTCGCCACATAGGATCCAGGCGTGTCATAGTTATAGAAAAAATTGGTTTGGTTGTATACATAGTTTCCATCCCCCATGTTCCAAACCAAGCTGTCCACATTCTGTGCATTTTGCACTAAGAAACCTGCGCCTTGTACACAAGTTGCTGCATTCTGTACAGAAGCAGGACTGCCGGTTGGTCCGCCGATGGCGACGTAATCATTAACCGTAGTGTCGTCTATACAACCATATTGATCCGTAACTTGAAAATACAAATCAAAGACACCATTCGTAACAAAAGTGTTGCTAGGGTCCTCCAAGGTTGAGGAATTTCCATTTCCAAACTGCCAGTTCCACGCAGTAAGGTTCCCATAGGATTGTGATGAATCAACGTAAGCGCCAAACAATGGTGGGCAGGTATATTCTCCATTGCCATTTTGTGCTGCCCCAGAAAAAGTATAGGTAGGAATGGCGTGAGGAAGAGAAACAGTTACCAACTGTGTTAAGGTATCTTGGCATCCATTGGAGTCAATGGCAATCAAGGAAACGGTGAAATTATCTGTTAATTGAGAAACGGGTAGATTTCCAGGTGCGTTATAGATCAATCCTGTATCAGCACTTGTCGAAACTTGCTGGTTATTCATGTACCATTCGTAAGTTAATGTGCCAACACCTGAGGAGGAATTTACAGTCAGTGTGGTGTCTGAATTACAAACTACACTTGGGAAAGTGAAATTAGCAATCGGTTTTGTTATGGTAATCGGCACCGTTGCTGGGGATGAAGAACAGCCAAAAACATCATGAGCTACCATGGTTGCTGTGTAAGTACCAGAACCTGTAAAAGTGTGGGTAATGGGTTGATTCACGCTGTTGGTGGTCACGGATGTGTTGTTGTCAGAGAAGGTGGTGACAAAGTATGACAAAGGCATTCCGTTTCCTACATTCATTGAGTTGTTAGCGAAGGTGACCAAGAAAGGCGAACAACCCACAGCATCTTGCGTACTTAATATGCCAAAGGGAGTATTCAAAACCCTAACTGGATGCGAGATTTGCGCAGTACATCCGACGCTATTTGTGACCGTAAGGTTGATGTTAAACAATCCTTGCGCTGTATACACATAACTTGGATTAGGTCCCGTGGAAACCGTTTGTCCATTGCCCATCGCGTAAACCCAATTGGTAATCGGATGTGGACTTGGAGGATTATTCCATGAAGTACTTGAATTGAATAATAACAAGGTATCGTTTTTACACACCGAGTCATTTGACAAGGTAAATTGTGAGGCAATTTGTGATATGTGTATGGTTTTGGTAATACTGTCGTTACAGCCAGTGGTAAAATTTCGAATCACTTGCTCGACGGTATACGAACCATAGTTCGCGAAATTATGCACGGCATTTCCATTATTGGGCCCGTCCAATACCGCATTCCCAATGTTTGTATTGGGTGTGCCATCGCCCCATTCCCAGGTCATATTCACGTTGTCAGGTTGTTCACCATGAATGGAGATGTCTGTGAAGGATACGTTTACGGGTAAAGAGGCCGGATTACAAAACAACTGAGAGGAAGGCGTAAACTTTGCGATAGGCGCCAACACATACACCGCTGAATCGATGGTGATTGAATCTTTACACCCCCTAAAATCAACTACCAATTCAACCGAGATATAACCCGTATCTGCCGTGAACTGATGCACAGGGTTTTGTTGTGTTGAGGTTCCATCCCCAAAATCCCACAAGTAGGTGACTTCATTGGGTTGATGCGGCACACTGATGACAGAGGTATTGGTAAAGTTTACATTTTGCTTGGCACAAGTAACCAAAGGACTTACAGTGAAATTAACCAAATCAATGTCTCCTACCGTAATGTAGTCATTCATGAAAAGCGTATCAATACAACCGGATTGTGATGTAACCACCAAGGTAACGTCGTACAAACCTAGCGCATAGGTTTGGTTGGGCGGATTCGCTCCTGTGAAAGTTTGACCATTTCCAAAATTCCATTGCCAGTTGACAATTGGATTTGCTGGATTTGGAGAAGAGGAAGTATCTGAAAAGTCAACCGTTAAAGGCGTACATCCCCCTGTTTGGTCTGCCGTAAATCCTGCAACAATGTTTACAATGTTTATATAATTGTTCTGTGTCGTAGACCCTGTACAACCCGAAGCTGTACTAACCGACAACGTAACATTGTATTGACCACTGTTGGTATACACCTGAGGCGGTGGTGTGGTTCCCGTGAAGGTTTGACCATTTCCAAAATTCCATGTGTAGGTACCGGCGACTCCTGTTGTATTTACGAAAGTGACCGCAGATGGGGCACAATTGGTTAAGGGATTTCCTGTGAAAGAAGGGGCAATGCTATTTTGAATTGTAACCTGTTGAGTGGTATTTCCAACACACCCAGAATTGGTGTTTTGAGAACTTAAAGAAACAGTATAGGTACCTGCCGTATTAAAGGTAAAAGAGGGGTTTTGAACACTGCTGTTTCCTTGACCTCCAAAATTCCAATTCCAACCGTTAGCACCTACCGTTGAGTTGTCTTGAAAATTAATCGGAGAACCCACGCATCCCGTGAGCGGCGCGGTAATACCTGCTTGGAAATTACTCACTTCGATGGAATCGGTAAAACTTGCAGAACAACCTGTTGTGGTATTCGTAACTGACAATTGAATGCCAAAAGTACCCGCTGTATTGTAGGTTACATTCGCTGGGCTTTGAAGCGACGAATTCTGACCATTGCCAAAGTTCCAACTGTAGGTGAAATTAGCCCCTGCGGAGGACGTATTGGTAAATCCAACCGTCAATGGAACTGTACATCCTATGCCTGACAACGTAAATCCTACGGTAGGTGCTGGCAAAACGGTAATATAGTTTGACTTTACTTCAGAATCTACACCTCCTGTGGTGTTTGTGACAACCAATGTGACAGTGTATGTACCCGGCAAAGCAAAAACGTGAGCAGGATTTTGAGTTGTAACGGTAACACCATCCCCAAAATTCCAAGAATAACTATTAATGGCAGCACCCCCATTGGCGGTCGACGTAGAGGTGAAAGTTACGACGCTACCTGCACAGATACTTAATGGATTTGCAGTAAAATTTGCGGTTGGTAATTGTGCGAATGCCATCAAGTGAACACACGCGAATATAAGAACAGTAATAATTTTTTTCATAGGCACCCCGAAGTGACCTCAAAGTTATGGAAAAAGTTGCTTGAAGTGATTATTAAATTTAGATGAAATCCTTTTCCAACGGTGCAAAAAAAAATAATGTCCATTGCGCTTAGCTAGGTAAACTAAATAATGGGAATTTTGTACAAAAAGAAGATATGCTAAAGAGTTTTGGATTTGCACTAAAGGGCCTTAGAAATGCATGGGATTTAGGACGTAATGTCAAAATTCAATTTCTTTGTTTCCTGCTGATGTTAGGAATGTCTTGGGCACTTGAAATAAGCACGTTGGAATTTCTTCTTTTGCTTTTCATTTCAGCCTTGGTACTATGTCTTGAAATTTTAAATACCTCAATCGAAGAACTTTGCAATTTTGTCAAAGCAGAAACAGACCCAAAGATCGGAAGAATCAAAGACCTTGCAGCAGGGGCTGTTTTATTGGCTTCGTTGTTTGCTGCCACAATGGGGATGATTGTCTTTATACCCAAAATCATAAGCTTACTTTTAAATTGAATAGCGATTTCCAGGAAGTGAGACAATGCCATTTTTTAAAAGCAAGGAAAAGGTTAATGCTTGAATTTTTGAGGGACTAAATCCTATTTTTTGCACCATTTGATCTAAATGTAAGCATTCATATTTTGACAAGCAGTCCACAATTTCCTTTTCTTCAGGAGAATATTCTATGGCCAATGATTTTTGAAGGGGTTTCGGTGCGTCTGCCCAATTCATCAGGGTTAGAAATTCAGAGGCATTTGTAATTAAATGCGCTTTTTGTCGGCGAATCAACATGTTGCAGCCACTGGAATACATTTGACGCACAGATCCTGGAAATGCAAAAACATCTCGGTTGTAATCATTGGCCAATTCAGCGGTGATAATTGACCCTCCTTTTTCTTGACTCTCAACCACCACGACCGCATCGGCCATGCCTGCTACGATGCGGTTACGCATGGGGAAATGTTCTCGATTGGGTAATGAATCGACAGGATATTCACTTAATAGGGCTCCGCCTTGGTCTATCATCTCCCTCGCAAGTGAGGTGTTTCGGAAAGGATAGATTTTATTCAATCCATTTCCAAGAACACCAAGGGTTGGGATGTTGTTTTTTAAGGCACTCTTGTGAACAAGTGTGTCTACGCCCAAGGCAAGCCCTGAAACGATGATGAGCCCTGGCTGTTTGATTTCCTCTGTGAAAGATTGTATGATTTCATTGGCATAATCTGTGTTTTTTCTTGTTCCTACGATGGAAACAACCCTGCGCTCATTTAAATCCAATGGGCCTTGTACATAAATTACCACTGGCGCATCCGCACATTGCAACAACCTTCGAGGATACTTTTCATCCAGAAAAAAAAGGGGCTCAATCCCCAGTTTTTCACAAGCCTGCATTTCATGTATTGCCAACCTCAATGCCTTTTCTCTTTCCATGCTTGCCAACTGCTTTTCTGCAATTCCAGTTTTTGATTTGAGCGCTTTCAAGCTTAAGGTGAAAACTTCAGACACGTCATCCAACTTAGATAACAACGCTGAAATTCTTATCGCCCCCATCCCAAATAAAAAACCTAAAGCCGCCTTTTGCGTCTTCTCCTCTAAATCCATTTTTTTATATCTTCGTTATCTTAAAGTTAAAAATTTATTACCCAAAAATGCGACACGTCTTACTTTTTAACATTTTATTTTTTGTTCTTTTTCAAGGGTTTAGTCAATATAAAGGCCTCATACTTTCTGCAGAAACAAAATCACCGGTAAAGAACGCTCGGGTGGTTAGCGATCAAAAAGAAACAACAAAAAGCGATGAAAAAGGCGTCTTTCAGTTACCCAATTCCAAAGTACCTTTTACCCTTTCAATTTACAGCAATGAATATGCGGTCACAAAGGTTTTAATCGAAAAGCTTGACTCACCTCTACCCATTTTACTTCAACTTAAAGAAAAAGACCTGAACACCGTAGTGGTCACGGCTGGAAGAAGAGATCAAAAAATTGAGGAAGTGCCCATTTCCATGGAGATCATCAAAACCGATTTGGTTACCAACAAAGGGATGACCAACCTCGCGCAAGCGGTGAATCAAAGCCCTGGAGTTTATTCCATGGACGGACAAGTCAGCATTAGAGGAGGAGGCGGTTTTGCCTATGGCGCTGGGAGCCGGGTATTATTGCTCTGGAATGGAATCCCCATGCTTTCGCCAGATATCGGAGATGCCAAATGGAACGCCATTCCAATTGAACAAGCTTCTCAAATTGAAATTTTAAAAGGGGCTTCTTCGGTATTGTACGGCAGCGGGGCCTTAAACGGCATTATTGCTTTGAATGAGAAAGAACCTGGACCTGAGGGGGTTTTACAAGTCAAAATTCAATCGGGGATTTATGACAACCCGAAACGCAACAGCTTGAAATGGTGGACCCGGAATCCAACTTTTCATATGCGAGATGTTTATTTTGGGCAAACCATAAAAAAATTCGGCTTCAGCTTTGGTTCCAATGTCTTTCTAAACGAAGGTTTTCGACAAGGAGAAGATGAAAAAAGGGTTCGAATCAATGGCTCCCTGTTTTACCGTCCTGATCATGAGAAATTAAAAATTAAAACAGGACTAAGCTACAACCTTCAACTTCAAGATGCAGGGGTTTTTGTCCTTTGGAAAAACGATTCCGCTTGCTATCAACCCATGGACAATTCCCTTTCAAGGCAAAAAGCCATTCGCATCAACGTGGATCCCTACCTAAAAATAATGGATGACAAAAACAACAAACATTTCTTTAAAACCAGATATTATCTTGTTACAACCGGCAATGAAACCAATGTCTACGATGCTTCCAATGCGCAGTCCTTTTACTTTGACTACCAATACCAACGAAAAATGAATGAGAACAGCAACGTTACAGCTGGCGTTTCTCAGACACTGAATATTGTTAAAAGTAGGATTTTCGGAAATCACATTGGTGAAAATGCCGCGGCCTATACACAGTTCGATCATCGAAAAGGAAAATGGGACGTCACCTTAGGTATGCGCCTGGAATTTTTTAAAATGGATACCCTCCCTGTAGATTCAAAACTTACTTTGGGTTCAAACACGCTTCCTATTTATCCAATCTTTAGGGCAGCAGTACATTATGAACCCTCAAAGGGTACGCACCTTAGAGCCTCTTTTGGTCAAGGCATTCGGTTTCCCTCGGTTGCGGAGCGTTTTGTTTCGACCTATGTCGGCGGAATCGTCATTTTTGCAAATCCCAACCTCAGACCAGAAAAAGCAGTCGCTGCAGAAATCGGACTTAAACAGGTTTTCAAAATTGGAGATTGGATTGCCATGGCTGACGTTGCAGGTTTTGTCAATTACTACACGAACATGACAGAATTCACCTTTGGTGTATACAAACCCGATACCATGGCAGCCTTGCAAACAACAGATCCGAATGCTTTAAATTATTTCTATAAATGGGTGGGGTTTCAAGCGAAAAATGCTGAGAAAGCCCTGATTTCTGGGATAGAGTTTTCTTTCAACAGCAGCGGAAAAATCAAAAAAGTAGAAATTTCCTCGCTCCTTGGCTACACCTACATGAATCCAATGAGTTTAAACTTTGACCCAAACTATCGCTTAACCTTTTCAGATACAACCACTAATCTTTTAAAATACCGTTTCAAACACATGGTAAAGGCGGATGTCCAATGCACATACAAGGGATTTAGTGTGGGTATATCTTCACGGTACAACAGCTACATGAAAAACATAGACAAGATTTTTGAAACAGGGGTACTGGGACAAGATCTATTGGTTGGCTTAGATGATTACAGGGCAAAGAATAACAAAGGATTGGTTATGTTTGATGCCCGTCTGGGATACCAGATTACGGAGCACTTCAAATTGAATTTTATTGCAAATAATTTCCTGAATCAAGAATACGTAACCCGTCCTGGCGATGTCCAAGCACCTCGCAACTTCATTCTCCAATTGCAATGGTCCTTGTAATTTTTTTCGTTTCTTTACAACCCAAATGAAAAGAAAATGAAAAGCATTCTACTCGCAATCATCCTTCTACATGGTTTTTTAGCACTTTCGCAAATCCAAGGCGTAGTCACCGATAAAAACACCAAAAAACCCCTTTTCGGCGTTAAAATATATGCATCGGATGGACAAAAGGCGCTGTCAGATTACGATGGTAAATACCAACTTAATTCTACAAATTTTCCAGTAAAAATTCACTTCAATTTGTTGGAATACAAAACCGATACGTTGGTAATTGAGAAAGCTGGGAATTTCGATTTTACCATGGGAGTTAATGAAAAAAACGAACAAACCGTTGTCGTATCAGCGAATAAAAGAGCACAAAAAATCGAAGAAATTCCGATTTCAATTGAAGTCATTAAACCACAGCTCATAGACCACAAAGGCATTGTAAACTTAGAGCAAGCGGTTGAACAAACACCCGGTGTTTTTACCATGGATGGTCAAGTGAGCATTCGTGGTGGGTCCGGATTCGCATATGGTGCAGGCAGTAGGGTCATGGTGCTATGGAACGGGATGCCACTGCTTTCGGGATATGCTGGAGACACCCAATGGAATGCCATTCCCATAGAACAAGCCTCGCAAGTGGAAGTGATTAAAGGAGCTTCATCGGTATTGTATGGAAGTGGCGCCCTTAATGGTGTCATTGCCATGGCTGAAAAGCTTCCCTCTGCTACACCTGAAACACGCGTGAAAGTACAGGCAGGAATCTATGACAATCCAAGACGCAGTAGTTTGATTTGGTGGGGAAAAGATTCAGTACAAAAGTTCAATCCTATGAACCAACAAATTGAAGTGTTTCGAAGTCAAATGTTTAAAAGCACCGGATATACCTTGTCTACGGTTTTTTACAATGACCAAGGATACCGTCAAGGAGAAAAGGAAACACGTGGTCGGGTGAGTGGTACCTTTTATTTCCGTCCTAAAAAAATTGAAAGGTTTAAATCAGGCATTGGATTCAATTATCAATACCACAAAACCGGTAATTTTCTCATTTGGCAAAGTGACAGTTTAGGATTTAGCCCAAGTGGTGGAGCAGACACAAGCAATCCTGCCTCTACGTTATCGATGAATTTAGCAAATCGCTTGTTCATCGATCCATATCTTATTTACATCGACAAATTCAACAACAAACACCACTTGAAAACGAGGATGTATTGGACACAAAATGAAAACATTAGCAACAGTGCCCAAAGCAATGGTGCCGTCGTATATTTCACAGATTATAATTTCCAACGCCAATTCAAAACCGGAGGAACCTTAATTTCGGGTCTGTCAAATACTACAAATATGGTCTTATCCAATTTGTTTGGAAACCATCAATCCAATAATGCAGCTTTCTACGCTCAATACGAACATCACATAGGAAAATTTGACTTCACAGCTGGAATGCGGGTGGAACATTTTATCATGGATGGTAAAAGTGGAGATTCGGACTTTAAAATGGGAAAACTAACCCTTCCCGTTTATCCCATCTTTCGTGCAGGCGCGCACTATGAAGTTAAAAAATTCACCCACTTACGAGCATCATATGGTCAAGGAATTCGCTATCCGGCAGTTGGTGAAAGATTTACCAGTACTTCCGTAGGATCGCTTAACATTTTTCCTAATGCCAACTTAACCCCTGAAAAAGGATGGGCAGCGGAAATCGGAATCAAGCAAGGGGTGAAAATGGGTGATTGGAAAGGAATGATTGACATCGCTGGGTTTATCAATAATTATTCAAACATGATTGAATTTTCCTTCGGACTTTACAACCCAACCAATGGAAATAATTTAGACCCCTCAACTTCAGCTGGATTAAGTGAATATCAGGGATTGATTGCACAAGGGTATACCATTAACAACATGATTGGATTTCGCGCTATGAATGTTGAAAAAGCACAAATTACAGGGGTTGAATTGAGCTTTAACAGCATGGGGAAAATCGGACCCGTAGAAGTGATATCCCTCATGGGTTACACTTACATGAATCCCATATCATTGAATAATGACCCAAAATACACTGTTTTTAATTCCGATACAACAACGAACATGTTAAAATATCGATTCAAGCATTTGGTCAGGGCAGATATTGAAGCGAACTACAAAAAAATCGGAGTGGGAATCTCTTCTCGCTACAACAGTTTCATGAAAAACATTGACAAAGTATTTGAAGAACCAATTGCTGGAACCACCTACATCTTACCTGGTTTAAAAGCGTATCGTCAAATATATAATCGTGGCGTTGTGGTTTTTGATGCACGTATAGCTTATAAATTCAGTGAAAAGCTTCGATTAAGCTTTATTGCCAATAACCTTTTCAACGTTGAATACTCAAGCCGTCCCGGCGACATACAAGCACCTAGAAACTTCCTTGTTCAGGTTCAAATGAAGTTCTGATGAAGGTATTAGGAATCATTCCCGCCCGTTACCAATCAACCCGGTTTCCAGGAAAACCCTTGGTCGATTTGAAAGGGAAATCGATGATTCAGCGGGTGTATGAAGGCGCCGCTAAATGTTCGGACATTCATCAAATCATTGTTGCAACAGATGACCAACGCATTTTTGACCATGTCCTTAGTTTTGGTGGCCAAGCCATGATGACCGAAACATTTCACACTACCGGGACAGAAAGATGTTTTGAAGTGGCTCAAAAACATCATGCGTTTGATGTATACCTAAACATTCAAGGGGATGAGCCTTTGGTAGATCCCCTACAGCTAAGCCAATTGATCTCTCTGTTTAAGGACCCTAATGTTGAAATCGGTACGCTGGCAATACCTGTGAGTGACCCAACGGACATAGAAAATGCAAACCGCATAAAACTGGTAACCAACAAAATGAATGAAGCAATGTGCTTTAGCCGAAGTCCACTTCCATCCATGATTTACCCTTCAGCACACATACCTTTGAAACACATTGGACTCTATGCCTTCCAAAAGAAAACATTGTTTCAGATTTCATCCTTAGCACCTTGTGATTGGGAAAAAAGTGAATCACTGGAACAATTAAGATGGCTTTACAATGGCCATAAAATCCAGGTTTTTATTACCGACATTGAAACCCCAAACATAGATACACCCGAGGATGTTGCCAAGGTACTCATGTATTTATGAGTGCTTTTTTAATTCAACATTAATTTCGTATTTTTGAAGTTATGAAAAGTTTATCGCAAGTTATTACAAAGGCATTGTATACCAATGACTGCGTAATTGTTCCAGACTTTGGTGGATTCATAACCCAAAAAAAAAGCGCTTTTTTCGATTCACATAATCAAACCCTCCTTCCCCCTTCAAAACAACTCACATTTAATGTTCAGTTGCATCAAAATGATGGGCTACTTGTCAATCTTTTCGCGATGGAAAATCACCTTGCATATGAGCAAAGTATGTCTGAAATTGATCTTTCTGTCAAACATTGGAAAGCAACTTTACAAAACGGCGAAAAGTTACAGCTTGCGCAAATCGGAGATTTTTGGTGTGATGCAGAGGGAAACATTCAATTTCAACAAGATCGCAATGTTAACTTGTTGCTTAGCGCTTATGGATTAGAATCACTGCACTTTGTAGCCACCGTTCCAGAAATTGTTTTGCCGGCTAAAGTGAAAAACAAACAACATTTCTGGAGATATGCAGCAGCTGCTACACTTTTGTTGCCCTTGGCATTTTATTCTTTTTGGATTCCTACAAAAACGGATGTTTTTGAAGCCGGTATGATTTCTTATAAAGATTTCAATCCCTTACACGAAACCCATCCGGGGAGTTACAGTGGAAACAAAATCGCTCTAAAACCTTTGGTTGAAGTGTCAGAAGAAACCTACTTCCAAGATAGGGTCGAAGAAATTCCAAACGCTCCCATTTCTCAGGATAACAACGATTTTTCAATGGCCACCTTCCATTGCATTGCAGGCTGTTTCGCAGATCCCTCAAACGCCAATAGGTTGAAGGCTAAATTGCAAATCCTCGGTTTTTCTGCGAGTGTATTTGAAGATGGAGGTTTGTATAAAGTATCTGCTGGATCAGGATTCTCTGAGGATGCCTTGACGTCAATCTCCCGTGAAGCATCTGCAAAAAATATTGAAGTTTGGATTTTAAAAA
>RFQZ01000001.1 GCA_009924735.1 Flavobacteriia bacterium | reverse complement strand
TATACCAAAAAACGATACCCCACCACCCCATCGCGACCCACAAGAAAAACCAAGGGATATGGGTAAAAAAAATGCGGAGTTACTTAAAAAGTCTTCCCTCATCTACGCAGTGATTGGGGTCGTAGTCATTGGCATGGTTGCCTTCATTCTCAATGAAAATCAAAAGACGAAAGCGAATGAATTGCAGGAAAGGTTAAAAACCCAGCAAGAACAAATAGAACAACAAAGAAATCAACAGCAGGCCCTTGAGGATGCGCAACAAAGGGCAGAAGAAGAACGCATTGCAGCAGAGGAAAGGCAAAAGCAATA
Organism: Flavobacteriia bacterium; assembly: GCA_009924735.1. Taxonomy (GTDB): domain Bacteria; phylum Bacteroidota; class Bacteroidia; order Flavobacteriales_D; family Crocinitomicaceae; genus UBA952. Next base: position 217,104 of record RFQZ01000001.1, on the reverse strand, counting down.
CGACAAGTTAAATCGCAGGTATGCCATTGCCGTAAACAACTTGAAGGAAGCGCAAATCAAATTAGATAAAATTCAGGAATTCCATTTCTTGCGCACTTTTTCAGAAAAGGAGGCGCAAATTGAGAATCAATTAAAGGTGGTAGAATCCTGGGAAAATGAGGTGGATCGCTTGAAAAACGAGTTGAGTCAATTCTAATCCAATTAAGCACTTTCCTTTCTTGAGCATTTGAATTTTGATGTTATCAAAGGTTTAAACTTAGGACTTTCCTTCTTAAAAAATAGTCCCCCTCGAATTGTATGCATATCTTCGCGCTTGAATTGAAAATCCCTGCCGATTTCTGTTGAAAGGGTCCGACAAACGAGAGAAATGAAACGCATCAACGAATACAAGAAACTTTTTGAGATTGAAAAAGAAATCGATCTTGCTGAACTGAAATTGAAGTATCGAAAGCTTGTAAAGCAATGGCATCCTGACAAATACCAAGAGGGTGATCCGATGAAAGAAGAGGCCACATTGATGGGGCGTCAGGTGGTGGATGGATACCATTTCTTGGTAAGCATTGCGCAAGAAACCAAGGAAGCCAATTTGGAAGAATACATGGTAACCATAACAGAATGTGGGATTGCCGACTACAAGCACAAAGGACTGCTGTTGGAAATCACATTTACCGATGGTTCCACCTATGAATATTTTGGTGTAAATGCCAATGTCTACAAGAAATTGGTCAATGCCGACAAGCAAGTTCGTTTTGCAAAGCGCTTCATCTACGAAACCTATTTGTACCGCAAATCTAAAAAAGCGAAGCAAGAAGAAGCGTAGGGTGAGGGTGCTTTAAAATTTTGCTTTTTTCGAATTTCGCAAGTTCTAAAACATCAATTGTAACATTCGATTGTAGTTGATGACGGCATGTGTTTATTTTTGGGCAAAAAAAGAAATGAAAAAAATAATATTTATCATCGTTTTATTGGTTTTTCAAGTAAAATTAAATGCGCAAACCGTTCCTGCCAATCCTATAGACACGAATTATTACAGGGTGGTGACAACGAATGCAGGGGACCTCATTGGAAAAATCTTATCCCAAGATGAACGCGAGGTTTTGTTGGAAACCAAAGACTTGCGAAAACTGTACATCCCTCAATATACGATTAAAGCCATCGTCTTAATCAATTCAAATGATTTCAATGCCAAGGGTGTGTATGTTGGAGAGGATAAGTTTGCCACCCGATATTTTCTTACCACCAATGGCCTGCCTATTAAAAAAGGAGAGCATTACATTCAATGGAATTTCTTTGGGCCCGATTTGCAATTTGGTTTGGGAAACAACTTAGGCGTTGGAATTATGACAACGTGGATAGGTTGCCCGATCATTGCCAGTTTCAAAAAAAGTTTTGAGCTTGGTTCGCGCGCGCAATTGGCCATAGGAGGCTTGGCAGGGACAGGATCTTGGCTTGCACCAACTTCATTCGGCGTGCTCCCTTTTGGCAGTTTGTCCTTTGGAGACAGAAAGCGAAACATTGCCTTTTCTGGGGGGTATGGTGCTTTTAGTTTAGAAGGTGATGTATCAGGAAGGCCTATGACCAGCGTTGCGGGTATGGCAAAAATATCTTCGAAGCTCAGTTTTGTTTTTGATTCGTTTATACTTTTACCCTCTGGTCAATCTGATCCTTATGGCTACTATCAGCCACTGGTTGCTTTGGTTGTGCCCGGCCTCCGTTGGCATCAATCCGAAGGGAAGGCTGTTCAATTTGGTTTTGGTGGTGCAACCGTAGACGGAGAACTTTTTCCACTGCCCATGATACAATGGTATCGGTCTTTCTGATGTATGCGGAACAAAGTTTCATGACCCTAAAAAACGCACCCAATGATGGATGCGTTGAATACAAGGTGTAAAGCAGTTTAGTGTCTATGTCTTCTTCGCTTGCTGGGTTCATACTGCATTACAAAGCCATCAGATTCAAAAACGGCCATCGTTTGGTTGGGACATTCCATTAAGGTACTGTTGTAAGTCCCTGTAGCTTCGTTGAAATGAACATAGGTTAAATAGATGATATCGTAGTTTTCCCTATTGGAAAAATGGGAGAAAATAGGTGCATTTAAGTCGTAGACTATTTTCGTTCGGTTGGTGTCAATGTTGTTCATTTCTAGCACCTCAAGGTGCCGACGAATGGCATTGTGCTTTGTGTCGAACGAGCGGCTGTACATTTTGCTGCAAGGAGTACTAGCGACGCTCATCTCTATATAATCTGGAGGGATTACCATCGATTGGGCGTTGGATTCTTTACTCGATAAACAAACAGCAAGGGTGAACAGGATGCCGGTAAGGTTTCCGACGGTTCTTTTTTTTCCGGACAGGTTTTTTAAGCGTTTCATACAAAATGATTTTATGCCTTGCGGCGGGTTAAAAAATTAAATCATTCAGAATAAGCTGTGATTGCATATTCTTTTAGGTGCGCACCTCTCATCATTTTTCCACCGTGCCCTGCCGGGTCGGTTGGCTTCTGCAAACACAGAATTCTGGATGATTATGTCCCTTTAACGAGGGTGAAAAGGTTGGTTACAAAATTAAAAGGCAAATCCCGCAAACGCGGGATTGTTTAGGTGGGCGATCAAACCTAGAAAGATTTTCTCAATGGCAAGTGGCAATGTCAATTACATAATTGGAGGTTTGAAATGGAAGCAATCACTTTTTTGGGAAAGCGAATGCTGGTGATTTTTCCATCTTTAAACCGAAGCGATAAGCAAAAGACAATTTCTTTGAATTCTTTGCGCGGTGGGTCTCCAAATGTATAATCGCTTAGGCCTTCTTCTTCGAAAGGATTGACATCTAAAAGCCTAAACTCGATGGCATGCTCACCCGGAAAAGCATCCAAGCTAAATCCTTCCCTAAGTTCTGGCCATAAACACCTATTGACCCTGGTTTCTTCGTAGAAATACTTGCTGATTTTAGCGATGGCACAGGCCTTACTTAATTTTCCAAAAAACCTCCCTCGAGGATCCAACAGTTGGTTCAATTGGGCAATGTTGGCTGACAACAATGCATACCGAAATTGATCGAAGGCAACCTCGTTTTTTTTCTTCATTTCTAAACTGATTTTTGAGATTTCTTGCAACATGAATTTTGAAGTTTAAAGGTTTGTGTCGCGCCATAGTCAAAGGATATGCCAACGAGAAATAGCCAGTAAATTCAATTAAAAATGCTAAAATGTATATCAATATCTGAAAAATAACGCAGAATAATACACATTATAAAATGGATTGATTACATGAGAGAACCGCCCCTTCGGTCCGCCTCGTCCGCCTCAGGTAGCGGTAAAAAATAAAAACGTGGGCTGAGCGTTCCGCAGCGCGGGACTGGTCGAAGCCCCGTTTTACAACCGCCCCTTCGACGGCATTATGCTTCGCTACATTTTGCTCAGGTAGCGGTAAAAAATAAAAACGTGGGCTGAGCGTTCCGCAGCGCGGGACTGGTCGAAGCCCCGTTTTTTAACACATTATATCAATCAATGAAAGGATATATGTACATTTTAAGATGTAGTAACGGTAGTTTATATACTGGAAGCACAAAATATCTTGAAATAAGAATCCGGCAGCATCAAGCAGGTTTTGGTGCCAACCATACCAAAAAACATTTACCTGTGGAATTGGTCTACTATGAAGAATTCCAAAGAATTGATGTTGCCTTTTATAGGGAAAAACAAATTCAAAAATGGACCCACAAGAAAAAGTTGGCATTAATTGAAGGAGATTTTGATGCTTTGAAAGCATTGTCGATTTGCAGGAGTAAGAAGCAATGAGAGAACCGCCCCTTCGGTCCGCCTCGTCGGACTCAGGTAGCGGTTGAATTTAACGTGAAAAACAAAAATAAAAACGTGGGCTGAGCGCTTTGCGATGAGCCTGTCGAATCATGTCGAAGCCCCGTTTTTTACCCTTACCCCTCAGTCGTAATGCCATACTTTTCCATTTTCGCGGCCAAGGTATTGATGGACCACCCAATGGCCAGGGCTGTTTGTCGTTTGTTGCCTTTGAAATGTTTGAGTACCCTGATCATATGTTCCTTCTCTATGTATTCCATCTTCATGGGTTGGTCTGATGGTCGCTGTTTCAGTCGCTTGGGAAGTACATCCGCAGAAACCGTTTCTTCATTAAAAACATACAACCTAGAAATGATGTTTTCGAGTTGGCGCACATTTCCGGGATATGAATAATTTAAAAGAATCTCCAAGGCAGCTTTGTCCAATTGGAGTTTTTTAGGACGGTGTAATTCTTTCTTTTTTTGGGTTAGAAAATGGTCAATCATTCCCTTAATGTCAGCTTTGCCACGTTCCGATAGGGTGGGGAGGTCAAGTTCTACCACAGACAATCTGTAATAAAGGTCCCACCTGAATCTTCCTTCTTCACACAATTTCAGCAAATTTTGATTGGTCGCGGCAATCACCCTGACATTTACCCTTTTTGCCTTTCCCCCCAAGGGCATGATTTCTTTCTCTTGCAAGGTGCGCAGCAATACCTGTTGCATGTAGGGAGAGATGTCACCTATCTCATCGAGAAAAATGGTTCCCTTATCAGCGAGCTCAAACAATCCTTGGGTGTCTTTGTCTGCTCCGGTAAAAGCCCCTTTCTTGTACCCAAACAACCGAGATTCCAGCAAAGAATCACTGAAGGCAGAGCAGTTTACCGTTACATAAGCCTGTTCATTGCGGATCGAATTTTTGTGAATGTACTTTGCAAGGTTTTCTTTTCCTGTCCCACTTTTACCAAGAATCAGTACCGTTACGCCATCCACTTGAGCAACCTTCGCTGCATTTTCATAGATTTTCTTAATGGTGGGGGTAATGAAGTAATCCTCTCCAGTATTCTTTTGGATTTCCTCTTGGTGATACATAGCCGTCACTGGCAGGGAAGATTTTTCGAAGGCAATTTTTATCAATTCAGGTTTCTCTTTCGCTTTGGTATGCTTCGCCTCCCGCATTTGGTAAAGGGTAGTTTTCAGGTTCAACGACAAATGGCTGAGGTACCAAACCACTTGCATGGCAGGGCTCCCTGGTGAAACAAAAACGTCCAGCTGGTCCTCCCTTAACTCGATGAGGAAAGGATTTATTTTTCCTTGTATTTCGCGGTGGTCAATTGGATCTAAGATGCCCATGTAGCGCAATTCGATGGTGCGTTCGGGATAGGTTCTTTTCAGGTAGTTCACCAAGAGTTCTGACCGGGTATCGTCGCCCTGCGCGGAGGACAACAAAAGGTGTCGGTCTGATTTAAAAAAGTACTTGTGGTAATTCGCTGTGGGACCTGTTTCTAAGACCTTACCTGCTTCAAAGTCATTGGTGTTTGCAATCCAGGAAAGTAAGGTTTTCATGTTTCGGTGATAAGGGGATATGAAGGTACAAAATGTGTTCAATAATCTCGATAAAAAAGTGCATCCAGGGGGAAGCAATGCGCTACCAGACCGTAAAACTTTTCCATTTTGAGGATCTCGGAAGGGCAATATGGGTTTTTCATCCTAACTTTACAAAGTGATTGATTCATTAGAGATACAGCGAAGGATGGAAATCATCCAGGATCGAGGACCGATTTACAATGAATTTGTCTATGATTCCCACATTCACGAACCGTGGAATGCCTTTTCCTCCTTATTTTTCTTCATTCCCGTGGTATTTTGGATTGTCTTTCTTTGGGGAAGGTATAAGCAGCATCGCATCATATTGTTAATTCTGCCCCTGCTGTTTCTTAATGGGTTAGGATCAACCCTTTTCCATGCGTACAGGACTTCCAATGTCTTCCTAATGCTCGATTGGCTTCCCGCTGCGCTTATGTCGCTTTCTTTGTCTGTTTATTTTTGGACAAAAATCACGCGTAGATGGTATTTTGGGATTTTGTGTGTTTTGGGTTTCTATGCGTCTGCTGTGTTGGTCATTACGACCTTGGGACAAGGTTACCGTGTTTTAGCGCCGAACATTGGGTACTTGTTTTCGGGTAGTGCTTTCCTCATACCTATTATTTGGTCGCTTTACAGAAACCAATGGCGCCACGCCCGCTATGTTTTACTCACCCTGTTTTTCCTCATCTCAGCATTGATATTTAGATTGTTGGACTATCCGACCCCAAATCCTTTCCCATTCTTACCTCAAGGAACACACTTTCTATGGCATGTATTCAGTTCTTTCGCGGTGTTCACAATGGGGTATTACCTCTACAAATCAGGACAAGACGCCCTGCAGGAAAGTCAAAAGACTACAGCGACCAAGTAACGCCTAGTTGAACCCTTGCACCGTAGTATTCTACATAGCTGGAACGCCAAGGGGCTCCTAAAGATTTACGTTCTGGGAAGTTAAGCAAGTTCGTCAGTTGAGTTTCCAAGGCTAAATGGTCGTTGATGGCATACAAAACGGTGGCTTCCAATGCATAATTTTGGTTCACGTACGTATCGTAATCGCTGTTTTTGTGAAACAATTCACCGTTGATGTAGGTGAGATTGAGGTCGCTCACATACCTTCCCGTGTACAGCAGCGCCACATTGCATTGAAGTTTTTTTCCTTCGTAAAAAAGGTTGACATTATAAAGTACAGGGGTTTGTTTTGTCATGGCTTGGTTGGCCGGACGTCCTTCAATTTTCATTCTCGACATGGAAAGGGTCAGGTTAGAGCGGACGCCCAAATTGCGCCATTTGTTGGGCAAAAAATCAAATTTTCGATTGTATAAAATTTCTATCCCGCCTACCCATGACCAAGGTGCATTCCCATATTTTCGAATGGTTACGCCAGATATTGGATCGGTATTCAAGGCAGACATCGTGTAAATGTGGTCCCTGATGTACTTGGAATACGCTCCCACAGAAAACAAACCTCGGTTCCCATGGTATTTTTCGTAGGTAAAATCAACATTATACGAAAAGGCAGGTTTCAGGGAAGGATTCCCGAAGGTATATTCCATTTCATTGTAACGTATGACCGCGTGTCCGGGTTTTGTTTCCTCAAAATTAGGTCGGTGCATGGTTCGTGAAATCGCCCATTTAAGGGTTGTAGAAGCAGAGAGGTAATGGTTGATGTTGATGGAAGGAAGAAATCCAATGTAAGATTTTCGAAGGGTGCGGGTTTCAGGCACATTGTAATAGGTATTGCTAGCAGTATCCAACGCGATGGTGGAGGTGAGGGTGTCTGAAGATTGAACCAAATATGTGTGTTCAATTCTAACCCCCGCGAGCATTGCGATTTTTTTTCCTGCGTACGTGGCCATGCCATAAGCAGCACTTTGTTGTTCGCGGTAATCGTAACTCGATCCAACCCATTGGTTGTATTCAAAATTAAGCGGGTTCATGGCTACCTCTCGAAGTTTATCATCGTGTTCACTCAGAAATTGATTCAATCCATTTGCGTTTAGAAAATCGTACTGGTATGGTGCATAGGTGGATCCTACTTCGTGCAGAAGAAATACCGAAGATGCGGTTTGGAAGGGCGTTGTTTGTAAATCGCTTACCAAAATAGGACTGGAATTACCACCAGAATAATCTTGGAACCATTCGTGTTTCGATAGGCTTCTTTCGCCAATTTTAAACCTGTATTTGATGCCTGCTTGCAGTTTCCAACGGTCGTTGAGTAGGTATTCCCAATCGTTTTTAAACACAATGGGATCCGTTTCATTGGTGCGGTTGATCTCTGTATAACTTTGGGTGAATTCAAAATCGTTGGCGTTGAGTGTACCATTAAAATTTGGCAGTATGCGCAAAGGATCATCCCCTTTTCCATAGGGATTGTCGTCGCCGATGAGTTTCAGCAATATAAAATCTTGCGCATTTGGATCCACCGCTTGACCGTACAAATCCACTTTAGAAAGGTCGTTGAAACTGAGTTCGGGACTTTGAAATTCGGTGACAAAAAAACCATTTCTCGGATCGTTTTTATTGAAAGGAACGGGTCCACTTTTGAATTGATTAAGGTAACCTGCAAGACGAAAGGTTCCGGTTGTTTTTGCGTTTGGACTTACTTTTACATTCAGCGATGCTCCCTCCACTTGCCGAATCCATAGGCCCACACAATTTTGCAAGCGTACCCTTTGGCCATTGTCTTCAAACCAATTGAAGGATATTTTATTCATGTGCTTGTCGTCCGTCATTCTGCCCCAAAACCCATTTAACTTCCATTCCCAGCGTTTGGAAGGTTGGTAGGTAACCGCAAATTGAGCACCCGAGGTGGATCTAAATCCGTCGTATTTTCTGAGTTCCAATCGGTTTACGCCATGGTTCAGGTTGCTTCCAAAAATGGTTTTAATGGCCTCACTTGCATAGGTTCTCCCAAAATAGGTCGTGTTCACCAAATATCCCCATTTCTTGTCTTTACTTCGGTTGCTGAACAGTAAGTTAAAATCTCCTGAAGGCTTGTTCCCTTTGAAATTGAATCCCAAAGAAGCATCCACATGTAAAGTTTTTTCTTCTGTTGGTTCTAGGGTTAAAAAATTCAAACTTCCGCCGATGTTGTCTGCCTCAAAATCTGGTGTAACGGAGCGCACTTCGATTACTTCGCTCACGAAATCCGATGGGAAGGCTTCGAATTCAAAAGAGCGCGTTGCGTTGTCCTCACAAGCAACGGGCAAACGGTCACCGTCAATCAATACAGAGGTCCAATCAATGGGGGTACCACGCAACGAAACCATATTGCTTTCTCCTTTTGACCTAAACAACATCACACTGGGCATCCTTGAAGCGAGGTCTGCGGCGTTTTTATTAGGAAGTTTATCGAGTGTTTCCTTCGATTTTATGGTTACAATGGAGATGCTTTTTTTTGTTTTTATCAACTCGCTCATTTCTCCCTTGGCTTTTCTTTTTACTTCGACAGCCACTTGCCGCCGGTCAATCGATAGCATTAAGGTATCGAGCCAAAGGTCAGGTTGGTTCACCAGGACATCCATTCGGAAGGGTAAGAAGCCGAACTCATGAATTTCCAAGGTGTGATTTCCAAAGGAAACTTCTTCAAAGTCAAAACGACCAGAGGCATCGGTATGAATGAATTTTTTCTCAGGAAGCAATTGCACTTCGATGTTTTGAATGAGGTTAAAAGAGTCTTTAACCATTCCGTGAACGTTTGCGCGCTTTTGTGAAAAGGCACTTGCCAAGGGAAGCAGAATTAAAATCCAGGAAAGTTTCATTGTAAATCGAGTCTAATGCCAGCTTGGAATCGCATTCCATAGTATTCAGTTCGCAAGTTTCTCCATTCCTTTCCAATGTATTTTCGTTCGGGCGCATTCAAGAGGTTCATGCCTTCTAGGTAAATGCTTCCATGGTCATTCAAAGCATATGAAATCTGAAAATCAAGGTTGTAAATGTCATTTACATAGGTATCGAAATCATCGTCTAGGTGCAACAAACCTATCCCAACGATGGAGGAAAGGTTCACTTCTTTGAGGTGTTTTCCAATGTAGTTCAGGGCCAGTCGAGCATTCCATTTTTTGTATTCATAGGTGAGTCCCACATTGTAAATCAACGGGGTTTGTTCGGTCATTTTTTGCTGATTGGGTCGCCCCGGAATGTTCATGCGTGAATCGGAAAGGGTGAGGTTTGAGTTGGTCCCCAATCCGCCGAGTATGCCTGGAAGGAAATCGAATTTTCGAATGAGGGTCATTTCCATTCCAAAGACTTTAGACCTAGAAGCATTTTCATATTTTTTAATCATAATGCCAGATATTGGATCGATGTCAGCCGTGGTAACGGTGAAAATGTGGTCGTGAACATCTTTGTAAAAGGCCGCTAAAGAGAACATTCCTTTGCCCGGCCAGAAGTGTTCATAGGCAACGTCGTAGTTAAAGGCATAGGTGGGTTTGAGGTTGGGATTCCCAAAGATATAAATCAAATCGTTGTATTTAATCATTGCGAAACCAGGTTTTGTTTGTTCAAAATTAGGACGTTTCATGGCTTCTGAAAACGCAGCCCGAAGGTTGTTTTTCTCGTTTAATCGGTACGTGAAATTCACCGAAGGGAGTAGGAATTGGTAATGCCTTGATACCGACCTTCGCTCTGGAATGTTGTATTGACTCCCCGACAAGCTGTCGAAAGCCAAGGCATCGGTTAGGGTGTCTGAAACTTCCTGAAACTTTGTGTACTCAAAACGCGCTCCTCCAACGATGGAGAGTTTTCCTATTGTGTAGTCTGCCATAACATAGGTGCCGGATTGGATTTCATTGTATTCGTAGTTTGATCCCACCCATTGTCGGTATTCTTGGTTGAGTTTATTCATGAATGTTTCTCGCATCAAATACATGGAATCCATCAAAAAGGAGGAAAGGTTGTTGCTGTTTAAAAAAGGAAAAAATTGTCCTTCGTAATTTGCGCCCAGTGGGGAAAGGAAGCCTGCAGGATTTGTGTTGAAGGGCGCATGTTCAAAATCTTTCAGCAAGAAGGGGTTGTTGTTCCCCGGAATTGAATAATCCTTGAACCATTCGTGTTTGCTGATGTGACGGTACCCAACTTTGTTGCGGAATTTCGTTCCCCACTTCACGGTTAATTTGCTGGAAGGTTTGTATTCGAAATCGAGTTGTGTGATGATTGCGTCGCGCTCTCGGGTTTTGTTTCGTTCGGTATAACTTTGATAAAATTCGAAATCACTTGCTTTAAGGGCTTGTCCTCCGAAAATGGTCACAAATTGCGGCTGAATGTTATTTGGATTGTCGCCATTTCCGTAAGGATCATCAGGCCCAATCAATTTGGCGGGAAAACCTCCTGGGTCATTTGGGTCAATGGTTTGGCCATACAAACTTACATAGGATTGGTCAGTGAAGGCAAGTAGTGGACTTATAAACTCTGTGATAAAATAGCCATTTCTTGGGTCGTTCTTTGCGTAAGGTACATTGCCATACCAAAATTGATTGTCGTAGGTAGCTACTTTGAAGTTCATTTTTAGCACCGGAGAAATTTTCAGTTCCGTGTAAACATCGCCCCCAAACAGTTGACGGTTGAGTTTTCCATGGATGTTTTGCAAGCGAATCCGCTGACCAGAACCTTCGTACCAATTGTAACTCTGTCTTTTTTGGTATTTATCGTCTTGCATGAAGCTGTAAATCAGGTGTGTACCGATTTTGAAACGATCCGAATGTTTGTATTCTACGGCGCCGTTGGCAGATAAATTCATTCGTGTACCTTCATATTTTCTTAATTCATACCTGTTTAAGCTGTGGTTGAAATTGCTTCCGTAAATCATTTTGAACGCATCTGCGGCATAGTACCGGGCATAACTGGTGCCGTTTACAAGAAAGCTCCATTTTTTATTTTTACTGAGGTTTCCATAAAGGAAGTTTAAGGTTCCAATGGGTTTTTGTGCCAAGGTGTTGTATCCGCCTGCGAGGTTTAATTTAAAAGTTTTTTGTTTTACAGTCGTTCGAGAAATGAAATTGATGCTTCCCCCGATTTGGTCGGACTCCATGTCTGGGGTGCTGGATTTGGATACGAATACATATTCAATCATATCTGCAGGAAGGATTTCAAATTCAAAGGACCGCGTCGGATTGTCTTCGTCTGCTACCGGAAGTCTGTCACCGTTGAGAAAGGTCGCTGTCCAATCCAAGGGCGTGCCGCGCAAAGAGATGTTGCTTCCTTCCCCTTTGTTTCGCACAATGGATGCACCGGGTACCCGAGCCACCACGTCTGATGCATTTTTGTTGGGCAATTTTGCAATGATGTCCGCCGAAACGATGGTGACCACAGCGGGCGAATTTTTAATCATGTTTAAGGCCTTTTGTTCTGAGGTTTTGGTGTTGTAAATCAAAACAACATCCGCAACTTCCTTACCTTCCTTCAATTGAATTTGGCCGAGGACTTTGTGCTCTGGGTCCTCCAAGGAGAAGGAGAATTGGTATTCGTTGTAGGCCGCCGCGTTGATGGACAACGTGTATTTCCCTGCGGGGATTTTGCTGAATAAAAAACGTCCCTCTAAATCTGTTACGACTTTGTATTCGGTGTTTTGAAGGTAAACCTTAATGCCTGGAAGCGGTCCTTGGTTGTCTTTTACATATCCCTCAACGCTTCCTTTTTGTCCCAAAGAAACGGCAGCTAGCAAGGTAAAAATTAAAAAAGAGATCGATCTTATTTTCATGGTTTAGGCTTGTGGTTCGGTTAAATGTGCATCGTCGAAGACGATGTTGTATAACTTTTCAATTTGTTCTTTTGCATACCCTGCCGATGCGGTCATTCCTTTTCCCCCAATGGCCGTTGAAATGTGGATGTTTTGGGAGGGTTGGGCTTCAAAAATCTCTTCGTCGCCCTTCATCTGTGCATAGAACCCATTCCATTGTTGCGCCAAGTTCCATGAGGGAAGGTTGATGATTTTCTTTGCTTCGGAAAGGATGATTTCACCTACTTCAACATCTATGTCGAAACCTAGGTTTTCACTCTCTTTCACATCAGCGTAATGGTGGGAATCTCCGATGACAATGCTGCCATCTTCCCTTTGTTTGAAAAGTATATGAATGCCATTTTTTACAGCCAAGGGGTTGACTGCTGCTGGGTCTAGTTTAGAAAAACTGGGTAAATTTTTAAAGGCCTCATACCTGCGAATGGTTAATCCGGTTAATACGTTTCCGGACAATTGGATTTTTGGGAGGGGCTGGGTGACCATCATCAGTAACTTCACCACTTCGATGTTTGCGGTTTCGAAGGTTTCGGGAAAGAGCATTTTAAAATCACTTCCATTGCATACGATCACCTTTTCGGCTTGAAATTTTTCGCCTCGGCTGGTGGTGATTTCTACGTGAGAACCTTTGTCATTCAGTTCTTGAACCGGGGTGCGGTACCTAAATTCAATGTCCATGGTTTCCTTCAAGAAGGCGTGAAGTCCGTGGATCATCCTGCGGGATTCTGAAGAAACTTCTTGTGGGAAGTACATCCCACTTGTGGCATAGGACGCTTGCACTGCAGGCCATTTTTCGAGGATTTGGGCTTTGGTAAATTCCGTTGCATGGTATCCCACGTTTGCAAATTGTGATTGCAATTCGCCCAACAATTGTGCTTCATCTGGTGTATTTGCAATGTAAATGGATCCATGGTTTCGGATGCCAATGTCGCATTTAGACTGCAGGGTTTTGTACAGTTGGGTGGCATACCGTCCGTAGAAATGCCATCTTCCCGGTGCGAATCCCGAAGGAACCACTTGCCCAAAGTTACGCACGCTTGCTTCCATGGGTTGAAGGTCTTTTTCAAAAACCACTGCTTTTTTTCCAGCGAGCGCGGCATGGTATGCGTGAAAGGTGCCCATTACACCACTTCCAATAAGGGCTATATCATACATGTCTTTCTTGGATTAGGGGAATGATTTCTCCCGGGTTTTTTACAATTACGTCTGCACCAGCGCTCAGCAAGTCTTCTTTAGGAAAGGTTCCCGCGTCTACGCCAATGATCCATCCACAACCTGCTGCTTTTCCCTGTTGCATGTCCGTAGGGGTGTCTCCCACTTTTACCACACGTTTAGGATCGCGCGTGCCGTTTTTTTCCATGGCGGCGAAAACCATGTCTGGACTCGGACGGCCATTGAGCACTTCGTCGCTGCAAATGCTACCGTCTATTTTGTTTTTCCATTGGAGCCTTTCGAGAATTACGTCCGCGGTTACCCGAGAGAAACCTGTGTCTAAATACACGCCAATTCCACATTTTCTCAAGTGTTCAAACAATGCCGTACTGCCTTCCATTTCCTTTACGTCAGGATGGGTTTCGTAATGTCCATTCATGTGAAAGAGAAAACGCGTGTGAATGTCTTGGGCCAATGAGGCATTTGTTATGGAGAAATGCTGGGAAAGGATGGCTGCAATGCCCAAGGGTTTGGGTACCGCAATGGCATTTCCTGCAATGCTTCGATTGATGTCAAATCCATTTGCTTGAAAAGCCAATACCAAACTGTCGTGTACTGCAAAAGTCCCGTCTACTGTGGTACCGGCCATGTCCAGTACGAAAAGCTGAATTTCTTTGGGGATGAGCAAGGGCATGTGGCGAAATTAATAGAATCTTGGTTTACCCCGCAATGGTCAGTCTCTTTACCGCAAGGGTTTCTCCTTGTTGTATGTGGATTTCATAGTTTCCGGCATCCATTCTTGGCAAGTTCAATTGAATTTTTGTTGATGGGTTTTGAAGGGTGGTTTTGTACACCAAAATACCCGAAAGGCTATAAATTTCGATGGTAACGTCTTCCCCCGTTTCTTTCAAACCTTTCACATTCAACATCCCTTTGGCAGGGTTGGGAAACAAGTTGATTTTTTTCGTGAATTCCAAGGATGTTAAACCCAATGCGCTGAGGTAATAGGTTTTGGTTTTGGTACAACCTGTCGAATCGGTTACCACAAGAACGTAATACCCACCAAAGAGGTTTGAAATGGACGCGCCTTGTGCTGTAAAACCATTTGGACCCGTCCAAGCGAACGTAAGTGCACCGGTTCCTCCGACTGCAGAAGCGGAAATTGCGCCATCGTTGGTTACGGTAGGTTGGTTAACCGCTACATCGGAAATGGTAATGGCTGGGTTCACACCGCTGACATATACGCTGTCGGTTGCGGTCCATCCAGTAACTTGGTCGAGCACTGTGCAGCTGTACCATCCGTTTTGCACGTTCGAGATATTCTCCGAAGTCGAACCGTTGCTCCAAGTGTAAACAAAGGCTCCAGGATCGTTGAATCCTCCCGAAGCATTGGCCGATATGGTTCCTCCATTACAGGCATCAAAGGACAACTGGTTGGTCATGCTGTCTAAAATGAAAAGACTGATGCTTCCTCCACTGTAGTTTGATTGAGTACCCAATACGGAAACATTGGCATCTACGATTACATCCAAGCTGTAGATGGTACCGGGTACTTCATTCATGGGTACTTTTCCGTTTGCAGTATTTGCATAGGCGCTGACACAACTCCAAGTTGGGTAAGCCATTTTACATGGGTCTAAGGGATCCAATTGTCCACCACATTGATAAGAAACCCAAGCCGGTAAATTGTTGATGCTGGTAATGCGAATCCAATTTAAGGTAACGGTGATGGTGGGCGGAATTCCAATTGGATTGTCAACAGTGGTTTGTTGTGGCGCTAAAGCGGTAATGACTTGGCTGAAAGTTTGACCTGGATATGCGAAAAAGTTGTTTGGCTTCAAAAGTCCATCGGTAGGAAGCGGTAAAGCACCCAAAGGTTGGTAGATGTTGGTAATGGCAGCAGCAGGTTGGCACTGCGCAATTGCGATATATTGGTTAATAAGAACAATAGATACAAATAGAATGGCTTTTTTCATGGTAGTTTTTTACGAAGCTAAGCAACGAGATTGACATAAATGGGACCGGGGATATTCGTTAAATATCTATTGAAGTGCGCTTAACCTCTCATTAATAGAAGCATAACGACAAAGGCATGTTTAGGCTAAATTTTGCTCGGATTCAAGGATTAAGTTGATTTCATCAATCAGTTCTGGCAATTCTCGCATGTCGTGAATGATGAAGTGTGCGCCGGCTTCAGACAGTTTATCTGCTGCCTTGTTTCGCAAGTTTTCCTTTTCTTGGGAAGTGAGTGAGAGCCAATCTTCCAAGTTCAATCCTACTTCGTTGCCCGTGGTCGTGATTCCGATGGTCCAAACCCCGGCATTTAACCCTTCTTGGATGTCTGCAACGGTATCGCCAACTTTGATTACTTCGTCTACGCTGTAAATCCCAAGGTTTTCCATGTTGCGAAAAATCATAAATGGACTTGGCCTTCCTTGCTTGCAGTCGGAGGAGTTCACAATGGAGTCGAGCTTCAAACCCTCTGCTTGTGCGAGCGGAATTATTTTTTCCATCATTTCTGTGACATACCCTGTGGTGGACCCCAACTTAATTTTCATGGCTTTTAATTTTGCCAATTGGTCTATAACCCCCGGAATGGGACTGGCGAAAGCACTGACGAGGTCGGTCATTTTTGGGGCGAGCAGGTCGTACATTTTCTGAATTTCTTCCTTCGTAGGTTTTTGACCGTGGGTGGCAATCCATTCTTGTTGAATTCTTTCCATGTTACACAAGGCGATGAGGTGGTCTTTTTTAGCCAATCCCATCGGTGTACGTGCTTCTTCTGGGGTAATGGCAACGCCCCATTCATTGAATACCTCGACAAAAACTTGCACAGGGGCCATGCATCCAAAATCGATGATTGTGCCTGCCCAATCGAAGATTACTGCTTTAATTTTTTTCATTTTTTTCGGGTATCTATTGTTTGTTGAATCGTAAGGTTCTTTCCGGTAAAGATAGCTTTATTGTCATTTTCTGAGACCGTAAACGCGCCCCATGTTTCAGGAAATTGAGGTGGATTGAGGTGCAGCCAAGATTTCCCATCCAAGGGGATTTTAGGATCCAGTCCACCGGGAAGCAAGTGGTCCAAGGCAGTGGCTGTGATGTCTACAATGGCGGGATATTGCGTAGGTAATTCACTTTTCAAAGGAAGTTCTGGGTAGAAAAGAGAGCCTGGGTCTGTGGCGGTAATTTCAAGAACGGGTAACGAGGGCGAAGAGGCCAACCACCAAATTTTTCTTTCGGCAACCGAATTTCCAGAATGATTGAGGCCGGTACCTCCGTGGTCGGTACTTGAAAGAATAAGCCAATTTTCATTGAGGTATTCGGGACGGTTTTTCAAGGCGTAAAGCAGTTTTCCAATTTGGGCATCCACCGTTTCAATGGCGCGGATGTACTTCTCGTTGTCGGGTTCAAATCCGGAAGTATGCCCAGTAAAATCGACATTGTCGAAATGGATCATGAGTACATCGGGGTTTGAGTTTTGGAGTACTTCGTTGGTTTTCAACAAGCATCCGTCGTCGTTTTTTGCGGTATGGCTTTCTCCCCAACCGAATTTCGACGAGATGTGGTAGAGGGATTTCCATCCCACGATGATGGCAGAGGTGAATGCTGGGTTTTCTTTGGTTAGGTAACTAGGGAAAAAAGGATGTTGTTTGAAGTTGTGGTTAGAAAAGCGATTGTCGTGAACGCGGTGTTTTGGGTCCCACACGCCGGTGAGCATGCTCGACCAACCCGGACCGGATTTTGTCTTTCCCAAATGCCAGCTCGTGCTGCAAAAAATGCCATGGGAGCGCAGGGAGTCAAGGTTCGGCGTATTTGCTTTTTCCAAAGCATCTACTCGACAGCCATCGATGCCAAGAATCAGGACTTTATTTGTTTTTTGGGCGTGAAAATTCGCGAGGCACGCAAGGGAGAAAAGAAATATCGGTAATGATATTTTAAAACTGATTTTATCCATGCACAAAAGAACCCACTGCGTTTGAATAAAAGGTCAAGCCGACATTAAGCTATCCGCAACTTTTGTTCCTTGTGCATTAACAAGGTGAGGATTGCATGATGTTTTCAATGTTTCTTGATTTCTATTCAAAAAAAAAGGCTGTTCCTGGAAGGAACAGCCTTATGCTTAAGTATTACAAAAAATTATTTCGTAACGGTCATTTTACCAGAAAACAATTGCTCTCCAGATTTAATGTTCACGGTGTAGATCCCCGGCGTTAAATCTTTAATTTCAATCATTTTTTCAGATAGGTTATCAATTAATTGTGAATATACCAATTGACCTGAAACATTGAATAATTCTAGCGTTCCTGCTGAGGTTAAATCACTTTTAATCGTGAAATTCCCGTTGTTTGGAATGGGATATACATTCATTTTACCATTCGCGCTGATCAGGTCTAATCCAACCATACAGTCTATGACAAAAGCGATTGTATCATTGTTTACACATCCATTTGCATCTGTAAAGGTATATCCTAAAGTCCAGGCGCCTTGAGAAGGTGCGTTGAATACATTTGAAATCAAAGCTGAGGCTGGACCTGAAACTTGGGAGTAAACGCCTCCAGCAGGTGTTCCTGTTAGGGTAACGTCTTGTCCGCCGCAGAAGGTACCGGTCATTGTGGATGACAAGGTAACCAATGGTAAAGAATGGATGACGATGGATTGGGTTGCTGTGTTTGTACAACCGTTGGTATCGGTACCGGTAACGGTATAACTTGTATCATTTGGGATAAAGGCAACACTGTCAATCACGCCGTTGTTCCAAGAATAGGTTAGGGCATTGTTTCCAGATAGGGTTATTTGTTCATTTTCGCAAACACTTACTGCTGAAGCAGTAATGGTTACCATAGGTTGAGCCAAGACGGTAATGGTTTGTACGGTGCTTAATGGACCATCTCCGCACACGTTTGAAGCGTAAACTGAAAGGGTACCGCCTGCACCTGAAGAAGAGATGGTAATGTTTGTAGTTCCTTGACCACTCACAATAACGATGTCACCGGTTGAAGCCCATGTATAACTGGTTGCTAGGGTATCAGGTGTGATTGATATCGCACTCACTTGGTTTGCACAGATTGTATCTGGAGCCAAGGTAGGCGCGGAAGGTAAAGGATTGTTGTAAGAAATAATGCACTGTCCATTTCCAGACCATGTGTTGCTTGTTTCCAAACTTGCAGCCAATCCAACAGTGTAGCTAGAGCCGCCGCCACCACCGCCGCCTGCGCCTTTGTCATTACCTTGGCAACCAGATGTTCCCGCTGAACCGCCTCCGCCTCCGCCTCCTGCAGCGTTATAACCGGTGCTTCCAGCACCACCGATGCCCAAAGTTCCATGGGTCGCCCCCCTTGCCAATGTCCATGCCAAACCACCACCAACTTGGGTGCCTCCTGTACCTGGTTGTCCAGAATTATACCCCCCACTTGTTGTTCCTGAAGAACCTCCTCCAACACCTGTAGCAGCATCTCTTCCTCCACCGGCACCTCCACCGGCAACGATAACCCTATTTGCTAAAGCCACGCCACCGACGCGAATGTCACTGGCACCTCCACCACTTCCCCCATGTTGACCAGCGCCAGAATCTATCCCTCCTTGGCCACCGCCATTCCATCCTGGTGCTCCACCAGCATTCCCTCCTTTGCCTCCAACATTAACATTTATTACTTGCCCTGCGGTTAAAGCTAAAGTTCCAGTGGCATAACCTCCCAATCCACCAACGGTATTTAATCCATTTCCACCTTGGGCTCCCCAAAGCTGGAAAGTATACGTTCCTGTTGACGGTGCAGTAAAGGTTTGAGGGCCGGCTGTATAGTTTAGGGTAGTCGTTCCGACTCCAAAGTTTCCTGCTTGTTGCGAATTTACATAATACGTTGTAGTCGTTGAAATTACAGGGGTGGTAAAGGTGCTTCCGGTTCCCACTTGGTTGTTTCCTGCGGCGTTGGAATACCAAACATAGTTTTGGCCACCACTTGCAGTTAACACCGTGCTTCCTGGGCCACAAAGTATCAAGTTTCCGGTAACTGTTGGGCCTGGGGGTGCCGCTTGAACGGTGATGGTAATCGAAGCACAGCTTGGGCTAAATTGCCCCCCGCTGTTGTTGTTAACATAGTATGTTGTGGTAACAGCTGGGCTCACCGTTAGGGTTGCTCCAGTACCTATCGCATTTCCACCGCACGCCCCCGTGTACCAAAATTGGGTTCCAATCGCGCCATTGGCTGTTAAGGTTACATTTTGACCTGAGCAAATGGTATTGCTGGATGCGGTAATGCTTGAAGGAGGGGTTACACCTCCCGCGCAATTGGTAGATCGATAACCAAAAGTTCTGGAACCAATGTTACCACATTGAGGGGAACAACAATTTCCTACGTTAAAATAAAACAGTCCAGTCGATGGAGCGGTCCAAGTTAAATATGAACCAAGACCACACCAATCATCATTTGTTGCTTGCGCGCCACTCACTGGGCCTGTTGCAACCGTAATATATGGGTCCCCTGAATAAGACGCAGAAGGAGCTATACTGTTGCAATAGGTAAATTGGTAGGTACATCCCGCGGTAGCATTAAAGGTGTAAAAACCTAACGCTGAATGTGTAGCATATTGCCATGCTAAGTTTGGTGCAATGCTACCCAAGGGATTATTACAATAGGCCTGTGCTTGGGAAACGTTTTTAAATCCGAATAGCGAAAATGACAAGAGAACAATCCACTTAAAATTGGATAGTTTAGAAAAAATATTTTTGGTCGGAAAGTAGTAGTTTGACATAACTTAGATTTTTTGACGCGTAAATTTAACATTTTGCGGTTAAATTACGAAACGAAAAACCTAAGGTTGCTTACATTTTTACAAAGAAAATGTCTCCATGAATTTAGTAGTAAAATTTCCTGCAATAAAACTTGGGTCTTGCATTAATTTTTGGTGAAAGGGAATGGTAGTTTTAACGCCTTCGATGATATATTCGTCAAGGGCCCTTCTCATTTTAAGAATGGCTTCTTCACGGGTTTGGGCTACTACGATTAACTTCGAAATCATAGAATCATAATTTGGCGGTATTGTATAGCCCGAGTAAACGTGAGCATCTACCCGCACCCCGTGGCCGCCTGGGCAATGATATTCCGTAATCTTTCCAGGGCAAGGTCTGAAGTCATTGAATGGGTCTTCCGCGTTGATTCTACATTGGATTGCGTGAAGCAAAGGATAATAATTTTTTCCGGATATTTTTTCCCCGGCTGCAAGTTTTATTTGCTCTTTCACCAAGTCAAAATTGATGACTTCTTCGGTTATGGTATGTTCTACTTGAATCCGTGTATTCATTTCCATGAAATAGAAGTCTCTGTTGCTATCCACTAAGAATTCTACAGTTCCAACGCCTTCATACTTAACCGCTTTAGCTGCTTTTATGGCTGCTTCCCCCATTTTTTCACGTAATTCCGGTGTCATAAAGGGTGAAGGGGTTTCTTCTACTAGCTTTTGGTGACGTCTTTGAATGGAGCAATCTCTTTCCGATAGGTGACACACATTTCCGAATTGATCTCCAGCAATTTGAATTTCGATGTGTCTTGGTTCCACGATGTATTTTTCCATATACAATCCATCGTTGCCAAAAGCCGCTCCTGATTCTTGTCGTGCTGAATCCCATGCAGCCTCCATGTCTTCCTCCTTCCAAACTATTCTCATGCCCTTTCCTCCACCACCTGCGGTTGCTTTGATGATAACAGGGTATTTGATGATCACAGCATTTTTGAGTGCGTCGTCCAGGTCTTTAAGCAGTCCTTCAGACCCCGGTATACAAGGAACGCCAGCAGCAATCATGGTGGCTTTTGCGGAAGCCTTGTCGCCCATTGAGGCTATTTGCTCCGGAAGGGCACCAATAAACTTAATTCCATGTTCTTGACAAACGCGGGAAAACTTCTCGTTTTCAGAAAGGAAACCATACCCGGGATGGATGGCATCCGCATTGGTGATTTCCGCAGCGGCAATGATGTTTGGAATTGATAAGTAAGATTTCGCGCTTATTGCAGGACCGATGCATACTGCTTCGTCTGCAAAACGAACGGGGAGGGATTCTTTATCTGCTGTAGAATAAACCGCAACGGTTTTTATTCCCATTTCCTTACAGGTTCGAATTACACGCATGGCAATTTCCCCTCTGTTTGCGATGAGGATTTTTTTAAACATAATGATAAGATTAAGCGGGTTCTACCACAAACAAAGGTTGGTCAAACTCAACTGGAGAAGCATCGTTTACCAATACTTTTACAATTTTTCCAGACACTTCTGATTCAATTTCATTGAACAATTTCATTGCTTCGATGATGCAAATTTTATCTCCTTTTTGAATTTCCGAGCCGGCCTGCACAAAAGCGTCTTTGTCGGGACCCGCTGAGCGATAAAAGGTGCCAATCATGGAAGACTTAATGATAATGGTGTTGTCAACTTCTGCTGGAAGCGCTGCTGCTGCTTGGGGCGCTGGAGCGATTGGTGCTTCATGCGATTGCGTTGGAAAGACTGCCATCGGTGGAGCTTGTACGTAGGTGGTTTGGTTCATGCCAAATCCTTCGATGTTTATTTTAAAACCGTCTCTTTCTACTTCAACTTTGCTAAGTCCAAGTTTTGATACTAATTTGATTAAATCTTTAATTTCTTCATTATTCATATTACAAATTTTAAGAATTATATGCCCATTTCAAATATACTGCTCCCCAAGTAAATCCGCCACCAAAAGCGCTAAGAATTAATTTATCTCCTTTTTTCAATTGGCTTTCATAATCCCAAAGACAAAGCGGTAATGTCCCTGCGGTTGTATTTCCATAACGTTGAATATTGACCATTACTTTTTCTTTTGCCAGCCCCATTCTTTGGGCTGTAGCATCAATGATTCGTAGGTTCGCTTGGTGTGGAACCAACCAATCCACGTCCTCGCTTGTCAAATTGTTTTTTTCCATAATTTCTGCAGAAACTTCAGCCATATTGGTTACTGCAAATTTAAAAACGGCTTTCCCTTCTTGTCTAACAAAGTGCATTTTATTTTCAACCGTTTGGTGGGAAGCTGGGTTCAGTGATCCTCCCCCTGGTTGAAGTAGGTATTCTCTACCTGCACCGTCACTTCTAAGTATGAAGTCCATTACGCCGAGCCCTTCGAGGTTTGGTTCTAACAAAACAGCTCCGGCACCATCTCCAAAAATTACACAGGTCGTTCTGTCTTCATAATCTAATATTGAGGTCATTTTATCAACCCCAACAACAATCACTTTTTTGTATCTTCCTGTTTCGATGAATTGAGCGGCGGTTGAAATTCCATAGATAAATCCTGAACACGCTGCGATGAGGTCAAATCCCCAAGCTTTTTTCATTCCTATTTTATCACAAAGTACGTTGGCCGTACTTGGAAAGGGATAGTCGGGTGTTACGGTTGCAACGATAACGAGGTCGATCTCAAGGGGATCTAGGTTTCTTTTTTCAAGCAATCTTTTAACCGCAAAGGCAGCCATATCCGAAGATGCACCCTCTTTCATTACGCGGCGTTCCTTGATTCCAGTTCTTGAAGTTATCCATTCGTCGGAGGTGTCTACTATTTTAGCGAGTTCATCATTGGTTAGTACAAAATCGGGTACATAACCTTGGACGCCTGTTATTGCTGCATGAATTTTCTCCATTTTATTTAAATGCATTTATGATCCTTTCAGAGAGTTTGTTTTTAGAGACATCGTACGCTAACATCAACATATTTTTCACTGCATTTTCATTAGAAATCCCATGGCCAATTACGACATTTCCTTGGACTCCCAAGATGGGTGTTCCGCCGTAATTTTCGTAATTAAATTTATCCAAATAAGCATCGGTAAGCCCTCTATTTTTAAAAATATTAAAAAACCCTTCGGCCTGCTTTAGCACTATATTCCCTGTAAAACCGTCACAAACTATAACATCGGCAACATTCATATAAAGGTCTCTTCCTTCAATATTTCCTACAAAATTAACAAAATCGGAATCGGCAAGCAATTTATAAGCTGCCTGTGTTAAGAGGTTGCCTTTGGTTTCTTCTTCCCCAATGTTTAACAGAGCTACCTTAGGATTGTCTATTCCCAACACATTTTTGGCATAAATCACTCCGAGTTCTGCAAATTGATACAGTACATCCGCTTTACAATCTGCATTTGAACCCACATCTAACAAGACGGATTTTTTCCCATTTAAACATGGAATTGTTGCGGCAATGCATGGTCGAATAACCCCTGGAATGGTGTTTATTTTATAGATGGCCCCAACAAGCATAGCTCCAGTGTTACCAGTACTGGCAAAAACATCAATTTCGGTTTTTTCTAAATAGTTGAAACCTACTGAAATCGAAGAGTTGGGTTTATTGGAGAGTGCACGTGTCGGGTGGTCGTGCATGTCGATGACTTCTGGCGCATGAACGATAATGAAGTCTTTTGAATCTTCGCCGAGGCGAACGAATTCATTTTCAATGGCTGTTTTATCACCGAAAAGGTAAAAACGAGCCTTTCCTAACAAAACTTTTTGGGCATGAATTGCTCCTAGAACATTTGCCGTAGGGGCAAAGTCTCCACCAGAAACATCTAACCCGATTTTCATTAATAGGGGGATTAGGCCGCTGAATCTTCTTTCTCTGCTACCACTCTTCCTTTGTAATAAAGTTTTCCTTCATGCCAATGGGCATGATGAAATAGGTGGGGCTGACCAGTTGTTGGGCAAATCGCTACATTGGCAGCAACTGCTTTTTTGTGGGTTCTACGTTTATCTCTTCTGGTCGTGGATATACGACGTTTAGGATGTGCCATTTTATCTTTATTTTAAATTCTTCAAACCTGACCATCTTGGGTCAATTATGTCTTTGTTATCTAGATTTTCGGGTGGATCTGTTTTAGCATCCAGCCATTTTATAATTTCGGGGTCGCAATTTTCTTTCTCATGAAGTATTCTCGATGGCAAAGAGGTGACCATTAGTTCATAAATGGGTTGGTAAACGTCAAGCTCATAGCTGTCTGGCGAGAGTACGATAAGGTTTTCATCATCGGATGTTTCTTCGCCGAATTTATAAACAATGGAGAGATCTGCTTCCACAAGAAATGTAAAGGGCTCGTTGCATCGGTCGCAGGGAGCAGTTGATTTTGCTTGCAAATTAAAATCAACGAGGAGCATGGTTTCCTTCTTTTCCAACACGATTTCAACCTGTCCCATTCCTTCGGTAATTCCAAAAAAATCTAGGTTATCAAAGAACGCTTTTGTCAACTTTACTTCAAAAGTATGTTGTCCTAATTTAAGACCTGAAAAAGGAATAATAAACGAATTATGCTTCAACATGGCTAAAATTAGAAAGGCAAAGTTATGCTAATTTTTCCAAAAGACAAATTTTACTAAGAACTGATGACATCCATTTCCTTGGTGCCTTTTGAAATGGGCAGTGGATTTTTAGAGATTTCTGTGTAAAACGATCTGTTTTTTACGATGTCTATGGCCTGGTAGATGGCGTTTCTCATGCCGCCTTCATCGGCAATTCCTTTCCCTGCTATGTCAAATGCTGTTCCATGACCTGGGGACGTTCTTATTTTCGTAAGCCCTGCCGTAAAATTAACCCCTTGGTCAAAGGAAATTGCCTTAAACCCTGTTAAACCTTGGTCGTGATACATGGCTAAAACCGCATCAAAAGAAAAACAAGCACCTGTACCAAAGAAGGCATCCGCTGAATACGGTCCAAATGCTAAGATTTGGTTGCTTTTTGCAGCGCTAATTGCTGGCGCGATGGATTCCATTTCTTCTTGGCCAATGATTCCGTTTTCTCCTGCATGGGGATTTAATCCTAAGACTGCAATTTTTGGACGTTGGACGTTAAAGTCTTCCATGAGACTAAGGTTCAATGTTTTAATTTTAGACAACACTAAATCTTTTGAAATGTTTGAGGCAACATCTTTGATGGGAACATGATTTGTTACCAAGGCGACTTTCAATTTATCAGCGCATAAAATCATCAGCGCGCCGTCCTTTGAAAATTTGGCGTCCAAATACTCTGTGTGTCCAGGAAAATTAAACCCATTGGTTTGCTGTACATGTTTTGAAAAGGGTCCTGTAACAATTGCATCAATGGTTCCCTTTTCTAAGTCCGTCACTGCAGATTCCAAAGCCCAAAACGCGACATTCGCTCCGCCCGTTGTCGTCATTCCCTCTTGAATGCTATAGTCGTCTTTTGGATAATTGATGATGTTAATTTTATTTCCTTGGAACTCTTCTGCTTTTTTGATTGAAACATATGAAAAGTCTTCTGACTTTAGGGTTGTTTTAAGGTGGTTAAAAACCTTTGTTGGTCCGTAGATGATTGGGGTGAAATCCGTAAAAATCCTTGCGTCTTCAAGGGCTTTTAAAATCACTTCAGGTCCAATTCCGTTAGGGTCTCCGACGCAAATTCCTATTTTAATATTTAGTTTTGTGTCGCTTTCCATTTCGGGTAATTTTTTAAGAAGTTGTACATTAACCGAATGCCAAAGCCGGTGCCTCCTTTGCCTTTGTAATCCTGTGGTTTATCCAGAAATGTAGGTCCTGCACAATCAATGTGAATGTAAGGGGCTTTTACAAAGGTTTCTAAAAACTTTCCTGCGGTTACCATTCCAGCATCGGCACCCCCAATGTTTTTTAGGTCAGCAATCGATGATTTCATTGGTTCAAGGTATTCGTCCCAAAAAGGGAATTTCACCAATCTTTCATGCGATTCTTCTCCTGCCAACACCAACTGGTCCAATTTTACATCTGCAGCATTTCCCATTACGATGGCGGCATTGGTTCCGATGGCACGTAGCGCCGCACCTGTTAATGTTGCTGAGGAGATTACCAATTCAGGATTAAATTTATCCGAATAGGATAGCGCATCCGCCAAAATCATTCTGCCTTCTGCGTCGGTATTTAAGACCTCTACCGTTGACGCATTAAACATCGTGACGACATCCCCTGGGGTATATGCGTTTCCGCCAGGACGATTATCAGTTGCAGGCACAAGACAAATGATTTTAAGAGGGAGTTCCATTTTCGCCACAAGGTGTAATGCCCCGACCATCATTGCTGCACCGGCCATATCGCACTTCATGGAATCCATAGAGCCCGGGGTGGGTTTAAGGCTAAGCCCCCCGGTATCATATACAACTCCTTTTCCAACCAATACGATTGGGTTTTCATTTAAGGCTTTCGGGTGTGCGTATTCAATAATCGTAAACGTTGCTGGATCTAAAGAGCCTTGGTTTACGGCCAAAAGCCCCCCCATTTTGAGTGCTTGAATTTTCGCTTGATTAAGCACTTCGGTTTTACAATGGTCGAGTTTACAAAAAGCTTCAATGTTGGAAGCAAACTGTTCTGCATTGAGGTGGGACACAGGTAAATTAACCATGTCTCTTGCCCAGAAAACAGATTCCACCATGTTTTCTAGGTACGTAAGTACTTCTTTTGAAACGTTTTTAGGAACAAAAATGCTGTCAAGTTTTGACGGCTTTTTGTCTTTAGTAATAAACTGGCTGAAGGAATACGAAGACAATAAGAACCCTTCCAAGATTGACTGCAAGTCAGAAGTGTGCTCGTCAAAAACTACGGAGTCTGCATCTTCTTTGAGTAGGTTAAACATTTCGCTGCCTATGACGCGTTGTTTTTCGGTTGAAAGCGTAAATGCTTCATCAGAAATAAACACCTGCCATTGGTCTCCTTTCCAATAATCCCATTTTTTTCCTTCTCTTACGTATTGAGTGTCCGCTTTCGGAACAACTTTTATTTTAATCCCCTCTTGGTTGGGGCTTGAATGTAGTATTTTCACTTTTTTTTGTACAAATTTAGTTAGAAATAATAGATTACGCCCCCAGGTACAAATCCATTATGGTTTGAAATAATTTTGGCGTTGGAACATCGTCCAAGGATCGCAAAGGAATCCATTCTCCTTTGTCTGATGCGTTCAACTCTTCCATAAAGAATGTTTCACTGACAATGTGTTGGTGGGTTAGTATATGTTTTAATTCTCCAGAATTCCATTTGGCTTTTTTCATCCAATTTTGCTGTTCTATTTGAAAGTCCTCACGGGTAAAAAGTTCAATCTCTGGGAGGTGATACAAATGTTTCCATATGTCTTCGTTTGTTCTTTTTTCAAGGAGAATGCAGTCATTATTCACGTTTATCTTGAAAACAAAATACCTGATTTTGATGCTTTTTTTGGGCGATTTTTTGGGGAGCGTTGTTTGTGTTTTTGCAGCGAATGCGGCGCAAGAGGGTTGCAAAGGACACCGGTCACATTTTGGGGTTGGCAAACAAACAAGTGCGCCGAGCTCCATGATTGCTTGGTTATGGTCTCCTGGGGCCTGTTCATTTAAAAATTCATTTGCCAAGGCTGAGATTTCCTTCATTCCAATTGTCGAATTCACAATGGAGGTGTAGTTAAACAGTCGGCTCAGCACCCGAATGACATTCCCGTCAACGGCTGCAACAGGGAGGTTAAAAGCAATGGAGCCAATGGCTGCAGCGGTATAAGGGCCTACGCCTTTTAATTTTAAGAGCTCCTTGTGCGTCGTTGGGAATTCCCCGTTGAACTCCTTCATGATTTGTTGGGCGGCAAACTGTAGGTTTCTTGCACGGGAATAATAGCCCAGGCCTTTCCAAACATTCAGCACCTCATTTTCTTCTGCTTCGGCAAGCGCTTGTATGGTAGGGAAGTTTTTAAGGAAGCGGTGAAAATACGGTGTGCCTTGTACGACACGGGTTTGTTGCAAAATAACCTCACTTATCCATATGTGATATGGGTTTCGATTGCTGCGCCATGGCAGGTCACGTTTGTTACTTTGGTACCAATTGAGAAGTGCTTTATTTGTATTCACGATTTACCGTTTGATATCTTTTGAAATAAAAAAAATTGTCACTGCGTTTTCTACACTATTTTTGTACCGCGAAAATACGAATTGTAAACCCTTTAAACTTTTAACAAAAATGACCAAAGCAGATTTAGTTGCTCAAATTTCGGAAGAGACTGGACTTGAAAAAAACGAAGCCTCACGTGCTGTTGAATCAATGATGAATTGGATTAAGACTTCTTTAACAAATGGACAAAACGTTTATTTACGAGGATTTGGCAGTTTCATCGTTCGTGAAAGAAAGCAAAAAACAGGTAGAAACATCTCCAAAAACACGACCATTATCATTCCTGCTCACAACATTCCTTCCTTTAAACCGGCTAAGGTTTTTGTTGATCAAGTTAAAAACAAAGTAAGCCTGAAATAATGGCTATTGTAAAATAATTTTATTTCTTTTACCTTTGCACTCCCTAAATTCAGGGAGTTTTTTTTTGATATTACAAACCCTATATATAAATTTTTGAATCATGCCAAGCGGTAAAAAGAGAAAAAGACATAAAATGGCTACGCACAAGCGTAAAAAACGATTAAGAAAGAATCGCCATAAAAAGAAAAAATAATTTACTCATCTATGGGTTTTAAGGGTTCTTAACGAGCCCTTTAAATTCTTTTAAATCCATTTTTTTGAGTTTAGAACTTGTTGTAGATGCACGGTCGAATGGTATTTGGCTTGCATTGTTACGTAATGGGAAGCTTATTGAGCTTCATGAAGAACGCGGGAATACAGACTTTGCAGTAGGAGACATCTATTTAGGCAAAGTACGTCGCGTATCTCCAAGTTTGAACGCTGCATTTGTCGATGTAGGCTATGAAAAAGATGCTTTTTTACATTATTTAGATCTCGGACAACAGTTTAATTCCCTCAATAAATTTACCAAAGACGTATTACGCGGTAAACAAAGTGTTCCTTCGCTGCAATATTTTAAATTTGAACCTGATCTTGAAAAAGCGGGTAAAATTTCGACTGTAATTTCATCGAGTCAAATGGTAATGGTGCAGGTTTCAAAAGAGCCTATTTCCTCCAAGGGCCCACGTTTGAGTTCAGAAGTCACTTTGGCCGGTCGATATTTGGTGTTGGCGCCTTTTTCTAATAAAATTTCGGTCTCTCAAAAAATCAAAGATTCTGAAGAGAAAAAAAGACTCAAAGAGTTAATGGAAAGAATCCTTCCTAAAAACTTTGGGGTTATCATTCGAACGGTTGCAGAAAACAAGGCTACGGCAGATTTAGAACAGGATTTAAATCAACTCATTGAAAAATGGGGTCAAATACACGCCAACATAAAAGGCACAACCCAACCCAAGCGCATTTTAGGAGAAATCAATACTACCACTTCCATTCTTCGAGATTTATTAAATGCAGATTTCACCAATATTCATGTAAACTCGCCTGAATTGCAGGAAGAGATGAAGGAATACATCGGGAAAATAGCACCAGGGAAGGATGGAATTGTAAAGTACTACGACGCAAAGATTCCAATTTTTGAGCGATTTGGGATTCACAAACAAATAAAAGTGCTGTTTGGTAAAAAAGTTCCAATGGCAAGTGGTGGATACCTTATCATTGAGCACACAGAGGCCATGCATGTTATCGATGTAAACAGTGGAAACCGTAAAGGATCAGATGGTCAGGAATCCAATGCATTGGCAACAAACCTTGAGGCTGCAGAAGAAATTGCTAGGGTCCTTCAATTACGAGACATGGGAGGCATCATATGCGTCGATTTTATTGACATGCATGAGCGCGAAAACAACCGTGTATTGTTTGAGAAGATGAAGGAATTCATGCGCAATGACCGCGCTAAACACAACATCATTCCTCCATCGAAATTTGGCGTTATTGAAATCACGAGACAGCGTGTGCGTCCCGAAACGGAAATCGAAACGGCGGAATCTTGCCCTACGTGCAATGGGTCCGGAGAAATCCAAGCCAGTATTTTATACGCCGAGGAAATTGAAAACAATTTGGGCTTCCTCATTGGCGACCAACATCTTAAAGGGATTTCACTTCAGGTACACCCCTACTTGGAGGGTTATTTTAAGAACGGGGGCTTGTTTCGTTCAAAGCAATGGCAATGGTATTTTAAATTTAAAAAATGGATTTCCATTTCTCCCAACACTTCTTTCCACTTACTGGAGTATAAATTTGTGGATAAAAATCATGATGAGATTGCACATTAATGGCTGAAAACACTGATTTGATTAAAATCATTGCCAAGGCGGAACGGTTTTGTGCGTATCAAGAGCGAAGTAAAAAGCAGGTCATTTCCAAGTTAGCCACATTTGGCTTAATCACGTCCCAACAAGATAAAATCATTGCCCATTTACAACAAAACAGATTTTTGGATGAGTCCCGATTTGTCGAGTCTTATATTCATGGCAAATCAACCCTTAAAGGATGGGGGCCAGCCAAAATAAAGCAAGGACTTCGTGGGCACGCAGTTTCGGAAGAAGAAATCTCCAAAGCACTTGCCTTGTATCTTCCTGACCAAAACCTCGCCTCTTTGGAAAAGTTGGTTCAGAAAAAATTACAACAGTTGGTAAATGAAGAGGATTCTTACCAAAAAAAAGCAAAAGTGGTTCGATACGCCCTGTCAAAAGGGTATGCCTTGGAAGCTATCTTAAAAGTTTACGGTTAGTTGTTTTTGGTGACAAAAACAGAATCATTTACTTTTTGGATGGACAACACTTGGTGTTTTGTAAGGTTTTTCAAGCTCACATCCCACTGTTTGTTACTGCAATCCACCTTCATTCTCAACTCAGACAATAATGTAGGTTCCGTGCTACAGAAACTTAGTATTTGGTTTTCCAAATCTGATAAGACCAATGTAGATTTCGCCTCTGGTCTCATTTGCGGGAAAAACAAAACTTCTTGAATGGATGCGTTGTTGGTTAAAAGCATTGCCAGGCGATCCATCCCTATCCCAATTCCGGAGGTTGGTGGCATTCCGTATTCAAGTGCTCGCAAGAAATCATGATCGATAAACATAGCCTCATCGTCACCTCGCTCTGAAAGTTTCAATTGGGCTTCAAAGCGTTCTTTTTGGTCAATGGGGTCGTTCAATTCTGAATAGGCGTTCGCAATCTCCTTTCCGTTGATCATGAGTTCGAATCGTTCGGTAAGGTTGGGGTTCTCGCGGTGTTGTTTGCACAAGGGGGACATTTCGATGGGATAATCAGTGATAAAGGTAGGTTGGATAAAATGGCCTTCACATTTTTCACCAAAGATTTCATCGATAAGTTTACCAACTCCCATGGTCGGATTGGTTTCAATGCCAATTTTCGCGCATTCTTCCCTCAGCGAAACCTCATCTTTCCCTTGGATGTCAATTCCCGTATAATGCAAAATCGCATCTCTCATGCTAATGCGTCGAAAGGGCGCTTTGAAAGATATTTTATGTTCCCCCACCAAGCACTCTGCGGAACCATTCACTGCGACCGCGATGTTTTCCATAAGTTTTTCGGTAAAATCCATCATCCAATGGTAATCCTTGTATGCCACATACAATTCCATTACCGTAAATTCGGGATTATGGGTTCGGTCCATGCCTTCATTTCTAAAATCCTTGGCAAATTCAAAAACACCATCAAACCCACCTACGATCAATCTCTTCAGGTAAAGTTCGTTTGCAATTCTAAGGTAAAGAGGAATGTCAAGTGCATTGTGATGTGTAACAAAAGGTTTTGCCGCAGCACCTCCAGGAATGGCCTGTAATATTGGCGTTTCTACTTCCAAAAACCCTTGCGTTTCAAAAAATCGGCGCATCGCAGAGAACGTTTTGGATCTTTTAATGAAGGTGTTTTTTACCGTCGGGTTAACGACAAGGTCTACATACCTTTGTCTGTAGCGCAATTCCGGGTCTGTAAAAGCATCATGGACCACACCATTGGCATCCGTTTTCGGAAGGGGAAGAGGCCTAAGGGCTTTGCTTAGCAGGTGGAAATTTTTAACATTCACAGAGATTTCTCCCACTTGGGTTTTGAAAACAACACCTTCTATGCCGATAAAATCTCCTAAATCCAATAGTTTTTTGAATACCTCATTATATAGGGTCTTGTCTTCATTGGGACAAATTTCGTCACGGTTAAAATATACTTGAATTCTACCGCTAGAATCTTGAATTTCAGCAAAGGAGGCTTTTCCCATAATGCGCTGACTCATCATTCTTCCTGCCATTTTCACAGCGCAACCCTCTTCAAAATTATCCTTTAAGTCTGCCGCAAGGTGTGTGACATTAAAGGCTTCAGCAGGGTAAGGGTCGACGCCTAATTCTCTAAGTTTTTGGAGTGATTGACGACGAAGTAATTCTTGCTCAGATAATTCTTGACTCATTATTCAATTTTGTGGACAAAGATAAGGCTTGTTTTGTTTTTTCTTAACCCTTACAAATGGAAGAGTAAGGTTCCAATTGTAAAATATATAAACAACCCAATGATGTCATTCAAGGTGGTGACAAAAGGCCCGATGGCCAACGCGGGGTCAATTTTATATTTGTGCAGTAACAAAGGAAACAAGGTTCCGAAAATCGCAGCAAAGAGGATTACGGTAAACAAGGATAGGCTTACAACCATTCCGAGTTGAATGTTAGCAAACAAAGTTGCGACACCAAAAATGAGACTGGCCAATATGATCCCGTTCATCAATCCTACACTGGCTTCCTTTGCTAATTTTGGGATAATTCTGCCCAGATGCTCCTCTCCTTTGGCGAGTGATTGAACTACGATGGCAGAGGATTGCACACCCACATTCCCCCCCATTGCGGTAATCAATGGAATGAAAAACGCAAGCGCAGGTACTTTTGTAATTCCCCCTTCAAAGCTTGCGATGACTTTTGCACCGATGGTTCCTCCTACCATTGCGATGACCAACCAAGGCAAACGAGACAAACTGATTTTCCAAAACTTAGCGCTTGAATCCACATTGTCGCTAATACCCGTTGCCATTTGAAAATCTTTGTCAGCTTCTTCCTTAATGAAATCAACGACGTCATCTATGGTAATTCTTCCAACCAATTTGTTTTGGTAATCCACAACCGGTATGGAGACCAAATCATATTTTTCCATGATGTTCGCCACTTCTTCAGCGGAGTCGCTGGTTTTTAAAGCGATGATGTTTTTGGATTGATAAAGTTCGGCAATCGTGGTTTTTACATCGGCAAAAAGCAAACGTTTTAGTGAAAGCACACCGAGCAATTGGTCGTTTTCATTGACGACAAAAATATTGTAGACCTTTTCAACGTCTTCCGCCTGTTTACGTAATTCGATGAGGGCGCGTTTAACTGACCAATCGATCTGGGCTTGAAAAAACTCTTTTTGCATTAATCCCCCAGCCGTATCCTCATCATAATTTAATAGGTCGACAATGTCCTCCGCCGCTTCGTCGTCCTCCATTTGCGAGATAACGGCTTGAATTTGGGCGGTTGGAAGCTCCCCGAGGATATCTGCCGCATCATCAGAATCTAAGTTTTCTAACTGGTCTGCGATTTCTTTGGTTGACAAGGATGCGATGAAACGGTCTCTGACCTCTTCATCGAGCTCCATTAGGATGTCTGCTTGCAAATCTTCATCTACGAGATAGTAGATAAATTTGGCTTCTTCATTGGTTAACTTGTCTAGGATTTCCGCGATGTCTGCGTAGTGCAAGTGAAGCACTTTTTCTTCTAACCAAAGAGTGTCCTCTTGAATGATTCTTTCGCGAATCTCTTTTAGTAAATTTTTGGTCAGTTTAAAACGCATGCGCAGTGTAATTAAAGGGTGCTCCTGTTATGTCTCCCAAAAAATAAATTTTATGCTACCTTTTTTGACAAAGTAACCACAAATCTTCGACTTCCTTTTTAATTGCTTCTAAATGGATGGTCAGAATTTTGGGCTTTTTGTTTTCAACTGAAAATTTTTGAAAGACTAAACAATGGGCAATTAACGCACTTCTTTTTTCCGCTATTTCTGGTTGTGTGAGTAGCAATGGCGTCTTTTGAAGTTTCTCCACCAAAACGGAGAGCTGAAGTGCATCAGATTTAAGGCGTTCTACATCCTCCATATTCATTTGAAGTACCTGTTGTCTTACTTTCCTTAATTCAACCCAATCTTTCGCAATTTTAAGGTTCAAATCACTGTTTTTCAGGTTTCCAAACTTTTCAGAAATGACTTTCCAGTCCAACAAAGTCCATACAGCATTCAGGTAATCTTGTCGTTTGTTTTGATAATTCAAGTAATAGGCATGTTCCCACACGTCAATGCCAACGATGGGCACTCCTCTTTTTTCACAAAATGACATCAAGGGGTTGTCTTGGTTAGGGGTTGAACAAACTTCAAGTTTACCATTTCCGTTTACAAATATCCAAGCCCAACCCGATCCAAACCTAGAAGACGCAGCTTGAAACACAAGCTTTTTCAAGGAATCCATGGTCCCAAAACTTGAAACAATTGCCGCTTGCAATAATGGAGAAGGTGTCCCTTGGTTGGCTGTTGGTGCTAAAATTTCCCAAAACAAGCTGTGGTTGTAATGTCCCCCTGCATTGTTTCTAATCACCGTATTGGTTTCACTGGCCTCAAACATGAGGTCTTCTAATGACAATTTCTCGAACGATGTCCCCACAATGGCTTTGTTCAAATTGTTTACATACGCTTGATGGTGTTTGGTGAGGTGAATCTCCATGGTTTTTGCATCAATTTGTGGCGCATATTGGTCATATTTAAAAGGCAATGTAGGTAATACAAAAGGCTGAGCGGCAACAGAAAATGCGGCAAATAGGAAAAAGAAAGCGGCTATAAATGATTTCATTTTTTTATTTCAAAATTACAAAACTTAACGCAGTAACGCAGAGGGATTAGATGCCCTTTCATTTTATAAATCTTCGTATTTTTGACCTTTCAAACAACAGCATGGCCGAAACGTTCCCAGAATACACAGGTTTACATTTGCCAAATTTGTCAAGCGACGTGCTTGCTTATTGGAACACGAATGAAATTTTTAAAAAAACCATTGCCACCCGGGAAGGAAATCCAAAATTTGTGTTTTTTGAAGGCCCTCCATCTGCCAATGGCATGCCTGGGATTCACCACGTGATGGGAAGAACGATAAAGGATGTTTTTTGTAGGTACAAGACCCTGAGAGGATTTCAAGTGGAACGAAAAGCTGGCTGGGACACCCATGGATTACCTGTCGAACTTGGGGTAGAAAAAGCTTTAGGAATAACCAAAGAAGACATTGGCACCAAAATAACCGTAGAAGCTTACAACCAAGCTTGTAAAGAAGCGGTCATGCAATACACCGATGTTTGGAATGACCTAACCCAAAAAATGGGTTACTGGGTTGACATGGAAAATCCTTATGTTACGTACCATTCCAAATACATGGAGTCGGTTTGGTGGCTTTTGGCGCAATTGTACAACAAAGGTTTACTTTACAAAGGGTACAGCATTCAACCTTATTCACCAAAAGCAGGAACGGGACTGTCAACACATGAATTGAACCAACCTGGATGCTATAAAGATGTCAAAGACACCTCTATCGTTGCCCAATTTAAATGGCTGGAAAACCAACCCTCCATTTTTGGGGAGGCGAAACATCCGCGCTATTTTCTTGCTTGGACCACGACGCCGTGGACATTGCCGTCTAACACTGCGCTTACCGTAGGCGGTGCCATTGACTATTCCTTGGTTCAAACCTTTAATCCATACACCTTCGACCCCATTGAAGTGGTTTTGGCGAGTAACTTGGTCTCGAAAAATTTTTCGAAAGGTTTCGTAGAGGTTCATGATTCAGCTGAATTGGTATGCGAAAAAAATCAAAAAATCATTCCTTTTTGCGTGCTTTCAACCTGTAAAGGAAAAGACTTGGTTGGACTAAAATACCATCAACTGATGCCGTTTTGTCAACCTGCAGAACAAAGGGAACATGCTTTTCGCGTGATCGCTGGCGCTTTTGTAACCACAGAGGATGGGACAGGTATTGTACACACCGCACCCACATTTGGCGCGGACGATGCCTTTGTTGCCCAGGAGAATGGCGTACCTTCCCTTTTGATAAAAAACGAACAGGGACAGCTGGTTCCGTTGGTTGATTTGCAAGGTCGTTTTAGGCCAGAAGTTGGTTATTTAGCTGGGAAATATGTCAAAAACGCCTACTATGAAGAAGGAAAGGAACCTGAAAAATCAGTAGATGTAGAAATCGCCATTGATTTAAAAGAGAAGGGATTGGCTTTTAAGGTTGAGAAATACGACCACAGTTATCCGCATTGTTGGAGAACCGACAAACCCATTCTTTACTATCCTTTAGATTCATGGTTTATCAAGGTTTCTTCCAACCGAGCGCTTTTGGTAAATCTTAACAAGCCCATTCAATGGAAACCCGAATCAACAGGCACGGGTAGATTTGGGAAATGGCTCGAAAATGCAAACGATTGGAACCTGTCGCGGTCGCGTTTTTGGGGAATTCCCATTCCTATTTGGTCAACAGAAGAAGGGTCTGAGCAAGTTTGCATCGAATCGATGGAGGAGCTTTTCAAAGCGTGTGAAGCATCCGTTCAGCAAGGGTTTATGGAAAAAAATCCGTTTCAAAATTTTGAACCGGGAAATATGTCTGATGAAAATTATGATAAAATAGACCTGCATAAGAACATCGTTGATGACATTGTTTTGGTTTCATCGACTGGAAAACCCATGAAACGCGAAGCCGATTTAATCGATGTTTGGTTTGATTCAGGTTCAATGCCTTATGCTCAATGGCATTATCCCTTCGAAAACAAAGCGAAAATTGACGAAGAATTGGCATATCCTGCAGATTTTATTGCAGAAGGTGTTGACCAAACCCGAGGGTGGTTCTATACCCTACATACCATTTCTTGTTTGGTTTTTGGAAAGGCAGCCTACAAAACCGTGTTGTCAAATGGCCTGGTGCAAGACAAAAATGGCATTAAGATGTCTAAGCGCTTGGGCAACATCATTGATCCTTTCAGCACTTTGGATGTTTATGGAGCGGATGCCACTCGTTGGTATATGGTAACCAATGCACAACCATGGGACAATTTGAAATTCGATTTGGAAGGCATTAAGGAAGTCCAGCGTAAGTTTTTAGGAACGCTTTACAACACCTATGCATTCTTTGCACTGTATGCCAACGTAGATGGTTTTACAGGGGAGGAAGATTCTATTCCCTTGGGAAATCGCCCAGAAATGGACCGTTGGATTCTTTCGCGTCTCAATACGTTAATTGATCAGGTTGGCTTAAGTTATGACGCATATGAGTGCACGCGCGCAGGTCGGCTGATCCAGGAGTTCGTTTGTGATCAATTGTCCAATTGGTATGTCCGTTTATGTCGGCGTCGATTTTGGAAAAGCGAGGACTCAATAAACAAACTTTCTGCCTACCAAACCTTATTTACGGCCTTAGAAACCATTTCCATCCTAGCAGCTCCCATAGCGCCCTTTTTTATGGAACGCCTGTACCTAGATTTGACAAAAAAGAAAGGATTGGAATCTGTTCACCTTTGTATGTTTCCAATTGCAGATGCAAACCAAATGGATTTGGCGTTGGAAGAACAGATGGATTTGGCCCAACGGATAACTTCTATGGTTCTCAGTTTACGTAAAAAAGAAAAAATTCGCGTTCGACAACCTTTGCACCGAATCATCATTCCTGCCCTAAACCCTTCGTTTGTGGAAATGGTTCATAAAATGGCTTCACTTATACAATCCGAAGTGAATGTTAAACACATCGAAATGATTGAGGATGATGGACAAATTTTAACCAAGCAAATCAAACCCAATTTCAAAACCATCGGTCCAAAGTATGGAAAACACATGAAGGCAATTGCCGTCTTGGTTTCAACCTTGGGACAGGAAGCCATTCAATCGATAGAAAACACAAAGCAATACCACTGTGAAATCGCAGGGGAAAGCCTATGTTTAGAAATAGAAGATTTTGAAATTTCAGCCAAAGACATCCCGGGTTGGACGGTGGCAACGGACGGGGCCTTGACCGTGGCATTAGACATCGCCATCAGTGAATCCCTGAAGCAGGAAGGAATCGCGAGAGAAGTGGTGAACCGCATTCAAAATCAAAGAAAGGAGTTGAATTTTGACGTGACAGATAAAATCGTTCTTCAAGTTTATACCCAACCTGAAATTCGAGAAGCCATTGAAATCCATTCGAAGTATATTTGTGATGAAGTTTTGGCACATGACATTCAATTTCTTGACATTGCTCCGCAAAACGGTAAAGTAGATGAGATTTTGATCGACAAAGATTTTGTTTTTGACTTAATAAAATAAATATGCATTGGTTGTTTGATAACATTGAAACGCAGACCGCAGAGGGAGCGAATATTACCTGGATAGACGCTCACTTCTTTACCCTAGAATTTGAGGGTATTTGTTACCATGGAGAAGTGATTTCAGACCAAAGCGAAGACCATAAGTTGGTACTGAAAATTAACCACCGAATTTTTCATGTTCAAAAGAAGCATGCGCTTGACGAGTTAATCCACACGTTGGGATTGGACAAACCGCAGCAACGGAAAATCAAGGAGTTTAATTCGCCAATGCCGGGTCGTGTATTGAGTTTAGCTGTAAAAGTGGGAGATGAAGTTTCCATCGGTTCGCCTTTACTCTCCTTAGAGGCCATGAAAATGGAAAACACCTTAAAAGCAAATGGAATCGGGAAGGTTAAACATATTTTTGTTTCGGTAGATGCCATCGTAGACAAGGGAGCCAAATTAATAGAATTTGAATAATTGAATTTTATATTCGATTAACATTAAGACATTACTTTCGAAAACAAAAAAATTCTAACGCATTTGAAAACGATTAATAGAGAATTAAGCTGGTTAAGCTTTAATGAACGTGTACTGCAGGAAGCAATGGATGAAAATGTTCCCTTGGTGGAACGCATTCGGTTTTTAGGGATTTATTCAAATAACCTAGATGAGTTTTTCCGTGTACGCGTTGCCAATGTGAAGCGGATGATCAGCCTGAAACAAAAAAGAATTTTTGGTTATGAGGGCACTCCTGAGGACCTTTACAAAGACATTCGTAAAGTTGTTTTGAAACAACAACAAAAATTTGAACTCACCTATGACTCGCTCCTAACTTCATTAAAACAACACAATGTGTATCAATTGAACGAAGAGAATTCGACCGAATCTCAAAAAAAAATCATTTCTGGTTATTTTCATTCTACCTTCAAACACACCTTGTTTCCTGTTATTTTGGACCGTAAATCCGGGTTTCCAGAATTGAGGGATGACGCCATTTATTTAGCCATTAAAATTGCGAAGAAGGGGGTTGCCAATCAATATGCCCTGCTGCAAATCCCCTCAAAACCGAGCCGTTTTTTCATGTTTAATGAAAATGGAAGCTCTTTTTTTATATTGGCAGACGACATCATTCGTCTCCATTTAGAAGACATTTTTTCGATTCTTTCCTACGACAAAATACAAGCCTTTACCTTTAAATTTACCCGAGACGCCGAACTTGAATTGGACGACGATATTTCAGAAACTTACTCAGAAAAAATTGAACGAAGTTTAAAACTTCGCAAGAAGGGCGTTCCTGTGCGTTTCGTTTTTGATGAACAGATGCCGGACGACCTTTTGGCCTATTTGTTAAAGTGTTTGGGACTAAAAATGGGCGTAAACACAATCCCTGGTGGGCGTTATCATAACTTCAAAGACTTTCTTCAGTTTCCAGACTTTCATCACCCAGAGTTGCTTTACAAACCTCAGCCACCATGCGTCCATCCGTATCTGGAATCAGCAAAACAATTGTTGGAAGCAATCTATGAAAAGGATGTTTTCTTGCATTTCCCTTATCAAAAGTTTGATTATATCATTGACATTTTGCGCGAAGCGGCGATTGACCCTTTGGTCACGGAAATCAAAATAAATGTTTACCGAGTGGCTTCAAACTCTCAAATTATGCAAGCATTGATTGCAGCACTATACAATCGCAAAACCGTCGTGGTTGTTATGGAATTGCAGGCTCGTTTTGATGAAAAAAACAATTTACATTGGTCCAATGTCCTCAAAGAACAGGGCGCAAAAGTTATTTTTGGGGTCCCTAATTTAAAGGTGCATTCTAAATTGTTGTATATCAATCGGGTGGACAAAAAAGTAGAGAAATCGATTGCCTATGTAGGAACCGGAAATTTTAATGAGAAATCTTCGAAAATATATACCGATTTTGCATTGCTAACCTCAAATCCTAAAGTGGTAACCGAAGTAAACAAAGTCTTTAGGATTTTAGAAAACAATATGGAAAGGGTGAGTTTCAGAACCTTGATGGTCTCTCCATTTAATTTCCGAAGGAAACTAACCCAACTCATTGATAAAGAAATTGCCGCCGTGAAACGAGGTGCTCCTGCTTACATTAAAATCAAGGTGAACAATTTAACGGACCAATTGCTGATTGAAAAATTAATTGACGCAAGTTTATCAGGGGTTCGGGTTGATATGATCGTGAGAGGCATCTGTTGTTTGAAAACAGACCACAAGCGCAACCCAAATTTAACGGTTATAAGCATCGTTGACCGCTATTTAGAGCACGCGAGAATGATGGTGTTTTGCAATCTTAATGATCCGCTCTATTACATTGCCAGCGCTGATTTAATGGAGCGAAACATCGACCAAAGGATAGAAGTGGGTA
This sequence comes from Flavobacteriia bacterium, assembly GCA_009924735.1. Lineage (GTDB taxonomy): Bacteria > Bacteroidota > Bacteroidia > Flavobacteriales_D > Crocinitomicaceae > UBA952. The sequence goes on along the minus strand of RFQZ01000001.1, from coordinate 176,323 downwards.
CCCCAATCTATGACGTTGAAATTCAAAAGGAATTGGACCTAATCTTTAATTACCAATGGATGGGAAGCGTAAAATCGAGGTTGATCACTTCAGACATGCGCAATGAATACAGAAAAACAGAAGGCGCTCCTTTTCATGCCCAATTGAATCTATACCTGCGTTATAAAAACGAAGTCAAAGATTAGCATATTCTATTTAGCATTTAACGTCGACGTTCTCGGTAACGATTTTTTCAACCAATAGCGCTGTCTGATCAGGCATGTGAATTTTAACCGCATTGATTCGCTCTGTCCAGTGCCTAAGCGGTTCCAATTCAGCCAATGATAAGTGATTTAACACCGGAATGCCTAATCGTTTTAAGGCTTCCGCATTGCATTGCTGTTCATAATGATTGTTGTAAGGGATTACCATCAGTTTCTTTCCCAAAAACAATGCTTCTGCAGGCAATTCGAAACCGGCACCGCAAAGAATACCCCTACATTTCTCTAAGTCTGAAATGAATTTTTTATTGTCGATGGGACAAAAAGTAATATTTTCCTGTTTCGTGGTTTCCTTCGATTCTTTTGAATACACCCTCCAAGATTGATTGGTTTTGATTAATACTTCTGCGATGGCTTCGTCAGAATATCCAGTTAGGTACACTAAATAATAGCCATCATCAACCGGGTTTAACCGTTTGACTTCATTTCGAATGATGGGAAAGAAAACCCGCTCATTGTAACATTGAAAATGTACCCCATATTGTTTTGTGCTGGGACAGTAGTTCTCTACCACCCATTGCCCTATGGGAAAAGATTCTTTTGGTTGGGGAGACTCGGCCATTTTTACCGCGCATTGGTGACTGAGTTCAATACACGGAAGATTTCGGAATTTACAGGCCCAGGCGCTCACAGGTTCAAAATCACTAATTATGAGGTCATACTTTTTAACGGGCAGTGAAAAAACTTCTTTAAAAAACCGAATGGGTCGAAGGTGTAACAAGGTTTTTAGAAAATGAACCCCTCCTGATTTCGAAGCAATAAAACTCATTCCTTTTGTTCGATAGGTAATGTCGAAAGCAACGTCAAGTTGAGATTGTGTACCACTGACCAAGACATCGACTGTACCGTATTGTTTAAAATAAGGAAGCAGTTCTTGGGCTCGGCTCATGTGACCGTTTCCCGTGCCTTGTATGGCATATAGGATTTTCATTGCTTGTCTTTCGATCCTAAAAGCATGTCCAATTCTATGGTTACTTTGTCCATTTTTGGTTCTTTTTTCGCAACGGAAGCCTCCTTAAATTCAATCAACTTCCATTCGCCATTGTTATATTCCAAGGCGGTGTTGTTTTCCACCCAATCTCCCGAATTTAGGTACGTAGTTACTTTGCCGTTCTCATCCGTAAAATCTTTAATACATGGCTGGTGAATGTGTCCACAAATTACATAACGATAATCATTCTCCATGGCGATTTGGGCTACATTTTCTTCGAAATTGTTAATATAGCTGATTACCCCTTTAACCTTATCCTTCACCTTTTTCGAAATGGAGATTCGTTCTTTACCCATTTTAACCAAGCTCCAATTGATAAATGTATTTAGCAATATCAATAAGTCGTATCCCTTACCCCCTAACTTGGCAATCCATTTTGAGTGTTTTATAGAGAAATCGAAGACGTCACCATGAAACACCCATGCTTTTCCTGTGGGTAAATCTAAAATCACCTTGTTGTCGAGGTGAAAATTTGCCAAGGTAAATCCACTGAACCTTCTTAGGGACTCGTCGTGGTTTCCTGTGATGTAATGGACTTCTGTTCCCTTGGATAACATTCGTATGATTTCGCGAATTACCTTCATGTGGTCATCTGGAAAATACCTTTTGTTAAATTGCCAAATGTCAATGATGTCTCCATTTAATATTAATACTTTGGGTTTAATACTTTTAAGATAAGAGACCAACTGCGCAGCGGCGGAACCATACGTTCCTAGGTGCACATCCGAGATAACAACAACTTCTTGCCTAAATTCCATTGGATAAAGATGGCGAGACATTTTAAGTATGATGTTAAGTCTATGTTAAAGCGCGGTTTTGTGTTGATAACTTGACTGCTTATTTCAGGCGGATTTCAATTTTCCGGTCATCTTCAATGCGAAATTTTGCATCTGAAAACGAAGGAGGACCGAGTGTTCCTCTTGCCTGGTTTGAAAAACCATAGGATTCTAAGGGCAGCCCAAAGGCGTTTTTATCCATATATCCATTTTTGTTCTTGTCGTGAAAACTTGCCACCGCATAATTTCCTGTGGGTAGGTTTTCGAAATGAACAATCGCTTTTTTGCCCTCAATGGTGGCTACTTTTCCTTTAAATTGTTTTCCTCTTACGGCAAAATCTTCTGACTTGTTAAACAATCCCACATAAACCTGGCCTTTGTCCGAGGGAAAACCGCTCACACTAACATCCAGATCATGAGAATCATCGGCTCCATAACTAAGAAAACATAAGAGAAAAATAAACAATTGCATAGGGTAAAGATAAAACAAAGGCGCTTTTATACATTCCAAAACACCAAAATTAATTTTCCTAAATTTGACCTATGAAAAATGTGCTCGTTACGGGAGGCGCTGGTTACATCGGCTCACACACCGTGGTTGAATTGTCCAATCAAGGATTTCATCCGATTATTGTGGATGACTTAAGAAACAGTTCTCAAGAGATTTTAACCGGTATTAACCAACTTATAAAAGACAGTTTTACGTTTTATCCAATTGATATTTGCGATAAAAACTTGCTTTTCGAAACAATTGAAAAACACAACATTTACGCAATTATTCATTTCGCGGCCTACAAATCTGTGGGTGACTCCTGTGCACATCCTTTGGAATACTATCAAAACAACCTGATTGGTCTTATGAATGTAATGGAGGCTTCCGCGTTCTTTGGCATTGAGAAACTGGTCTTTTCTTCCTCTTGTACCGTTTATGGAGAGCCGGATGTAAAAGAGGTGCGAGAAACGACTGCAAAAAAACTCCCTGTATCGCCCTATGGTTTTACAAAATGGATGGGGGAACAGATATTAGAAGACTACAGCAAAACCAAGCCAGACCTTCAAATCATTTGCTTAAGGTACTTCAACCCAATCGGTGCGCATCCCTCTGCACAAATTGGAGAGCTCCCAAATGGAACGCCGAACAATTTATTGCCCTACATTACCCAAACGGCTATGGGGCTGCAGGAAAAACTCACGGTTTTTGGAAATGATTATCCCACCTCAGATGGAACCTGTGTGCGCGATTACATTCATGTGTGTGATGTTGCAGATGCCCACGTGGTTGCTTTAAATTATGTGGGAAAAAACAATCCTTCGCTGTCCCATTTCAACATTGGAACAGGAAAAGGAACCACTGTATTAGAAGTCGTAGATTTCTTCCAAAAAATCACGCACGCTCCATTGCCGTTTGAAATTGGCAACAGAAGGATGGGCGATGTTGTTGAGATTTACGCCAATGTTGACTTGGCTAAATCCGAATTGCAGTGGGCAGCTAAACGAAGTGTAGAAAGTGCCATTGAAGATGCTTGGCGTTGGGAAAAATCCAGAAAAACGAATAAATGATCATTGACACACACTGCCATATTTACGACACGGTATTTAGCGAAGACTTTTCCGACGTGATACAAAGAGCGAAAGATGCAGGCGTAGGGGCTTTGCTGTTGCCAAACATTGACCTTGCCTCTTCCGAGCTTCTGTTCCAAATGCCAACGTCAAGCCTTCCGATGGTTCCCATGATAGGCCTTCACCCTTGTAGCGTAAAAATTAACCATTTGGAAGAATTGGATGCTTTATATTCGTTGTTAAAATCAAGCCCCTCTGCTTTTTGTGCCATTGGAGAAATTGGATTGGATTTATACTGGGACACAACTTTTCAGACACAACAAGTGGATGCTTTACACAAGCAAATCTCTTGGGCTTTGGCGTTTGACCTTCCTATCGTTTTTCACATTAGAAATGCCTTTGACGAAGTTTTTGTAGAGCTGGCAAAATACGAAAAAACCGCTTTGCGTGGCGCATTTCACTGTTTTACAGGTACGGTCGCACAGGCAGAACACATCCTAGAGAATTTACCTGGGTTTTTGTTCGGCATTGGAGGGGTCATCAGTTATAAAAACAGCGACTTAAAATCCGTCATAAAAACCTTGCCCCTCGAAAAAATTCTTTTGGAAACAGATGCGCCCTATTTGCCCCCAGTCCCTCATCGCGGCAGGCGAAACGAGCCTTCTTTTCTCTCTTATGTTGTGGATCACTTGGTAGACTGTTACCATGTAGGGCCAGATGAAATCGGTTTGCAAACAACCCACAACGCACACAAGCTTTTCCAACTTAAAAACCACGGCCTATGATGACCTCAAAAGTCCTTTTAATCTATACTGGAGGTACCATTGGAATGGTCAAAGATCTTGAAACTGGGGAGTTAAAAGGCTTGGACCTTGCCTACATTCACAACCAAATCCCTGAAATTGCACAACTTGGTGTGTCTGTTTCTTCCCTTAGCATTTCTTCCCCCATTGATTCTTCCGATATGTCACCAGCCGTTTGGCTAGAATTGTCACGAATCATCGCGGAAAACTATGAGAAATTTGACGGTTTTGTGGTATTGCATGGAACAGACACCATGGCGTATACAGCCGCGGCGCTCAGTTTTTTAATTCAGGGAATTCAAAAACCCATCATTTTGACCGGGTCGCAATTGCCCATTGGGATTTTACGCACCGATGGCAAGGAAAACCTACTTACTTCCATTGAAATTGCGGGGAAGAAAACCGCATCTGGAGACCCCGTATTGAAAGACGTCGCTGTGTTTTTTCAATCTAAACTCTTTAAAGGAAACCGTTGTTCGAAAGTATCGGCAAACCAGTTTGATGCTTTTGACTCTCCAAACCACGCCCTATTGGGAGCGGTCGGCGTTGAAATCAATATTTCCCCTTTACCAAAAGACAACCCTAAAGATGAACCTTCATTGCGCTTCTATCCCAAACTAAACGACAAGATTGGTTTGATGAAACTGTTTCCTGGGATGAATCCAAAAGCCTATGAATGTTTATTTAACATAGACCATCATGTTGCCATTGTAATTGAAACGTTCGGTGCGGGAAACGCTTTTAGTGATATAAGTTTTCAGTCCATGATCCTCGCTTACATTGGAAGCGGCGGCGTTGTACTTAACATCACTCAATGTGTTTCCGGGAGTGTACAACATGGAAAATACGCTTCGAGCCGGTTCTTTGAGAAAGCAGGTGTGATCAGCGGAGGAGACATGAATGTAGAGTCAGCATTGACAAAACTAATGTGGCTTTATGGTAATTTCAGCGACATCGACGAAATTAAAAAGCTACTAAAGGAATCCGTTGTTGGTGAAATGAATTAGTCCTTGGGATGTGAGTAATCCTCAAACTCTTCTATCATTTCTTGGTTTACTTGGGCTGTAACGGAAATCGGAATGTAATCTACTTCTACATTAGTTTTATCCAATCCAAAATCTTCCGCTGGTTTAAGACCGGTAGACTTCACAAAACGATACGCTTTTACACATAGCACTTGAAAGGCATTAAGCGCATTGTCGGTGGACACCCTTGAGTTCAAAACGATGAACTTAAAGTCCAATTTATCCATTTTGTTTTTTATGGATTCAAAAATGCTTTCGTTTTCCAACTCGCCTTTTTCCACCATGTGACGGTGTATTTTACGCATCATGTATTCAATTCTGTGCTCTTCTTTAAATCCTAGTTCTAGGGAAACATAATAGCATTCTTTGTCGACGATTTCATGCACAGAATAATGTACTCCCTTAGGTTCGTTAAGGATGTCGAGGTGCAAAAACCAAATCACTCCCGCTTTGCGAGGGCGTTTCATAAACAAGGAATGGAATACGGTAAGGTCTAGTTTGTCGTGCGTATTGCTGCGCGTTGGAAAGACCAAGTTGGTTGCTTCAAAAGGGATTCCTGTGTCTTTACGAACTGCTTTTAACATCGGGATAACGGCACGCATTGGAAGGTATTCAGTAATGTTTTTCCTAAGTTGTCTTGCTTTAAAGTAAAGGAACAACAGCACAAAGAAGGAGATGGAGAGCACCAAGGTAAACCATCCTCCATGGACTACTTTACCAAGGTTTGACATTAAGAAAATGCTTTCAATGAATAGAAACCCGAGAAAAATAATAATGTAAAAAACCCTTGCCTTAGGATATTTAAGGTAGAGCAACAAAAGCAATAGGATAGATGTCATGACCATGTTTATGGTAATGGCAAGCCCATAAGAATTTTCCATTGCCCCTGATTTCTTAAAGATCGCAATCACAACCAAACAACCCACCATAAGCACCCAATTGATAAAGGGAATGTAAATTTGTCCTTGGTGGTCGGAAGGAAATTTTACCTTTAAGTTGGTCCAGAACTTCAGTTTTATTGCCTCATTCATGAGTGTAAACACTCCGGTAATTAAAGCTTGAGAGGCAATGATTGTGGCGGCAGTGGCTGTTATTACGGCAAATAACATTTGATTGTCAGGAACCATGGAATAAAAAATGGTTTCTCCCTTTTCCAAGGTGAAACCTGAACTTGTACAAAGCGCGGCTTGCCCAAGGTAGTTGATTACTAAAATCCCTGAGACCGCACTCCAGCTGATGCGGATGTTTCCTTTTCCACAGTGACCTAAGTCTGAATACAAAGCTTCTGCACCCGTGGTACATAAAAAAACAGCTCCCAACGCAGCAAAGCCCCCTTTGACATGAAGGACAAAATGAATCGCTTCCATCGGATTGATCGCCGCCAGAACAGCCGGGTTTTTCGTGATGTTGATCAAGCCCAAGTACAGTAAATACCCAAACCAAACAAACATTATCGGCCCAAACATTTTACCGATGGTTGCTGTGCCAAATTGTTGAACCATAAATAAAACAATAATGATGGCCACAACAATGGGAATAACAGGAACGTCGGGATTGATGTTGTTGACCCCTTCTACAGCGGACGAAATGGAAATAGCGGGCGTAATAAACCCATCTGCCAACAAGGTTGCACAACCAATCAATGCTGGAATGACGACCCATCGAATGTTGCGTTTTTTCAACAAGGCAAACAAGGAAAAAATCCCTCCTTCCCCTTTGTTGTCTGCGTTTAACGCAAAATAAATGTACTTCACGCCTGCCAATAATATCAAAGTCCAGATAACACAAGACAAACCACCATAAATAAAGTCTTTGCTAATGTGCGCGCCTCCACCGGTTATGGCTTGAAAAACATACAAAGGAGAGGTTCCGATGTCCCCAAAGACTATTCCCATGGTAATGAGTACGCCGGCAAAAGACATTTTATGATATGATCCAGACATGAAAAAAAATTTTGCTAAATGTAGATGAATTCAATGAATGAATTGAAAAATTGTGACAATTTTTGTTTGGTGCTAAACCAATGCAATTGTTATCAAAAGTGCTGTTGCTTGGCAATGTTGGCTTTCTATTGGATTACTCGCTTACGCGAGTGATCCCGAAGGGGGGGCTTCAAAGCAATCAAAAGCTTCGCTGCTTCGCATCGTTGTCTTTTTTACTTGCCTGGACTTAAAAAAGCTAACTTTTGACGTGGGTCAAATAAAAAAAGCCAGCCTTTCGGCTAGCTTTTGATTGCTTTGGCGGAGAGAGAGGGATTCGAACCCTCGATAAGCTTTAGACCTATACACACTTTCCAGGCGTGCTCCTTCAACCACTCGGACACCTCTCCATGAAGGCGCAAAGTTATTCCATTTTTTCTGCGTGTACAAATCCACTTGTTTTAGTGCCCATGTCCTGGTATAAATTTTAACTTTACAACATGAAGTTTCTAATCGTTGGGCTCGGTAATCCTGGTGCTGAATATGAAAACACAAGGCATAACATCGGATTTAAGGTGTTGGATTTTCTCAATGAAAAACACGGTGGATCCTTCTCTTTAAACCGCGCAGCGCATACCAGTACCGTTAAATTTAAAGGCAAAAGCCTAATCTTGGTTAAGCCCACAACCTTTATGAATCTGTCAGGGAAAGCGGTTCATTATTGGATGCAGAAAGAGGGGGTCTCGTTAGACCACGTTTTGGTAGTTACCGATGATTTATCGCTTCCATTCGGCAAACTGCGCATGAAGGCGTCCGGTTCTGATGGGGGCCACAATGGCCTAAAAGACATCCAAAGCACATTGGCTACCACAGCGTATACGCGCTTACGCTTCGGTATTGGCAATGAATTTAAGGCCGGACGACAGGTGGATTATGTCCTTGGTACATGGGGAGAATTAGAGCAGGAGCAATTGCCTGAAAGGATTGATACGGCAGCGCAATTTATAGAATCGTTCTGCACCATTGGACTCCAATTGGCGATGACCCAATGGAATGGAAAATGATCATTTAATGAGGTAGAAAAATCCGGAGAGGGTTTCTTTCTTATCTGTAATGTCCAGCGTATAAAAATATGTGCCGTCTTTGACCTCGCTGCCATTCCAATCATTCAAGTAATTTTCTTTTTCATAAATAAGATTTCCCCATCGATTAAAAATCTGCAGTTTATTTTTTTCGTAAAATTCAAGGTATTGGAATGCCAATAAATCATTCTTTGCATCTCCATTGGGCGTGACGACATTGGGTGCATTTACGGTTGCTGGCACTACGGAAAACGGTCCGCAAAGGGTGTCTACACAACCCATGGTGTCTTGAATAAACAGACACAGCGTATGGGTTCCAGGCGTTTGGTAAACATTGCTCCATTGCGTACTTAGGCTGGTCAAGGTGTCGTCTACGGTCCATGTCCACTGACTTATACTTGCCGCTGGAGAGACGCTTGCATCACTAAAATCTCCCTGCATGCCCACAATGATGGGGGACGGGTTGATGGTATAATTCGCAATGGGATTGCTGTAGATGGACAAGCTAAATTGGGTGGTGTCTGAAACGCATCCATCACCTGCCGCATATGCATTGAAAAGAAGCACAACCGGTAGGCTATTCGTAGATGCATTGGCGCTAAAACTTCCTTGACCGCTTAACCCTTCTCCCCAATAATAGGCGGTTCCATTGCTAAAACAGGAGGCAAGCGACACGTTGATGTTTTCTCCTGAACATAAAATGGAGTCGTATTGCAAGACAATGTTTGTTGCGGGTTTTATGGGGACGGTCTCTATTGGAATCCCAGGGATGAGCGTTCCACAAGCATCGGTTATAACTGGTGGTGGAATGTTTAGAAGGGTTTCCGTGGAATCACAATAGGTTGGACAATTGGGAATGGTTAAAAAGAAGTGATGGTTGGTTGCGCCCGCTCCACAACCTGTGTTGGTTCCTGTGACAATGGTGTCCGTTGACCAAGGATGTGTAAAGGTGTAAGGAGCCACACCATAACGTGCATAGGCTGTTACTTCTATTTCACATTCGTTTGAACACAGAGGGGCCTGTGAAGCATACCATTGTGAGCCATAGGATTCGGCCGTTTTTCCGTAAATCACCACTTGAAAAGGCCATAAAGTAGTAAAGGGGTCGTAGCGAATGTAGTTGATGTTGCAGCCTGGACCGTAGGTATACCTGCTAAGGTGGTAACGAACATAGAGTTGGGTCGTGTCACACGATTCGGGAATACAGCAAATCAATGGAGACATCACATTAAAGCTGTCGAGGTATGCAGTTCCCGCGGTTAGCGCGGTTGGACCTGTAACGGTAAACGTTTGTGAAATTCCGCACTTCGTACTGAAGGACATTACACCTTGGTTCATGGTTGCAGGGGCAAAGGGATCTGCATAAAAACTTGCTGTAACGTACAACCCAGAGACGGTTACCCCTGCAGGCACCGTTGCCAAAAGACTGTCAATGTTGGCTTGTGGCGTTAAACAAGAGGGCATGTAACCTCCTGCCCAAATACTGGTAGGGCCTCCAATTAAAGGGTCAATGGTAATTGGGTATTGTCTTTCACTGTCCTCAAGCCACGCTTTTGGCGTTGCCACCGTGAGAACATATTGATCATTCCCTATGGATGTAAAAGACATCATCAAAGGCAAAACACGGTTCGAGGCATCGTAGGCAAGGGGGGTAAATATTTTACCCATGGCAAGGTTGGATTTGTCATCCATCACCAAAATTTCAGAATGACTGGCAAACCCATCAATGAATAAGATTCCTTTTCTCCTGTCTGTCTGCGGCTCTTCGTTTTCAGTGGATGAATATGCCAATGAAAAACCTGTCGGCAATGTTACTGTTTCTTGAACCAAAAGGTAATCATTCGAGATTGTGAGCGGTTGCGTTAAAACAATGTTGCTTTTAATACGCCCTTCCAAAAATTGAATTTCTCTTCGTACCGAACCTTGCTGGCTTTCTGCTCCGCGTTCACTCACGCTGGTATTGACCGCGGTGTACTTTTCTCCGTTCACATGTACGTTTTTTCCAGCCAAAAGAAGGTTGTTGTTCCCTAAGTTGAGACCATAGGACTGATCTGCATACAAATACGTTGGATAAGCCTGGTCAGGTGCTGCCATAACACCCTTTCCGACGGGTTTCAAACGTGGAGAAATCGGTCGTAAATCGCCATCGAGTGAACGGTAATGAATGGGCTTTTTACTGTAAACAGATTTGGTATTCCCCTTTTGGTCGACAAATTGTGAAGAAAACAAGGTGCGTTCATTTGTCCGCTCTGTCCAAACCGCATTTTTTTCTTCTGGTATGTTTCCGCCTTCACCCTTGGGGTTCAAAGAGGCTGTAAAAGGCGCGACTTGTGCGTACGTTCCCAATGCAATGAATATCAAAAGGGTGGATGCAAATACCCTACTTAGCCAAATAGAGGTTGCCTCGTTGTTTTCGACACTCCTATGTGTTGGCTTATTCAAACCAAAAGCGAATAATGGCACGTTTCGGAAACACATATATAATTTTTAGGACACAATATAGGGATTTATCTTTAACATTGAAAAAATATAGGCGTTTTGATTTTCGCGCTAAAAGCCTACTTTTGCAGGTATGTTAAATTTGAGAATAAAAGAGATTTTAGAAGGCGGATCAACCTTTAAAATTGGGGACACCGTTAAGGTTCAAGGTTGGGTGCGTGCTTTTCGTAGCAACCGTTTTATCCAACTCAATGACGGGTCTTGTTTGGGCAACCTACAGGCCGTGTTGGATTTTTCTCAGTTTGAGGAGGTTCAAATAAAAAGAATTACCACCGCAGCTTCCTTAAGCATTGTCGGAGAATTGGTTGCTTCCATTGGTTCTGGCCAACAGATTGAGTTAAACGTTCAATCTTTTGAAGTTTTAGGCGATGGACCTGCGGATGATGTACAAAAAACCGTTATGCAACCCAAACGTCACAGCCTTGATTTTTTGAGGGAGCAAGCTCATTTAAGGTTTCGTACGAATACCTTTGGGGCGGTCTTTCGAATCCGTCATGCGGTATCCTATGCAATTCACCATTATTTCAATGCGAATGGTTTTTACTACCTAAACACACCCATTATTACGGGGTCAGACGCAGAAGGGGCCGGAGAAATGTTCCGCGTAACCACCTTAGACATGAAGAATCCTCCGCTGGACGATAGTGGGGAAATTGACTTTCAAAAAGATTTTTTTGGCAAAGGCGTTAACTTGACGGTATCCGGTCAACTTGAAGCTGAACTTGCGGCTTTGGCGCTTGGAAAGGTCTATACTTTTGGCCCCACGTTTCGGGCGGAAAACTCAAATACCTCTCGTCACCTTGCTGAATTTTGGATGATTGAACCCGAAGTCGCGTTTAACGACTTAAAAGACAACATGGATTTAACCGAAGATTTTCTTAAGCACATTTGTCGTTACGTTCTTGAAAACTGCAAAGAGGACCTTGCTTTTCTACATGAAAGAGACGTGCAAGAGCAATCCCAAAAACCCCAACAGGAAAGAACAGAGTTGGGCTTAATGGAACGAATTCAATTTGTGGTCGACAATCCGTTTAAGCGATTGAGTTATACCGAAGCGATTGAGGTTTTATTGCAATCCAATCATTATAAGAAGAAGAAATTTCAATATCCAGTTGAGTGGGGCATCGATTTGCAAAGTGAACACGAGCGATACTTGGTGGAAAAGGAATTCAAATGTCCTGTTATATTAACGGACTACCCTTCTCAAATCAAAGCATTCTACATGCGTGCGAATGAGGACGGAAAAACCGTTGCTGCCATGGACGTATTGTTTCCCGGTATTGGGGAGATTGTCGGAGGATCTCAACGTGAAGAGCGCTATGATAAACTACTTGAAAAAGTGAAGGAATTTGGCATTCATGAATCCGAATTGTGGTGGTATTTACAAACCCGGAAAATTGGCACCGTGCCTCATGCAGGATTTGGATTGGGCTTGGAAAGAATGATTATGTTTGTGACGGGAATGACAAACATTCGAGATGTAATCCCTTTTCCGAGAACTCCTTTGAACGCTTCGTTTTAACTCCATGGCACTCAAGCAAAATCTTTCGCAAAAACTTGACCAGCGGCTTTCTCCGCAACAGATACAATTAATGAAACTGCTGCAGGTTCCAACGTCTGAGTTGGAGCAAAGAATTCAACAAGAAATTGAGGAAAATCCCGCCCTGGCAGAAGCGGAAGACCCTGCAGATGAGGTCGATCCTGCAGAAGCTCAAGAAAACGAGGATTCTGATGACGAATTTGATCTGTCAGACTATTTTGACGACGACATTGCGGATTATAAAACCTATGCAAACAATCAATCGAAGGACGATGAAGAAAGGGTAATTCCGATTGCGGGTGAAGAGAGTTTTCAAGACAAACTTATGGAACAGTTGTCTTTAAATAACTTGACGCCCTCTCAAATCATCATCGCCGAGGTTTTGGTTGGAAACCTTGACGAGTCTGGGTATTTAAGTCGCCCATTAGAGGCTGTGGTAGACGACCTCGCATTTCACTTTAATTTAAATGTAACGGAGCAGGACATTGAAGCGGTTCTGTTTAACATCCAAGAACTAGACCCCGCAGGTATTGGGGCAAGAAACCTTCAAGAATGTTTGGTATTGCAAAGTACGCGAAGACAGGATGGGAGTGTCAATAAACGCATCGCGTTAGAAATTTTGAGAAGTCATTTCGACGCCTTTACGCGAAAACATTACGACAAAATTTCTCGCAAATTAGACATTGATGCATCCCAATTAAAGGCTGCCATTGACGAGATTCTAAAACTCAATCCGAAACCGGGAGGAGCCTCAAAAAGCACTGGAAAAAACCTACAGCAAATTGTACCTGATTTCATTTTAACAGAAACAGATGGGTTGATTGAGTTAAGCCTAAACGCAAGGAATGCACCAGAACTCAAAATCAGTAAGGAATATGAAACCTTATTGAGGTCTTATGCCGAAGGAGCAAAAACATCCAAATCTGACAAACAAGCGTTGGTTTTTGTCAAACACAAACTGGAAAGTGCAAAATGGTTTATCGATGCCATCGCGCAGCGGCAACAAACGCTTTTACTCACCATGAATGCGATTTTGAATTACCAACACGCCTTTTTCTTAACAGGGGATGAAACCAAAATGAAACCCATGATATTAAAAGACATTGCGGAAAGGGTTAACATGGACATTTCCACAATCTCACGGGTTGCGAACAGTAAATTTGTTCAAACCAACCACGGCGTATATCCCTTAAAATTCTTTTTTTCAGAATCCCTTTCCACTGATAGCGGCGAAGAGGTGTCTACGCGTGAAGTAAAAAAGATTTTAATGGACGCAATTTCTGCTGAGGACAAATCAAATCCTTTGCCTGACGAAAAATTAATGGCCTTGTTAAACGAAAAAGGCTACAACATTGCCCGCCGAACGGTTGCTAAATACCGAGAACAATTAAATTTGCCCGTTGCAAGGCTTCGAAAAGAACTATGATACGCTATTTGTCCCACCTGTTTTCCTGGGTTTTTCTTCCCCTGCTTATGCCTTTGTATGGTTTGCTGATTACGATGTATTATCCAATACATACCTACCACTCGAGTCGAATCAGCATGTACGACATTCCACCGCGACAAAAATGGTTGTTGTTTGCGATTTTTGCGGTGTTTAGCTTCATTGCGCCCAGCCTATCCTATTTGGGGTTGTATAAATTTAAAATCATCACAACCCTAGACATGGAAAAACGAGAAGAGCGGAATTTACCCCTCATCATTATGTTAATCTATGGCCTCTTGTTGTTTTACCTTGTTCAGCAAATCGACACGATGCAGATTTTACCTATTTTTTATTCAACCCTGGCCCTTTCAGGTGTCTTGGTCACTACGGTTTTTACCATTTTAACAAGGTATTTAAAAATCTCAATGCATGCGGGGGGTGCTGGAATTCTTTGTGGTTATCTCTTTTCCTTTTTCATTCAACAACCCAACCCATCCTTGTTTTGGCTTTGCATCGGAATCGTGATTGCAGGAACCGTCATCGGCTCTAGGTGGTATTTACACAAGCACACCTTACGGGAATTGGTATTGGGCTTTTCCGTTGCCGCCTTTCTTACCGGAATCGTTGTGTATTCGATTTGATTGTTGTCCTTGTCAGTCTCTTTCTACCACAAGCTTTTTAATCCCCTGTGACTTTCCTGTTTTGTCTTGGATATCTAAGAAATAAATGCCGTTTGCCATATTGGCTGGCAGGCTAATTTCATAATGAATCAGTTGACCCGTTGACAACTTTTGTTGTTGGCTTATTTTTCCCGTTACGTCATAAATAAACAAGGTGCAGCTTTCATTTAAACAAGATCCTTGTAGGGTTATTTTGTCCTTGGCCGGGTTTGGATAAAAGGACCATCCTTCGTCTAAGTATCCTTTGTACTTATTTCCCGCCATGTTTAAAACCGACCCATCGGCATAAATGGTCATGCAATTCAATGCAACATCATCCTCATCAATTACGCAAAAACTTACCGAGTCATTGCCAAAAACCTCCACTTTCCCAAAACCGTTTTTAAAATTGGTATTAAAAATGCCATTTCCTCCACCGTTCCACAAAGAATCTTCCACAGGTGGTTGTCCAATCAGTGGTCCATACAAAGACATTTGATAAGCCAGTTCTGTAGATGTTACACTTAATCCACTGGCATTTAGCTCTGGAAAGTAAGAATTGGTGCCATCATCCATTACATTGTTATGAGTGTCGCCGCTGATGACCATTACCCCATTAATGTTGTTGGATGCAACGTGTTGGATCACTTGGTTTACATCATCCGGATATCCTCCCCAGTATCCTGCAAAGGACGTGGACAGTCGCATTCCTGTTCCACTTTGGCCAGCAATGGTGAAAACATAATCTTGCGCTAATAAAGCCGATTGAATAATGTCGTAAATCTTAGGATTAAAAGGCACCCCGGTTACTATAAACTTCCATGTTGCAGTGGAGCTGGCCAATCCGTTTAGCAACCAATTCATTTGATTGTCGCCTAAAATCGAATGACTGGGAAGCGGATCGTAACTCCACTCATTTAACACACTGTCGTAAACATACGCTTCAGACCAAGGGTCGACCATCGACCTTACATCTGTCACAAAAAACTCAACGTTTCCAGCCTTAAAACTGTGATAATGACCTTCCGTTGTATCCACGGTTGCGTATCCTGGGAAAAAATAACGGTAACCCCTCAAACAATTTGTTTTTTCTATGGGCTGAATCGGTGAGGTGTTAATTTGGTTTACGATGTTGGGAAAAGAGCCTGTAAAACTTGTGCTTACAAAAAGGGTTCGAGTGGGACCAAAATTATCATCGTCGTCGGGCATGTATACCAATGGTACATAGGGAAGAAGTTTTTCTTCCATTACATTTTCTTCATACCTTTTTCGGTAAGCCAAAGGAATCATGTTCCAGTCTTCTGGATATCCACTGGGCAACTGATAACTTGGGTACGTATAATCTCCAACGTGCAACATAAACAAGGGGTCGTAGGTAGGCATCACGTCGTAAACCTTCATGTTGGGCGTTTCTTGACAGGAACCTGTCACAAAGGTAAAATGCGACGGACTTCCTTCTAATGGAAAAGTTTTGAAATATCCTTTTTTTAGGTCTGTTGACGCACCAAAACGTACGCGATAATAATACTTTGTATCTGCTTGTAGCCCCGTACATTCTGTTATTGCAGAAAAATCTTTAGTTGGATCGGTGGTGTTCTGGTAAGCAATGGGATTGCTAAACAAGCTGTCTGTATCCAAATCAATGGTAAAGTTTTGTACAGAAGCACAACGTAAAAAGATACGCAGTGAAGAATCTGTGACGCCGCCCATTACCGGACCATGTGTTATGAATTGTGCTTTTAGAAATCCGGAAAGTAGCAACATTCCAAAACCTAAAATAATTTTCGAGTATTTTGTTTTCATGTGGCTTAAAATTATTTGATATCAAATAAAAAAACCAACAATCGAGATGAACTTGTTGTTAAGCTTTTCGGGATGCATTACTCCACCGTCACACTCTTCGCCAAATTCCTTGGCTGGTCTACATTGCAACCCCTCATTACTGCGATGTGATAGGATAACAATTGGAACGGAATCGTAGCCAACAAAGGAACCAATATTTCATCTGACTCAGGGATTTCAATGATGTGGTCCGCAATGTCTTTTACCGTTTCGTCTCCTTCGGTTACAATCGCAATGATTTGTCCTTTTCTGGCTTTTACTTCTTGAATGTTTGAAACCACTTTTTCATATGAATTTCCTTTCGTTGCAATCACAAAAACAGGCATATTTTCATCAATCAATGCGATGGGACCGTGTTTCATTTCAGCCGCAGGATAACCTTCAGCATGGATGTAAGAAATTTCCTTTAGTTTAAGTGCACCTTCTAGCGCAACCGGGAAAGAGGATCCTCGACCTAAATAAAGTGCGTTCGTAGCGTTTTTATATTTTTCAGCAATTCGCTCGATGTCTTTGTTTTTTGAAAGAAGCATTTTTACCTTCTCTGGTATCGCTTCTAATTCTACGAGAAGTTCATGAAACCTAGATTTGCTTATGGTGCCTTTTTTGTTTGCTAAGGAAAGGGCAATCATGGTTAAAATGGTAACTTGTGCCGTAAAAGCCTTCGTAGAAGCCACGCCAATCTCTGGGCCTGCATGGGTATAAGATCCTGCATCGGTAATTCTAGAGATGGATGAGCCTACAACATTACAAATCCCAAGAATCGTAGCCCCTTTGGATTTCGCCAATTCCAATGCCGCTAAAGTATCAGCCGTTTCTCCTGATTGTGAAATGGCAATTACCACATCGTTTTCATGAATAATTGGGTTTCTGTATCTAAATTCACTTGCGTATTCAACTTCGACATTTATCCTTGCCAAGTCTTCGATAAGGTATTCCCCAACCAATGCTGCATGCCAAGAAGTTCCACAAGCCACCATCACCAATCGGTTTGCCTGGATCATTTTTTGCTCATATTCACGAATTCCTCCCAATGCAACCCATCCTTTTTGCGCATTCAGTCTGCCTCTAAAACAATCGTGAATGGATCGTGGCTGCTCGTGTATCTCTTTCAACATAAAATGTTCATATCCGCCTTTTTCCAGGGCTTCTAATTCCATTTCTAACTTCTGAATGTATGGTGTTTTGGGTTGGTCTCCAATGTTAAAAAGTTTAAGGCCTTCTGCCCGATCCATGATGGCAATTTCTTCATCCTCGAGGTAGACTACATTTTTTGTGTATTCTACAATTGGGGTTGCGTCAGATGCCAAAAAGAATTCTCCCTCTGCGCCAATTCCTACGACCAACGGGCTGCTTTTTCTGGCTGCAACCAAACGATTTGGAAAGTCACTGGAAATGGCTACAATGGCATAGGCTCCAACGACATGGTTCAAGGCAATGCGCAATGCTTCACCAAACCAAACGTTTTCCTTTTTGCAAATGTCATCCACCAAGTGAACCAATACTTCCGTATCTGTTTCGCTTCTGAATTGATACCCTTTTTTGATGAGCTCTTTTTTGATTGCATCGTAATTTTCAATGATGCCATTGTGAATGATTGCAATTTTTCCATCGGATGAGTAATGTGGATGCGCATTGATGTCATTCGGAGCACCATGCGTGGCCCAGCGGGTATGACCCATTCCAATGGTACCAGCTACATCTTTGTCGACAACAAATTCTTCAAGATTGGAAACTTTCCCTTGGCGTTTGTAGATGTTTAGTGTGTCGTTATGCAACAATGCAATGCCTGCACTGTCGTATCCCCTGTACTCTAATCGCTTTAATCCTTTGATAATAATCGGATACGCATCTTGATGTCCAATATAGGCGACAATTCCACACATTTTTAGAAGGTTGTATAGGTAATTACAATTCTTGGTTTTGCTTTGTTAATGGTGTTTGGACCATTGAAGATAATTCTTTCTGCTGAATTGATAAAAAATCTTGGAGAAACGATAAGCCCTGTGTTTTCGATGTCTTTGTTAATCACAGCCTGGACGTACTGCTTCAGGTCTGCGGAAAATTCTTTTGTGTATTCACTGTAAGTGCCCAATACACCTGTGTTGATGTAATTGTTTGCGAAGGCTGTTTTTTTGGTTGCAAAGGTAACATTAGCACCGGGTTTGTACTTGTAACCAACGTTATATTGAATGGGCAAATGAATCTCGGCCCGATGAATCAACTGGTTTTTGGTTAAATTGGACAAGCCTGGAATTACGATTTTAGCTCGGAGTCCAAATGCCTGTGCGTAAAACGATTGTAAGCCTTGAGAAGGGTTGTTGATGACCTGGTCAACTGCCGTTCCGCTGTGATTTATATCCACATGCGAAAAATCTGCACAGGTTGAATTTAAGAGCAAGTCATAGGTTTTTTGGCTTCCTGCTTGGGAATAATAAATGGTTAACTTGGAGCTTGGGTCATTTAGGTTAAAATAAAAAACGCCGCCTTGTCCCGCCGCCTGGCTAATGTTGTTGGTTTTAACGAGCAATCCTTTGAAATACGATTTAAAATTGTCGTCGCTTGAAAAGGTTGTGCTTCCACTGGTCGCCTCGGCTATGAACTGTTTGGCCAAAAGGGTATCCAAATGAATTCTCAATTGCGCTTGAAGGCTGTCTCCCCCAACAATGGTTTTGTTCAGAGGGTCTGGGACCAGCGTTCCTTTCCCTGCAGGGACCAAGTTGGTTGAACTGTGGTTTTTCACCGTAAAATTATAGTAGGTAGAATCCGGATGAATGGATTCTGTCATTTCATATACCTCAAAAGTTTGTGCGCTGAGGTCACCGTAATATCCTGTGTATTCCAAAGCCAACACGAAAGAATCTACCACGATGTTTGAAACCGTTCCAAAATTCGGGTTAATGCCTGCCAATCGCAGTTGAGAATAAAACGAAGCATTAAACAATCCAAATTTTGGGTCGTTGTAACTTCCTAGCACCACATTCCCTGCATTGTCTGTTTCGGTAGAGTCTTCAAGAATTATGGACGTTGAAAGTAAAAATGTATCCGTTGTGATTCCATTAAGATAGGCATTGGGATCTAGGATGTCTTTGCCCAGTGATTGGTCCTTTTTTTTACAACTAAGAAAGCTTAATACAGCAATTAAAATAAAAAAGCCTTTGCGCATTCTTTCGGTTTTTATTAAGCTAACACTGGCTCGTCTATGACCTTGTCAAAAAAGGCAGAAAAAGATTTAGGTTGTTTCTCTTCATCCACATAATCCATTTTATGACATGTGGCTTCGTCAAAAATCCCTATCAAATCTTTGCTTAGGTTAGGCTCTGCGATGGTGAGTCCATCACAATGCTCAACGATTAGTTTCGTAATCGATAGAAAATCTGTGTCTTTTGCTTTTTCGATCATAGCTTTTGGAAAACCATCAAATTTAAGCTTTTCAAAAAAACGAGGGTCCCAATTATCGTTAAACCTTTCGTTGTATAGATTATACACCACTTTGGTTTCTTTAAAATGTGGGTCTTTCTTGTAAATGTGTTTGATATACAAAGCCATCAACCCCGTAAACCATCCGTTGCAATGAATGACATCTGGTTGCCAACCGAGTTTTTTAACCGTTTCTAAAATGCCTCTCACAAAGAAAATTGAACGCTCATCGTTGTCAACAAATTCCTTGTCTTCCTCATCGGTCAATAAGTTTTTTCGCTTGTAAAAATCGTCGTTGTCAATAAAATAAACCTGCATTTTTGCGGCGGAAACCGATGCGACTTTAATGATCAATGGGTGGTCTTGGTCATCGATGGAAAGGTTTAGACCAGACAATCGAATGACTTCATGCAACTGGTGTCTTCTTTCGTTGATTACACCATATCTTGGCATAAAAACCCTGATTTCCTTGCCCTCTTCTTGAGTGGCTTGAGCAATCCTTCTGGTAAAGGAAGAAATTTCTGTTTTCGGTAAAAAAGGGGAAATCTCCTGAGAGATAAATAAAACTCGTTTCTTTTCCATTTAGCTTGCGCGCTTTTTGAGGGGGAGCAAAGTTAAAAAAAACAAGTGAACTTTCCTAAAAAGGCATAGCTTTGTGACCTTACTATTTTTCGTTCGATGTCTAACGTTCAAATATACACAGTCGCAGAAGACCTTAAATCCCTACTGGAACTTGAAAAAGCAAAAGGCGGAACGATCGGTTTTGTCCCAACCATGGGCGCCTTACACGATGGGCATTTGTCCTTGGTGAAGCGTTGCAAGGATGAGAATTCGCTCTGTGTGGTGAGTATTTATGTAAACCCACGCCAATTCAACGAAAGCGACGATTTCGCAAACTACCCGCGACAGATTGAGGTTGACCGAGAAAAGCTTGAAACCCTGGGTGGACTTGTGCTTTTTCTTCCTACTTCTGAAGATTTGTTTAACGTCAATTTTGCCTCGCCAAAGGTTGACCTTATGGGGCTTGACCAGCGATTGGAAGGCGCGTCGCGTCCGGGGCATTTTCAGGGAGTAATGGATGTGGTTTACGCACTTTTCAACCTTGTTCATCCATCCAAAGCCTATTTTGGGTTAAAGGATTTTCAACAGGTAGCAGTGGTGCAAAACATGGTGGGTAAATTGAGTTTACCCGTGGAAATTGTACCCGTCCCAACCCTTAGGGAGGCCTCTGGATTGGCAATGAGCAGCAGGAACCAACTTTTATCCCTATCGCAGCAAGAAGAGGCAACCCTTTTGTACAAAACCCTTTGTTTTGTGCGAGACAACATTAAAAGCATTCCCCTTTCTCACATACTTGCATCGGCTCAGGAACTTTTTTCCGCCTCGCTTTTACAATTAGATTATTTAGTGGTGGTGGACCCAACCACCCTTTTACCCTTGACGGAATATCAAGAAAATGCGCATTGTTGCATCGCTGCATATCTCGGTAAAGTTCGTTTAATTGACAACATGGCCTTGTAGAGACGCTGAATTGCATTAATTTTGGACAGCATTTTTACGTAAAAACCATGCAAATTCAAGTTTTAAAATCTAAAATTCATCGGGTTACCGTAACCCAAGCAGAATTAAATTATATCGGAAGCATCACAATTGATGAACGGTTAATGGAGGCAGGCAACCTTCTCGAAGGCGAAAGGGTTCAAGTGGTTAACATTAACAATGGTGAACGCTTAGAAACCTATGTTATAAAAGGAAAAAAGGACTCTGGAACCATTTGTCTCAACGGTCCTGCCGCTCGAAAAGTAGCCGTTGGCGATGTCATCATCGTTATCAGTTATGCAACCATGGATTTTGAGGAAGCCAAAACCTTTCAGCCCAAACTCGTCTTTCCAAACGAAAAAACCAATTTACTAAGCTTATGAAAAGGTGGGAATACGTCCAAAACAAAGTGGTTACCATTGAAACCGCATCACAATTACGTGAATTGTACAGATTAAAAAACCAGAAAACCGTCTTTACCAATGGCTGTTTTGACCTTCTACATTTAGGTCATGTTCAATACCTTGCACAGGCAGCAGACTTGGGGAGCAAATTAATTGTGGCCGTTAACGACGACGCATCTGTGCGAAGCTTGAATAAAGGCGAAAACCGTCCGATCAATCCAGCGTCTGCACGGGCCTTGGTCTTGGCTTCACTTGGCTTCGTTGACTTAGTGGTGGTTTTTTCCTCCTCAACGCCTTTAGACGTAATCTTAGCGCTTCAACCAGACGTCATTGTTAAAGGAGGCGACTACAACGCGCTTGATACGGATGCAACATCAAAAACCTACATCGTTGGTTCCTCGGAAGCAAAATCTTGGGGTGGAGAAACGGCTACCATTCCTTTGGTTGACGGGTACTCTACAACTTTACTTTTGGCTAAGAAATAGGTTTTTTGAAAGGTTATAAAAAATAACAGTTCCCAATAACAAGTCGAAATTATAGAACAGATCTTCTACAGGTATGGTAACCATGCGTATGCCCGAAAAACCTGTGGGATGATACCAAACAATAGGCCCTTGGGTGACCGCACCCGTTAAAACGCCGTTTACAATAAGAAAGGGTATTAAACAAACAAGATACGTAAAGATAAAATGTGTCAACCATTTTGGGTTCAAAAACCACAACACCAAGGCAATAGACAGGGCGAATGGAACGGCTGTCATGGTATACCATGCCCCCAAATTGCCTAAAATTAAAGCAAGTCCCGCGAGGATAAAAACCACAAAAAAACAAGCGTTGAATCTTGTTTTCATTTCGATTGTAAAATATTTTCCCAAAACCTCGTAAATGAACACGCAATTGTAAGGAACAACCACGAAAAATAAACATTCCTCAATGGGCAGGTTACCTAAAAACCACCCGCCAATATACCGTTGAGTAAATCCCCACAGTCCCAATTCTGTAAAAAAATGATCCCAAAAAATAAAGGGAACGGAGACAAATAAAAGAGGCAGTAGCAGGTGTTTCCATTTGTGATAGAATGCTACTTTCTTATCAAAACTTAAGAAAAAGGGGCCAAGGAAGGAAAGCAATAACACCCACGCGTACAAACTCATTTCACAGGGCTTTGTGACCTATAGGCTTTTTTCGCTTCGGCATAAAATTTTGGAGAAACCATCAACATTCCAAAACTACTTCCCTGCGCTTTATGCAGGTTCTTGTGGTGCACTTTGTGTGCTTTTCGAATGGCATAAAAATACGGGTGATTAATGTCACGGAAAAGTTTAAACCTTCGGTGAATGTAAACATCATGGATTAAAAAATAGGCAAGTCCATAGAGTGCAATCCCAAAACCGACCCAAATGGAAAAATAAAACTGATACATAAAACCCAGCATGATACCCAACCAAGAAGGAATGGCATAAATCAGAAAGAAAACATCATTTTTTTCAAATACTCCCTCCTCAACTTGATGGTGGTCTTTGTGAAAATACCACATCATTCCGTGCATAATAAATTTATGTGTAAACCACGCCATAAATTCCATTCCTAAAAAAGTTGCAAATAAAACAAGGGGACCCCACCAAAACATATCTAAAAGATTTGAATTAAAAAATAAAAACAAATAAATCCAAACAGCCACAAAGCTGTTTTGTTCTTTTCAAGTTTAACTTGCCAAACCAGGTACAATTGTATAAAAATCGAAAGTAAAAACCAACATAAATAATTAAATAATGGCACCTCTAGGTTTTTGAAAGCCCAAAAATCATTTGCTGCAGCAACGGGCTCCATTAAAACGTCTATCAAGGTCATGGTTGCTGCCCCAATAAAAACTTGAGCGGCTTTATTCTTCGCAAGTCTTTTTGCCAAATCAAACGCAAGCCAAGCAAGCATTGCCCAATTGACCCCGATGATAAGAGGCACCTCAAATAGCTTGGGACCTAAGTTAGCTCCATATACATAATCCCCAAACAAATAGCCCGTATGAACACCAATCCATTCCGCGGTCATCCCCACGGCAAAAAGCATAAATGAAAGAATCAGAATCTTTCCGTCCCATCGGAATGTATGCAGTAACAATCCGAATGAAAGGGCAAGGTTCAACGCAGCGAAAGGTAGGATTCGGGTTTTGAGTTCAGGAAATAACATGGACGTAGTGCCTACGAAGTAAAGCAGTCCCAACACCCAAATTTCCCAATGTTTTTTCATTTGATTTACCATTCCTTTAATCTTCCTGACAAACCATTTCGAATCGTTTCATCAAGGGAATAAAATTCAAAATTCAACAATTTCCTTAAAACACTCGAGTCATAGGAAATGTTTTTATACGCGCTTTGGGCTGTTTCAATGGTGAGGCCTTCCCTGTTTCCACGCATTAAATTGAATGTTTCCAATAAATAACCCACCCATAGCGCCAATTGCCTCGGAGATTTAAGCTTCGGTGGGGTTTTTCCCATGGCAAGGCTAAGTTTTGAAAAAAGCACCTTAAAAGAGGCGTTCTCCCCTGTACACAAAAATCGTTTTGACCTTAGGTCTGAATTCATCAAAAACACCATGGATTTAGATACATCTCTAGCGTCCACCGTGGCATTGGATCCGCTGGGGTAAAACCGAAGGCCCTTTTGCGCCGTCTTAAAAATACTTAATGACCCTTGGTCCCAATCTCCCGCGCCTAAGATCACACAGGGATTGATGATTACCGCATTCAACCCTTCTTCGATGCCTCTCCAAACTTCTTTTTCAGCACCGAATTTTGATACAGAGTACCCACTGTTTAGGTTTCCGGCTTTCCAAACATCTTTTTCCGTTGTTTTTCCAGATTTATTCTGTCCAATCGCCGCAGTAGAACTTACATAACACAACTTAACGGATGGGATTTCAAGGCAAACGTTTACGACGTTCTCAGTGCCCCCTCGGTTTATGGCTATGCACTTATAAAAGTCAATCCTATGAAAGGAAACCAAAGCAGAGCAATGGTAAACTTGGGTGGCATTATGGAGAACCTCTCTTAGCGATTCAATGTCAAGCACATCTGCTTGCACCCATTCAATTTTTCGAAATTGGGTTTCCGCATTTTCAAAGTCATAGTGTTTAAAAACCGCCAAAACCAACTGGGTCTTTTTTTCATTCCTAAAAGTGGCAACAACCTTTTGCGTTTTTGTTAAATCAAACAAAAGGTGACTCCCCAAAAGCCCTGTCCCTCCCAATACCACTGTTTTCATTTCATTTGCCATACAACACGTCTAAGCCCCTGCAAAAACAATCGGCGGCATAAGCCAGTTCTTCCTCCGTGTGGGCAGAAGAAACAAAACCCACCTCGTATCCGCTTGGACCAATGTAAACGCCGTTTTCCAACAAAAACGCATGCATTTCATTAAACTTTGTCATGTCGGAATTGATCTCATCCGACCGATGAACCGATTTACGCCCATTAAAAGACAACCAAAAAATAGACCCCATGAATGCAAGTTCAAAAGGATAGTTCTTTATTTTGGCAAAAGCGTTGATTCGTTGTACAAATTGACTTGTTTTCACTTCCATCCTTGGATAAAACCCTTCAGTCAAACACAACTCCAACTGGGCAATGCCCGCTGCCATGGCCACGGGGTTACCAGATAAGGTGCCTGCTTGATAAACCGGCCCTTCGGGGGCGACCATAGACATGATTTCATTCGAAGAAGCATAGGCTCCAACGGGCAATCCTCCGCCGATTATTTTGCCATAGGTAACAATGTCTGGTGTTATTTTGTAAACCTCACTCGCGCCTCCAAAAGCAACACGAAAACCTGAGATAACTTCATCAAAGATTAGCAGTACCTTGTGTTCTGTGCAGAGTGCCCGAAGTTGCATCAAAAAGCTTAAATCTTGTAAAAGCAGACCATTATTAGCCGGAACAGGCTCAATAATCACGGCTGCCATTTCGTGGGCATGGTTTTCAAAAGTGCGCTGCAATTTTTCTGCATCATTTAGGGGGAGGACCAACGTTTCATTGGCGAAAGCATCTGGAACACCTGCACTGGAAGAGGTCCCAAGCGTGGCCATTCCACTTCCTGCTTTTACCAACAAAGCATCCACGTGCCCATGGTAACAGCCTTCAAATTTCAATATTTTTGATTTGTTCGTATACCCCCTTGCCAATCGCAGCGCAGACATTACCGCCTCGGTTCCGGAACTTACAAACCGCATTTTTTCAATAAACGGAATGTGTGTTTTAATGAGGGTAGCCAGGCGATTCTCCATCTCCGTTGGCGCACCAAAACTCGCCCCCTTTTTCAAGGACTCTATTACCTTACTTTCAACATAATCATTCGCATGGCCATGAATCAAAGGCCCCCAGCTGTTGCAAAAATCTAGGAATTTATTCCCATCTACATCCCAAATGTGGGACCCTTTGCCTTTGTCAATAAAAAGAGGCGTTCCTCCTACACTTTTAAAAGCGCGTACGGGTGAATTGACTCCCCCGGGAAACAAAGTGTTTGCTGATTCAAACAATCGTTTTGACTCTGTTCTGTTCAGTTGCGCCATTGTTGGTTATATTTGTTTGCAAAAATACGTAAATCGAATTGGATGAACTTTGAAAACAGCCTTGAATTTGCACAATCGCTAGACAAACAAGATGAATTGTCCCCGCTAAGGGACTCCTTTTTTTTTCCCACATTTGGTAAGGAAAACCCTGTGTATTTTTGTGGCAACTCATTGGGGCTTCAACCTAAAAACACACAAGATTATATTCTAGAAGAACTGTCCGCTTGGAAAGATTTTGGCGTAGAGGGTCATTTTCATGGAAAACGCCCTTGGTTTGGGTACCATGAATTGTTAACCCAGAAAGTCGCCTCCATTGTTGGTGCCTTGCCAATCGAAGTTTGCACAACCCATAGTTTAACCACCAACCTTCATTTGTTGATGGCCTCGTTCTATCAACCCAAGGGGACTCGAACAAAGATTTTATGTGAAGCCAAAGCTTTTCCAAGTGATCAATACGCCCTAGAATCTCAGGTGCAATTCCACGGCTTACCAGCTGATCATTTGGTTTGGGTGACGCCGCGCGAAGGAGAAGACTTAATCCGTGAAGAAGACATATATAAAACCATTGATGACCTGGGGGACACTTTGTCTTTAATCCTTTGGGGCGGGGTAAATTACTTTACCGGACAATATTTTGATTTGGAGGAAATCACCAAAAGAGGGCATGCAGTCGGTGCTTACGTAGGTTTTGATTTGGCACATGCCGCTGGAAACGTCAACCTTTCCTTGCACGAATGGGGTCCGGATTTTGCTGCTTGGTGTGGCTACAAATACCTAAACTCTTCTCCCGGAGGGGTTTCTGGTTTTTTCGTACACGAAAGACATGCCCACAACAAAAACTTGCCGAGGCTTGCTGGTTGGTGGGGACATGACAAATCCAAAAGGTTTGAGATGGAGCCGGGATTTGAACCCATTGAAGGCGCAGAAGGTTGGCAACTAAGCAACGCGCCCATTCTCGGCATGGCCGCACATTTGGCATCACTGGAAATATTTGAAGCGGCTGGAATGGAGAAAATTGGGAAAAAACGCGACCTGCTGACCGCTTATTTAGAATTTGTGATTGAATCCATTTCGAATAAGAATGCTGCGCAGGTTAAAATGGACTTGATTACGCCTAAGTTATCCGAGAAAAGAGGGGCACAGCTTTCAATCAAAACACAAGGACAAGGACGAGCGTTGTTTGACAAATTAACGGCATTCGGGGTAACGGCTGATTGGCGCGCCCCAAACGTTATTCGAGTGGCACCCGCTCCTTTGTATAATAGCTTTGAGGACTGTTATTGGTTTGGCCAACATTTACAAAACGCGCTGACTTAGTTGGAGTGCAAATTGGAAAACCGTTTCTGGAAAATGTTCTGTCTCTAATTTTCTGACTTTCGATTCTATTTCTTTTGCGGTATCCGAAGGGTCTATATAACATTCAAACTGAGCGATGTGCTCCCCTTCGTCATAGTTCTCATTCACCAAATGAATGGTTATCCCTGACTTGCTTTCTTTGTGATCAAAAACCGCTAGGTGAACACGTGTTCCATACATTCCTTTGCCCCCAAATTTTGGCAACAAAGCGGGGTGGACATTGATGATTTTATTGGGGAACGCTTGTAACATCGCAGGGCCGATTTTCTTCAAAAATCCAGCAAGCACTACCATATCAACTTGGTCTTGTTGTAAAACCTTTAAACACTTTGTTTCATCATAAGACTCAAAGGATTCAAAAGCAATGTTCCTTTTTGCACAAAACAAGGCCATGTCAGGATTTTCACGGGTACTCAACACCCTTACAATTTCGTTATCCGATTGATTTTCAAACCTTTGAATGATATTTCGCGCATTTGAACCCTGGCCGGAAATCAAAATGGCTATTTTAATTGCTTTGTTCACGACCCAAAAGTACCATTCAGGTTTTAATTGTGGTGATTGTTCATCCATCGTTGATAAATAATTTCGATTTATTTTGATTTTTGAATGTTTGTTTCTTTCTTTGCAAGCTTAAAACCATTAAAATTTAGAAAGATGTCTGATATCAGAAGTAAGGTTATCGCAATTATTGTAGATAAATTAAATGTTGAAGAATCAGAAGTAACCAACGAAGCGAGTTTTACCAATGATTTAGGTGCTGATTCATTGGATACTGTAGAGTTGATTATGGAATTTGAAAAACAATTTGGAATTTCCATTCCAGACGATCAAGCGGAAGGAATTCAAACGGTAGGAGACGCTGTTTCTTACATTGAAAGCAACCCGAAGTAGTCTAATTTGTAACTTATTTACTAAGTAATCTTCCCATGCAATTAAAACGAGTAGTTGTTACTGGCTTAGGTGCGCTCACTCCGATTGGGAATACTGTTTCTGAATATTGGAACAGCCTATTGGAAGGAAAAAGCGGTGCCGCTCCCATTCAACAGTTTGACGCTTCGCTCTTCAAAACCAAATTCGCTTGTGAAATCAAAGGATTTGACGTTGAGCAATTCATGGATAAAAAAGAAGCCAGAAAGTTGGATCAATTCACCCAATATGCTTTGGTTTCTGCTAAGGAAGCGATGGATGATTGTAAAATCCTTGATTCAAACCCAAACGTTGACCGCATTGGCGTGATTTGGGGATCAGGTGTGGGAGGATTAAAAACCTTTCAAGAAGAATCCAAAGCCTATTTCTTAGGTGATGGTGTTCCTCGTTTTAACCCATTCTTTATTCCAAAAATGATTGCCGACATGGCAGCAGGTCAAATCTCTATCAAATACGGTTTACGCGGACCCAATTACGTCACGGTATCTGCATGTGCCTCGGCAAACAACGCCATTATTGATGCCTTTAACCTTATTCGCTTAGGAAAAGCAGATGCCATTGTAACCGGCGGATCTGAAGCTGCCGTAAACGAAATGGGTATGGGAGGTTTTA
Source organism: Flavobacteriia bacterium (assembly GCA_009924735.1). GTDB lineage: Bacteria > Bacteroidota > Bacteroidia > Flavobacteriales_D > Crocinitomicaceae > UBA952. The sequence continues at coordinate 147,120 of RFQZ01000001.1, read as the reverse complement.
ACGCATTAAAAGCCCTCTCAACCCGCAATGACAGCCCAGAAACAGCTTCTCGTCCTTTTGACGCTGAACGCGATGGGTTTGTTTTGGGAGAAGGAGCTGGCGCATTGATTCTTGAAGAATATGAACACGCAAAACGACGTGGTGCGAAGATTTATGCCGAAGTGGTTGGTGGAGGAATGTCAGGAGACGCCTATCACATGACCGCACCACATCCAGAGGGTATTGGCGCTCGAAACACCATGCTGGCTGCACTGGAAGACGCATACTTAAAACCAGAAGACGTAGACTACATAAATGTTCATGGTACCTCTACTCCACTTGGAGACATTGCTGAAGTAAAAGCGATTCAGGCTGTTTTTGGGGAACACGCCTACAACTTAAACATTAGCTCAACCAAGTCAATGACAGGCCATTTACTTGGCGCTGCTGGAGCCATTGAGGCCATTGCTTGCGTGTTGTCCGTAAAACACGACTTGATTCCGCCAACCATTAACCATACGACAGCCGACCCAGAAATTGACCCAAAACTAAACTTTACCTTCAACAAGGCACAGAAAAAAGTGGTTAGGGTTGCCTTGTCAAACACCTTTGGTTTTGGAGGTCACAACACAAGTGTGATTGTAAAGAAATACATTTCCTAATTGGCCATCGACTTTCGACTTTTTCCATCGAAAAAATCCGCAGAGGAACTCACCCTTATCAAATTTATGATACATCGTTTTGGCTACAGACCGAACGACTTATCCCTTTTTCGCAAAGCATTGTCACACCGTTCGATTGTTTCGAATGACGACCCAAACTCGAATGAGCGCCTAGAGTTTTTAGGGGATGCCATCCTTGATGCGGTCGTTGCTGAATTGTTATACCAAAAATATCCAGGGAACGACGAAGGCTACTTGACCAAGTTAAAGTCTAAAGTTGTCAACAGAAAGTCCCTATCAGAAATCGGCGAAAGAATGCAGATTCGGTCCCATTTGCATTACAATACATCCAGAAATTTGAATTTATCATCCATTGAAGGAAACGCGTTTGAAGCCATCATTGGGGCCATTTTTTTAGATGGGGGATTTGACAAAGCAAAAAAATCACTCCAAAACCATGTGTTTAGAAAGTTTGTTGACCTTAACAAACTCTTGGAAGAGGAAATGGATTTTAAATCCAAATTAATTATATGGTGCCAGAAAAAACGTTTGAAAATAGATTTCCTTGTTGAGAATGAAGCGCACATCCTTGGGGCCTGGGAATATACCATCGCTGTACATATCAACAACCGAGAATTTGGCATTGGAAAAGCCGGAGCAAAGAAACAAGCAGAACAATTGGCTTCTAAACAAACCTTGGAATTAATCGGAGAAATTTAATTCCTATTGATTTTTTTTATTACTTTGCAATCAAATTCAATGCATATGTGGAATGATTTTATTTATAGTGTAGGAGACATGTTTCAATGGTCTTTTCAGTTCTATGACCAAGTACAAAATCTTTTTAATAATTTTCTGATCCTATTAGGTTTTTTTGGATTTGGATATTGGATGAACATTCAACACAAATTAAACAAGAAAGCTAATGTTTCTTTTAAGGCCGAAGAAAATGTAGGCTGGTATAAAGAAGAAAACAAACAGTTAAAATAATATTTTTAGACATAAAAAAAGGCGAAGTACATACTTCGCCTTTTTTTTGTGTTATGATTTCCTTATTTCTCAGATGACGCTGCTGCAAAAACAAATTCTCTGTTCATTCTTGCTATGTTTTCAATGGAGATTCCTTTAGGACACTCAACCTCACATGCGCCTGTATTTGTACAATTTCCGAAACCTTCTTCATCCATTTGACGAACCATGTTTAATACCCTGTCGCGTCTTTCTACCTTCCCTTGAGGTAAAAGTGCGTATTGAGACACTTTTGCGCCTACAAACAGCATGGCAGAGCTGTTCTTACAAGCCGCTACGCATGCACCACAACCGATACAAGCGGCAGCTTCAAACGCTTTGTCTGCATCCGCTTTAGGAACTGGAAGTCCATTGGCATCCATTGTTTTTCCTGAAGTGTTTACAGAAACAAATCCGCCGGCCTGTTGTATTCTATCAAAAGCAGATCGGTCTACAACCAAGTCTTTTAGGATTGGAAACGCTTTCGATCTCCATGGCTCAACATAAATGGTGTCGCCGTCATTAAATTTACGCATATGCAATTGGCAAGTCGTAGTTCCTGTGTCAGGACCGTGTGCACGCCCATTGATGTATAACGAACACATCCCACAAATTCCTTCTCGACAATCATGGTCGAATGCAATTGGGGCGTCGTTTTCATTGACTAATTGTTCATTTAACTGGTCTAACATTTCCAAAAAGGAGCTGTCTGTAGATACCTTATCGAGTTTGTAGGTCACAAGTGCCCCTTTAGACAATCCGTTTTTCTGTCTCCAGATTTTTAAGGTAATGTTTATGTATTTCGTAGCCATGCTTGCTCTTTTTTATTTATAATTTCTTGCTGCAATTTTGATATACTCGTATTTCAATTCTTCCTTGTGAAGAACAGATTCTGTTGCATTAGCACCTTTGTATTCCCAAGTAGAAACTACTTTAAAGTTGTCATCGTCTCTCAATGTTTCCCCTTCTGCATCTTGGTATTCCTCGCGGAAATGTCCACCACAAGACTCTTCACGCAACAAGGCATCTTTTGCCATCAGTTGCCCTAGCTCAAGAAAATCTGCCACCCTCAGGGCTTTGTCTAATTCTTGGTTGAGTTCTTCTGCTTCGCCAGGAACAAACACATCCTCGTAAAACTCTTTCCTTAAAGCCTCAATCTCTGCCACGGCTTCCTCAAGACCAGCCTTGTTTCTTCCCATTCCCACTTTATTCCACATGATAAGACCCAATCGCTTGTGAAAATGATCAACAGATTTTGACCCTTTGTTATTCACGAAATAGTTTATTTTTTCTTTTGTTTCAGCTTCTGCTTGTTCAAACTCCACCGTATCCGTTGAAATTTTTCCTGTGCGAATCTCATCTGCCAGGTAATTGGACAAGGTGTAAGGAAGCACAAAATATCCATCTGCTAAACCTTGCATCAATGCTGAGGCACCCAATCGATTGGCGCCATGGTCGGAGAAATTTGCTTCACCAGCCACAAAACAGCCCGGAATGGTACTTTGTAAATTGTAATCAACCCAAACCCCACCCATGGTGTAATGCACGGCAGGATAAATTTTCATTGGCGTTTCATAGGGATTCTCGTCTGTGATTTTTTCATACATCTGGAATAAGTTGCCATATTTCCCTTCGATCCATTTTTTTCCCAAGGCTATCGCTTTTTCATCACTTGGATTATGATCTCCTTGTGCATAGGCTGCTTGTTTTCCTTTGGTTAAAATCTCGGTAGAGAAATCCAAATAAACCCCTTCATTGGTGTCGTTGGCTTCGATTCCAAAACCTGCGTCACATCTTTCTTTTGCTGCGCGTGAAGCAACATCTCTAGGCACTAAGTTTCCAAATGCTGGGTAACGGCGCTCAAGGAAATAATCACGGTTTTCTTCGGTAATCTGTGTAGGTTTCAAGCGTCCTTCACGAATGGCTAAAGCATCTTCTGCATTTTTCGGTACCCAAATTCTTCCTGAATTTCTTAAGGATTCGGACATAAGGGTAAGCTTTGACTGGTTTGCACCGTGCACAGGAATACAAGTAGGATGGATTTGAACAAAACAAGGATTTGCAAAATAAGCTCCTCTTTTGTGTACTTTCCAAGCAGCAGAAACATTGCTTCCCATGGCATTGGTAGATAAGAAATATACGTTTCCATACCCACCTGAAGCAATTACAACGGCGTGCGCAGCGTGACGTTCTATTTCCCCGGTTACCAAATTTCTTGCAATGATCCCCCTTGCTTTTCCATCTACTTTCACCAAGTCCAACATTTCATGTCGGTGGTACATTTTTACCCTTCCTAATCCAATTTGACGAGAAAGCGCAGAATAAGCACCTAACAACAATTGTTGCCCGGTTTGTCCAGCGGCATAAAACGTACGTTGTACCTGCGTGCCTCCAAAAGAACGATTGTCTAACAACCCTCCGTATTCTCGTGCAAAGGGTACGCCTTGGGCAACACATTGGTCAATGATGTTTCCTGAGACCTCTGCCAAACGGTATACATTTGCTTCTCTTGCTCGATAGTCTCCCCCTTTAATGGTTTCGTAGAACAACCTGTAAACTGAATCCCCATCGTTTTGGTAGTTCTTTGCCGCATTGATACCTCCTTGTGCTGCAATCGAGTGTGCCCTTCTGGGTGAATCTTGAAAGCAAAAGGCCTTTACGTTGTAACCCATTTCCGCAAGGGAAGCCGCAGCTGAAGCGCCAGCCAAACCTGTACCGACCACAATTACGTCTAATTTGGGACGATTGTTTGGCGCAACCAACTTCATGTGGTTCTTATGATTTACCCATTTTTCTGTAATAGGGCCTTCTGGAATCTTCGCGTCTAGTTTTGACATTGTAGTAAGAATAACAAATTATTTCATATAAATTAAAACCGTGATCAAGGCAAATAAAGCCGGAACAACCAAAGCAAAGGCTCTTCCTACCCAATGTAACAATGGGGTGTATTTTTTATGATTGAGTCCCAAGGATTGAAACCCTGAAGCGAACCCATGCCATAAGTGAAATGACAATACGGCCATTGAAATTACATATAGAAGCATGTAAAAGAGAGCCATGCTGTTTTTAGCGGGATTGAAGAAATCCATTACCACCGTGTATAAATCCTTGTAGCCTTCTCCTAACTTTAGGTTGCTGTTCTTGTCGTAAAACGAATGTTTGTCCTTGATTTGAAACGAGCAAGTATCCTCATTGCCTGTAGCTGGCTGCCCTGTTCTCATGTCAAGATATGTTCCGGAGTTTACTTCGCGTACACTGAACGGGAGGTAATCTCCTTGGGTGGTGAGCGCATAACTGATTCTAAGTTTTTGTGGCCCTTGTTCCTGCTCGATAACTTTGTAATGTAGCGGAATGTCTTCGGTGATTTTTGCTCTCCACCAAAAATTTGCCATGTGGGTAACAATAAACACCAAAATTATGGTCCCCAGTGTCGCCATGTACCTTGAAGGCAAAGAAGAATTGGCAGATGGACTGTTGTATGCATAACCTTGTGGCCTTGCTTTTTTATTTTGGTAAGCCAAGTACAAGCCTTGAAAAGCATGAAACAAAATAGAAAAGTAGGTAACATAGGATAGAACCTTAATAAAAGGATTATGACCCATGAAATAGGCATATTCGTTAAAGGCCCTTCTGCCTTCTTCGCCCGTTTTCATAATCAATTGAAGGTTTCCGGCCAAATGACCAATTAAAAAGGTGCATAAAAACAGCCCCGTTAGGGCCATCCACACTTTTTTCATAATGGACGAGGAAAGTACAGTTTTAACAGACATGTGGTAGAATTAAATTACGCTTACAAATTTAAGCTATTGAACAATTAAAAAACGCAAAGGTTTTTATTTAGAATGATTTTACATTAGAAGAGATGCCCCTGTGGAATGGGTCTCAAAAACAACATTGCTTCCTAGGCACATTGCGTGGTTTTCCTCTCCATGTCCTGCAGGAAAACCAAAACAAACAGGAATGTCCCTATGTTTTACCCGCTCACAAATCAATGTTTCAATGTCTTTGCCAAACGGAGGGGTGGTGTCCTCTGGTTCGGTAATTCCGCCCACAACCAGCCCTGAAATTTGATCGAAAACGCCATTCATTTCCAAGGTTTGTAACATCCTGTCAATTTTATATACATGTTCTCCTACCTCTTCAATGAATAAAATGTTGTCGCGAAAATCCAGTTTCAACGGCGTTGCAAGAAGGCTATAGACAATGGTTAGGTTCCCGCCAATCAACCTGCCTCTGGCGCTGCCCAAGCGGTTTAAAGGATGGGGTGTAGAAACCACCGTAACCTCACCCTTAAACAACAGTGAGCTCAATGAAGTCAACGAAAAAGGGGTGTTTTTTTGAATCCCAAAAGCCATGGTTGCATGAATGCTTTGAATTCCCAAGGAGAGGGTTTTGTGATGAAATACAGTCACATCACTGAATCCTATGATCCATTTAGGGTGTTGGGCAAATTGAGTCCAATCCAATTCCTCCACAATGCGAGCACATCCGTAACCTCCACGAGCGCAAAGAATGGCTTTGTATTTAGGGTTGTCCAGCCCCTCTTGGAAATCGGTTGTTCGCTCTTGGTCTGTTCCCGAAAAATAGTGGTGTTGTCCCAAACAATTCTTTGCCACCTCCACATGAAAACCTTGGTTCATTAACCATTCTTTCGCCGCTAAAACATCCTTTTCCGCAATGGCTTTGGCAGGTGCGGTGAGGTAAACCCAATCCCCTTTTATCAACCTTTCGGGTACAATCATCTTCTCGCTATTAATTGTTGCGCCAAAAGCCAATCCATTGGCGTGGTTATTTTGATGTTTTCTTCGTTGCTCTCAACTAAGGTGACTTTTTCACCCATCCGTTCCGCCAAACAGGCGTCGTCGGTTACCCGCTCGTCAAATTCTTGGTCGTAGGCTTTGCAAATGAGTTCGTATGCAAAACATTGGGGAGTGTGAACGGAAACATAAAGAGAGCGGTCTAAAGCCAGGGAGCCTTCTTTTTGACGGATCCGGAGGGATTCTTTCATGTTCAGAACCGGAACAACCGCATCGTTTTTTTCCATGCCTTTCTTGAGCCTTTCGATGGTTTCTTTCGAAACAAAGGGTCGCACCGCATCATGAATGGCAACGTATTTTCCACGAACCATCGGTAAAGCGTTGTTTATGGAATCATACCTTTCTTCTCCTCCTTCAATAAACAGCACCTCTCCATCTAGCGCATCTTTTAGCCATAGTGTCCTCGCTTGTTCAATCCAATCTTTTGGTACGGGAACCAAAACCTGTGGTTGATCGAAGTATTTCAACATCACCCCTATGGTGTGAAAAATCAAGGGGCGTCCGTCCAATTCCAAAAATTGTTTCGGCACCGCGCTTCCCATTCTTCTTCCCATTCCTCCGGCAGGGATTATAACACTCCATTTCAACATGCTCAAAAATAAGGAATTCTAGAAATGTGGGTATTTCTCCCCGCTTCAAATTACTTTTAACAGCGTTTATTTACCTTTGTAAAAACAAAATTGTGCAGAAGCTTCACATTTACAACAGCCTCTCAGGAAAAAAGGAAGAATTTATTCCCCTTGTACCCGGTAAAATCGGAATGTATGTTTGTGGTCCAACCCTCTACAGCGAGCCACACATGGGTAACATGCGCACCTTTATCAATTTTGACTTTATTTATCGATGTCTTCTCCACCTTGGTTATGATGTTAAATACGTTCGGAACATTACCGACGCAGGTCACATCACCAACAGTGCGGGTCAGGAGGTTGACAGCATCGGGAAGGTCGCAAAGGCAGAACAATTGCAATCGTTGGAAATTGTATATAAGTACAATGTTAAATTTCAGACGCTTCAACAGTTATACAACTTGCTTCCTCCAAGCATTGAACCAACGGCTACAAGCCACATACAAGAACAAATTGAGGCCATAGAAAAGATTTTGTCCAACGGCTACGCGTATGTCACAAATGGTTCTGTCTATTTTGACGTTCGAGCCTATATGAACGATTACCCCTATGGCACCTTAAGTGGTCGAAAAGTAGATGAACTCGAAGCAGAAACCCGAACCCTCCAATCGCAAGGTGAAAAAAGATTTTTTGCGGATTTCGCATTGTGGAAAAAAGCACATGCCGAAGACATGCAAATTTGGCGTTCGCCTTGGGGAGATGGGAATCCAGGCTGGCACATTGAATGCACTGCGATGTCCACGAAATACCTTGGTAAATCTTTTGACATTCACGGCGGCGGAATGGACTTAAAATTTCCTCACCACGAGGATGAAATTGCACAAAATTGTGGTGCCTTTGGTTGCAACCCTGCCCGTTTTTGGCTTCATGCAAACATGCTCAATGTTAACGGTCAAAAAATGAGTAAATCCTTAGGAAATTTTTTCCTTCCAAAGGAAATCATCGAAGGAAGCTCTCCTTTATTTGATAAGCCTTACTCTCCTTCTGTCGTTCGGTTTTTTATGCTTCAATCCCACTACAGGAGCACCTTAGACTTTACAAAAGAAGCCATCAATGCATCTGAAAAAGGGTTTGAAAGGTTAATGGAGGGAATGTCATTGATGGAAAAAATCGAACCAAGCCAAAGTTCTTCTTTTCTTGTTTCCGATATCATTAAAGCAACGAGTGACGCAATTTGTGATGATTTCAATGCCCCTATTTTAATTGCAACGCTCTTTGATGTTGTAAAACACGTTCATTTGCTTTGCGATGGAAAAGAGCAGTTAACGCAAGAAGACCTGAACTTGCTGAAGTCAATCTTTACAAACATGGTACATGGTGTGTTGGGAATCGAGCCAGTAAAAAAAGAAGAGAACAAACGGCTTGAAGGAGTCATGGAAGTAATCGTTGCCTTGCGTCAGCAAGCACGCGAACAAAAAAACTGGAACATGTCAGACATGATTCGAGAGGGCTTGGAAAAAGCCGGCATTCAAATAAAAGACAATAAAGAAGGAACAAGTTGGACATAATATGGCACTGATCAAACCTTGTCGGGGAAAAAACCCCGCGTTCGGAAACAACTGCTACTTGGCTGAAAACGCCACTGTAATTGGAGATGTCGTCATGGGCGATAACTGCTCTGTTTGGTTTAATGCCGTGGTGCGCGGAGACGTGAATTCCATACGCATAGGGAACCAGGTCAACATTCAGGATGGTGCTGTTTTGCATTGTACCTATGAAAAGACCAAAGTAAACATCGGAAATTCAGTTTCAATCGGGCACAATGCTTTGGTCCACGGATGTACCATTGAAGACAACGTACTCATTGGCATGGGCGCGATCATTATGGATAATTGTCATGTTGAGGCCAATTGTATTGTCGCAGCCGGAGCTGTGGTTCTAGAAAACACAAGGATTGAGCGTTGGAGCGTATATGCAGGTGTACCCGCTAAAAAAGTAAAGACCCTGTCCCCCGCGTTGTTTGAAGGAGAGGTTGAAAGAATTGCAAAAAACTACACCCTCTATGCCAGCTGGTTTCAAAATGACCTTCCCTAATTTTATTTTTATTTAATTTGTAAAAAACGCTTATGAAAAAATCATTTTTTGTCCTCTGCCTATGCACACTTGCGCTTTTTGGATGTAAAAAATATCCAGAGGGTGGTCTTCATAAGCTATCCAAACAACACATTTATGGCACGTGGAAACTAAAGGAATATTACCTCAATAATTTTGATTACTCCAATGAAATTTGGGTTGTTAACTTGAAAGAAACCTTTAACGAAGGAGGCGGTTTTAACCGCAATTATGTAGACACTGCAGGGATTTACCATTCACATGATGGCGGGTGGGACATTGCTGGGGATAAAGAAGTGTTAAAAATCTTCACGGACAGCACCTACAAAATTACGCCAACAGCGACCGTATTGGCGACCAACTTTACCCTTCAACGTTTGACCAAAGATGAATTATGGTATTCATTTAGCGCGGCGAATGGCACCCATGAACTTCATTTTAGCAAATAATCCCAAAACCATGAAGTACACCCCTATTTCGGCATCCCTCTTTACAACCAACAGAGAAAAGTTTATTCAAAAGATGGAACCCAACTGCTTGGCCGTGTTCAATTCAAATGACATTTACCCCATCAGTGCGGACAGTACAATGCCTTTTCAACAGCACCGAGATGTTTTTTATTTATCTGGTGTAGACCAAGAAGAATCTATTTTAGTGTTGTTTCCAAATGCTGTCAATCCAGCCCACAGTGCGGTTCTGTTTTTAAAAGAAACCAGTGATTTAATCGCTGTTTGGGAAGGAGAAAAATTAACCAAAGAAACCGCCTTTTTGACATCGGGAATCAAAACGGTGTATTGGTTACAGCAATTTCCAAGCGTCTTTAAACAAATGATGGCCGAAGCAAAGGGAATCTATTTAAATACCAACGAACATTTGCGTGCCAACACAGAGGTCGAAACCCGTGAGGATCGATTTATCAAGCAAGTGAAACAAGATTATCCAGCACACCAAGTGCACAAGTCTGCTCCCATCCTTCATAAAATTCGCTCAGTTAAAGAAGCTGTTGAATTGGATTTGATACAACAAGCTTGTAAAATTACCGAAGCTGGCGTGCGGCGGTTATTGGCCTTCATCAAGCCTGGTGTTTGGGAATACGAAATCGAGGCTGAATTGGCACATGAATTTTTGCGCAACCGTTCAAAAGGTTTTGCCTACACCCCGATCATTGCTTCAGGAAAAAATGCATGTGTCCTACATTACATTGAAAACAACCAACCGTGTAAAGATGGGGATGTCATTTTGTTAGATGTGGGCGCTGAATATGCAAATTACGCCTCAGATTTAACGCGTTGTATTCCCGTAAACGGAAAATTTAGCCCTCGCCAAAAGGCCGTATACAATGCCGTTTTGCATGTAAAAAAAGAAGCCACAAAACTGTTGGTTCCCGGAACCATCATGGCAGAATATCACAAACAAGTCGGTTTATTGATGGAAGAACAGCTTGTGAATCTTGGGCTGATTACCCTGAATGACATCAAAACCCAAAACCCGGATTGGCCCGCTTACAAAAAATACTTTATGCACGGAACCTCCCATTTTCTTGGTTTGGATACGCATGACGTAGGTTTATGGCACGAGCCTATTCAAGCAAACATGGTCTTTACCGTTGAACCCGGGATTTACATTCCCGAAGAAGGGCTTGGCATTCGTTTGGAGGACGATGTGGTGGTTCAAGCAAACGGAGAACCCTTTAACTTGATGGGTGACATTCCCATCGAAGCCGAAGAAATTCAAGAATTAATGAATGCGTAGGTGTCTACCTCTGCAGCCCCAATCGCTTAGCTAGCGCCATTAAATTAGGGTGACCACGATTGCACCCCGATTTCCCGTGTTTTATTGAAAATTCCTTTGGGATTTTTTGTCTTTTTACTTCATGATCGACAACACGGAGCAAAAGCTGAAACAATTACGTGAATTAAAAAACTATACGCAAGAGTTTGTGGCTGCCCAAATGGGATTAACGACACGTGCGTATTCAAAAATTGAATCTGGTGACACCAAACTTACCATCAATCGCCTGAATGAAATCTCAAAAATTTTAGAAATTGATCCCATTTCAATTCTCGAATTTGACCACAATCATGTTTTTAATGCCTGCACCAAAGACGATGAAGACGAAATCGTAGAAGAAAACAACGAACCAAGGCTTACCAAAAAACTCATTGATCAATACGAACAACGCATACAACACCTAGAAGGCGAAGTGTTTTTCCTGAGGAACTTGATAAAGTAAGCCTTTGCGCTTACATTTTTATAATTCGGACACTTTTCTCACCGTTGTCCCCTTGTGCATTCACAAAGTAAATTCCTTTTGGCGCTGTAAATGGAACCTGAATCTCTTTCTGTCCAAGAACCACTGCTTCAAATACAATTTTTCCTGCCAAATCTACAATGGTAAGGTTTCCTGAAAAAGCCTCTTCAAAAGTTAACTTCATTTCATTGATCACCGGGTTTGGTGTTACAGCGAATCCACTTAAGGCGAATTCTGAAATTCCTATGTTGTTGATGGTTATACAATTTGACGTGTCTGAACAACCATTGGCATTGGTTGAAATCACCCCAAAGGTTCCGTTTTGCGTTAAGGTATAAGCTGAGGTCGTTGCGCCTTGTATGGGGCTTCCTGTTACACAATTGATCCACTGATAGGTAAGCCCGCTGGTATTTGACGAAACCAGTTGCTGCCCATTGGCAGGGTTCATCGAAACTACATTGGTGATTTGCTCAACCACAAGGTGCAAAGTTACAACGCTGTCACACCCTTGAACACTGTTGTAAGTAGTTACATAATCTCCCGTTTGTGAATAGGTTTGTCCGTTTAAAACAACGGTCTCCCCTTGACAAATGGTTTGGGTAAATTCAGAAGCTTGACTTTCACAAGAAATGTAAACAAAATCAGTATAGGTGGCCATTGCCATACTGTCAATGGTAGCGTCAATGGTCGTGTGTCCTGTAGATCCACTCACAAAATTGGTTGGGTTGGTGTTGCTAACCAATACATTCACTGGTGTAGAAATGTTCCAACTTGCCGCATTTGCGCCGATTGCTTCCGCTTGAATGGAAGCATTTGAACAATACGCATAAGAAACATGAATTTCGGGTTGCATCTGTAGGTTGAAGTTGATGTTTTGTACCAACAAAGTGTCGCCACCGCCTAAATATAACGACATACTTACACCTGCTGCACCGTTTCCGCCTTTACCTCCTGCGCCTCCTGCACCTCCTGCACCTCCTGCACCTCCATCGCCAATTTCCGCAGCGCAATTGCTTAGTACGTTTCCGCCTACGCCCCCTGTACCTCCTACGCCTCCGTTTCCTCCTACGCCACCTTGTCCACCCGTACCTGCTTGGCTAAAACAATCAATAAGTTTTCCGTTAGGGCCATTGAAACGAATATACACACCAAAGCTTCCGCCGCCGCCGTAACCTCCTGTTCCACCTTGACCCCCTTGACCGCCGCCGCCGCCGCCAGAACCACCATTTCCAGGTCCGTCGTTACATACCGCACAGCTTTGTCTTCCGCCGCCGCCGCCGCCAGCACCTCCTTGACCACCCGTTCCATCGGTTCCATTTTGACCTTGTGATCCCGGATTAAAAAATCCAGAAACAAAAGTGCCTGCGGCTCCTTGTGCGCCAATTGCGCCAACCACTCCTGCCGTTCCAGCCGTTCCAGCTGTTCCATCGTTTCCAGGGTCTCCTTGTGAGCCTAAAGCACCCACCAAACTGTTCAATCCTGCGGAAGCACTACCACCTCCTGCAGAACCCGCAACCGCAGACGCACATGCACCACAGTTAAAACCTCCACCTTTTCCGCCGGCACCGCCACCGCCGCCATTTCTTCCAGTGCCTGTTGTGCCAGGATTGTTGTTAGATGTGCTGTTGTTGGATGCGCCTCCAGCGACACCCGCGCCACCTTGTCCGCCTTGTCCGCCGTTACCACCCGGGGCAGATTCAGAACCAAAACAACAGGTGTAATTCCCATCACAACTTCCTGTAGATCCTTGTTGTCCATTTGCACCATTGGCGCCATTGGCACCCACAATTCCATTAAATCCTGCGCCTGCGTTCCCAGAAATAAACTGGCATCTTACCATGTCATACGCTGAACAACTGTCCATGTAAATCCCATATACAGAAACGCCGTAAGGCATCGCAGCTGATGAGGCCGGTGCGTTTTGCGTTTGAATGGTGAAGTCTTGAAACCTAAATCCCGTTTTATTTACCAATTCAATGGCTGTGATTCTTGGCGCTGCATTTGGTCCCGCTACGTTGCTATTGTTTCTATAAATGGTTGTAGCCCCTGCTAAACTGGTTTTTGTCCAATTAAGGGTGTCAATAAATCCTCCTTCAATCATCACGTTTTGGCTATTCAGTGTTAGAGGAGCGCTTATGGTATAGGTGCCCGTTGACAATCTTACAATCCCATTGTTCGGGGCGGTTAAAAAGGCCGTTGCTATGTCCATTGGGTCATTCATGGTTCCAACTCCCGCAGGTGAACCTGTAGGGGTGACATATAAAATTTGACATTGTGATAAAAAATTAGCGGAAAACGCCAATCCAAAAAACAGAAGTAGTAAATTATTTTTCATGGTTGTAATTTGTAAACGAATTTACAAGTTTCCATGTTAACAAAAAATTAAAAAATTTCAGCAAGAAACGCATCAATGGTTAAGGCGTTAGCCAAATCGAATGTCCCTGATTTTGTCCTTCTCAATTCTATCAACGTTGCCCCAGAACCCAGTTTCTCGCCAAAATCTCTTGCGATGGAACGTATGTAGGTGCCTTTGGAACAGGTGATTTCAAAATCAATTTCGGGAAAACGGTTGGCGGTTACCAGAAAGGTTTCGATTTCGATTTCATTGGCCTTAAGTTCCATTGTCTTTCCTTCCCTTGCAAATTCATAAGCCCTCTTTCCGTCTATTTGTTTTGCAGAAAAAAGTGGAGGCACCTGCATTTGAACACCGACAATGGAATTGGCTACTTGCAGGATGGCCTCTTGGGTAATATGCGCTGTGGGGAATTCGTGGTTAAACTCTGTCTCTAAGTCATAGGAAGGTGTGGTTTTACCCACTAAGAAGGTCCCTGTGTAGGTTTTTTTTCCTACCATCAAGGACTCGATGGTTTTGGTTTTTTTTCCTGTGCAGATGATCAACAATCCGGTCGCTAATGGATCAAGCGTGCCCGCATGACCCACTTTAATGTTTTTTACATCCAATTTTTTTTTGAGGTTCCAACGTATCTTGTTAACAACATCGAAGGAGGTCCAACCATATGCTTTGTCAATCAATAGGACTTCTCCTTCAAGAAAATTCATAACAAGAAAAAATAGATCATTAAGACGGACCCAGCAATGATTCTGTACCAACCCCACATTCGAAAGCCGAACTTCTGAAGCAAGGAAATAAAATATTTAATTGCGAAAAAGGCTACAAGAAATGATACCACGTTGCCTATCACAAACGCCATTAGGTTTTGTTGGTTTTCCATGATCAATTGGAAGCCTTTGATTTCATTTCCGTGAAAATGCCAAGTTTTAATAAAAACAGAATAGGCAGTTACCGCGAGCATGGTGGGAACGGCAAGAAAAAAGCTGAATTCTGCGGCTGTTTTACGGTTCAGCCCTTGTTGCATCCCCCCAATGATTGAGGCGGCGGCGCGACTGGTTCCTGGCATCATGGCAAGACATTGCCAAAGCCCAATTGCCAAAGCCTTCTTATAAGAAATGTTGTTTATTTGATCGGATGTGTTGTTTTTAAAAATCTTGTCGATAAACAACAGAAAAACACCTCCAAGGATTAATACCATCGCGATGGGAATGGGTTTTTCCAAGATGGCTTCGATCTTATCGTCGAAGAGTTTACCTAATACCAAAGCAGGAATTACGGCCACAAAAAGGACGGCATAAAAGCGGATGTTTTTAAAATCGAAAAAGCGCTTCCAGTAGGTAACTACGACAGCTAGAATGGCTCCAAATTGAATTGAAACCGTAAACATCTTAAAGAAATCATCTTGTTTTATGCCCAGTAGCTCACTGGTAAAAATCATGTGCGCGGTACTGGAAATCGGTAAAAATTCGGTTAATCCTTCAACAAGGGCAAGGATGAAGGCTTCAACACTGGACATTCCTTATTTTTGATTTTTTTTCTTTGCTTCCTTTACGGGCGCTTCTTCCTCAACGATTTTTTCTATCTGCGTCACCGCTGTTTTGTCCTTTTTCATAACAGCGACAAGGGTGAAAACATATCCCGCGACGATAAATAGGGGCGCTAGGGTAATTCGTATTGGGCTAAAGAGTTCGTTTCCGTTAAAAACGTTAGGGTCATCAGAACCCCCTCCAATCATTAAAGCGAATCCTAAGACATTTAATCCGATTCCAATAAAAAGAATTCTATAATTTTTTGGGTTAAATCCGAAGTGATTAATGGGTTTCATAGCTTAGTATAATTTGTCCAGTTTCATTCTCAAATACTTGTTCAAAGCGATCCAAGTGGAGACGAAGGTAATAAAAACACCCATGACAACCAACGAAGAAATGAGGATCAATAAATTTGTAAGGGTAAAAGTCAGTTCAATGGTTTCGAGGGTATTGTTAAGGGCATAAAACACCGTGATCAATAAAATCATGGCAATGCAAGCGGACACGATGCCGTTTACAATGGCTTGACGCAAAAAAGGTTTGCGCACAAAACGCGTAGTTGCGCCAACCAAATGCATGGTTTTTATGGTAAAACGACGTGCATACAGAGACATTCGTATCGTATTGTTTATCATAGCAACCGCGATGATAATGAGTAATAAGGCAATCGAAAGGAACACAAAAGCAAATTGTCTGAAACCTAAATTGACGTTTTCAACCGACGCTGGGTCATAACTAACTTCGTCGATTTCATCTTTGAACGTTGCTAATAATTTTACTTTGATTTTATTCATCCCATTCTTGGTGGCAAAAGCAGCTTTGGGAGAAAAACACAACGAAGGCGGCAGGGGGTTTTCTTCTTCAAACATAGACTGAATGTCTTGAGAACCATCCCCTGTAAACGTTTCTACTGCCCTTTCTGCTGAAACAAACCACACTTTATTGAACATTGGCCATTGGGAGATTTTTTTCTCAATTTGCTTTATGTCTGTGTCATTCATGTCTGGCTTAAAAAACACGTCTCCCTGTATGCTTTCCTTTGCTTGTTTTTGAATGGCATTTAACGCAATGGATCCGCTTAACACCAATCCGATAAGGAACAATACCAATGAAATGCCAACGATTGTAGACACATAACTGTTTCTAATCCCCCTTTTTGTATATTTTTCTATTGAATCAGACATGTTACGAAGGTAGTGATTCGCTTTGGCTTAGGTTTGATCGTACATGAGGATTAATCAACGAAAGATTGTTAAAAGCCTAATCCTCTTTTGGTTCTATCCAATCTCCATTTTCTTTAATCACATCGATTAAAGCGGCAACGGCGTCCTCGGCGTCCACGTTTTTACGGACCACGGTTTTTTCCTTGTATAAATTAATCTTACCTGGTCCCGTTCCAACATAGCCATAATCTGCATCTGCCATTTCTCCTGGGCCGTTTACGATGCAACCCATAATGCCTATTTTTAGGCCTTTAAGGTGGCTGGTTTTGTTCCGGATTTTTGCGGTGGTTTCTTGCAAATCAAACAAGGTTCTTCCGCAAGAGGGACATGAAATGTATTCTGTTTTTGAAATGCGTTGCCGCGTTGCTTGTAAAACCCCAAACATGGTGCTGTTTACAAGGGTGTTCGGCTGGTGTTTGGCAGTTACCCAAATCCCATCCCCATAGCCGTCCACAAACATCGCTCCGGCATCCATTGAAATTTGTAACTGAAACGCTTCGCTGTCTTCTGCCTCGCTGTCAAAAAGAAAAACCACAGGTGTATTTTGTGATGTCCGTCCTAATTTTGCAAATACCGACCTAAAAAGCTGAACCTTGTTGTCAAAATCAGTTTGAATTACGAGTACATCCGCTTTACCTAGTTGCATTTGTTCTGTGAATTCCTCTGCCTTTACCAAGCAAAAAACCACCTGTTCCAAAGGATAAGATGCGCGTTCATTTATCGGGACAATGGGATAAAATCCCTGGTCATTTTGATGCTGTTCCAACCAAAGACTTCCGTCCACCAATACTTGTAAGGTTCCTGGTAAGGCAAAAGAAAGCGTCTGGTTTCCGACATATAAGAAATCAGCGGCGGTTTCCAATATGTTCCATTTGTCTAAACTTGTGGAGTATACATAACCAAAAGCGAATAAGTTGGCAGGTATAATGTCCTTTTTATTTGACAAATCTGCTATCACAACGGGGACTTGCCCTCCTCCTATTCTTTGAATTGCATGGGTTTCCCTTCGGGTATAGGCTACAGGATTGTGGTTAAGTTCAAGTTTCGTTGCGTCAAAGGCATACACATTGGTTTGATTGGCAATGGCAATCAGTTTTTGGGCAACAGGGATTTCCATTTCAGGCGCTTCTGTTAAAGAAACCCGGATGGTATCGCCAATTCCATCGGTCAGTAAGGCACCAATTCCAACAGCGGATTTAATCCTTCCGTCTTCACCGTCCCCGGCTTCTGTTACCCCTAAATGTAAAGGATATACCTTCCCTGTTTTTTTTAATTCCGAAACCAACAATCTGTAAGCATAAACCATGATTAACGTGTTGCTGGCTTTCATTGAAATCACCAAGTTGAAAAAATGGTTTTTTTCACATATTTGAATAAACTCCATCGCCGAAGCCACCATTCCCTCCGCGGTGTCTCCATACCTACTTAAAATTCTGTCTGACAAAGATCCGTGATTGGTGCCAATTCTCATGGCCCTGTTGTGTTCTTTGCATATCAATACCAAAGGCGTGAACTTTTCTTCAATTCGCTTTAATTCACTTAAATACGTTTCATCCGTATAATGAATGGTGTCAAACTTTTTTTTATCCGCATAATTACCTGGGTTGACCCTGATTTTCTCAACATACTTGGCGGCAATTTCGGCGGCATTGGGTGTAAAGTGTATGTCCGCCACCAAAGGTTGAAAATACCCCTCTTTTTCCAAAGCTTGTTTTATGTGAAAAAGGTTCTCGGCCTCGTTTTTACTTGGGGCCGTTAGGCGCACCAATTCACAACCCGCGTCGATCATGCGAATTGCCTCGGCAACAGACGCTTCCGTATTCATGGTGTCTGCCGTTGTCATAGATTGAACAAGAATGGGGTGGTCGCCACCAATGTTGGTGTTGCCAATGTGTACGTTTTCGGTTTTTAGCCGCGATTTAACAAATAACTGATTGCAATAATCCATGATTAAATTTTATAACAAATGTATTCTTAACATGTTTTTCGGATGATTCGAATTAAACAAATGGGATTTTTTGACGAATAAGGTTCTTTACAATTTGAAAGTCATCCTCTGAACGATGGTCGTTTTTAAAAGTATACGTTGCCATATCTTGGTAGGGAGAAATGAATTTTTCATAGCATGGCAAGACATGGTTTTCCCATTGGTATATGATGTCGCTGCGTTTATACCCTCTCGTCTCTTGGTCACGGTAAATCCGTCTGTCCAATTGCACCTGATGGTCAACGTCAACAAAAATGGAAAAATCAATCTGGTTCCTAACTTCCTCATAATGAAACAAAAACAATCCCTCCACCAAGATTACCCGGCTGGGTTGAATCGTTAACAATACGTTTTTATCAGGTGGGGAATTAAAAAAATACTCTTTAACCTCGATGGGACGTCCTTGGATTAACGCAGTGAGGTCAGTGGTTAGTTTTTCTTCATTTAATGCCGTGGGCAAATCAAAATTAACGATGTCCATCGCATCTTTTGATTGTTTTTCAATCGGATGATAATAGTTATCCATGGTGAAAATAGAGGGATTCAAATGATTGATATCCTCCGCTATTCTTCTCAACAATGTGGTTTTACCCGAGCCGCTGCCTCCACAAATGCCGATGACAAATGGCTTGTCCAATGGTTTCATCAAACAAAGATAAACATTGCCGTTCATTGATGGTTTTATTGCAAAGGGTTTATTTTTTTTATATTCTTGCATTACATTCTTAGTTTTAATCTTATGAAATCATTGTGTCTTGTTCTTTTCTTAGGGATTTACCATTTTTCCTTGGGTCAACTAAAAACAAACGAAATTGCACCCATGCAAGACGTTGAAATGAAATCAGTAGACGGAACCCTATGCAGTTTAAGCAGCCTCAAAAAAGATAAAGGCCTTATTGTTGTTTTTTCCTGCAATTCTTGTCCATTTGTTGTAGGTTCAGATGATTTTCCGGGGTGGGAAAAACAATACGCCTCGCTCTACAATGAAGCCTTAGTTAATAAAATCGGGTTCGTTTTAGTGAATTCCAATGAAGGAAAACGCGCACAAGCGGATTCGTATGAAGAAATGATTAAACATGCAAAAGAACAAAACTATACCATGCCTTATGTAGTGGATGAAAAAGCCGCCTTGGCGGATGCCTTTGGCGCAAGAACGACGCCGCATGTGTACTTCTTCGACCAAACCTTTAAACTAATTTATACCGGATCCATTGATAATTCCTGGGATAAAGGAAGAAAAATCGATGAGCCGTATTTGTTTAATGCCATTAAAGCTCAAGGACAAGGTAAAAAAATTAAACCCAACGCCACAGAACCTAAAGGCTGCGGTATTAAACGTGTAACCACATCGCCTAAAAATTAAGTGATTATGAAAAGACTCTTCTTATTCCTAAACATCCTGCTTTCCGTGCAATTAATCTATGCGCAACAAGGAAACGGCGGAAACAGTCATTACTTTCCGAAGGAAGGTTGGAAAACAATCCCTCAGATTAACTACCCTACACCCGATGTTAATGCGCTAAGACAAGAGGATCTAATCTTAGACGAACAAGGTGGACAGCCCTGGCGTTTTGGGTTTAATCACCCGACACAAATTAGTTCAAACACTCACGGTATTTGGATTGACGCAAAAAACGGCGACCAACTTTGGATGGTTCGCATTAAATGCCCTGATGCCTTAACGATCAATTTGGCGTTTAACCAAACAGAAATTCCAGCTGGAAATGAGTTGTACGTATACAACCCTGATAAAACATTTATTCTCGGAAAATTCACCCAAGAACACCTCTATGAAGGACAGCTGGGCACTGAATTAGTTCCCGGAGAAGAAGTCATTGTAGAATACTATGTGCCCGCAAACCATCCAAAGGGAACGATTCAAATAAATAACGTGACCCACGGATACCGAACGGCACGAGAATTTCAAGAAAAAGCTTTTGGAAGCTCAGGCGCTTGCAATGTTAACGTAAACTGCCCGCAAGGCGCTCCTTGGGCTCAAGAAAGAAACGGCGTCGTTATGCTTGTTTCTGGCAGTAATGGGTTTTGCTCTGGTTCCTTGATAAACAACACCTTAAACAATGGAAAACCCTATGTTCTTACCGCAAACCATTGTTACAGTAATCCCGCTTCATGGATTTTCCGTTTTCAATGGCAAGGCGCTGGATGCAATAACCCCGCTGCTTCGCCTAGTTTTCAATCGTTAAGTGGGGCAGCACTTCGTTCGAGAAACGCTCCATCTGATTTCTGTTTGGTAGAAATTACAGGAGGATTGCAGGGCGGAACCGTTCCCACAGCCTTTACCCCCTATTTCAACGGTTGGGATAATTCTGGCAACATTCCCACCTCAGCCGTAGGAATTCATCACCCTGCCGGAGACATTAAAAAAATATCCTTCGAAAACGACCCTTTAATTTCCACCACCTTTGGTGGATGCCCGGCCAATTCCCATTGGGGGGTTACCGGTTGGGATCAAGGAGTTACCGAAGGTGGTTCTTCTGGGTCTCCTTTATTTGATCAAAATCATAGAATAATTGGTCAATTGCATGGAGGAGCCTCAGCTTGTGGTGCAGCCGTGTTATCAGATGAATACGGTAAAATAAGCTATTCGTGGACCCCCGCAAGCAGCGACAGCACCAACCAATTGAAATACTGGTTGGATCCAAACCAATCCAATGCGACCTTCGTGAATGGTTATGATCCGTCGGGCGGTGTACCGATTCAAGTGGATCCGATTGCATCTGCTGTGGGTGGGGTTTCAGGTACCTTTTGTAGTGCTGAAGTTACGCCAACCGTCTCCATTTCAAATGGCGGAGCGGTTACGTTGACTTCACTAACCATTAACTATGGTTACGATGGGGCGAACAACCTAACTTACAACTGGTCAGGTTCTTTGGCACAATGGCAATCCACAACCATAACGCTTCCTCCCGCTTCCTTAGGAGGAGGAAACCATAGCTTTAGCGCCTCTGTTTCCAATCCAAATACAGGCACAGATGAAAACAATTTAAACAATACCCAAAGCAGTAATTTTGTCGTCGTTATAAATGGCCAAACCGTTGTAATGGACCTTACGCTTGATTGCTACGGCTCAGAAACTTCTTGGGAATTGCAAAATGCCTCAGGGACCGTGCTATATTCCGGAAACGGTTACCAAGACAATGCCGCTGGGTTGAACAGCGTAAACTGGTGTTTGGATTATGGTTGTTATTCCTACATCATTAACGATTCTTATGGGGACGGTATTTATGGACTTCCTTTCTGTCAAAACAGTGGAAGTGTAGAAATCAGTTATTTGGGCGACTCCCTCACAGGCATCTCAACGGACAGTTCTGATTTTGGAAACCAAGCGGTCTTGCCTTTTTGCGTAGATCAAATATCTTTGGATGAATTAAATAGGGTTGCCTTAAATGTATTTCCTAATCCTGCACAAAACATTTTATTTCTCAGTGCGCAAGCTCACCTCACCCGTTATTCCATCCTAGATTTGTCGGGCAAAACGGTTTTGACCCAAACGCTGGAAAACACCCTTCAAACGCCTGTTAACATAGCCTTTCTATCCAAGGGGATGTATACCGTTTTGGTGACTGTCAACAATGAATTAACATTGGTGCGCAAGTTTATTAAGGAGTAGCCTTGGCTGGGATTTACATACATATTCCGTTTTGTAGAAAAAAATGTACGTATTGCGATTTTCATTTCTCCACTACCTTTCAAGGATACAGAGGGGAAATGTTGTTAAAAATGATCGAGGAACTTGAAAACCGAGCGCAAGAAATCCAAGACCCAATCGAAAGTGTCTATTTCGGTGGGGGTACACCGAGTCTTTTAACCCCTGACGAAATTGGAAATTTTCTCCTTGCCATTCGTTCCCAATTTTCTTTATCGACTGATGCTGAAATAACCTTGGAAGTTAATCCAGAAGACTTGATCCTGGAAAACCTAGACGCTTGGTGGCGATTAGGGTTTAATCGACTAAGCATTGGGGTGCAAACCATGAATGATGAACTCCTTACCTGGATGAACAGAAACCACCGCGCAACAGACACTAGAAAGGGACTCGATCTACTGCAACAGTATGCCTTTTCAGTTTCGATTGATTTAATCTTTGGCGTGCCCCAACAAACGGAGGCGGATCTAGAAGAACTGTTGGCACTGATTGATACCTACCCGATCGCGCACGTTTCGGCTTATGCGCTTACGCAAGAACCACAAACCTTATTGCATCACCGCGTGAAAACGGGCAAGGAACCTCAGCTCAACGACGAGCAACAGGTAGCACATTACCGCCTCGTTGAGCAAGCATTGAGCACTCGGGGATTTGAACATTACGAGGTTTCTAATTATGCAAAACCCGAAAAACGCGCCGTTCATAACGGCAATTATTGGAAAGGGAAAGCCTACCTGGGGCTTGGTCCTGGAGCCCATTCCTTTGATGGAAAACGTACACGCCGGTGGAATGTATCAAACAATGCCCAATACCTAAAACAACAGGATTGGTATGAAGAAGAAACCTTGAGTGCAGACAACCAATGGAACGAACTTTGGCTTACCGGACTCCGCACACAACATGGAGTGACAATAGAGCGCATTGACGCCTTGGGTGGATTTCGTGTCGAAGAACAGCGGATGCTTGAAACCTTAATTAAGCAGGATAAAATACACTTACAACACAACGGCTATTGCCTAGCCCAAGACCACTGGTTGGCCGCCGACGGAATCAGCATGCAGTTGTTTCGAGCGGGATGATCTTTTAGTAAAGTCAAATTTGTATTTTCGTATATAGGTAATAAAGGTTTGCCTATACAACTGATTTGGGTGTATTGAGTCTAATTTTTAGCGTGTATAAACGAGTTATAGCCAATGGTAGGACGACCGTTCACAAGACGACTGACCGACCAAAATTTAAAAATTTAAACATTAAAACAAAGACAAACCATTTTGACAGGTGACCAAAAACATACAGACCATATTGCAACTGGACAGCTAGTAAGCCGACACTCAATCCGACCCGATGTTTTTATTTTTTCCCCACCGCACTTTTTTAAAAACAATTTTAGCCAACCGCACAAGTGGCACATTTGGTTTTGCCCCAACACACGAAGCCAACCCTTCGGCAAAACCAAAAGAGCCACTTTTTGCCAAACCATACACACTTTATTTATCTCGTTTAATGAGATAAATTTACCAATAATGATTACTTTTGACGACCAATATTATTTTGGCTATGAACAGAATTAAGGAAGTGCTAGACAGAAAAGGAATTAAACAAACGTGGTTAGCTGAGCAATTAGGCAAAAGCTACAACATGGTGAATAGTTACGTGCAAAACCGACAACAACCAAGACTTGAAGTACTAAATGACATAGCTAAAATTCTAGATGTTGATGTAGTTGAATTAATTGAATCAAGCAAAAAAAATGAAAAATAAAGAATTGAAAATAAGAGAATTGCATCTTTTTGCAGGAATAGGTGGAGGCATTTTAGGTGGTAAAATTCTTGGACATGAATGTATTGCCAGTGTGGAAATAGATAAATATTGTCAAACTGTTCTTAGACAAAGGCAAATAGACGGCTGGTTAGAAAACTTTGAAATTTTTGATGATATAAAAAAAATAGATCCCAAGGACTTTAAAGGTTCATTTGACGTGCTTTGTGGAGGTTTTCCTTGCCAGGCATTCAGTTATGCAGCTCGTGGTAATAATATTTCAGAAAAGAATCTTTGGCCTGAAATGTTAGAATTTGTAAAAGAATCAAATGCACCTGTAGTTTTTGCAGAAAATGTAACATCAGAGGCCATTTTGATAGCAAAAAATGACTTAGAAGCTATAGGTTATGAAGTTTCATCTTGTAAACTAGCATGTATGGATTTGGGGGCTGACCATAAACGACCAAGATTTTGGCTACTAGCTATAAATTCAAAAGAGGCGTTGTTAAAATTATCCCTAAACACAAAAAATCTACCAAAATTTCGTTCTGACTTTTGGAAAGACAATCCGAATAAAATTAAATATCCTGCACCTGTGCCAGTGCTAGCACCACAAAAAAGAGGTGTCGGTAATGCACAGGCTCCAATTGCTGCTGCTGTTGCTTTTCGTATTTTGGTCAATAGACAAATGGATCAAAATTATACTATGAATAATGTTTCTGAAATAGAAGTCAATACTGTTTTTGAAAAATCAAAGACATGGATATCTAAACAATATCCTAATGATCCAATATTCATACACACCCCTACTACAATGGGTAATTATCATTATAACTCAATGCAAAAGCATCCATCTTGTGCAAAATATGTAAAGGTTTTTGGTAAGCCAAATGCATTGCATGCTGAATATCTTATGGGATTTCCAATAGGATATTCTTCACCATTTCCGTTAAATAAAGAAAACTTCACAACATGGATAAAGAAGATATTTTAAAAGCATTTAGCTCATTCTCAAAATTTATGGATGCCAGTACAATCTCTGGCTATCATAGAGACACTTCTCGGTCATCCTTACTACAATCAGGTACTGCCACGAGATCTAATACCGCTTGGAAAAAGTGTGAGTATATTATTGCATATTTAGATGATGCAGATGAAAATAAACCTTTACAAGAATACATTGAGGGTTGGAAAAAAATAACGAAAAATTATGCAGGTCAAACACTGTTTCTAGAGCAATCTAAAGGTGTTTGGGGAATGTACAATAGTGAAGGTGATCTTATTGGCGATACTTCAAAGGTTAGAGAATTTATTTTGAAAATGCAGAAACCAAATCCTGTAAAGGCATCTATAAATTTCAAATTTGATAATTTTTATGAGCTTTGTTTAGATGCAGGGCTGATCTTTTCTCCTCAAATCATTCAACGTTTCATTGCTTCTTTGTGCACCAAACCATTTGTAATTTGCAGTGGACTTTCAGGTTCTGGTAAAACAAAATTGGCACAAGCATTTGCTCAATGGATTACAAGAGATGAATCAGAATATTTAATTGTTCCTGTGGGTGCCGATTGGACCAACCGTGAACCTCTCTTAGGTTATCCAAATGCTTTAAATAAACAAGAATATATAACCCCTGAAAATGGCGTATTGGATTTGATGATTAGAGCAAAGCAAAATATTGAGAATTCAGAAGAACCCACAAAACCCTACTTCTTGATATTAGATGAGATGAATTTAAGTCATGTTGAACGTTATTTTGCTGATTTTTTGAGTACCATGGAATCTGGAGATACAATTCCACTTCATAAAATACTACCAGAACCAATAAATAATTTAATCACTATTCCTCAAAAATTAAAACTTCCTAAAAATTTATTCATTATAGGCACTGTAAATATTGATGAGACTACTTATATGTTTAGTCCAAAGGTTTTAGACAGAGCAAACACAATTGAATTTCGATTAACTGAAAAGGACTTAGCAGATTTTATTGAAAGTGATGTACCGCTAAGAATGGAGTTGCTAACTGCTCAAGGAGCAAATATGTCGGACGATTTTATGGCAATGGCATTACAAGAAACAGATAAGAATTTAAAACCATCGGAAGAAGACTTAAAACTATTCTTTTCTGAGTTGAAAAAATCAGGGGCTGAATTTGGTTATAGAACAGCAAGCGAAATTGGAAGGTTAATGTATATGCTAAAAGAACTTGGCGAAGCAGGCGACAACCTACTTGATATTGCCATAATGCAGAAATTACTACCCAAATTGCACGGTTCAAGAAACAAGCTTACAAAAGTACTTCCTATTCTAGGTAGTTTTTGTTTGACAGATAGTTCAAAAATTAAAGAAGATTACTTGGATAAATTCCTGAGTAATAGCTTAACCGAGATTGAACTTAAAGCAGACTCAAATATCAAATACAAAATATCATTCGAAAAAATTTGCAGAATGTATAAAAATGCCGTTGAAAACGGTTTTGCAAGTTACGCTGAAGCATAAAAATGAAAATAGAGCTTTCACATATTAAACAAGGATTGATATTAGAAATTGAAGGTGATAATGACACTCTTTTTGAAATTTCTGATGAAGACGTTTTACAGTTTGGTGAAGCAAAATATCAACTTTTGGAAGGTTACTCTTATGAATATCAGTTTTCGGATGTAACTATTAAATTCAAAGAGGGGAGTAAAAAAAATGCAATTGTATCTCATTCTAAGTTTGGTAAACATAAAGGCAGTATTAATCCTAATATATATGTTGGTACACATTCGCTTGAAATAAATAACTCACCAATTTTATTACCGATTGAGGTACGATCTGTTAAAAGCGAATATCGGTCTGACTACCGCTTCATGCTTGAGAGCATCACCGAAAGATGCACTGATTTAATCATGCAGATTGATTCTCCGATTAATCAACATTTTGAAACCGATTTCAATAAGAACCCAGAAACTCTATATCAACGCTTTTCTTTTGTAAAATCATTAATCGATTCACTAGAATTTGAAGAAGCTATTCAAAAAATTGTGTCCAATCCTACAACCAAATGGGAAGAGGAACATGAGGTAAAAGATATTCGAAGAATACGAAGATTTAATCAAAAAAACATAAAACAATTGGTTGCCAAAAGTAACCGAATGGAAATAAGTAATGACCATTTTTTGAATAAGACTTACGGATTAACCTCGATTCCAACTAAAATAGATAGTACAAGGAAGACAGAATCAATAGACACAGCCGAAAATCGTTTTATTAAACATGCATTAGAAGAATTTCTTTTTTTCTGTGAAAATTGCGAATTGAAATTTGAAAAGTATTCAACTGCAAAATTTGAATCTGGATTGCTAGCAACAAAAATATCTACTTTATTAAATCAATCATTTTTCAAGCAAATATCACGACCTACTTCTCTAAAACTAAATAGCCCAGTACTTCAAAGGAAAAGCGGGTATAGAGAGGTTTTAAGTGCATGGCTTAAGTTTGACCTGGCCTCTAAATTGATTTGGCATGGTGGAGATAATGTTTATGATGCTGGCAAAAAAGATATTGCTACGTTATATGAATATTGGTTGTTCTTTACTTTGTTAGATTTATTAAAAGAAGTGTTTGAAATTGAACCAAAAAGTATTGCAGAATTGATTCAATACGATAAAGATCAATTGACGCTAAACTTAAAACAAGGTACTGCAATAGCAATGAAAGGAGTATACAAATCTCCTTCAAGAAACTTAAATATTCAATTTTCTTATAATCGTTCATTTGGTGGGGGCAAAACTTTTCCGAATTCAGGCAGTTACACAACCACACTACGTCCTGATTACACTTTATCTATTTGGCCTGAAGAAATAACAGAAGCAAAAGATGCAGAAAGAACAGAATTGATTACACACATTCACTTTGATGCAAAATACAAAGTCAAAAATTTCTATGAGCTAATTTCTAAATCTAAAGACGAGGAGTTGACAGAGGAAGAAAATATTGAACTAATAAAGGAAGAGGCAGAAGAAGTAAAGAAAGGCACATTTAAAAATCAGGATTTACTAAAAATGCATGCTTATAAAGATGCTATTAGAAGAACTGGTGGTGCTTATGTTTTATATCCTGGCGAGGGCAAGGATGAGCCTTTTAGAGGTTTTCATGAATTAATACCCGGCCTAGGGGCTTTTGTAATTAAACCCAACAAAGACAATAAGGATAAGGAACACTTAAAAAATTTCATAAAAAAAGTAGTTGCAAACTTTATTGACAGAGCTTCTCAAAGAGAATACACCGCTGTTAAAATTTATGATATTCATCAAAAAAGAAAACTTGATAGTGATACTTTAAACGAACCATTACCAGAATATATAAGCAACAAAAAATTAATTCCAAGCGAAACTTTTGTTCTAGTCGGTTATTATAAAGACAATATTCATTTAAGTTGGATTAAAAGCGAGGGTTTTTATAATGTTCGTTATGGTGACAAGTATGAATTAAGTACCAATGAGATTGGTGCTCAATATTTACTTTTATATTCAAAAGACCAAACCGAATCAACTTTGTTTTTTAAACTTAAAAGTAATGGGGCAAAAGTTTACACAAAATCCGAATTAAAAAAAGACTTAAAATACAAGACTACACCAAGTCAAGAAATGTATTTGGTTTATCAGTTGGAAAAAGAATATGAAAAGGAATTTAACAACCTAAAAATTGATTTGACAAAGCTTGATGGGCTTGGCGAAAACAAAAGACCTATTGCAATAAGTATAGAAAAACTAATGAACTCAAAAATAAAATAGCCAACGCAAATGCAAGCACAATTAAAAACCGCACAAGCCATCCCACCGCCAAAGTTTTTAATAGAGCTTGCAAAGCCGACCCAAAAGAAATATTGTTTTAAAAAAATTCCAACGCTTCAAAAAAAATAAAAAACGCAACGCACAGCTGACACGATAATGACACAAAAACTTAATACTGACAATGGTTTGCAAGGTCGGTGGACAAAAACCACTGGCTATAACAGCGTGTAAGCAATATTGCCTTGCCCCCGCACATGCGGGACAACACAAGGCAACATCGCCTGCACGCAAACCGTTATGCCTCACCCTAAAAGACGACCGTGCTAAACAACTACTGACAAAAAAAGAGCTGAAATTTGTTAAAAATTTTGCCTTGATTTCCAAAGACAATTGAAAAAAAAATAACGAACTTGCAACACAATGAGCAAAAAGTATTCAGACATAAAAATTAAACTCAAATTAGAGATTACCAAGACGGAAAATAACGACTTGGCTCATTTGACGCACTTTTTTCAGAACCACAAAAATGGAGTTTCTCAATACTACAAACCAACTGCAACAACTTATTTGACAGATTTACACGATAAATTGAACATTGTCGAGGAACCAGACTTTCAATATTATTTACCAATAAATTGGGACATTCCATTTCCACCACCAACGACACCAAAGTTTAAATTTATTGACTTGTTTGCAGGTATTGGCGGAATAAGATTGGCTTTTCAAAATCTTGGTGGTAAATGCGTTTTTACAAGCGAGTGGGACACTTATTCAAAAAAAACTTATGATGCCAATTTCGGAGAAGTACCTTTTGGAGACATTACTAAAATAAACGAAAACGAAATTCCAGACCACGACATTTTATTAGGAGGTTTTCCTTGTCAGCCGTTTTCAATTGCAGGAGTTTCAAAGAAAAACGCCTTGGGCAGAGCCCACGGCTTTTTAGACGAAACTCAAGGAACATTATTTTTTGACGTTGCAAGAATTATAAAACATAAAATGCCAAAGGCATTTATGTTGGAAAATGTAAAAAATCTTGTTTCTCACGATAAAGGAAAAACTTTTACAGTCATAAAAGAAACTTTAAAAGAATTAGGTTATTCAATTCATTTCAAGGTTTTGGACGGACAACATTTTGTACCACAACACCGAGAAAGAATAATCATTGTTGGTTTTAACAACAAAGTTTTTAAAGGCGAAGAAACTTTTGAATTTCCGAAAATGGGAGATACAAAATTTGCCATTCGAGATATTTTAGAAGAAGAAGTTGACCCAAAATACACCTTGTCGGACAAACTTTGGAATTACTTGCAAGAATATGCGAAAAAGCACAAAGCCAAAGGTAACGGTTTTGGTTTTGGATTAACCAATTTAGATGGTATTTCAAGAACAATGAGTGCAAGATATTACAAAGACGGAGCAGAAATTTTAATACCGCAAGACGGATTAAACCCAAGAAGATTGACACCAAGAGAATGTGCAAGACTTCAAGGATTTTCTGATAGTTTTATCATTCCAGTTTCTGACAATCAAGCCTATAAACAATTTGGAAATTCTGTTGTAACACCATTAATTCAAGCAGTTGGAAAGAATATTATAAAAGAAATTTTGAAAATCAATGAACCTACAAAATCTAAAGTCGCTGTTCATTGATAACGGTTGTACAAAAATTTACATCAAAAAACTTTCGCCAAACGACAATTCGAAAAATCAAGTTTACTTCGGTGGCAGCTTTGAAATTTTAAACATTTTACCGATTTCTGAAATCAAAAATGAAGAAGCTGGAGATTGTGTAGCCTTCCCCATTTTCAAACAACGCATAAATATAATAACTTAATAATTCATTTCATCAACTAATGATTGACCTGTGAATAACCAAGGACTCTGACCGAAGGCTAATGCATTTACTTCTTGTATGGATTTAAATAAATAGGCATCAAGCACATCTTCTCTAAACGTTCTATTGAACCGTTCAACATAGGCATTTTGAGCGGGCTTACCAGGCTGAATATAACAAAGCTCAATTTGTTGTTCAGTGCAGAACTCAACGAACCTTTTGGATAAGAACTCAGGGCCATTATCAGTTCGGATTCTTTTGGGTTTATTACGATATTGAATGAGTTGTTTCAACGAGTTCACCAGTCTTTCAGCTGGAATAGAATAATACGCCTCATTAATCAACGCCTCCCTATTAAAATCATCCATTACGTTTAAAATCCTGAACTTTCTTCCGTTTTCCAATGCATCACTCATAAAATCAATCGACCATGTTTCATTTAAATGATTTGGTACAATCAGCGCTTCTTTTATTCTAGTTGGTATTCTTCTTTTACGTTTCCTACGCATTTTTAAGTTCATATTTCGATAAATTCGAAGCACTCGTTTCCTATTCCAAGTAAGTCCGGCTAAGCGTATTTTTCCATAATACGTCTCAAAACCCCGAGTTGGATAACGTTCCGAAAGCTCGTTGAGTTTCTCGATAACCACTTCATCATTCTTTCGGCTCGAGTAATAAAACATACTTCTTGTCATACAAACAATTTTACAAGCTCTGTTAACGCTAATCTTCTCCTCATAGATAATCTCTTCCACTAATTCCTTGCGTTCACAGAGCCTTAAAGCTTTTTTTCGATAATATCTTTTAAGATTCGATGATCAAGGCTCAAATCAGCAAACATACGTTTCAATCGTGCATTTTCATCTTGCAATGCCTTTAATTCTTTCAATTGTTGAGCATCCATACCACCGTATTTTTGCTTCCATGAATAAAAGGTTGGTGCCGAAATACCATATTCGCGACATAAATCCTTGGTTTGTTTGCCAGCATCGTATTCCTTAAGAATTTTTACGATTTGGACTTCTGAGAATTTTGATTTTTTCATAACTAAAACAATTTAAATTTAATGATTTTAAATTGTCTGAAAAACGGGGAAGTTTACCCTTTTCGAATATTTTCCATGGTGTTGAATATATTCCCAAGTAATCCAGCATTAACTCCTCTGTCCGTTATCCTCTTTAAACAAGTATTGCATACATCACCTGTTCTCATTTTTAGAATAATATCCTCCTTCTCATCACAAAAGTCCATAAATTAAATACCACATAAAACCTTGTAAATAAAAGGATTTTGTTTTTAGTCCACATTTGTAAAATACGGATGAGTAGCCCTGGAGGTACCACATTAAAATGCTTCTCGAGAGAGAGGCATTTTTTGTAACTTCTTGTTCGATATAAATCTTTGAGAATTAAGGGGACTTTAAAATCTGGCATTTTGTGAATTTCATATACTCTACATAAGGCGGTCGATTGTCGTACAGTAAGATTGATTCGTTGGTTAGGTTCACGATGAGACCAATGTCAAATCCTATTTCTAACAGATCAATTACCATATAATCTTGGTCATACGTAATTTTTACTGGACTCGAACCTTCGAGCACATCATCTCTGTAAAAGGCTACCGAAGGCTTAGCGGTATTGATTACATATCTACAATTTTTGGGGACGGGGATGTCGTCGTGAAGCGGCCCATTCAATACTTCCTCCAAGGTCTGAGTGGTGTCTCCGTAATACGATTGAACCTCATCTACTTGAATGATCAATTGTTGCGAAAAGGTCAGAACGCAAAAGCACAACGACAAGGTCAAAAGGAGTGTTTTCATGGTTAAGGTATGAGTGATTGTTTGTCTGGGGTAAACGCTACATGGCGTCATGGGTGATGTCGGATTGTCTAGGAGGGTTTTTCAATGTAAAACTTGCTGATTTTTTTAACGGTGGTTTGATGGTCCAAGAACCAAAACCAGGTTACATTTTCGTGAAATGGATCCGTTTGTACCAATAAACCATAATCGAAGCCTTCTTCCATAATGGAAATCTTCAATAGGTTTTCACTGGGTTTAAATAGCGTAATGGGCAATACACTCAGAAGTTCGTCATTGACGTAGTAGGAAGAAGTGAGCTTACCTAAGTCGATTTCATATCTAGTATGGGCCGTATCTAAGTCATAAGCGATATCAGGATCGTTAAGGGTTGAGTCTATGGTTGTTTTCCGAAAACAAACATGTTCGGTACGCTCATATACATGAATGATGAGCTTTTGTTGACCATAGCCATTCATACAGGACAACAAAATTAATTGGAGTAATAAGCATCGCATCATAAGGTTGAAAATCAAAAATGATTTAAATGTTACAAAATCTTTCCAGGTGGGTTCTATTAAAAAAAATGCTAAAAATGAAAGACGTCAAAAGTAAGTTCAAATGCATTCCAATCAATAGAATTCAACTGCTGCTTTGCTTGTTCATCGCAACCGCAACCCATGCCCAACCTACCCGAATTGATTATAAGAA
Organism: Flavobacteriia bacterium; assembly: GCA_009924735.1. Lineage (GTDB taxonomy): Bacteria > Bacteroidota > Bacteroidia > Flavobacteriales_D > Crocinitomicaceae > UBA952. The sequence goes on along the minus strand of RFQZ01000001.1, from coordinate 114,078 downwards.
TTTTGATACAAAAACAGCTTCGAAAATGTTGTTTGAAAAACTCAATTATTTTCGCGACACAATTACGCAAACCGGTTACGGTAAGGACTTAGAGGTCGCCTGGCCTTCACTGGTTAACAATCATCCATTAATGAAACTTACGTGGTCTCAAACTTTATATGATTCAGTTGTTTTACCAAATACATTGCAGAATGTAAATCAAAGGAGGCTCTTTCATGTCGACAGAAGACCTTGGTGGGCCAATGATACAAATCAATTTATGTTTTTAGATGAAGTTTATCCCACGAAGAAAAAAGGATTTCGTTTAACCTTAACTGAAAATGGAGGGTACACTACCTATAAATTTGAAACCTATGAGGAGTTGGCGGATCATATGATCACGTGTTGGGAATCATCATTTATGCACCGATGTACCCAAAGAAGTTTGTTACACAATACCTTCTTCCTTGAAAAGGGTTATGATTCAAATACCATTGCTGCCACTTGTGTTATCTATGATAATGGCGTATGTTACTTTTTTGTGGATTTTGTCTACTGAATCTTTGAAAATTAATTATCGCCTTTGGTGGCAATGATAACTTTAAGATTGTTGTCCATTCCAATGCGGAGTAAATCGACCAATTCTTGTACATCAGAATCAAAAGGGATGCGTAAAATCACCGTTTTGTCGTTTAATTCATTGGTCTTGCTTACCAACATGGATTCAAGTTCCGAGAATTGTACTTCTTGCTTGTCGAGAAAATAATGTTTGTCTTGGGTAACCGTAAGCGTTAAATGTTGCTTATTCGTCTTGGTGGTTGTTTTGGATTCTGGCAATGGCACCTTGATAACATTGGGATTTGCCAAGGTGGATATGATCAAGAAAAATAGCAATAAAAAGAACATGATGTCACTCAAGGCACTGGTAGCAACCTCGATGTGAAAACGTTTATTTCGCTTGATGGCCATAACCTAGGGTTGTGTAGATTTGATGAATTCCAAGTTCACTTGTTGAATGCGTAAAGCATAGGCATCAATTACGGCGTTAAGGATGTGATAACCTGCATACGCAATAATACCTACGATCAAACCTGCTCCAGAAGAAATCATTTTTTCGTAAAGACCTCCGGAAATGTTACCAATGGAAACGTTTTCTGTGATGGAAATGGAATAGAAGATTTTAATAACCCCTGAAATGGTACCGATGAAACCAACGGTGGGTGCAATGCCCGCAATCAGTCCCAAGCTGCCCATGTTTTTCTCCATTTTACCAATCTCAATGTTTGCGACTTTGTCCATGTTGGACTCTACTTCCGATGCTTTTTTGTCTGAATCGATACAGGCCAATCCTTCCTTAAGTACATTCCCATAGGCAGTGTCATTGCTTTGAATCGTTCCCAGGGCATCCTTAAAATTTCCTTTGAGCATGTGGGGGCGGATGCTGTCCATGATTTTTGAATCAAATTTAGTCACACGACGAAGGTATAGGGATCGTTCAATGATGACATACAAGGTATAAAACAACAATAGAATGATGGGAATCAAGAATACGCCGCCTTTCATTAAGAAGCTGAATGCAGAAACCTCCGCAACTTTCTGTACTTTTTCCGCAGTCGCTTCCGTACCTGCCGTCGCGCTGTCTCCCCCAAAACTTCCTTGGGCAAAAATGTACACACTGCTCGCAAGGAGGAACAATGAGGTAAAGAATATCTTCATTTTATTTTTCATGTAAAAAAATTTTTCAGGCTAAAATTAATTCTTTGCTTGTAAATGTATTCAAGGGTATCGCTTTAGATTTCCACACTGAATTGTTATTGAAAGTTGAATGCATAAAAAAAGCCACCCTAAGGTGGCTTTTAAATCTTTGATTAATGATTTGTAAGGTAGTCTGCAACGCCTTCAAAGGTCGCTTTCATTGCAGTGTCCCCTTTATGCCAGTTGGCAGGACAAACTTCACCATGTTCTTCAAAATATTGCAATGCGTCCACCATTCTTAAGGCTTCGTCTACGTTTCTTCCCAATGGGAAAAAATTAACCAATTGGTGCATAACCGTACCCGATTTGTCAATTAAATACAATCCTCTGTACGCAATCATAGGTCCATTTGCAGATAAATTTCCATCCATGTCGTAGTCATACTCACCAGCCAAAACCCCAAAGGACTCTGAAATGGTTTTGCTCGTATCCGCTACAATTGGATAGGTAACGCCTTCAATTCCACCTTTGTTTTTAGGGGTTTGTAACCAAGCCCAATGCGACTCCTCAGTGTCTGTAGAACAAGCTACAACTTTTACCCCACGTGCTTCAAAATCTCCTAATACCGCTTGAAATGCATGCAATTCAGATGGGCATACGAAGGTGAAATCTTTCGGGTAAAAGAAGAACAATACATGGTTCTTACCAATAAATTGGTCCAATGAAAAATCATTTACGATTTCTCCCCCATTAACGACCGCCGATGCTTTGAAAGACGGAGCTTTTTTTCCAACTAATGTTGACATTTTATTTGATTTTTAAGGTTACGAAACAAAAGTAGGAAACAATCCCACACGCAATGAATTAAAAACAAAATTTCAAAGTCTCTTGTTCATTTCTTTACGGCCAGCAAATTTATACGCAAAGCGCTATAGAATTAATCAATACTTTTTATATTTGAATCAAAATTATCAATATGATTTCTTTACAACAGATGCGCTACCTGGTAGTGTTAAGTGAGGAACTGCAATTTTTACGTGCGAGTGAAAGGTGTTTTGTCACCCAACCTACCTTATCCATGCAAGTAAAAAAGGCCGAAGAACAATTGGGACATCCTGTTTTTGACCGTGTGACACAACCCCTTACCCTTACGCCATATGGTCAATCCGTCATTCCGATTTTGCGTGAAATCCTGAATGAAAACGACAAAATAACCCAATTGAATGAAAAAATGTCGGGAAAGGTTTTCGAAGAAATCAGGATTGGGGTCATTCCCACCATTGCGGTCTATTTGTTATCGGATGTTTTTTTGGGATTGCGAAAGGCATTGCCCAATGCAAAATTGCTTTTCATGGAATACCGTACCGAAGAACTGCTTTTGGCACTGGAAACAAATAAGGTAGATTTGGCGATTTTCGCTGGGCCTTATTCGGACCCTCGGCACCGCAGCATTCCCTTGTACCAAGAGGAAATCAAAATTTACACGAATGAAGATTCAACGGGTGAAATAGCCATAGAGTCGCTCACGAATTTACAGCCGTGGTTGTTGAGCAAAGGGAATTGTTTGCGTACACAAATGGTCAATTTTTGTAACCTCAAAGATGCCGTCGACCCCATCGAGTGGGATTACATTGGGGGAAGTTTAGAGATATTGGTCGACATGGTCAACATCAACGGAGGATACACCCTAATTCCTGCCAACTACGCATCGCCAAAAATGGATGCAGGGAAGTTGAAAAGCCTACAATCAAACTATGGGATGCCTGCCAGGGAAATCTTAGGGGTTTTTGCCCACAAGACACACAAAACAACTAGCATTCAAATCATCCTTAGGGAAATTCAATTGAAATACGCCACGCAAAAAGCGACAGGACCTCTTCAGCTATTGGATTGGAAATAATTATTTTTTGAGTTCTTGAACAAACACCTCGTAGGTTAAGGGTTTCATTTTTAGGCTCATGTTGGACTTGAAAAAAGAGGTTAATTTTTGTTCAGCCAATTGATCATAAATCCCATTTGCTTGTTCTTTGTTGCTAAGCATGTTCCTTGCAGACGCTTCCAATTCAGCATCTTCAGGTGCAGGAATTCCATACTGCGCGTAGTTGTTCAACATCAATCCTTTGGTAAATGTGATTACTTCTTCGTTGGAAATTCTGATTTCTGCATCCTTAAAAATCCGGGTTTGGATCATTTGCCACTTGAGTGATTTCAAATAGCCATCAAATTCTTTGTTGAGGTCTTCATCTGAGATTGGATTCTCCGAACTCATTTTTATCCATTTCTTCAAAAAAGTTTCTGGAAAATTCATTTCTACTTTTTCCACCAATAAATCATAGGCTTTTCGCGTAAGCAAACGGTCCGCATCTTGCTCGAACATTTGCTCAAGGTCTTTGTGTACCCGCGCCCTGAGACCTGTTTCGTCCGTAATTTCTCCTTCTCTAAAAAGCTTCGCGAATAATTCTTCATTCATCTCGGCTTTTTCCATTCGTTTTACTTCGGTAACTGTGAATTGAAAAGAATTGCCAACATTGGGAAGGTCTTCGGCTTTGATGCCCAGTAAAGAAATTTTGTCTTCTTCATTTTTCGATACCCAATCAGGGTCTAAACGTACGACATCCTCCTTTTTCTTTCCAAGCAACACTTCGATTCCTTTTGGATTGTCAAGGTATTCCAAGCTCACCGTGGTATTGTGTTTTACACCATTTTCTTTGACTGTACCATCCTCGTTTAATTCAACCAACTGACCTAAAACCATGTCTTTTGCTTCGGCATGTTCAGCGTTGACGAGTTTTCCATAGCGTCGTTGGATGTCCTCAATTTGTTGGGTAACAAGGTTGTCATCCACGCGAACGGTATTGTATTCAATGCCTTCCTTCAACACAGAGTGATAATCAAAAGTGGGCACCAAACCAATTTCGAAGATAAATTCAAATTGATCTGGACGGTCGAAGTCTCCAACGACATCGGCGTCCATTTTGGGAATCGGGTGACCAAGGATCTCAATGTTGTTTTGACGTATGAAGTTCGATACCCCTTCGTTTGAAAGTTTGTTGAGCTCCTCCGCGAGTACGGCCTTTCCGTATTTTTTTTGAATGAGGCTTAAGGGAACGGTTCCGGGACGAAAACCTGGTATTTTTGCTGTTTTTCTGTGTTTGTCAAGCGATTTTTGCACTTTTTCTGCGTAATCCTTGTTTTCGATTTCAACTTTTAACAATGCGTTTTGTGCATCAAGGTTTTGTCTACTTACTTGCATAGTTTTTTCAATAAAATTTTCAAAAAAAAAGGCCCCGCTATTTTAACGAGACCTTGTTGGTGCGGATGGAGGGACTCGAACCCGCATACCTCTCGGCACTAGATCCTAAGTCTAGCGTGTCTACCAATTTCACCACATCCGCATGTCACAATATTTATCTCCTTTGAGCTAAATTGGATGGCAAAGATACAAAAGAAATGAAAAGTAGCAAACCCGTTGAGGAGGATTTGCTTGTATAATCCTGCGGAACGCATTTGAATGCTAGCGAATTTGCGCTTTCAAGGAATGACGAATCTCTTTCATGAACTCCGAAGCGTAAACGAAGTTGACAATTTCTGGATTGTCGGTGGTAATGATGCTGTTTTTATCACCGCTCCACCAGTTTTGACCTTGGTAAATGAAAAGTATGTTGTCACCAATTTCCATTACACTGTTCATGTCATGGGTAATCACTACGGTGGTCATGCCATATTCATAGGTAATGTCTTTGATCAGCGCGTCTATTAAGATGGATGTTTTGGGGTCTAATCCTGAATTTGGTTCATCGCAAAACAAGTACTTTGGATTCATGGCGATGGCACGTGCAATGCCTACGCGTTTTTGCATACCCCCGGAACATTCCGAAGGATAAAGTTTGTTTTTACCGGCGAGGTTTACACGTTCCAAACAGAAGTCTACGCGATGGCTTAGCTCTTTTTTGGTTAAGTTTTTAAACATCGTCAAAGGGAATCCTACATTTTCCTCCACGGTCAAGGAGTCGAACAAAGCGCTGCCCTGAAACAACATTCCAATTTCTTGTCGTATCTCACTTCGATCCGTCAAATTCATTTCCGAAAAATTCCTGCCGTCAAAAAGGATGTTGCCTGAATCTACTTCGTGAAGTCCAACCATGCATTTCGCCAAAACCGATTTTCCTTGTCCAGATTGTCCAATGATTAAATTGATTTTCCCCGTTTCAAACTGCGCGTTTATGTCAAACAAAACTTGCTGTTTACCAAAGGACTTGTTGATGTTTTGTACCGTAATCATTTTATAGAAGCATCAATTTCGTAATGATAAAATTCGCGATTAGGATTACCACGCTGCTGATTACGACGGCTTTGGTCGAGGCACGTCCAACATCCAAAGAACCTCCTTTAACATAATATCCATAAAACGAAGAAATGGAAACGATGATGAATCCAAAAGCTACGGTTTTGGTGAGTGCATACCAAACATTAGAGACTTCAAACCAGGACCTTAATCCCAAAACATAGGTTTCAGTATTTGTTAAATTTGAAACTATCAACGCGATGTAACCACCAAACATGCCAAGAAACATTGAAAAAATCACCAAGATGGGGAAGTATAAAATGGAGGCCACAATTTTAGGCAATATCAAATGATTCAAGGAATTTACGCCCATGATTTCTAAGGCATCAATCTGTTCGGTGATGCGCATCGTTCCTATTTCAGAGGCGATGTTGGACCCAACCTTACCTGCCAAAATAAGCGAAATGATGGTGGGTGAAAATTCCAAAATCACACTGGATTGGGTGATGTACCCTACGGTGTAATCTGGCAACAATGGGCTGTCCATGTTCGAAGCCGTTTGAAGTGAAATGACCGCTCCCATAAAGGTCGACATCAATGCCACAATGGGAATTGAGTTGATGCCAATTAAATGAACTTCACTCATAAGCATCTTCCAGAAAATCCCGAATTTTCTAGGACGACGAAGCACCCATCCCATCATGAGGAAATAAATCCCAATATTTTTAATCATTTTCACGTGGTTAAAGTTAGTATTAATTTTTACAGACACCATCTACAAGCGACGGGATTCCTATCTTTGACAATGATTCAGAATAAAGCAGCAAAATATCAAGATGTCTTTGAAAAATACATACCCATTGCATTTACAGGGGTGATTTCTCAATTGTTGCTTGAATCCAATGTTCATTTTAAAATCGTAAAAGGGAGAAAAACCAAATGGGGAGATTTTCGGGTGCGGGGAACGGAAGGGAAACCTCAGATTACCGTAAACGGAGATTTGAATCCCTATGCCTTTTTACTCACCACCTTACACGAATTTGCTCACTACCATACCTTTGTGAAGTACGGAACGAAAGTGGCGCCGCATGGAATTGAATGGAAATTGGCTTACCGAACCTTAATAGACTTGATCCTAGACCACCCGGAATTGCCTAAGGAATTGAATGCAAGTTTAAAAAAGTCGCATTATGAACTCAAAGCTTCTTCTTGCACCGACGTAGACTTGAGTAGGATATTACAAGCGTATGATCAACCCATTCATGGGCAGGTGATACTCGAAAAACTACCAAAAAGCAGTAAATTTGTGCTCAATAACAAAGCTTTTGAAAAGGGGAACAAACGGCGAACCAGGTATGAATGCACCGAAGTCTCAACCGGAAAGGTCTATTTGGTCCACGTATTGGCAACCGTAATAAAATTAGACGATGATGAAGAATACCTATAGTTTAATCATGGCCGGTGGGGTAGGTAGCCGTTTTTGGCCGATGTCTACCCAACATAAGCCCAAACAGTTTTTAGATGTCCTCGGCATCGGGAAGTCCTTATTGAGGCTCACCTTCGAAAGAATGGAAAAAATCTCTGAGGTGTCGAACATCTATGTGCTTACCAATGAATCTTACCTAGACTTGGTGTTGGAACAATTGCCCGAATTGACCGCCCTTCAGGTAATTTGCGAACCGGAAAGAAAAAATACAGCTCCTTGCATTGCCTTTGCCGCTGCAAAGATTTATGATTTAAACCCTCAGGCAAACCTCGTGATTTCGCCTTCTGATCATTTAATTGTGCAAATCGAACGTTTTAAATCCTTGGTGGATGTTGCGCTCAATGAATCCGAAAAAGGACAATTGGTTACCTTAGGAATCCAACCTTCAAGACCCGATACGGGCTATGGATACATAGAATTTACTGCAGATCAAGTAACCGCGGGTGATGTGCATGCGGTGAATCGTTTTTGTGAAAAACCAGATTTAGAAACCGCCAAAGCATTCGTCGCGGCTGGAAATTATGTCTGGAATTCCGGTATTTTCATTTGGAAAGCCGAAACCATTCTCAATGCATTGCATTCGTTTCAACCCGATTTGTTCGATGTATTTTGTAAAAATACCCAAGTGTACAATTCAGAGGCAGAGATAGGCTTCATGAAAAATGCCTTTGCGGCGTGTGAAGACATATCCATCGATTTTGCCGTAATGGAACATGCGAAAAACGTCTCCGTCGTACTTTCAGATTTTGATTGGAGCGATTTGGGTACTTGGGGAAGTTTGATCGACCACATGAAGTTGGATGAAAACCAAAATGCCATTGTAGGTGACCATGTGTTTATGTTCGATACAAACAATTGCCTTATTCATTTGCCAAAAGATAAAGTGGTATTGCTCGATGGCATCCAAGATACGATTGTAGTTGAATCCGATGGCATGCTCATGATCCTTCGAAAAGACAAAGAGCAGGACCTCAAAAAATACCTCAAGCAAATGCAAGAAAAAAACCCTTCTCTTTTCTTGTAATGGTAAAAATCAGGGATATTTTATTGGGCGATTTTCCGCTGTTGCTTGCCCCCATGGAAGATGTAAGCGATCCTCCTTTTCGTGCCTTGTGTAAAAAACATGGTGCAGATTTAATGTACACAGAATTTATCTCCTCTGAAGGTTTGATTCGAGACGCAGCGAAAAGTGTCCAAAAGATGGATATTTTCGAATATGAAAGACCCATTGGCATCCAAATTTTTGGTTCTGACATTCAAAGCATGGTACACGCAGCAGAAATCATCGAAAAAGTTAACCCGGATTTATTGGACATCAATTATGGTTGTCCCGTGAAAAAAGTCGCATGCAAAGGTGCCGGAGCTGGTATTTTACAAGACATCCCGAAGATGGTGAAAATGACCCAGGCGGTTGTAAACGCAGTGAAAATTCCCGTTACCGTTAAAACCCGATTGGGTTGGGACGATTCAACAAAAAACATTGTCGACAATGCGGAACGTTTGCAGGACATTGGCATTGAAGCACTTTCCATCCATGGAAGAACCCGAAAACAGATGTACAAGGGCGACGCAGATTGGACGCTGATAGGCGAAGTGAAAAACAATCCGAGAATGCACATTCCCATCTTTGGAAATGGAGACATTGATTCGCCACAAAAAGCAAAGGAATTCAAGGAAAGGTATGGTGTCGATGGCGTTATGATTGGTCGCGCTTCGATTGGGTATCCATGGATTTTTAACGAAATTAAAACCTATGTGAATTCAGGGATTATGATAGACCCTCCCACCATGGATGCGCGTGTTTCCGCTGTGGAAGATCACTTGGCAATGAGCATCAAATGGAAAGGAAACAAGGTTGGCATTGCAGAAATGAAACGTCACTATGGAAATTACTTCAGAGGAATTCCACATTTTAAAGATTTCAAAACCCGTTTGGTGACATCTTCAGAACTGGAGGAAGTGCTAAGCATTCTTGAAGAGGTAAAAAATACCTATTTAAACATCGACTTCGCTTTAGAAAATACTGCCGATTGATTTTTTAGCATTTCGTTTTTGCAGTTTCAAAATCAATTGTTTTGCAGGAAGCATCAGGGTACCTTCAATTCCTTGAGGAGATGCTTTTTTGAGGTCCACTCGAAATGGACTCCCTTCATAATTCCATTGCACATGATTTTCAGATTGATCAACCAACTTAGGCGTGCGCAAAGAAGAAGTGAAGAAATAATAACTGTCCATTTTTCGCAAGGTGAGCAATGGTGAAAACAAAAACCGCAACTTATTTTCTTCCGTTCGGAGCAATCCTTTTTGAAACAAGGTGTTTATAAATTGAGGTCCCTTTTCATTCATGTTAAATGCAATCGAGTACCCAGGCACCTCGATGTCTTGAAATTTTGTCACTTCGCGAACATTGAAATCCTCATCCAATTCAGAAACAATGATTCGTTGTTTGGATTTTACCGTTCCCCCTTCTCGAAAGGACAAATCGCCTTCCCAGGCATCTAAAAACGCGAGGGTAGGAAATCCTATTTTTTTTCCCATGGTGACCAATTGTTTCTTCAGCGCATCCCCTGATTTACCGGGTAAAAATGGCTTGTTTAGATGCAATTCGATGGATTTTGATTTTTCATTTCCCAAGGGCAGGCCTCTTCCATTTGTCTTTAAGGTGTATCCGAGGGCATCCTTACTTGCCAGGTAAAACTTAACATTCACATTCAAGGTATCATTGTCATGGGCGAACAAGGCGTAGTCAAACCCATAGTCTTTCAAGGGTTTTCCAGATAAAAAGACCACCAACTTTTCTTGATTGAATTTTTTAAGGGCCAGAAACTTTTTCCATGAACTTCTGATGTTACCGTATTCAGAATCATGAATTTCAGCCAATCTTTTTTTGAGTAAGTTGCCTGAATAAATGAGTAAGTACGAATTTTCATAGGAAACACTGAGGTTCATTTCAGGAAAATGAAAAATCCGAATCCCGTTTTCCGATGAATCCAACACTTGGGTGTTTTTTCGAAATCGGTCCACGGCATCAATGATTTTAGCGCTGTCCGTCACAGAAACCATTCCTCCCCATTCGGACTGGTCTTTGGACGCGAAGATGTATACGTTCTTTTGCACATCCAAACCACTGTTTTTCGCCTGACTTAAAAGAAAATCGGGGGCCGCAAATTCACGTATAGGCAATTTGTATTTGAACAGAATGGCGTTCAATTCCTTCGAGAGGTCAAGAAATTTTACCCTTGCCAACACATCTGCATGCGGCAAACGGTCGACCATTCTGGGGGATTGCTTACCTAAAAACAAATCATTTCGGAAATAGAGAATTGCCCCTAAAAACAGGGTTAAGATGATGAAAAAAAATCCTTTGTTTATGTTTTTCACTTACTTGGTCAGCAAATACATTGTGTTTAACAAATCCAATAAATGTTTCCCGGAATTTTCTTGGCCTTCATACGAATACACCAAGGAAACATTGGTTTGGTTACTGGAGGTATCAGAGGAAGTGAGTTTCATATTTCCCGATTTTCCTTTCAGAGATTCAATCAATCTTTGTTGTTCTGGTTGTAACAAGTCTGTCGGGAATTTGCTTGCGGCAATTTTGATGTCTGCAGCAGCCGTCATAAATCCTGAGTTCTTGATGGCTTTTACCGCTTTTTTTGAAATCGATTCAGCGCCATAGCCGTTGGAATGGTTGTCTGCCAAATCTTTGTCATTGGTAACAATCAACAAACCGTTTTTATTGATGAGGTAAACCGGTGCCGATTCAAAAATCGCGTTGTTATAAATCCAATAATTTTCCTTTTTCTCGAATTTACTGGTTACTTGGCTTAGGTGTGAAAGAACCAATTCTGGGATGTCGGGACGGTCGGTCGTGAATCCCAACGTGAAAATGGGCATGTCTTCTTCTGCTTCTGAAGTTCTTTCCCCATATTCAAAGGTGACTTCATCGTAAAAGAATTCGATTTTTTTGGTTTTTACTTTTTGAATTCCGTTAAAGGTTCCGAACATGCTTCCTTTGTAGGTGTTGAACAGGGCATCTTTGTTTACAAATTCATTTGCTAATTTCAAGAACAATACATTCATCGAGATGTCCTGGTTTTTCTCCTTGCTCAAAATAGGAACAATCACCTCAAACGCTTTGTCATAAGCTTTGCGCAAGTTTATGTTGTAAGTGAAATAAGCAGCTTGGTCCTCTTTGATGTATTTTGTTATGTTCTTATCGAATTTAGAATCGTTCATTTCCTGGTAAATCGAACCTAATTTCTCGCCATATTTTGCTGTAATTTGAAATTCGATGTTGTGGTCCTTAAGGATGAGGTCACCAACAATTATATTGCCTTCATAAATTTCCTGTATGTCGGTATACAGGGAAGGAAGGACGGTTTTCAAATACCATAGGTTATTTGTTTTTTCAAAATTACGTGCATTGTCCATATAGAAAATACCTTCTGTCGTATGTGTTAACTGTTCTTGAAACTGGGGCGCTTGGGAATAAAGTGATTTACGTTGTACGAACAATCCTTCCATCACCTCTTTGAAGTAGGCATTCTGAAGGATAAATTGAACACTGTCCCTCATTTCATTGTAGTTTTTGGTAAGGATGTCCATGTCAATTTCCTGATTCATAACATTATCATCCGGATTGTCTTCCCCATTCTCAAAATCAGCATAATAAGGAGAAAGATTCCCCCGGGAATACCAAATGGAATCTGTCACCTCCAAGACATGTGACTCGAGGGGTTCAACTCGCACCAAAATGGCAGCTTGGTTTTGGATAATTAAGTTATTGAAGAAGGATCCGTAAACATCCACATTTTTATACGGACTTTCCATGGCGTCGAAATCATCAAACACCTTGAACAAATCGGTTTTGTTTTTCAGTCCGAAGGTGAATCCAGAAAGCTCATACTTAAGGTTTTTTCCGTAAAATATGTTTAACCGTTGGTCAAAATCTATCCCCGCGTCTTTCAAAGACTTCTGATCGGTGGAACCGTCAAACAATTCTTGGTGGATTTCATCCATGAAGTCATATTCGATCAATTCATCGATGGTGACTTTTTGCAGCAAGCTGATGTTGTTGATGCTAAAAACAGTAACGGCTTCCTGGGGGATGATTTGCTCAGATTTTTGGGCATTCAAATGCAGCCATACAAAGGAAAAAAGTACAATAAGGGTTTGTTTCATACCTAGTTAGGCGTTAAAGATATGGTATTCTCGATCAGGTGATTGTTTTGACGTAAATCATACGTGTTGACACGAAGCATGGTAGCTGTTTTCGAAGGATTAATTTTAGCATTCACATTGGTGGTTTTATCGATGGCACGGTCAAAGCGTGAAATGCTTGTGTAGCTCCCGTTCTTCAATAAATCCATGTCTGAGTTTTCATAGGTTTTGGCTTTTACAGCAATGGCGTTGGGAATCAAACGGCTAAGGGTTTTGCCATCCCAAGTAATCCAATTTGAATTGTAGATCTCGGTATTTTTCTCCTTGCTTATTGCCACAAGGGTTTCTTTTATCCCATTTTGCAAAGCAACTACGTTGGTAAAATCACACGAAACCTTCAGAATAAATTCAACTTGATTGAATTCAGTCTTGACATTTGAGATCCCAGGTTGTGTTTCCAAGGTATTTTTAAAGGTTTGAATTTTTTCCACAATCTCTCCCATGTCAGGGACTTTTTTTCCATTCAGACTGTCCAAAGCTAAAATGGAATTTACCTTTATTTTACTGGAACTTAGGTTAATGGAATACTTAAAGGAGCCCGTTCCATCATTGTGTACCGTGATGTCATCAATGATTTCTATGCATCCGCAAAAAAAGAAAGGAAGAATAAAAAGAAGATGGGTAATTTTCATGGTTACAACTTCACAAAATTAATATCATCTAGCTAGAATAGGCTACTTTGTTCTCCAATATTATCAACAAAAATTGCTTTCACAGCTTCTTGGTTTGCGTTTTCAGACAAAAGGAGTTTCTTATCAATGCGATGGGCATGCATTTCTTCCTCCAAAATCAAAGGGAAATCCGAAAAATTAATCGGTAAATGGCTGTTTTCTAGGTAGTTTAAACAGTCTTCTGGTTTCAATACATAAGGCATTCTTTTTTTCTCATTGTGAATTTCGGCCATAAGTTCATTGGCCTCGGTGGTTAGGATGGTAAAGGAACGCATTGTTTCACCCGTGTCGGGAGCGGTCCATTGGTCGAAAAGTCCCGCCATGCAAAACAATTCCTCGTCTTTTGGCGCTATGAAATAAGGTATTTTTTCCTTTCCCCTGGTCTGCCACTCAAAAAATCCATTCGATGGAACAATGCAACGTTGGGAGGCTATCAAATGTTTAAAACTCGGTTTTTCGGCTAGGGTTTCTATTCTGGCGTTGAGTGTTTTGGATGCGATGCTTTTCCAATCTACATCCTTAAACCATCGTGGAATAAGTCCCCATTGCATGATTTCTATCGCCTCCTGGGTAACGATTCTCCATTTTGGGAAATGAAAACCAGAGACAAAGTGCAAGGGGGGTGTATCAGGCAAATGGTCAACCGGTCGATTGAATTTTTTACCTAAGCTAACATTGGTCGAAGTACTTGAGTTGCTATAACACATCTTATTGATTTTCAGGGACTACGTCAAATTCCAAAAGCGGAAATAAAGTTAAGTTATTTTTGAAATCTTCCATAGCTTCCGCTTCGAGAAGGGCATGTATGACCATTTCCGATGCAAGGGTTAGGGTCTTCATTTCCCACCCTTTTTTGTGATTTTTACTGTAAAAACGCATAAGCATTTCATAGTTCCCGCGTATTTCGAGGATGTTTTTTTTGACAAATGGAATGCGTTCAGTTTGTTCAATGGCTTGAAAACAGGCTGCTTTGTATGATTTAATTAAACCGGGCACGCCTAATTTTGTTCCGCCATAATACCTAACTACTATGCAAGCAACATTCACAAGGTTTGCTGCGCGAAGTTGTCCAAGCATCGGATTTCCGGCGGATCCAGAAGGTTCTCCGTCGTCAGATGATCGGTGAGAAAAAGGGTTTCCAAAAATACCTGCGGAACAATAATGGGAAGCGTTGGGGTAGGTGGTTTTTACGTTCGCTAATTCAGCTTTAAATGCATCTAGATGAGGGCATGGAAAGAGAATCCCAATGAATTTTGATTTGCTTTCTACGAATGCAAGCTCCGTTTTGTGGGTAATGGTTAGGTACATGTGTACCTCAATTGGTTAATGAAGGGTTAATTTCTTCTCCAATTCGTCTAGGTAATGACGAAATTGTTTGTCTGTTTCAGAAAGGTTGACAACGGTTCTGCAAGCATGCAAAACGGTAGCATGGTCTTTACCACCACAATGCGCACCGATATTTGCCAAGGAAGATTTTGTCATTTTCTTTGAGAAATACATGCTGATTTGTCTCGCTTGAACCACTTCGCGCTTGCGGGTTTTCGATTTCAACATTTCGATTGGAAGATCGAAATAATCACATACAATTTTTTGAATGTATTCAATGGAAACTTCGCGTGCGGTGTTTTTGACAAATTTGTCAACCATTTGCTTGGCCAATTCCAAGTTGATGGATTTTTTATTCAAGGAAGCCTGCGCCAACAAAGTGTTCAGTGCGCCTTCAATTTCTCGAACATTGGTGTTAATGGAGTAAGCCAAGTATTCTACAACTTCTTTCGGTAGCTCTATGCCACTTCCGTACATTTTCTTTTCTAAAATGGCAATCCTGGTCTCTAAATCTGGGATGGTTAGGTCCGCACTTAATCCCCATTTGAAACGAGAAAGTAACCTTTGTTCCATTCCTTGCATTTCAACCGGTGCTTTGTCAGAGGTTAAAATGATTTGTTTGCCATTTTGGTGAAGGTGGTTGAAAATGCTGAAGAACACATCTTGTGTACGTTCTTTGCCTGCAAAAAATTGAACATCATCAATGATCAATACGTCCATCATTTGGTAAAAATGGATGAAATCATTGGTGGTTTGGTTCTTAATGGCATCGATGAATTGATGCGCAAATTTTTCTGATTGCACGTAAAGAACCGTTTTGTTGGGATGTTGTTCCTTAATTGAAATGCCTATGGCATGGGCAAGGTGCGTTTTTCCAAGTCCTACGCCTCCATAAATTAACAAAGGATTAAAGGCTGTACCGCCAGGCTTGTTGGATACCGCGTATCCTGATGCACGTGCCAAACGGTTGCAATCTCCTTCAATAAAATTCTCGAAAGTAAAAATGGGCATTAGGTTAGACTCAATGTTCACTTTCTTTAATCCTGGGATGATGAATGGGTTACGGATTTGATGCTCTGTTGCGCCTATGGGAACGTTTACTGGAGTGTTTCGGGTGGCATTTGAGTTTTGCGTAGGAAGTTTTACCGTGTAAGGCGTTGCATTACGGTTGTTGCTTTCCATTACAATGCTGTATTCCAGCGTTGCTTCTGAACCAATTTCTTTTTTAATAACCTTGCTGAGCAATCCGATGTAATGCTGCTCCAACCACTCGTAAAAAAAGTGCGAAGGAACTTGTATCGTAAGGATGCTCTTTTCCAATTTCACAGGGATGATTGGTTCAAACCACACTTTAAAAGCTTGTAATGAAATGTTGTCTTTAATGACATTCAAACATGCTTTCCATGTCGTTTCGTGATCCTTTAACATAATAAAAAAACTTTTAACAGTATAACACTAATATCTTGTAATACAAACTTTTAGCAATGTTAACTAAATGTTATGTATCGTTAATTTCGAGTGAACAAATATCCACATAAAAATCTTATTAAAAAAGTCAAATTGCTATTGACTTTTATCTTTTTTTTACTTGTGGAGGGCAAGAAAAAAAACGACGCTGTGAAATAAGAAGCGGACGCCAAAAGTACTCTTTTTTCCTTAATAACAAAATAAAATCTTAATTTCGAGGGTGGATTTACACTGCCAAAATTCGATAAAATTCAGGGTTCGTTACAGCGAAACCGATCAAATGGGATATTGCTATTATGGCAACTATGCAGCGTTCCTTGAAATGGGAAGAGTGGAGTGCCTGAGAATGATTGGAATCGTCTACAGTGAACTCGAACAAATGGGAATCCTTTTGCCTGTAAAAAGTTTGGAAATCAATTATTTGCTTCCCGCAAAATATGACAACCTCTTGACCCTTACTACACAATTGGTAAAACTCAACAATGCCTCCTTGGAATTTCACTACGAAATTTGGAATGAAAGCAACGTGAAAATCACAGAAGCAAAAACCACCTTGGTTTTTGTATCCACCCCTCAGTTAAAACCCATGCGCACACCCGGTTGGATCGTTGAAAAATTGAAAGTTTATGAAATCATCGAACGGTAACTTTATCTTCATTCCATTTCAAGCGTACTTGAATGAACTTTCATTTTCCTCGCGTGAAGGTGAATACAAAGTGGGCGATTACCTACCAAATGCGGTTGTGCAGACGCGTTTTAAAATTTTAGGCATCTCTGAATCGATAGGTCCATATGCCAATTATGGTCGGCTAGGTGCTGAAAATGCTTTCGATGCCTTCTTGAACTGTTTCCTTCCCATGCAATACCAAGGGCAAGATTTTTCCCTTCTAGGTTGTGTGAAATCGGTTGGTCCTTCCCCTTTGGATGCTTTCGATGCAAGCGGTTGGGTATCTGAATTGGATGATTTCATTGAAACCATATTGCTTGACAATGTCACTGCAGATCAAATTCCTGTTGTGATTGGCGGCGGACATAACAATGCACTTCCGCTGATGCGTTGGGCTTCTAAAACAAAAAACACTTCGTCCGTCATAAATGTAGATGCCCACGCAGATTGCCGTGAAACAGACAGAAGGCACAGTGGGAATTCTTTTTCGTATGCCATGGCAGAGAAAATCTTAACGTCCTATGCTGTCCTGGGTCTGCATGTCTATTATTTGAATTCGTTCATGGCCGATTTCATGGCCGATCAAAATGTGTTTGCGACTTTTTATGAAGATTACCTGACCGGTGAAAGAAACCTCCAAAATGATTTCGTCAAGGCGATGTCAGAAGATCAAAACATAGGGCTCGAAATTGACATGGATTGCATTCAAAACATGCCTTCCTCGGCCCATTCACCATCAGGTTGGGGCTTAGACCAAATTCGTGGATTGCTTTTATCCGTTGATCCAGCAAAAATTTCATACCTACACCTCACCGAAGCAGCACCATGTAATGAAATGGAAAACAGAATTGTTGGGAAAGCGCTGAGTTATTTGTGTATGGACTTTATGAAAATCAAGGAATTACATTGATTTCATTCAATTGAATGACTGCATCTGCCGTACATCCTTCAGGTTGCATGGCTTTAGATAGCGTATAGGTAAACTCAACTTTTAAGCCTTTCTTCTTCATGTTGTTTGCCAAATTCAAAGGATAAGCCTTGCCAAAAGGTACCGTTTGATTGTTGTTTAATGCAGAAGTAACCTCGATGTACAGTGGACAACCCTCTTCATTCACATGGATAATTCCTACGGTGGCACTCACCAGTTGGGTGGCTGTGTCTTTTTTTGATTGTTTTTTGGTCGTTCCACAATTTGTAAAGATTGCAAGTAAGAGTAAAAAGGTAAGGTTTTTCATTTTGAATGTTTTTTTGAATTTCAAAGATATAAAAAAAGGGGGCACTGCCCCCCTTCCTTCAAATAACCTGTAGCATAGCTCATTTGATTTCTGAGGTTTTTTAACGTCCTAAATTCGGAATGGTTACATCCCAATTAACATTATATTATGGATAAACATTTTTCCTTCGAAGTTTTCGTAGGTGCTGCGCAAATACTTTTACACCGTGATTATTTCCGTAAAAAAATTAAATGCCCTTGTTTCGCTTCTGGAAGATCCAGATGAGAAAATCTTTTGTGTCATAAAGTCTTTGATCAAAGCTGAACGCATTCGAGTGCTGCCAATCCTTGAGAAAATCATAGCAGACAATAGGCAAGATTTACAACAACAGAGGGCAGAAGAAATTTGCAAGGAACTTCGTTGCGAAGAACTCTATAAATCATTGGACGCTTGGAAAAAATCGGATGACAAGGATTTGCTAAATGGAATCATTACCTTGAATCGCTTTCACAATGTGTATTTGGATGACGCGAAGGTTTCTGAAAAAATTGCTGAAATTCGAAGGGCCATTTGGTTGGAACTGAATGACAATCAGACTTCTTTTGAACAAGTTAAAATTTTTAACCACGTATTTTACGAAGTGCTCGGATTCCAAGTAACCCAAGAAACCGTTCCATTCATTGAGTCCTTGGACATTGAGAAAGTACTGGAATCTAAAATAGGCCATCCGCTTACGGTAGGAATCCTTTATTCCATCTTGGCCAATCAGTTGGATTTACCCATTTATGGCGTTGATTTCCCTTATGTATTTGTATTGGCTTGGATGGATGACAACCATTTAGGTATGCTATCAGAGCTTGAGAATGATTATGGGGTGCTTTTTTACATCAATCCAACAAACAACGGTGTACTGTTCGATGGTCAACACATGACAGATTTTCTAAGTGAAATGGACATTAAACCGCAGCGCGGATTTTTCGAGCCCTCTTCAAATACACGCATTCTTCGAAGATACATCTCCACCTATGAAACTTTCTGTAAAATGAATGGGGAAACAGAGACCTTGGAAAGCATGATCCAATTGCGTGAAATTCTGTAAGCTACTTTTGCTCTGCTTTTAGAACCATTTTATTTTTATTTGCAAGCTGTCCACAAGCAGCATCGATGTCTTTTCCCCTGCTTCTTCGCACGTTGACAATCATGTTTTTTTCTTCCAAAAATTCTGAGAATGCTTGCGTATTATCAAAGCTTGCTTTTTCAAAGAAGGGATCACCAATCGGATTGTATTCTATCAGATTGATTTTACACGGTACACATCTTGAGAACTTTGCCAAGTCCGCTGCATCAGACAGAGAATCGTTAAAATCCTTGAATAAAATGTATTCAAACGTAATCCTGGACTGTGTTTTCTCGTGAAAATACGAGAGGGCATCTCGCAAGGACTCCAAATCATTGGAATCGTTGATTTCCATCACCTTGCTTCTTTTTGCATCTGTGGCGGCGTGTAGGGAAAGTGCAAGGTTAAAACGAACTTCCTCATCTCCTAGTTTTTTAATCATTTTCGCGATGCCTGCTGTAGACAATGTGATTCTCCTAGGGCTGATAAAAAGTCCACGTTCAGCGGACATGATTTCAATGGATTGAATTACATTTTTATAGTTTAGCAAAGGTTCACCCATTCCCATGAAAACAATATTTGACAAAGCAATCCCGTATTTTTCCAGTGCCAAGTTTCTTAATTCGACGACTTGGTCGACGATTTCCCCTGGCGTGAGGTTCCGAAGCAATTTTAATTTACCGGTAGCACAAAATGCACAAGATAAGCTGCAGCCGACTTGCGATGAAATACAAGCGGTCATTCTTGTAGCCGTTGGAATCAAAACGCCTTCCACGATTTTGTGGTCGTAGGTTTCAAAAGCACACTTTAGCGTTTTGTCGTTGCTGGTTTGGATTTCTTTGGTCGAAATTCTATCTATGAAATACAATTCGTTAAGCGCGTCTATTGCACCCTTACCAAGGTTTTTCATGTCATCAAAAGTCCCTACATTTTTTTTCCAGAGCCATTCATAGATTTGTTGGGTACGGAATGCGGGTAAACCTAACGCAACAACCGCTGTTTTTAATTCCTCGAAGGTTAAATTGCGAATGTTGAGTTTTTCAGGTGACATTATGGACGAGTAAGCATCACTGGCATTACCAGCATTAAGATGTCTTCATTTACGTTTGGACTGGCAGACGGCGTAAGCAATCCTGCCCTTGAGGGTTCACTCATGGCGAGTTGTACCATTTCAATTTCTAAATTGGCAAGCATTTCCACCAAAAAGCGAGAATTAAAACCAATTTCCATGTCATTACCGTCGTAGTTACATGTCAATCTTTCATTCGCTTCGTTAGAAAAATCCATGTCTTCAGCATACAATTGAAGCTCAGAACCGGCAAGCTTTAGTTTCACTTGATGGGTAGACTTATTCGAAAAGATGGACACCCTTTTCAAGCTGTTTAAAAATTGCAACCTGTCAATGGTAAGGACGTTTGGATTTTCTTTTGGAATCACCGCCTCATAATTTGGGTATTTACCGTCAATCAATCGACAAACCAAGGTCAAGTCATTAAAGGTAAAGGTTGCATTTGTTTCGTTGTATTCCAGTTTAACCATTTCATCCCCTCGAAGGTTTGTCTTCAATAAATTCAATGGTTTTTTAGGAATGATAAAGGCGGAGTTACTTTGTGTAGTAATGTCCTTACGTCTGTATCGAACCAATTTATGGGCATCTGTACCCACAAAGGTGATGTCCTCTGGAGAAAAGTGACAATAAACGCCTGTCATTACCGGGCGCATTTCGTCGGTTCCAATCGCAAAAAGGGTTTTTTGAATCGCACTGGAAAGGATTTCACCTGTTAACTCAATGGAACTTCCGTATTCTACTGCGGGCATTTTAGGGAATTCTTCGCTGTTAAAGCCTGACATTTTTGATTTACCGTTGTCGTAGGTAATCTCAACCATGAAGTCAGCCATGTTGATTCTAAATGTGCAGGGTTGGTCTGGTAGGCTTTTTAGCACATCTAAAATCAGTTTTGCTGGGATGGCAATTTTTCCATCTTCGTCTGATTGCACCTCAAAATGCGTAATCATGGTCGTTTCTAAATCCGTGGCGGACAACGTTAACGTGTTTCCGGTAATAGAAAACAGAAAATTATCTAAAATCGGCATTTTTGTATTGCTGCTGAGTGCGCCAGAAATGCTTTGAAGATGGCTTAGAAGTGTGCTACTTGATGTAATGAAGTTCATAATCTGTAAATGAGAAAACAAAAATAACAATAGTTTGGAAACTTATTCCATTGCGTTCATAACTCTCGGGAGATGTTGTTAATTTTATTGCGTCAAGGATGGGAAATAGACATTTCCCAGTAGGATTGGGTTGAATACGTAATATTGGCATTTCACCAGCGAACCATTCGGAAGTTGACACCAAAACACATTCATATCCATGTTGACCCAGGCGCCAAATTCGTCCCGTTGGGGTTCCTTGGTTTTTATCCTGAACATTTTCAATTTCGTAGTTTTTCCGCTGGTTTCCTTCAAGGTTAGGACACAAAACGGGGTTGAGCGTTTCATGGCAGCACATTCCGATTTATTCAATTCAAAATTGGCCAGGTTAAAATGTATTTTATGATAGGCTTGAAGGTATCGGTATACGTTCATGGTGTCGACAACACGCAGTTTTGACCCGCGCGAAGTAACGTCAAATCGGTTTCGATTCTGAACAATCTTAAAGCTTTGGCTTGGGTTTTCAAGGTGGTTAATGTCTACAGATTTAATTTGATTTGGGCTTAAGGCAAAGATTTCTGTGCACATCCATTTTCTGGCATCTGCAAAAAACCTTGGAGAAATGATTCCATTTACACCTTTAATGCGCATCATGACCGGTTCAGTGCTTTTTCCATCGGCTGTTTCCAACAACATAATTTGACCATAGTGGTCTTGTGCTGGCGGACCGATGTACCAAGTTTTTTCATAATCACCATTGACATAAAAAGTCACCTTTGTATGCTGGGTAGACATTAATTCCGTAAATTTTTTCTGCGAATTCTTAGGTAAATACCCTTTAAATTCAATGAATTTCGCAGCGTCTAGGATGTAGCTGACATTGCTTTGCGCAACACATTGCCCGTGAGAATCTGTCCAATTCCCTTCGTTGTTAACCAAAGTGATGGTGGTAGAAAGCGGGTCTTCGATGGTTATTTTTGTGATCGACGTGGTGTCTTCGATGGCGAAATCTATTCTTTCGCCGTCTGAATTCCCTTTTGACTTCATTAATTTTTGGGTGAACAAAATCAAGGCGACCAAAATGGCCAACAATACAACGAGTAAAATGGGCTTTTTCAATCGATTCATTTAGTGTATTTCATTTTACGAATGAGGAACATTACAAACCCAAAAAGTAGGATAAGCAAAACAGGTCCGAATAGGTTTAAGTACTTTAAGGTTTTTCCTTGTGATTTCACTTTCTCCTTGTCAATTTCTTTGATGTCAATTTGTCGACTTCGTATGTCTAAAACGGAATTGTCGCCCATCATATAGTCCACCAGGTTTTGGATGAATTCTTGGTTTCCATAAAACAAAGGAATCCTTCTTTCGGCCAATACACGGTTCATTTTAAGTTCATTAAAAGGATTGGCGCGGAAAGAAATCCCTCCTTTTCCATCGGGCATAGAGTCGTATTCATTGGCAAGAAATCGTCCATTTCCAACCACAAAAATCTTGCTTTCAACTTTGCTTTGGCTTAGAAATCCAGAAAGTTTTGGATCGGCAAATTTTCCTACGATCCGATTTTTAAAGTGGGATTGAAAGCTTCCTTCCGCAATGGCAGCAAGCGTGATTTTATTTACGTCATCCTTTGGGTTCTCAGCCAATTTGGGATTTTCACCATAAGAAGCAGGCATTGCCAAGCTGATGAGCGGTGCCAATCCGGTTTTGTTCGCATTGGTCGAGGTGGTTAAAATTTTTGTCAACTTCACACCGGTGGTATTAATGAGTTGCAGCTCGTTTGCGTATTCCAAGGAAACAGGCTCAAGGTTTCGGGTAATGGGGTGAGTAGATGGCGTTGCTAAAATGTGGAAAAACCAAGGCACCAAGGTCTGGTCAGCGTAAGGGACTATTTTAGGGCCGCATTGGGCGTCAACCACTAAATTTTCATGAATTTTAATCCCATAATCAAAGAGCATGTTATCTATTTTCAGGTTTTTCCGCATGGTATGGGTTACACCTCTCGCCATCAAGGAATCATCAATGAATTGCAGTTCATTCATGAAAACCATGAGTTTTCCGCCTTTCATAACAAATTGATCGATGATGTATAAATCTTTGTTGGTAAAAGGGAGTTTTGGGTCTGCGATGATCAATCCATCCACGCCGTCGAGCGCGCTTAGGGTATCATTCAGATTCACTTTTGTCAACGAGAAATAAGGCGCGAGAATGGCACGGGCTCGTATGGTTTCCCCATCCTTCAATTCTCCGTGACCTTGTAAAAACGCAATGCGCTTCTTTTCAATTTGGGTGATTTTCCGTATTGCAGAAAGAAGGTTGTATTCTAAATTATTCAAGGCATTTTCCAAAGTTTCATTCAGGTTGTCCAAATTCATTGGTTTACCTGGTTGCGTTCCCGGAAGAAATTGGATGGTGGTTTCCTTAATGATTCCATTGGAGGAATAGGCGATTTCAGCACCCGGCCACAACATCATTTGGGTTTGGGTACCGTCTTTCATGTACACAACATCCATGGGCAAAATCCCCTGTCCTTGTTTGTATAAATTCGTGTGGAGTGCCCTTTTTTCATCCTCCTTTGCATTCTCTGGATTGGGATTGATGAACTGATATTCAATGCGATTTCCCGCCAAGTCTTTAAAATCCTTTAACTTATCTTCAATGGCATTTCTAAAACTTTGTAGGTCAGCAGGTAAATCACCATCGAGGTAAATTTTTACTGAAATTCGATTGGGAAAGTTTTTTTCTTCACTTAAAAACCGCTTGGTTCCCGGTGCCAAAGAATAGCGCTGGTCCTCCGTCATGTCGGCTTTCATATGGACCAAAGAACCAATAACATTTAGGAAAATAAGGATGGCCACCAAACCCAAAAAGTAGCTCCAATTATAAAAACCTTTTGAACTTCTTTTAGCCATGTTCTATTTCTTAAGGGTTTTAAGGATGATCAAAGAAGCGCTTAGAAAGAAGACAATCAGGGAGAGGAAATAAACCAAATCTCCAGCCACAATAACGCCTTTTTTAATGGATTCATAGTGCGTACTAATGCTAAAATATTGAATGATGTAATCCAAATTTCCAAATTGGGCATAAGACCCTAGTAAGGTTAACCCATCGTAAAGAAAGTAGCATAAAGACATCGAAATAATGAACGCGACAATTTGACTGGAGGTGAGGGTGGAAGCGAAAATACCGATGGAAACGAACGTAGCACCTAACAACAAAAGTCCCAAATAGGAAGTGAAAGTAGCGCCGTTGTCGATGATGCCAACAGGTTTGCCAAGGTAATAAACGGAGGCATAATAGATGAGGGTAGGGAGAATTGAAATCAGCAACAAGGTAATCCCTGCAAAATACTTAGCCAACAAGATGCCTAAATCCGAAATGGGACGTGTAAACAACAACTCTATGGTTCCCGTTCTGCGTTCTTCTGCAATGGACCGCATGGTGATGGCGGGAATGAGTACCAAGAAAATATAGGGTGAGCTATTGAAAAAAGGAATTAAATCTGCTTGGGAACCTTCAAGAATGTTGGTGTTGGAGGAAAGCATCCAATTGAAAAGCCAGCTTGCGATGAGGTAAATCAATATGAACACATACCCAACCACCGAACTTAGAAAACTTCTGACTTCCTTTAAATAGAGCGCAACCATGTTAAAATTTATATCGGAAGTTCAAAATTAGGATTTTCCGCGCAATGTGAGCTGAATTTCTTCCCTTGAACTTATCGACAACAAGATTACGAATTAAATCCATTGTAATAATCTGCTACGGTCCACGCTCCGGATTTTTCTTTGAAGAAAGGTTTTATCTTTGACCACAGTCCTTTAAATGTATCTGAATTTCGATAGTTTTCCAAGGCAGATTCGCTGTCCCATTGACTGTACGTAAAGAAAAGTCCCACCTCTGTTTCTGACCGCATTAGTTTCATTCCCCTGCAGCCCTCAAATTGATTTACTTTGTGTTTTACGTCCTCAAAACAGTCAAGAAAATCTTGAACCTTATCAGGATGAAAGTAAAGTTTTACAATGCGTGTAATCAATACATTTCATTTAAAGTGGTGATGGATCCTGCGGGATAAAAGGTAACACGTACGATTTCGCCCAAACGCACCCCAAATAATTTATTCGCACCTCCATTTCCTTCGTTCGCGCCTTGGTTTATGGCGATTTCTAGGCGATTATTGGTATTAAATATCGCCAATCGCTCTCCGATGGGCACTTCATTGTAGGCTTTTGACAAGGTGTCAATGTCATTGGATCGCTTAATGTAACTTATTATGAAAGGTGTTTTTTCGCCATACCGTTCAAAGTCCGATTTCAATATGTTGGTGATGATGTTCCCAAAGGCATCGATGTGAATAACCGCGCCTTGAATTTGGTTCTTTTCGATCAATGGAGCCTGTACGAAGGCACGCTTGTAAGATTCTACGTCCTTACAAAATGAAGTGAAAGGGGTTTTTTGCGAAATTTTTAAAGCCAGGTCCACAAAGCAATCCCGCATGGTGAAAATCAAATGGCCTTCCTGCGATGGCTCAGGAACATAACGGTAAACGCGATCGGGTACATCATCCCCAAGAAATGCGCCGATAAACCCATTGTCATTGGAGATAAAGTACTGAGACTTAAAAATAACAATGGTGGGAAACGAAATGGCATTTTCGAGGTAAGGTGAAAGCGTTGAGGAAGGAAGGAGCGGTTCAGCATCGACGCCCATAATATGAATGGTGCCGTCTGGAAAAGATTCAAAACATGAACGTAGGTGATAGGCAGCCTCTAAATTGTCGAATGGACGAACCTCATGTGTGATGTCAACAATCTGTGCGCCCGGAATTTTCTTGTAAATCATCCCCTTAACCGAAGCGATGTAATAATCCCTTTGGCCGATGTCAGATGTTAGGGTTATGATTTGCATTTTTTTTCGCTCGTGTTTGGTATTTTTTTAATTTTACCAAAAGTAAATTTTTTTCTTACAGGTATTCAAATACAACATAACTTTAATTGAACTTAAGCATCCGGAACATAGAGTTGGAAGGCGTTAATCCCGCTGCTTTTTTTGGCGTGAATAACCTTAACCTGAAGCACCTAAAATCGTTTTTTCCAAAATTATCCATCGTCGCCCGTGGCAATAAAATCACCGTAAAAGGAGACGAAGACATGCTCGATCATTTCGAAGTTAAGTTTAACCTCATGGTCCAGCATTTCACACAGTTTAATGTCTTGACAGAGAATAACATTGACAACCTTATGCTTGCCGATGGGGAAAAGTTGTTAAGTACCGACAACGGCTCGGAAACCTTGGTGTTCGGAAACGGTGGTGTGAAAATAAAAGCCAGAACAATCAACCAAAAAAAGTTGGTCGATGCCATTCAAAAAAACGACATGGTATTTGCCATCGGTCCCGCAGGAACCGGTAAAACGTATACCGCTGTAGCCATGGCTGTACGTGCCCTGAAGGCCAAAGAAGTCAAACGCATCGTGTTGACAAGGCCTGCTGTAGAAGCCGGAGAAAATTTGGGATTCCTACCAGGAGACCTAAAAGAAAAATTGGATCCCTATTTGATGCCATTGTACGACGCACTTCGCGACATGATTCCACCCGAAAAACTCGCAGACATGTTGGAATTTGGCGTGATAGAAATTGCCCCCCTCGCATTCATGCGTGGAAGGACCTTAGACAAGGCGTTCGTAATCCTAGATGAAGCACAAAACACCACCCTGATGCAAATGAAAATGTTCCTAACACGTATGGGAATGACCGCAAAATTTGTAATCACCGGAGACATGTCTCAAGTTGACTTGCCCTCTCGACAACGTTCTGGTTTGGCCTATGCGACACATATATTAAAAGACATTGAGGGCATTGAGATCATAAAAATGGGTCACAGCGACATCATTCGTCATAAACTAATCTCCAAAATAATTCAAGCTTTCGACGAAGCAGAGTTGGCGGAAAATTCTAAAAAAAATGAATCAAACACTCAAAAATGAGTTTTTTACCTTTCCAGGTCAAACCGATGTTTACCATGGTAAAGTGCGAGATGTGTATACGCTAAATGATGGGAGATTGGTCATGGTAGCCTCAGACAGAATTAGCGCTTTTGATCACATATTACCCAAAGCAATTCCCTATAAAGGCCAGGTGTTAAACCAAGTAGCAACCTATTTCTTGTCAGAAACAAAGGACATCGTCCCCAATTGGCTTCAACATGCTCCCGATCCGAATGTGTCGATAGGCTTTGCTTGCGAGCCCATTCGCGTAGAAATGGTCATTCGTGGTTATTTGGCCGGGCATGCCGCTAGGGAATACAATGCAGGCAAACGCTCGATATGCGGGGTTCACATGCCCGAAAACATGATTGAAAATGATAAATTCCCTGAACCAATCATTACGCCGGCAGTTAAGGCAGAAGAAGGTCATGATGAAGACATCTCAAGGGAAGACATTCTTGCCAAGAACCTGGTTCCGGAAACCATCTATGTGCAAATGGAAAAATATACACGAGAATTGTTTGCGCGAGGCACAGAAATGGCAGCCAAACAAGGGTTGATTTTGGTGGATACGAAATACGAATTTGGTTTGTTAGATGGAAAAGTTGTGCTCATCGATGAAATTCATACCCCAGATTCTTCAAGGTATTTTTATGCGGATGGGTATGAGCAGCGTCAATCCAACAAAGAGCCACAATTGCAGCTTTCCAAAGAGTTTGTTAGAATCTGGCTGATAGAAAATGGTTTTCAAGGATTGGACGGTCAAACCCTGCCAACAATGCCTGATGAATTTGTGAAGGTTGTTTCGGATCGATACATTGAGCTTTATGAGAAAATTACAGGGAAAAAGTTTGAAAAACCTGACCAAACCAACCTAATCTACCGGATTAATCAAAACGTAAAAAACTACCTACTCTCCACCAAATAATTCCACAATGGGACGTCCAATCATACTCCCATTTCGCTGTAAATTAAGGAAATGTGTAAGGGTAGGAGCGACGTCAACTATTTGAATCGGACGAACAATCTCTTGGTGTTTTAAATGATTGCCATACCACAACAAAGGAACATGGGTATCGTAGTTGTAAGCCGCACCGTGGGAGGTTCCTTTGTGACTTGCTTCCGTATCTTCATCCACTGACAAATATCCTGGTTTTAAAATAAAAAGCACATCCCCACTTCTGTCTTTGTGAAATCCTTCGCGAATCATTTTAACCCAAGGGTCATCCGAACTTCCTGAAGTAAGCTGCATGGACGTGGCCGAACATTTCACTTCAGGCATAGAAAGTACCCATTCATTGGTTTGGTTGATCACCGTGTGCAAGTCTAAATTCAAAGAATCAATGGCGCGATGGTTTAAATAAATGTTTAAATTCTCTTCTTTCTCAACCAAGGATGCCCCAAAGGTTTCCTTTTGTAAAGATTTAATTTTCGCCATTGCTTTTTTCGCATCGAAATAGCCTCCGGGAAGTTTTTGGTCTTTCAACTGTTGAGGTACAGGAACCACCGCGTGGTCTGCGGTTAGAAAAAGCAAGTAATCATTTTTCCCAATGGTTTTGTCTAAATACGTCATCAACTTCGAAAGGTCTTTATCCAAACGAATATAGATGTCCTCAATTTCCATGGAATAAGGTCCGAAGGCATGTCCCACCAAATCTGGCGTAGAATAGCTGATGCACAACATGTCTGTCACATCTTTTTTACTTCCCAATTCCGTTTGGTTTATGGTTTCAATGGCCAAGTCTGTGAGGAGCGTATTCGCAAATGGAGATAGGCAAAACATACTGTAATTTCCTTTGGCAAACTGCGTGAAGTTATAAGGGAATTCAGGGGTTTTCTTCCCTTCCAAAGTTACTTCGTAAGGGGAATTATCAAGTTGATTGATGTAGGATTCTTTGGATACAGACAAATTCCAATCCTGTAAATACGTATCTGCATTGTGGGTTGCGTTAAAGGCCACCAACCATTCTGGTAGGTTCTCACCAAAATAGGAGCTTGAAATGAATTTCCCTGTAGTATTGTCATTCCAAAAGGTTCCATTGCTTAAATGCCCTCCAGGCAGAATGGCGCCTCGATCCTTGATAGACATCGCATAAACCCGGGCATCTGGGTACGTCATTTTTAATTG
Organism: Flavobacteriia bacterium; assembly: GCA_009924735.1. Taxonomy (GTDB): domain Bacteria; phylum Bacteroidota; class Bacteroidia; order Flavobacteriales_D; family Crocinitomicaceae; genus UBA952. Next base: position 84,685 of record RFQZ01000001.1, on the reverse strand, counting down.
ATCCGTCAGGGTTACGGTTTCCAGGTTGTGGGGAGATGCTTTGCCTTTTTTAGAATCACTTCCCACGGTGTGTACGCTTTCATCTGCGACACAATTTGTCATTTTTTGCGTGCTTCGAACGTACCATTCGTTGTTTACAATGCCATGGTTAGAGGGTGTTGTACCCGTATAAATGGAAGCATGGCCAGGTCCGGTAACTGTGGGGACATAGTTGTAATTTGTATTTCTACAATTTACCCCTTTTGTCATCAAGCGGTTAAACCCACCTTTTTCAAAGTGCGGTTGAAACCGATAGAGGTATTCGTAACACATTTGATCCACGACAATGCCTACAACCAGTTTTGGTTTTTGACAGAAAAAAAAGAATGGAAAAGATGAAAAGAGTAGGGTAATGAAAAGTCGTTGCATCAGTTTTTGCCTTTAGAGGGTAGGGAAGTGTTTGTGTTTTTTGGTGCGGGGGAAATGCTTGGGGGTGTTTTTACCGGTTTAACTTCATTCGAGGGTTTTGGGTTGGCCGGTTGAAAATCAACGGGATTTTTTATCTGAATGGGTTTTTCATATGCGGGAGTTTTTGGCTCATACATTTGAGGTTTTGAAACAGGTTCCGTTGGTTTGGTCTGCATCGGTTGAGCGCCTCCTCCAGGATTTCTCTCGGGAATCACAGGGACAACCGTATTGCTATTTACGATGGGACGTTCTAATTTATTAAGTACAACACCCTCTGTCGCCCTTGGCGGTGCAGGAATGGGATTGGGAGGAAGGTTTAGGAAGTAATTGTCGTAAATACAACCATTCATTTCTGCTTCGTTGATTCCCATTTCTTGGCACCTTTGTCTTGCTTGATCTCTGTTTTGATTGGGTATGGAATTAAACGTTCTGTGAAAACGTGGAAAGCTTCGGTCCGTATAAAATGAAGTGTTTAACCCAGGTCGGTAATTGAATAACGAGTTCGTATCAGTAACGCGATGGTCTTCTGCAAATTCCTTCGTGAAAGCCATGAGGTATTGTTGCTCAAGGTCATTCCCTAAGCTTGCATACTGTGGAGAATTCATTCCGATGAATCCATTCAGTCCATTTTGACTCGCTAAGCGGTTTGCATTAAAATCATCGGAAGCATTTCCGTTGGCATTCCCTAAGATTCCGCTGTAACTGTTGGCTAAGCAACTCGGGGATTCTATCGTAAGGTTTACAAAGCGCATGATGCCCGATGACCGAGTGTCGATGATTACTTTTTGTCCCAAAGGACCTGAAACAATGTAATTCCTTCCGACCAAACGGATGGTTCCTCCCATGGGTAAATAATAGGTTCGTCCCTCCAATCGAATGGGTTGACCATTTACCCAAAGTGGCATTGCAGAGTTATCCGGAATGTCCTCCGCATAATATGCGATGCGGTCTCCAGACATTTGAATGGCCACGGCAGTATTCAAAGAGAAATCGTCGCGCTGCGGCTTTTGTCTTGCCTGTACTTCAAAGGTTCTGCTTGTGTTTTTGGTTAGAACAAATTCGCCAACGGTTTGAAACGAATAACTCGTATGATCCATGGTCACAATGTGAGGGTCTCCATAACTTCTCCCCGTAAGGGTATTGCAAGAAGTCGCGCTGAACAACTGTGACAATACATTTATAAATGCATCACTTGTGGGTTGACGTAGGATTTCAGATTGAATGTCTTCTCGGGATCCATTTGGCGCAAGAGACAACATTTCAAATGCGGTTAAATCTTCCGGAAACGTTCGATCCGGAGCGGGTTGATTGGAAGACAATGCCTTCATACTTTCAAAAATCCAAAGACCGCGAACGGGATCCCAGTTCATGAATTTGGTTTGAATTGCAGCGTAATCGACTGCATTCTGTGACCACGCCATTTGGGTACACAATAAAAATCCAATTATAAAGAATGTAGTTTTTTTCAATTTTCAACAAATTTATAGCCAACACCTTTTATCGTAGCAATGTATTTTTCGCCTATTTTTTCCCTGAGTTTACGAATGTGCACATCAATGGTGCGGTCGCCAACAATGACATTGTTTCCCCAAACGTTTGACAATATGGATTCTCTTTTAAAAACATTATTGGGTTTTGAAGCAAGCAAGGATAACAATTCAAATTCTTTTCGTGGAAGTTGTATTCCCACGCCGTCTACATAAACAAGGTGCGTTTCCCTGCTAATGATGATGCCTTCGGTTTGTGTATCCAACTGAACGACAATGCTTCGGTTTTTTCTTCTCAGTAAGGCATGAATGCGACTCATTAACACCTTTGGCTTTATGGGTTTTGAAATATAATCATCTCCCCCTGCCTCTAAACCAGCAATTTGACTGTAATCTTCTGCACGTGCTGTTAAAAAACAAATGATGACATCTTTGTAGTGCGCATGCTCTTTAATGGCCTGACAGGTTTCGATTCCATCCATCATGGGCATCATCACATCAAGTAACACCAAATCAGGGGTGCGAACTTTCATTTTTTCCAAAGCCTCCAAGCCATTGGAAGCAAGGTCCACAGTGTAGCCCTCTTTTTCAATGTTAAACTTAAGAATCTCAAGGATGTCCTTCTCGTCATCCACTATTAGTATGTGTCCCATTTGTGTCTCGAATTTACAAATTATTAAAATAGAAAAATGGCATCGTTTACCCGGCAGTTGATTTTAACATAATTTTGTTAAAATTAAGTAACAATTTGGTAACAGTATATAATAATCACATTATCTTTGTACCAGTAGTAGGTTAGGTTGATTAGTCAAGTGCTTTGGGCAACCAAGGCGCTTGACTTTTCTCTTTTAATAACATCTCAATGGACATATCGATACTACTTGCAGAGGACGACTTAAATCTGGGATTTGTAATTTCCGATCAGTTAAAAACTGAAGGGTACAAAGTAACCTTAGCCATTGATGGCGTCGACGCCTTGAAGCGTTTCAATGAACAAACCTATCACCTTTGTATTTTCGATGTTATGATGCCGAAAAAAGATGGTTTTACCCTCGCTCGCGACATCAGAAACATCAACAATGAAATCCCCATTTTATTCCTCACCGCAAAATCCATGACCGAAGACAAAGTGGAAGGGTTTAATGCCGGCGGTGATGATTACCTGACGAAACCTTTCTCCGTAGAGGAATTGCTTTTGAGGATAAAATCATTGCTGAAAAGAGTCAACATTCGAACCGAAACCCCTGAGGAAAAAATCATTCAAATCGGTAACTTTACCTTTGACACCGAGAATTTAACCTTAACCATACAATCTGAGGTTAAATCCCTTACCAAAAAAGAAGCGCAGATCTTAAAACTCCTTTACAAGTTTAAAAATCAAGTCATGCCAAGAGAGGTTATCCTCAATACCGTTTGGGGACAAGATGATTATTTTATGGGGAGAAGCCTAGATGTTTTTATCACCAAACTTAGGAAATACCTAAAGGAAGACGAATCCATTCACATTTCAAATATTCACGGAGTTGGGTTTAAATTGGAAGTGAAATAATGTATTTGCTCCACCTAGAAACTGCTACAAAAATTTGTTCCGTTGCCCTTTCTAAAAATGGTCGTTGTGTACAGGTCATCGATGTAAACGGTGATGGTTTTGTGCATGGAGAACAACTCACCTTGCTGATCCAACAGGTCCTTCAAAAAGAAGACATTTCAATGCATGTTTTGGCGGGTATTTCTGTTGGAATGGGTCCAGGTTCGTATACAGGTTTGCGCATCGGGATGTCCACCGCAAAGGCCCTGTGTTTTGCATTGAATCTTCCTTTGTTGGGGGTCTCTTCGCTCGGGAGTTTAATTGAAGTTGCGCGTGCTTCTTTTCCCAAACATGTCATTTGCGCAGCGTTTGATGCAAGACGGGATGAGGTGTTTCGGAGGATTGAAAGTCCAGAAGGAAACCTAATGAAAACCGATGGGCCTGAAATTTTAGATGAACATTCATATACGCAACAAGATGAAATGATTTGGGTTGGCGATGCCAATGAAAAAGTCAAAAACATCCTTAAGATGGGCAAGATTAATTTCCAAGACCACATCGAAGTCTCGGCAAAAGGTCAAATAAAACAAGCCTATTCAAACTTTATGAACAAAGAATTTCTTGATTTAGCCTCAAGTACCCCTAATTACGCCAAAGCCTTCTATACCACCCATAATATTTGAGTTCGTTCATTTTCTGAGGAAAATCGAAAAAAAATGAAAGTATAAATTAATAATCCCCCGCCGAATATTAACTTTGCAGAAAGTTTGTTCAAATGACACCCAATATCGAAGCTCAAATTTCTCGTTTGCGTGCAGTCTTCTTGAGATTGAAAAACGCACTGGATGAAATGACCGCTTTAAAAGGTGAAATTGAAAAAGAACGAAACGCTTTGGCATCAGAAATCTCTGAATTAAAAGGGATTAACAATACCCTGAGCAAGGAGGTTTTGCAATTGAAACAAACTTTAGAAAAACAACAAATGCAGGGAATTGAGAAATCTGATTTGGCCATAAAGGGTAGAAATGACGATGAAATCGATGCATTGGTAAAGGAAATTGAACACTGTATTACTCAGTTAAAAAATAGAAGATGAGTAAAGTATCATTGAAAATAGAAATTGCAGGCAGGACTTATCCCATCACGGTAAAGGAAACCGAAAAGGAGAAGGTGGAAAGTGCAGCAAAAAAAATCAATGATGCGGTTGATATGTTGAAAAAAAATTATGCGGTGAATGACTCCCAAGATTTATTGGCCATGTCCGCCCTTCAACTGTTAATGAAAACCCCCACGTCTTCTGCTTCTACATACGAAGCCATCGAGTCTCAACTCAATGATTTGGAAAATGAGGTAAGCAGCTGGTTATAATCCCTTTATCATACCCGCTTAAAAACTTAAAAGGTATGAACACAGTAGGAATCATTATTGGAATTCTCGTAGGTGGCGCAGGTGCTGTCGTGGTACAAAACGTCGTTTTGGGATCAAAATCAAAACAAAAAATCAAGGATGCGGAACAAGAAGCGGAGCGCATCAAGAAAGAAAAAATGCTTCAAGCAAAAGAGAATTTTCTAAAACTCAAGGAAGAACACGAAACCAACATCAAGGACCGTGAGCGAAAAATGCAATCCAACGAGGACAGGATCCGTGCGAAGGAGAAAACAGTGAACCAAAAGTTGGACGAGCTTAACAGAAGCGAACGCGACATCGAAAAAGCAAAATCTGACATTCAATCGAAAAGCGAAGTGCTTGATGTGAAGAACCAGGAATTGGAGAAAATTCAATTGAAAAGGGTCGCCGAACTTTCTAAAATCAGCGGTATGCAGCCGGAGGAAGCAAAGAAAACGCTTATGGATGCCTTGGTAGACGAGGCAAGAACTTCCGCCATGGCCCAAATCAAAGAGATTTCCGAAGAAGCCAAATTGAATGCAAATAAAGAAGCAAGAAAAATTGTAATCCAAACCATCCAAAGGGTAGCAACCGAGCAAGCCATCGAAAATGCAGTTTCAGTGTTCAACATTGAATCGGACGAAGTTAAAGGACGAATCATCGGAAGAGAAGGTCGTAACATTCGCGCATTGGAAGCGGCAACAGGTGTAGAAATCATCGTAGACGACACCCCTGAAGCCATTATCCTTTCTTGTTTTGATCCCATCCGACGTGAAATCGCAAGGCTTTCCCTTCATCAATTGGTTTCCGATGGACGAATCCATCCAGCGCGCATCGAGGAAGTGGTTGCCAAAACCAAGAAAAACCTCGACGAAGAAATTGCTGAAACCGGACGTCGTACATGTATTGACCTCGGAATTCACGGCTTACATCCTGAGCTCATGCGAATGGTTGGAAGAATGAAATACCGATCTTCTTACGGTCAAAATTTATTGCAACACTCCCGTGAAGTTGCAAATTTGTGTGCCATCATGGCTACTGAGCTTGGCTTGAATGTTAAATTGGCTAAAAGAGCTGGATTACTTCATGACATTGGTAAAGTTCCCGATGAAGAGCCCGAATTGCCACACGCCATTTTAGGGATGAAAATCGCTGAGAAATACGGTGAAAAAGCAGAAGTGGTAAACGCAATCGGAGCCCACCATGATGAAATTGAAATGAAATTCTTGATTTCCCCCATCGTTCAAGTCTGTGATGCCATCTCTGGAGCAAGACCAGGCGCACGACGGGAAGTGGTTGAAGCTTACATCAAAAGAATTAAAGAACTTGAAACACTCGCACTTTCATACGATGGTGTGGGAAGCGCATACGCCATTCAAGCGGGGCGTGAGTTAAGGATCATGGTAGAAGCGGAAAAAGTAACCGATACAAAAGCAGAAGAACTGTCTTTTATCATCTCACAACGCATCCAAACTGAAATGACTTACCCAGGACAAGTCAAGGTAACGGTCATCCGTGAAAAACGATCTGTAAATTACGCAAAATAAAAATGGTGCCTCCGGAAGTAAAAGTGATTGCCGGACCATGCAGCGCTGAGTCCTACGAACAGTTAAGAGCAACGGCTGCTGCCCTAAAAGACATAAATTTATTTGCCTTTCGCGCTGGCATTTGGAAACCAAGAACCCGTCCAGGCGCTTTCGAAGGAATCGGAGACATCGGCGTGGAATGGTTGCGACGAATCAAAGAAGAATTCAACATCCCCGTTACCACCGAAGTCGCCAATCCAAGCCATGTGGAAATTGCGTTAAAAGCCGGAATCGACATCTTATGGGTAGGTGCAAGGACCACCTCAAATCCTTTTTCCGTTCAAGAACTCGCGGAATCTTTACAAGGTGTGGACATCCCAATCATGGTGAAAAACCCCACCAACCCTGACCTTAAACTTTGGCTGGGCGGCATCGAACGTTTTATGAAAGCAGGGGTGCAACAAATTTCTGCCATTCACCGCGGATTTTCTACCTACGAGAAAAGAGAATACCGCAACGTACCGAATTGGCAAATACCGTTGGAGTTGCGACGCTACCTTCCCGAAGTGCCACTTTTTTGCGATCCTTCACACATCTCTGGAAAATCTGAATCTGTATTTGAAGTGGCGCAAAAAGCCATGGATTTAAAATTTGATGGGTTAATGATTGAAACCCACAACGATCCCGTGAATGCTTTTACCGATGCAAGACAACAAATTACCCCGCTGGAATTAGAAACCCTTCTTCGACAACTTGCCCTTAGAAGTCGCCGTGAAATTGATGAAGTGGAAATGTTGGAATACCGCGCATTGTTAGGTTTGATTGATGAACAAATCATTCAATTGCTTTCGCAACGCATGGACCTCTCGAGAAAAATCGGTGCCTTCAAAAGAAAATACCATTTGGCCATTCTCCAAAACAACCAATGGAAAACATCCTTGCAAGCCAACATAGAAAAAGCCAAAAGTTCAGAACTCAATGAGACTTTTTCTACCGAGATTTTCAAGTTAATTCATCAAGAATCCATCGACATTCAATCTGAAATTTTAGGCACACCTTCCGACAATCCAAATGACTGAAATAGGTTCTTATGAGGTGATGGGCGAAAAACATGCGCCTGTTTCCAAAAGTCACATGCAGCGTGAAATTCTACTTTCACTCTTGGCTGAAGAAAAAAGTACACTTACCGGTAATTTTACGTCCCTTCCATCCGATGTGATGGATGCCTTGGATGCCATTCAAAAACTTGGAGCATCATGGGTGCTCAATGAAAACACGTTGCAAATTTCTCCGCCTAAAGAACGAAAGCTTTTAACGCATTTGGAACTTCATGTCGGTGAATCGGGATTTCTGTTTCGCTCCCTTTTGCCCTTGGGTTATTTATTCGCAAAGTGCATAACGTTCCATGCCCGAGGAACCTTGCAAAAGCGAACCACAGAATCTTTGGTCCCTTCGTTGGTTCAATTTGGTTGTACCCTTTTGTCCGAGCCAAATGCCTGGCCTTTTGTACTTCAATATCCCAACACCATTGGAGAAAAATGTGTGGTTGATGCTTCACAAACCTCCCAAATGGCATCGGGGTTTTTAATGCTCGCTGCTACCGTGCCATCGAATTTGACCATAGAACTCATGAACCCAACCAGCAAGCCTTATTTGGAGCTTACCATGGAGGGATTGGCCAATCGTGGAGTTAAGGCATTGCGCAATGAGGAACACTATGTTTTTGAGGCGGATGGAAAACCATTGGGAAAATCGGTAGAAATTCAAGGAGATTGGAGCGGTGCTGCCAATGTCCTGGTGGCCGCAGCCATACGGGGTGACTTACAAATGAAAGGACTTTCATTGGGTTCGAGGCAAGCAGATGAACACATTTTAGAGGTTTTAAAATCGTATGGAGCTGAATTGCTGTTAGCGAATGATTCCATCGGGGTGCGAGCCAAAAATCATTTTTGCTTTCAGGTGAACGTTACGAATTGCCCGGATCTTTTTCCCTTGGTATGTGTCCTTGCGGCTTCAGCGGAGGGTCAAAGTGAAATTTCAGGAATTCATAGGTTGTACAACAAGGAATCAAATCGTTTTTTATCCTCATGTGCCTTACTCGATATACTGGGAGTAAACTACGAAGTTTCCGGGGATGCAATGCGCATAACCGGTGGCGTGAAATATGGAGGTGGAGAAGTAGCCTCGTTTGACGACCATCGCATCGTGTTCGCAACGTATGTTGCGAGGATGCTGACCAATGTTCCCATTGGTATAGATGACATTCACAGCATCAAAAAGTCGTATCCCTCATTCGTCAGCGACCTCTGAGTTGTTTTTTTTGTATTTTTGCTATTCTTATAAATCATTTAAAAATTAAAAAAATGAAAAAAATCTAATTTATGATGTTTACGTTGTTTTTAACAATGTCAGCAAATGCTCAAATGATGCAAGGTGATGTTTCTATTGATCCATACATCGGGGTTCCCAATTGGGCGAATGCCATTTTATTCAAGGAATATAATGGGTCTGCAACAAGCGTTTCGAATTACAAGGTTTTGGGTGGTTCACTTTCATATGGTGGACGTGTTGAGTACATGGCATCTGAAAAAGTGGGTGTGGGTGCAGATGTAAATTATGAAGTTTCAGGTTATGGGTATTCTTTTCAAGATTATGCCTACGATGCCACAGGTACTGCACTTCAAGATGCGAATGGAAATTATATTTATACGAATTATGACAGGGAGTATACTTCTAAAAAACTACGCGCAATGTTTCGTTTGAACTATCACTTTGTAAAAGAAGGTAAAATTGATATGTACACAGGATTTGCAGCGGGTTACAAAAGCACCAAAAGGGAAACCGTTACTGCTCCTACCAATCCAAATTTTATTGATGCGAATATGACAAAAGCATTAATCCCTGTAACTGCAAGGATTGCCGTTGGAGCTAAAATGTACTTTACCAACAACATTGGGGCACACATCGAGTTGGGCTTAGGTGGTGGTGGTTTACTACAATTTGGCATCTCTGCGAAATTCTAACACACCCTATAAAAAACGAAAGCCGCTTGCGCGGCTTTTTTTATGCTTTGTAATTCGGGCAAGTGTAAAGTCCCTTTGCGAACTTGCGAACGAAAGTTCTTAGTTCTCCATCAGTTTAATCAAGTTCAATGCAGAACCTGCTTTAAACCATTCGATTTGAGAAGCATTGTAGGTATGGTTTACCTTGATGTCCTCTGTGGTACCATTTTGATGATGGATGCGCAAAGTCAATTGTTTTTCCGGGGCAAATTCTTTAAGGTCTACAAAATCAAACACATCGTCCTCTAAAATTTTGTCGTAGTCGCTTTCGTTCGCAAAGGTTAACCCAAGCATGCCTTGTTTCTTCAAATTGGTCTCATGAATTCTTGCGAAAGATTTCACCAATACGGCAGCCACACCTAAATGTCTTGGTTCCATTGCAGCGTGTTCTCTTGAGGAGCCTTCTCCATAGTTATGGTCTCCAACAACCATGGTAGGGATTCCGGCTGCTTTGTATGCTCGCTGTACGGCTGGCACTTCACCATACGTTCCCGTCAACAAATTCTTAACGGAATTGATGTTTCCAGTAAAGGCATTTTCTGCACCAATCAATAAATTGTTTGAAATGTTGTCCAAGTGACCTCTGTATTTTAACCATGGACCCGCCATGGAGATATGGTCTGTGGTACATTTTCCTTTAGCTTTGATCAATAATTTCATCCCCGTGATGTTCTCTCCGTCCCAAATCGGGAAGTTTTCCAACAACTGTAGACGTTGTGAATCTGGTGCTACCAATACTTCGATGTTGCTTCCATCTTCCGCGGGTGCTTGGTATCCATTGTCCTCCACATCAAAACCTTTTGAAGGCAATTCTTCGCCTCTTGGAGGGCTTAATTTGATTTCTTTTCCTTCTGAGTTTGTTAAGGTGTCTGTCAATGGGTTAAATCCTAAATCACCGGCAATTGCCAAGGCTGCTACCATTTCTGGACTCGTTACAAACGCATGTGTATTTGGATTTCCGTCCGCTCTTTTGGAAAAGTTACGGTTGAATGAATGTACAATGGTGTTTTTCTCTTGTTTTTCAGCGCCGTCCCTAGACCATTGTCCAATGCAAGGACCACAGGCATTGGTGAAAATTTTAGTACCCATTTTCTCAAATGCTGTAAGAATCCCATCGCGTTCCGCGGTAAAACGTACCTGTTCCGACCCTGGGTTGATTCCAAAAGCAGCTTTGGGTTGAATTCCGTTGGCTACGGCTTGTTCTACAATGGATGCTGCCCGAGCCAAATCTTCGTAAGAAGAATTCGTACAAGATCCTATCAATCCCCATTCAACCTTCATTGGCCATTCGTTCTTCTCCGCTTCGGCTTTCATTTTGGATACCGGTGTACCACGGTCTGGCGTAAATGGACCATTGATGTGTGGTTCTAATTCAGACAGGTTGATTTCAATCAATTGATCGAAATAATCTTTTGGATTTTCATAAACTTCTGCATCACCGGTTAAATGCGCTGCGATGGCATCTGCGGCAATTACCACTTCTTCGCGACCCGTGGCATTCAAATAGCGACGCATTGAATCGTCATATCCAAAGGTGGATGTAGTTGCACCGATTTCTGCACCCATGTTGCAAATGGTTCCTTTACCTGTACAAGAAAGTGACAATGCGCCTTCTCCAAAATACTCAACAATACATCCTGTTCCACCTTTCACGGTAAGGATATCAGCGACTTTTAAGATGACATCTTTGGCAGAGGTCCACCCGTTTAATTTCCCTGTAAGCTTAACGCCGATGAGTTTTGGAAACTTTAATTCCCATGCCATACCGGCCATAACATCTACTGCATCTGCGCCTCCAACACCAATGGCAATCATTCCCAATCCACCCGCATTCACGGTGTGAGAATCGGTGCCAATCATCATCCCGCCAGGAAAAGCATAGTTTTCCAAAACAACCTGGTGAATGATTCCAGCGCCTGGTTTCCAAAAACCGATGCCATATTTAGATGAAATAGAGGATAAAAAGTTAAATACTTCATTGTTTTGATTTAGCGAAGCCTGAAGGTCTTTGTCTGCACCTAATCTTGCTTGAATTAAATGGTCGGCATGCACCGTAGAAGGAACAGCAACACGTTTTTTGCCTGCTTGCATGAATTGTAACAAAGCCATTTGCGCCGTAGCATCTTGCATGGCAACACGATCTGGAGCGAAATCAACGTAGGACTTTCCACGCTCATAAGAATGGTTGGTATCATCGTTCCACAAGTGGGCAAATAAAATTTTCTCGGAAAGCGTTAGGGGCTTTTTTACAATTTTTCTTGCTGCTTCAATGCGCTCAGGGTATTGTGCATACACCTTTTTAATCATGTCTAAATCGAAAACCATAGTGACTTTTTTTGTTGTGCAAATCTACTTAATTTGTATGGAAATCATTCCGTGAGAATCAGCATTCTTTACTTTTTTTTGCGCGATCATGCTTTCAACGGCGAATTGGTTTAATTTTGATTCCATGTTTTCAGATTTAAAAGTCATAGATTTATCAACGGTTTTGGCAGGTCCAACGGTGGGGTCTTTTTTTTCTGAATTGGGAGCAGAAGTTGTTAAAATTGAACATCCGAAGCACAAAGATGTCACCCGATCCTGGCGTATACCCAATGAAAAAAACAGCATAACATCGTATTTTTCAAGCTGTAATTACAACAAAAACTATCAATTTTTAGATTTAACACTTCCAACGGATTATCACCAATTCTTAACGCAACTTGTAACCGCAGACCTACTTCTCATGAATTTCAAAAAGGGGGATGACGAAAAGCTAGGTTTGACAGAAGAGAAATTGCGCGCGGTCAACCCAAACCTAATCATTGCGAAAATCTCTGGTTTTGGTTCCGATTCCGACCGTGTCGCCTATGATTTAATCCTCCAAGCTGAAACCGGATTTATGTCCATGAACGGTGAATTTGATTCGATGCCGCTTAAAATGCCCGTTGCATTCATTGATGTTTTGGCAGCGCATCAACTAAAAGAAGGGATTTTGATCTCTTTATTGAAAAAACAAAAGACGAATGTGGGAAGTACGGTAGAAGTGTCACTTTATGATGCGGCAATATGCAGCCTTGTAAACCAAGCAAGCAATTACCTTATGAATGGTAACGTTCCCTTTCGCATGGGGAGTCTTCATCCCAACATAGCGCCTTACGGCGAGTTGTTTTCGACCAAAGACAAGGCCTTGGTAACTTTTGCAATTGGATCTAACAAGCATTTTGAATGGCTATGCATCCTTTTGAATTGTCCTGAAATCCTTAAGGATCCTCGTTTTTTGAACAATGTTGATCGGGTAGCTAACAGAAAAATGTTGTTCGAATTGCTCGAGCCGATGGTAAAACAACAGGATTCTTACAGCCTTTCCCAACAGATGTCGAAGAAATTTATTCCAATGGGGATTGTAAAAAACCTGGATGAAGTATTTAAATCACCACAAGCGAAACAACTTATCAAGGAAGAATTGATCGACGGTGAAATGACCCGAAGGGTTTCCCAAATTGCTTTCAAATGGAAATAAGGTCACCAGAAAATGCACAGGAATGGGAATCCTATTTTAGCCTGCGCTATGAAGTTTTACGTAAACCATGGAATCAACCCCTTGGAACAGAAAGGGATGGATTGGAAGACCAAACCAAGCATTTCGCTTGTTTTTCCGCATCCAAAATAATTGGGGTAGGTCGGTTGGATCAAGTTTCTCCCGAAGTTTTTCAAATTCGTTACATGGCGGTTCATCCGGATGCCCAAAACAAAGGAATTGGGAGGATGATCATTCGAGAAATGGAAGCAGAAGCGTGGTTAAATGGGGCTGAAACCATCCTTTTACATGCGCGTGAAAATGCAATGGGATTTTATGAATCGTTAGGATATGAACTTCAGTCGATTTCGCATTTGCTCTTTGGTACCATTCAACATTTTTTAATGCAAAAGAAAAAGGGATAGCCGTTGCTACCCCTTCTCCTAACCTTTAACCTAACCATCCTTACATAACCACGATTCTTTTTGTGGTTGTATTTCCTTTGTCATTTACCAACGTTACAAGATACATTCCTGTTGCGTTTTGGTTTATGTTGTACGCCTGCTGTCCATCTACCTGTACATTCTCAACTTGTTTTCCTTGCGCATCTGTAATCAAAAGCGTTGTCATTGTTCCTGTCCATGTGATGGTCGCATTACCATTGCTTGGATTTGGATACACAGTTACCTCAGCATTTTGATTTTCTTCGATGCTTGCAGTAAGATCTAACACTGTTACTTGGGTATTAGAGGTACATCCATTTGCATCGAAAACCGTTACGTCATACACACCAGCATTTAGATTGGTTAAGTCTTCGGTATTCACCCCATTTGACCATGCAAATAAGTAAGTAGGTACGCCACCTGTAACGCTTAGGTCAATGCTTCCGTTGGTGCTGGTCGTTACATCGGTAACCACAGCGTTAAGATTCAACTGCGTAGGTTGTAAAATATCGAAGCTTTCGTATGCGGTGCATCCATTCCCGTCAACCATCGTTAAACGGTACGTTCCAGAAGGAATGTTGTTAAGGTCTTGTGTGTTTGCCCCGTTGTCCCAGAAATAGCTGTAGTTCGGTGTGCCTTGCGTTACGGTAACGTCAATCGCACCATTGCTTTGACCAAAACATTGAACATGTGTCAAAGTAGCATTCAATTGCAAAGGCGTTGCTGTATTGATGAGTATGGTCGTGTCCGCGGTACAACCATGTGCATCAGTAAGCGTTAGGGTATAGTTACCGCTTGCCAAACCTGTATTTTGCAATCCTGTCATTCCATTCGACCAAGCCACGTTAAAAGGAGCTGTAAATTGGCTTGGTGCAAGGGTAATGGAACCTGTAGAGGATTGGCATAGACCTGCGACACTTGCGTTGAAATGTCCATTGCTAACAAACCCAGATGCCATAGCAACCGCATTTGCAGCATTCAACCTGCCTGCTCCAATTTTACCTGCGTAATTAGGGTTTAAAAGGTCAATATTGTTGGAACTGTTTTTCAATATGGTTTCAATGTCATTGTTCGTTAAACAAGGGTTTGCAGTCAACATCAAGGCAATGGTTCCCGTAACAAAAGGTGCGGCATAAGATGTACCTGAACTTGCTAAATACCAACCACTCATAGGGGCAATGGCAACATCATACCCAGGCGCAGATAAATCTACCATGTTGTTGTGTTGGTGCGTTGAATTTGGATCGCCAGCCGTTTGTTCGTGATTGTCAGATTGACCGATGCTTGTAACGGCAAATACGTGTGCATAAGCAGCTGGGTAAACCAAAGCATCGGGTGTGCCACAGGTATTTCCATTTCCTGCTGCCGCAACTGCGAAGGTTCCGTTGTCATATATTTCGGTCATTACATCTTGTTCATACTGATTGTAGAAACATCCTGAGGTCCAACTGATATTGATTACATCAATCCCAGCATAAGAAGCCAATAGGATTTCATTGTAGTTCATTTGATAGAAAGCAATGGACGAATTGAAACCGATGGCACTCAACCCTTGATTGTTATCCGTATTTCCTGCGGCAATGATAGAAACGGCATTTCCGTGTGAAGGCGTAGCTGTGTTTGAAGCATCGTAATGAACGATTTTCCCGGCTAATTCTTCGTGGTTTGGGGTGATGTTTTGGTCACTGATGCCAATCGCAAAGCTACTGCTTCCGTGTGTTACGTCCCAAGCACCTTGTGCTTGAATAAGGTTAAGTGCATAATCTGTTGGCACCATCAAGTTGAAATCGTTCGTCGAATAAAGCGCTTGGTAGTTTGGTGCATTTTCAATTCCAGAAACTACCGAAACTTCTTTAAGGCTATTCTTTAGTTCGCTTTCCTCACAGTTACATGTGAAAGCGTAAACCTTTTGTAATTTTTCACTTTTTGATGCGGGAAGTGCTTTAGCAATCGAAACGATGTTTACATTAGAAATGGCAGCGTCAAGGGCTGGATTTGCAGAACTTAACTTTCCGTCTGCGGTCATGGTAGGAATTGCATTCACTTCCGTGATTTGCGCCCAAACAGTGCTTTGATTTTGGGCAAACGAGAAACTGGAAAGGGTTCCAAAAATTGCGGAGAGAAGTAGGTTTTTTGCTTTCATGATATTGTTTTTGTCGTTGTTTGTGAATCAAAGTTGCGACATGAAAGCGGGGGGAGAAAGCAAAAAGAATTCGCACTACGTAAAATACATAGAGCTACACATAAGGGGTTAAGTAGTTGTCACGTAGGACCTGCGTAGAACTACTTAGATTGCGTGGAAACAGGGTTGATATTGCGTACCGAACGGCTGGCTTTTTTCTTGATTTTAGCTTTCGGTTTAAGGATGTTTTTTTCATACCACCACTGCGCGGAAGCCTTTTCTTTGTTGAGTTCTACCAATAAAAACCCATGGTCACGGAAATTTAAATAATTGATTTGTGGATTGGTTTTTCGTTTCGCCATAAATTTTTCAGCCAATCTTGCTTTCCAGGTAGGTATGTACTCATCTAAACTTGAAGAGGTGATACTTGGAGCTACCCATTCTGTACCCACGTGTGTTTTAGGATCGTGAATGTCTTTTCGTAAATCAATGGAAAACGAGGCATGAACATCGCCCGTTAAAATGATGATGTTTTTTTCTTCATCGGTATACCATTTAGAAAGAATTTGGTCCCTCTCAATGGGGTATCCTTCCCACATATCCATGCTCTTCTCATATTTCGCCATCTGTTTCGGGTAGTTATAGGAAGAAAAAATAACTTGGTTCCCTATGATTTTCCATTTTGCCATCGAATGGGACACGCCATACTGAAGCCAATCCCTTTGTTCCGTCCCCAACATAGATCGGGTAGAGTCTGTGCGGTCCGCGTCGTTAAATGATTTTAATTGTTGTGAACGCCCCTCCATTCTTCCGTCTAACATATACAATTCAGCCAAATTCCCCATCTTGAATTTTCTTCGAATGCTGTGCATGGTGTTGTCGGTTATTGGCATCCACTCAAAGTAGGCTTTCTTTCCATTCTCTTTTCTTGCATCCCATGAACCCTCATCCTCTTGATGATTTTGAGCCCCTTCAACATAGGAGTCATTTGCAATTTCGTGGTCATCCCACACGGTGATAAAAGGAACCACCCTATGCAATTCCTGTAAATTTGGATCTAATCTGTATTGTGCATACCTAGAACGATAATCTGTCATGGAAATGATCTCCTTCTGTGGAATGTGCTTTCTCGCCAAATCTTTGTTACCATAGGTTCCCGGACCATACTCGTAGATATAATCACCCAAATGAATTACGAAATCAAGTTCTTTTACTTTTGCCAAGGAGCCGTAGGCGTTGAAATACCCCCACTCAAAGTTGCTACAACTTGCCACTGCGAATTTTAAGTTCTCAGGATTCTCTCCAAGTGTTTTTGTAATGCCAACCACAGAGGTGTCTTGGTTATAGATGAATCGGTAGTAATAGGTCTTCCCTGGCTTAAGGTTTTGCGCAGTGATTTTTCCCGTGAACCCATCTTCATAGCGAATGAAACGGATGAATTTTAACGTGGAATCTGAAAAAAGTATGTTTTCACTAAGCTCACATTCTAATTGCAGTGTACTCGAAGTCTTATATGGATTGATTGCTGTCCATAGGACTACGCTGTTTTGAGTAGGGTCACCTGAGGCAATTCCAAAAGGAAATACACCCTTGTCTTTGATCATATCATCTATTTCCGAGCAATAAACCCGTTGTGTTTGAGCGTACATGTGAATTGTGCTTGCTGCTATCATTAAAACGAATAAGATATTTTTCATAGGGTAGTTAGGTGTGGAAACGTCGTTATAACTCAATTTTTAATGGCTTAAATTTATCACAAAATAAAGATTTGTGACTTTGTTGTTGGTATTAATATTTGGTTAAATTTGTTAACATATAATTGACTTATGAAAACTTACTACGCACTTACTGTTTTTTTCGCCTTAACATTTTCCCTTTCAGCCCAAACCATTGTTTGGCAAGATAACTTCGAAACACCTGCGAATTGGAGCTTGAATGCTTCTTCTGGACTCAATGGCGTTGATGCAAACCTTTGGGTGATTTCGGATGCTGAAGGAGGCGTTGCTGCCGGTAATTGTGGCGTAGCAAGCAATGGAAATAAGACACTTCATGTGGGATGTCAAGGTGCTTGGTGCTTGGGTACAGGCGCCACGTACAATGCTGGAGATGGCGGATTGGGTTTTATCGATGCAGTCACCCACAAGCGGACCTACATCTTGAATAACATCAATACATTAAACACAGGGGCTTTGTCCATCGAGTTTGATTACATCGGAATTGGTCAACCAGGTTTTGATTTTGGCAAAGTGCTTTACAGTATTGACGGAGGTTTGACTTGGGCCACTTTACAAACCATTGCGCCAGCGGCTACTTGTGCCGGTGGACAAGGGTTGTGGTCACATTTTACACATGCGCTTCCTGTGAGTTGTCAAAACATTACGACCTTGAAAATTGGTTTTGAGTGGGTTAATGACAACGATGGAAATGGAACAGACCCTTCCTTAGCGATAAACAACGTAGCCATTACAACCCCTGCGGCAAACGTCACCGCTTCTTTTGGTTTTCAAAACAACATTTGTCCTGGAGACTGCGTCGATTTCACCAATACATGCAGTGGAGCATCCCTTTTTATGTGGGATTTTGGAAATGGCAATACGTCCATGAGCCCAATTCCTCCCTCCATTTGTTACAACAATCCAGGTGTTTATGCCGTTCAATTGGTCGCTTGCGCTGGAAATGTGTGTGATACCATGATTCAATCTTTAATCGTTAACAACTACCTTTTTGGTCAACAAAATGTTTCCGCCACGGGATCTTATACATGGCCATTTAACGGGATGACCTACTTGCAAAGCGGGTCCTATACAGATACCATGGCAAATCCAAATGATTGTGACAGCATTCTAACCTTGAATTTGATCTTGACCGTAGGGGGTATTTCTGAATTTCAGGAGGTTGAACAACACATCGTAAGGTATCTCGACCTGATGGGCCGAGAAATCGAAAGAAGAAAAAACACGATGGTTTTGATTCAGTATGAAGGCGGGAACGTTCGAAGGGTATTCTTAACTGAGTAAAGCTACTCGATCGGATTGTTGATAAAATTAGGCTAACCATTCTAATCAAAATTTCTACCTTTGAAGGAATTTTTAAAACAACCAGGCTATGTACAATTTTCCCTTAGACATAAATTTTAAAATCGGAACTTTATCCAATGATTTCATCGCAAAAGATGCAACGGGAAGTACAGTTGCGTATGTCCGTCAAAAGATGTTTAAGCTTAAAGAAGACATCCTTATTTACGATGGCGAAGCCAAGAAAAACGTTAACTTCCGAATCAGAGCCAATAAATGGTTGGATTTTTCTGCATCTTACCTTTTTACAGACGACCAAGAGGTTGAAATCGGCCGGGTAACGCGCAAAGGAATTAGGTCCATTTGGAATGCCACCTATGAAATTTACGATGCTGCGCAAAACCATGACTATACAATCTCCGAGGAAAATCCTTGGATTAAAGTGTTGGATGCAGTGTTATCTGAAATTCCAATCTTAGGTATTTTTACGGGGTATTTATTCAACCCAACCTATTTGGTGAAAGACAGCAACAATAATGTAGTTGCAAAATTGAAAAAAATGCAGTCCTTTTTTGGAAGGAAATTCCAAGTTCAAAAAACCGGTGACCTTGGTGAAGCAGAAAGCAGAATCCTTCTTGGACTTATGATGATGATTCTTCTAGAAAGACGAAGAGGGTAATCGATTTACTGTTTAAATTCCCAAATTAAAATCGTTTTGATTCAAAATGAAAGCATTGCGGTGCGAACAGCAGTGTTTAGCATCGTTGGTAACTTTTTAATGGCACTTACCAAGTGGTTGGCTGGGTTCTTTGGAAATTCCTATGCGTTAATTGCCGATGCCATTGAATCAACAACAGATGTTTTGTCTTCTGCCTTGGTTCTTTTTGGACTTAAATATGCAAGTAAGCCGGCGGACGTGAATCATCCATACGGTCATGGGAGGATAGAACCCCTAATCACCTTTATCGTAGTAGGGTTTCTTATTTTTTCCTCTTTAGTTATAGGATATCATTCAATATTGAACATACAGACACCCCATGCACAACCAAAATATTGGACACTTTTTGTTTTGGGGGGCATCATTGTTTGGAAAGAACTTTCCTACCGATTCGTAATCCGTAAAGCAAAACTTACCCAAAGTTCTACCCTGAAGGCAGATGCTTGGCACCACCGAAGCGATGCAATTACCTCGGTTACCGCTTTCATCGGTATTTGCATTGCACGGATATGTGGAGAGGGATTTGAATCCGCAGACGATTGGGCAGCACTTTTTGCTACCGGATTTATTCTCTACAATGCCTATAAAATTTTTAGACCGGCACTGGGAGAGATGATGGATGAGCACTTGCATGATGAATTGGTACAAAAAATTGACATTTTAAGCAAAGAAGTTGAAGGTGTCCACAATACAGAGAAATGTAGAATTCGGAAAATAGGGATGCGGTTTTTTGTGGATATTCACATTCGAGTAGATGGGCAATTATCTGTGCGTGAAGGACATGACATCTCGCACGCATTCAAAGCGCACATTCAACGTGAAATACCGGCCATTGAAAATATGCACATTCACATTGAACCTTTTCAAATGGTTCCGCTGCACAAGTAGAAAAAACTTGAACTTTTTTCCCAATCCTATTGTGTAATTAAATTAACCTCGTATCTTTGCACCCCTCAAAGAGCGTTTGAGTTAAAAATTTATTATTGTTTAATTAAGAGTATTTTTATGCCAACTATTCAACAGTTAGTTCGCAAAGGAAGAACGGCAGTAGTCAAGAAAAGTAAGTCTGCTGCACTTGATTCATGTCCTCAACGAAAAGGAGTATGTGTTCGTGTTTACACAACCACTCCAAAAAAACCAAATTCTGCAATGCGGAAGGTAGCACGTGTGCGCCTTACCAACGGTAGAGAAGTCAATGCCTACATTGGAGGTGAGGGTCACAACCTTCAGGAACACTCCTTGGTATTGGTACGTGGAGGGCGTGTAAAAGACCTTCCCGGAGTTAGATATCACATTGTTCGTGGCGCAGAAGATACAGCGGGAGTTCAAGGAAGATCCCAACGTCGTTCTAAGTATGGAACCAAACGCCCTAAACAGAAATAACCATAAAAGCATTTAGCGATGAGAAGAAGAAAAGCCAAAAAAATAGCCATCCTTCCGGATCCAAAATTCAATGAACAAATGGTTACGAAGTTCGTGAATAACTTAATGTACTCCGGAAAGAAAAGTTTAGCATTTAGAATTTTTTACGATGCGATTGAATTAATCGATGGTAAAATTGAAGACCAAGCAGGAATCGAAGTTTGGAGAAAAGCACTTGAAAATGTAACACCAAGTGTTGAGGTTAGAAGCCGCCGAGTTGGAGGTGCCACCTTCCAAATTCCTACCCCAGTTCGTGAAGAAAGAAAAGCTTCACTTGCAATGAAATGGTTGATAGGTTATGCTCGCAAGCGTAACGAAAAGACAATGTCTCAAAAATTAGCAGCAGAAATTATTGCAGCTTCCAAAGAAGAAGGCGCAGCCTTTAAAAAGAAGGAAGATACCATAAGGATGGCTGAAGCAAATAAAGCGTTTTCACATTTTAGATTTTAAATCATGGCACGAGATCTTAAGTTTACACGAAACATTGGAATTGCTGCTCATATTGATGCAGGGAAAACCACAACTACAGAACGAATTTTGTTCTATGGTGGGGTAAATCATAAAATTGGTGAAGTTCACGATGGTGCTGCTACCATGGACTGGATGGAACAAGAACAAGAGCGTGGAATTACCATTACCTCTGCGGCTACAACCCTAAATTGGATGTACCGTGGTCAAGAATACCATATCAACATTATTGATACCCCAGGACACGTTGACTTTACAGTTGAAGTGAATCGGTCTCTTCGTGTACTTGATGGTTTGGTTTTCTTGTTTTCGGCTGTAGATGGTGTTGAACCGCAATCTGAAACCAACTGGAGATTGGCAAACAATTACAATGTACCCCGAATTGGTTTTGTGAACAAAATGGACCGTCAAGGTGCAGATTTTCTAAAAGTTTGTCAACAAGTTCGCGACATGCTTGGAAGCCATGCTTTACCATTGCAAATCAACATAGGTGATGAAGACAATTTTAAAGGAGTGGTTGATTTGATCAATTTCAAGGGAATCGTTTGGAATGAAGAAGATTATGGGATGACTTATAAAGAAGTTGAAATTCCAGCAGATATCATCGACGAAGCTAGAAAATTGAGAAGTGAATTACTTGAGGCGGTTGCTGAATTTGATGAGACTTTGATGGAGAAATTTTTCGAAGATGAGAATTCACTTACCGAAAGAGAAATCTTAAATGCCTTGCGTCAAGCTGTAATTTCAGGTAAAGTAGTTCCAATGATGTGTGGTTCTTCCTTCAAGAACAAAGGCGTTCAATCCATGTTGGACATGGTGATGGAACTTTTGCCCTCGCCGATGGATGTGGAAGGTATCACTGGAATCAATCCTAAAACGGATGAGGAAGTAACACGTCAACCATCAGTAGAAGAGCCTTTTTCTGCACTTGCATTTAAAATTGCAACCGATCCTTTTGTAGGAAGGTTGTGTTTCATCCGTGCCTACTCGGGTAACCTTGTTGCAGGATCTTATGTTCTTAATACACGTTCTGAGAATAAAGAAAGAATTTCTCGAATCTTCCAAATGCACGCAAACAAACAAAACCAAATCCCTGAATTGGGTGCGGGTGACATTGGTGCGGTAGTTGGATTTAAAGACATCAAAACAGGAGATACGCTTTGTGCAGAAAATGCACCGATCATCCTAGAATCTATGGATTTCCCAGATCCAGTAATTGGATTGGCGATTGAGCCTAAAACGCAAGCAGATACTGATAGATTGTCCATTGCTTTGTCTAAACTTTCTGAGGAAGATCCAACTTTCCGTGTGAATACAGATGAAGAAACCGGACAAACCATTATCTCAGGTATGGGTGAGCTTCACCTTGAAATCATTGTGGATCGTTTGAAAAGAGAGTTTAGGGTTGAAGTAAGTCAAGGTGCACCGCAGGTTGCTTACCGTGAAGACATCAGCGCAGATACTGAACACAGAGAGGTTTACAAGAAACAAACCGGTGGTAGAGGTAAATTTGCCGACATCTTGGTTAAAATTTCTCCACAAACCGATGAAACGAAGAAAGGACTTGAATTTGTCAATAGCATCAAAGGTGGTAACATTCCTCGTGAATTTGTTCCATCCGTAGAGAAAGGTTTCAAAGAATCAATGAAAAACGGAGTTTTGGCAGGATTTCCTTTGGAAGCGATGCGCGTTGAATTGTTAGATGGATCCTTCCATGCAGTCGATTCAGACTCATTGTCTTTCGAACTTTGTGCGAAAATGGCTTACAGAGCAGCTTTGAAATTGTGTAGACCCATTCTTCTTGAACCGATCATGAACCTAGAAGTTGTAACCCCTGAAGAAAACATGGGTGACGTTGTAGGAGACTTAAACCGTCGTCGTGGTATGATGAAAGGAATGGATGACAGAAATGGAGCAAAAGTACTTAAAGCAGATGTTCCTTTATCTGAAATGTTTGGATATGTTACCCAGCTAAGAACCATTACCTCTGGCCGTGCCAACTCTTCAATGGAATTCTCCCATTATGCAGAAGCACCGAAGAATGTTGCAGATGAAGTGATTACGAAAATTAACGGAAAAAAAGTATCCGCATAAATTTATAGGAAATGAGCCAAAAAATTAGAATAAAATTAAAATCGTACGATCACAATTTGGTAGATAAATCTGCTGAGAAAATCGTAAAAACGGTGAAATCTACCGGTGCTGTTGTGAGTGGTCCCATTCCACTTCCTACACACAAAAGAATTTACACCGTTCTTCGCTCGCCTCACGTTAACAAAAAGGCAAGGGAACAATTCGAATTGTGTTCTTACAAAAGATTGTTGGATATCTACAGCAGCTCCTCTAAAACCGTCGATGCGTTGATGAAATTGGAATTGCCAAGTGGAGTGGATGTTGAAATTAAAGTATAATAATTAGATTAAATAAATAGCTATGCCAGGATTAATTGGTCGAAAAATCGGAATGACTAGCATCTTCAGTGCCGAGGGTAAATCTTTACCATGCACGCTTATTGAAGCTGGTCCCTGCGTTGTTACACAAGTAAAAACGACGGACAGAGATGGTTACGAAGCCGTTCAAATTGGGTTTGGAAATCGTAAAGAGAAAAACACCCCGAACGCACTTAAAGGCCATTTCAAAAAAGCAGATACCACCCCAAAAACCAAGTTGGTGGAATTTAACGGATTTGAAAATTTGAACTTAGGCGACGAAATTACCGTGACGCTTTTTGAAGAAGGGGATTTCGTAGACGTGGTTGGTACTACCAAAGGAAAAGGATTTCAAGGGGTAGTAAGAAGACACGGATTTGGTGGGGTTGGACAAGCAACACATGGTCAACACAACCGTTTGCGTGCACCAGGTTCAATCGGAGCTTGTTCTTATCCAGCACGCGTATTCAAAGGAATGAGAATGGCGGGCCAAATGGGTAACAAAAGAAGATTGCAATCCAATTTAGAAATTCTAAAGGTGATGGTAGATCGAAATGTTTTGATAATTAAAGGGTCCATTCCTGGTGCGAATGGTTCTATGGTAACAATCAAGAAGTAATGGAAACAAAAATATATAACATTAACGGTACGGCTACAGCAGAATCTGCCAATCTATCGGATGCAATTTTTGGAATTGAGCCAAATAACCACGCGATTTATTTAGATGTTAAACAACATTTAGCAAACCGTCGTCAAGGCACGCACAAATCAAAAGAACGTGCCGAGATCTCTGGGTCAACTCGTAAAATTAAAAAACAAAAAGGTACAGGTGGAGCGCGTGCAGGTAGTGTGAAATCAGGTACAAGAGTGGGTGGTGGTAGAATTTTCGGACCAAGACCAAGAAATTATCACTTCAAACTCAATGTTAAGTTAAAAAGGTTGGCACGTAAATCCGCGTTCTCCTTTCAAGCTAAAAATGACGCAATCGTGGTAATGGAAGACTTGAAGTTTGATGCCATCAAAACCAAAGATTTTGTAACCCTTATTCAATCCATGTCGCTTGAAAATCAAAAAGTTCTATTGATCATGGGTGAAAAAAATGACAATGTTTATTTAGCCTCAAGAAATTTGAAAAAGGTGAAAGTGGTAACAACTGACTCTTTTAATACTTACGATGTGTTGAATGCGAAAAAAGTAATATTAACCCAAAACGCCATCGAGCGAATTGAAGAGATACTAAATTAATTAGAGATGGAAGGAATTATCAAAAAACCTATTATTACTGAAAAGGCCACTTTCGCTTCTGAAACAAGAAACGCATTTACCTTCGAAGTACATAAAAAGGCTAATAAAATCGAAATTAAAAAAGCGATAGAAGAAATGTACAGTGTACATGTAACGGATGTACGCACCCAAATGTATGGTGGTGGCGTTTCTTCATCTAAATATACCAATAAAGGCATTGTTGAGCAAAAAAGCAAACAATGGAAAAAAGCGGTGGTTACTGTAAAAGAAGGTGAAACCATTGATTTGTTTAACAACTATTAATTGAACGATGAGCTTAAAAAAGTTTAAACCAATTACCCCAGGACAACGCCATAAAGTGGCGATGGACATGTCCGGTATTACAACTTCAACACCAGAGAAAAGTTTGGTTAAAGGAGGTACACGTTCCGGTGGACGTAACAATGATGGACGTATGACCATGCGTTATGTAGGGGGAGGACACAAGCAAAAATACCGTGTCATCGATTTCAAACGTAATAAATTTGACATCCCGGCAACCGTAAAAACAATCGAGTATGATCCAAATCGTACCGCGAACATCGCCCTTTTGTTTTATGCAGATGGTGAGAAACGTTATATGATTGCGCCAACAGGATTGAAAGTGGGAGATACAGTAGTTTCAGGGAAAACTGCAACACCTAACATCGGTAACACAATGTATTTGTCTGACATTCCTTTAGGAACCGTTATTCACAACATCGAATTGATGCCAGGTCGTGGTGGAGCCATCGCAAGAGGCGCCGGTTGTTACGGTCAACTTAACGCACGAGATGGAGCCTACGCAATCATCAAAATGCCTTCCAGTGAAACACGTATGATTTTAACCACTTGTTTGGCTACCATCGGAACGGTTTCCAATGCTGAACACAACTTGGTTCGTTCTGGTAAAGCAGGTCGCTCAAGATGGTTAGGTCGTCGCCCACGTGTACGTGGTGTAGTTATGAATCCAGTGGATCACCCAATGGGTGGAGGGGAAGGAAGAAATTCCGGAGGTCACCCGAGGTCTCGAAACGGCATGCCAGCGAAAGGATACAAAACAAGGTCTAAAACCAAGTATTCTAATAATTTGATAATTGAAAGAAGAAAAAAATAGAGTGATATTATGAGTCGATCATTAAAAAAACCGCCTTTTGTTCATTATAAATTAATGAAACGTGTGGATGATGCACAAGCAGCAAATAGCAAATCTGTTATCAAAACTTGGTCTCGTGCCTCAACCATTACACCGGATTTCGTAGGAATGACATTCGCGGTGCACAATGGACATAAGTTTATTCCAGTTTTTGTTACCGAAAACATGGTAGGTCATAAACTAGGCGAGTTCTCCCCTACACGAAACTATAGAGGACACGGTGCGAATAAAAAAGATAAAAAAAGATAAGTAAATTATAAGTCATGGGTGCTAGAAAAAGATTAATGGCCGAACAGCTTAAAGCAGACAAGAAACAAATTGCCATC
Source organism: Flavobacteriia bacterium (assembly GCA_009924735.1). GTDB lineage: Bacteria > Bacteroidota > Bacteroidia > Flavobacteriales_D > Crocinitomicaceae > UBA952. The sequence continues at coordinate 58,389 of RFQZ01000001.1, read as the reverse complement.
GCGCATTTGAATGACTCTCCAATCTCCCCGCGTAAAATGCGGTTGGTTGCAGATTTGATTCGTGGGATTGAAGTGAATAAAGCACTCAATATATTGACCCACAATTCAAAATTCGCTTCTGTTGGATTGGAAAAATTACTACGTTCTGCGATCTCAAATTGGGAACAGAAAAACGAAGGTGCTGATGTAAGCCAAGAACAACTTTTTGTGAAGTCTATCGAAGTAGGTGGAGGTCCAATGTTAAAAAGAATACAACCAGCGCCTCAAGGTAGAGCACATAGAATTAGAAAAAGATCAAACCACGTTACGATTGTCGTTGACGGAGTAAAATAAGAATAAGCATGGGACAAAAAACAAATCCAATAGGTAATAGATTAGGTTACATCCACGGATGGGAATCCAATTGGTATGGCGGTAATGATTACAAAGATAAAATCATTGAAGACGATCAAATTAGAAAATATCTTTTTGCGCGTCTTGCCAAAGCTAGCATTGCAAAAGTAATCATTGAACGTACCTTCAAATTGGTTACTGTTACCATCAATACTGCTCGTCCAGGTGTCATCATCGGAAAAGGTGGACAAGAAGTGGATAAGTTGAAAGAAGAGTTAAAACAATTGACCAAAAAGGAAATTCAAATTAACATCTTTGAAGTAAAACGTCCTGAATTGGATGCCAGACTTGTGGCTGACGCAGTTGCGCGCCAATTGGAAGCGAGAATTTCTTTCCGTCGTGCCATCAAGATGGCTATCTCCGGTACCATGAGAATGGGCGCTGAAGGAATTAAAATAAAAATCTCTGGTCGTTTGAATGGTGCTGAAATGGCACGTTCAGAAATGTATAAAGATGGTAGAACGCCTTTACATACTTTCAGAGCAGACATCGATTATGCAATTTCAGAAGCACATACAACCTATGGTCGTCTTGGAATTAAAGTTTGGATTTGTAGAGGAGAAGTCTATGGAAAAAGAGACCTTTCTCCAAATGTAGGCGTATCAGCAGGGTCAGGTGCCAATGCAGCAGCAGGAAAACCAATGGTACCGAAACGTAAAAAGAAGTAATACTGATTAATAGTTATTGAAATGTTACAACCGAAAAGAACGAAGTTTAGAAAAGTACAAAAAGGAAGAAGTACAGGTCTTGCCCATAGAGGTTCTACCATCGCATTTGGATCCTTCGGTTTGAAAACCTTGGAACCAGGTTGGATAACTTCTCGCCAAATTGAAGCGTCTCGTATCGCTGTTACCCGTTTTATGAAAAGGGAAGGTAAAGTTTGGATACGTATTTTTCCTGACAAACCTGTAACATCTAAGCCAGCAGAGGTAAGGATGGGTAAAGGTAAGGGGGCTCCAAGTCACTGGGTGGCTGTAGTGAAGCCAGGAAGAATTATGTTTGAAGCGGATGGTGTTTCGTATGAAATCGCGAAAGAAGCTATGCGTTTGGCAGCACAAAAACTACCGGTCAAATGTAAGTTCGTCGTTCGTAATGATTATGTTTTACCTATTTAATAGCATACAATGAAAACACAAGATATTTCTAAATTATCAGGCGAAGAACTCGGAAGAAAACTTGATGAAATGAAAAAGCAAATGGTGAGTTTGAAGTTGACGCACAAAATGGCGCCTATCGAAAATCCCATGAGAATAAGAGGTTTGAGAAAAACCATTGCAAGATTGAGTACAGAATTTTTAAAAAGACAGAACGCAGCCTAAGGGTGCGATAGATAAAGTAGGCTTATTATGGAAAAGCGAAATTTAAGAAAAGAAAGAATTGGAATTGTAACCAGCGACAAAATGGACAAGTCCATCGTGGTAGCAGTTGAACGTAAAAAGAAACACCCGAAATACGGGAAATTCGTGAAGACAACCACAAAATTTGTTGCACACGACGAATTGAACGATAGCCATACAGGTGACACCGTTCGTATTATGGAAACTCGTCCGTTGAGTAAATCCAAAAATTGGAGATTAGTAGAAATTGTAGAAAGAGCGAAATAATCTGAAAAATGATACAAACAGAATCAAGACTAGCAGTAGCAGACAACTCAGGTGCAAAAGAAGTGCTTTGCATTCGTGTACTTGGCGGAACCCGTAGAAGATACGCTTCCGTAGGAGACAAAATTGTCGTTGCCGTGAAAAGTGCCATGCCAACAGGTGCCGTGAAAAAAGGATCGGTTGCCACCGCAGTAGTGGTCAGAACCAAAAAGGAAATACGAAGAGTGGATGGATCTTACATTAGATTCGATGACAACGCTTGTGTAATCCTTAACCAAGCTGGCGAAATGAGAGGTACCCGTATTTTTGGACCCGTAGCACGCGAACTTCGTGAGAATAACTTTATGAAAATTGTTTCATTAGCACCCGAAGTGTTGTAAATTATTAAGATATGCAAGTAAAACTGAAATTAAAAGTAGGAGACCTCGTCCGCGTGATGAGCGGGGATTCTAAAGGTCAAGAAGGAAAAATTACTTCGATCAGCCGTATCAAAATGCGCGCAACCATCGAAGGTGTTAACATGGTGAAACGCCACACCAAACCAAGCGCTTCGAATCCACAAGGTGGAATTGAAGAAAAGGAAGGTACCATCCACATTTCCAACCTTATGTTGGTAGTAGAAGGAACACCAACCAAAATTGGTAAAAAAGAAGATGGCAAAGGTAAATTAGTAAGGTTTTCAAAGAAATCAGGGGAGGTCGTAAAATGATACAGGATTACACACCACGTCTTAAAGAAAGATATCATTCTGAAATCATTGCAGAATTGACAGAGAAATTCGGTTACAAATCTTCTATGAGGGTTCCGAAGTTGACAAAAATTGTACTTAGCCAAGGAGTAGGTGATGCCGTTGCCGATAAGAAATTAATCGAAAATGCAGCCGCAGATCTTTCTCGAATCGCTGGACAAAAAGCAATCACGACACTTTCCAAAAAAGACATCTCAAATTTTAAATTGAGAAAAGGAATGCCGATTGGTACAAAAGTAACCTTACGAGGAGATAAGATGTATCATTTCCTTGACCGTCTTCTTTCCGTGTCCTTGCCTAGAACACGTGACTTTAGAGGGATCAACCCAAAAGGATTTGATGGTTTCGGGAATTTTAACCTAGGAATCAAAGAACACATCATCTTCCCAGAAATCGATATAGATAAAGTAAATAAAATTTTAGGTATGGATATCACTTTCGTGACAAACGCGAAAAGTGACGAAGAGGCGAAGGCATTGTTGGACGCATTTGGATTTCCATTTATTAAAAAATAAAGAAATGGCTAAAGAATCAATGAAAGCGCGTGAGCGCAAAAGAGAAAGAATGGTGGCTCGATACGAAAAGAAAAGAGCAGCATTAACGAAAGTATTGAAATCGACTTCAACAGATGAAGCAGTTGTCAATTCAAAGTGGGAAGCAATGATGGCTTTGCAAAAACTTCCTGCCAATTCATCCAAAGTGAGATTGCACAATCGTTGTGGCCTAACCGGTCGTCCACGTGGTTACATGAGACAATTTGGAATTTCAAGGGTGACCTTCCGTGAAATGGCTTTGGCTGGAAAAATCCCTGGCGTTAGAAAAGCAAGCTGGTAATAACATTAATTGAAAATTAGAAAATGACTACAGATCCAATAGCAGACTTCTTGACGAGAATTCGTAACGCGAGTTCCGCAGGTTTGAAAATGGTTGAGATCCCTGGATCCAACATCAAAAGAGCTATGGCCGAAATTTTATTCGATCAAGGGTATATTTTGAACTATAAATTCGAAGAGGACGAGAAACAAGGCGTAATTAAAATCGCTCTTAAGTATAACATGTCTACTCGAGTTCCTGCCATTACCAAATTGCAAAGGATTTCAAAACCAGGTCTACGTAAGTATGCTGGTTCTGAAGAATTGCCAAGGGTATTAAACGGTTTGGGAATCGCGATTGTTTCCACTTCGAAAGGTGTAATCACTGACAAAGAAGCGCGTAAGCTGAAAGTAGGTGGTGAAGTATTGTGTTACGTATATTAAAAATTAAAAGAAATGTCAAGAATTGGTAAAGCACCCATAACAATCCCTGCCGGCGTCGAATTCTCGATGAATGGAAACATTGTTACCGTGAAAGGTAAAAAAGGTGAACTAACGCAAGCAATTGATTTGGAAAGTGTTACGTTGGAGGTTGAAAACAATGTCATTACTTTTTTAAGAACATCAGAAGCACCCATGGTTAGAGCGAAACACGGTTTATATCGCGCTTTAATCCAAAATATGATTGTAGGGGTATCCGATGGTTTCAAAAAAGAAATGGAAGTGATTGGCGTAGGGTATCGTGCAAACGTTACCGGACAATTACTCGAATTGGCACTTGGTTTTTCCCATCAAATCGTTTTCGAAATTCCTACGGAAGTAAAATGTACAACGGTTTCTGAAAAAGGAAAAGCTCCGATTGTAACATTGGAATCTCACGATAAACAATTGTTGGGTGCGGTCGCTGCTAAAATTAGAAGCTTGCGCAAACCAGAACCTTACAAAGGAAAAGGAATTAAGTACGTAGGAGAAGAAATTAGAAGAAAAGCTGGTAAATCAGCAGGTAAAAAATAACAGGTAAAGTCATGGCATTACAAAAAGTATTAAGACGTTCAAAAATTAAACGCAGAATTCGTAAAAAGGTGTTTGGCACTGCAGCCATTCCGAGATTGTCTGTTTTTAGAAGCAATAAGCAAATCTACGCCCAGGTTATCGATGATACGACAGGCATAACCTTGGCTTCTGCGGGTTCATTGAAAAATGACGAGGCTCAAAAGATTGCGAAAAAAGAACAAGCCGTTTTGGTGGGTAAGCTGATTGCTGAGAATGCAATTAAAGCCGGAGTACAAGCGGTTGTATTTGATAGAAATGGTTATTTATATCACGGACGTGTGAAATCTTTGGCAGATTCAGCGCGTGAAAGTGGACTTAAATTTTAATAAGAATGAGTACTCAACAAAATTTGAACAAGGTTAAATCGGTAGACATCGAACTGAAAGATAAATTGGTGGCTGTTAATCGTGTTACCAAAGTTACTAAAGGGGGTAGAACCTTTAGTTTTTCAGCAATCGTTGTGGTTGGTGACGAAAATGGAGTGGTTGGTCACGGTCTTGGTAAAGCCAAAGAAGTAACCGAAGCCATTACAAAAGGAATTGACGATGCTAAGAAAAACCTTATTCGCGTTCCGATTTTAAGAGGTACTGTTCCCCATGCACAAAAAGGAAAATATGGAGGCGCTGAAGTCTTTTTAAAACCTGCAACTGAAGGTACGGGTGTTATCGCCGGTGGTGCGATGCGTGCAGTATTGGAAAGTGTTGGTGTACACAACGTTTTGGCGAAGTCGCAAGGATCATCAAATCCACACAATGTTGTAAAAGCAACCATGGATGCATTATCTAACATGAGAGATGCGGTCGCTGTTGCTCGTCAACGTGGAATTGATTTGGATAAAGTTTTCAACGGTTAATAATAGTAAGATGAACGTTATAAAAATAAAACAAGTTAGAAGTGCCATCAAAAGACCCGCTGATCAAAAGGCGACCATTAAAGCACTCGGATTTAGACGATTAAACCATGTGGTTGAAAAGGAAGAAACACCCCAAATTATGGGAATGATTAACAAGGTGAAACACCTAATCGTGATTGTTGACTAATTGATAAATTAAGAAGAATGAGTTTAAATAATTTAACACCGGCCCCAGGTTCGGTGAAAAGTGAAAAAAGAATTGCAAGAGGTCAAGGTTCTGGTCGCGGTGGAACTTCCACACGTGGTCACAAAGGAGCTAAATCGCGTTCTGGTTATTCGAAGAAAATTGGTTTCGAAGGGGGACAAATGCCTTTGCAAAGAAGGGTTCCTAAATTCGGTTTCAAAAACATCAACCGTGTTGAATACAAAGCCATTAACTTGGATTCTATTCAAATGTTGGCTGAGAATAAAGGCATTACCGCTTTTACGCCAGAAGTGTTTGAAGCCAATGGACTTATCTCTGGAAGCAAAACCTTAGTAAAAATTCTTGGAAGAGGTGAGTTGAAAAACAACGTGCAAGTGAGTGCCCACCATTTCTCTGAAACCGCAGTAGCAGCTATTGAAGCAGCTGGGGGTAGCATACATAAAATTTGATTTAATCAGAACCCATGAAAAGACTCATTACCAATCTTCAAAATATATGGAAAGTCGTTGAACTTCGTCAAAGAATTCTTTTGACTTTGGGATTGGTGCTTGCCTATAGAATTGGTTCCTTTGTAATTCTTCCAGGTATTAATTATGGTGCACTTGAAAATGCATCCGCAGGAAGTTCCGATACGCAAAAAGGGATTGAAAATTTACTTTCGCTATTCTCTGGAGGTGGTTTTACCAATGCTTCCGTTATGGCCCTCGGAATCATGCCCTACATCAGTGCCTCCATTATCATGCAATTGCTTGGAATGGCAGTTCCTGCAGTACAAAAGCTGCAAAATGAAGGAGAATCTGGACGTAAAATTATTAACAATTACACACGAATCTTAACCATTATCATCTGTTCCCTTCAAGCCCCATCTTACCTCAAAATGTATGTGGAGCAAAAAGGCGCTTTGCCTTTGGATGCAGGACCGTTGTGGTGGACACAAACCATTATCATCCTTGTAGCAGGTTCGATGTTTGCTGTTTGGTTGGGTGAAAGAATCACAGAAAAAGGAATAGGAAATGGAATCTCTTTATTGATTGCTGTAGGTATCCTTTCTCGTCTTCCCGGAGCCTTTATCGCAGAAGTAGGAAAAACATTTGAAGGAGGTAACTTGATTAAATTGGTATTGGAAATCATTATTTTCATGCTCATTATCCTCAGTGTTATTCTCATCGTGCAAGGTGTACGAAGGATTCCGCTCAATACAGCGAAAAGTGTAGTAGGAGCGCGTTCTGTTGGGGAACAACAAGCAAGAAATTACCTTCCCTTAAAAGTAAATGCAAGTGGGGTTATGCCTATCATCTTTGCGCAAGCCATTTTAACCATCCCGATGACAGTGTTTCTCAGTGCCACCGATTCTAAAGACCAAGGGGGAATTGTTCAAAGAATTCTAAGCGATCCTTATGGATTCTACTACAACCTGATTTTAGTCGTACTTATCGTTGTGTTTACCTATTTCTACACAGCCATTATGATCAATCCGCGGAAAATAGCGGACGAATTAAAAAGAAGTGGAGGATTTGTACCCGGGATTCGCCCAGGGGACGATACCGCAAATTACATTGATGACCTCGTTTCTCGGATTACGTTTCCAGGATCATTGTTTCTTGCAGCCATTGCTGTGATTCCTGCCATCGCTAAATTGTCTGGTGTGAATGATTCTTTCGCAATGTTCTTTGGAGGTACATCATTATTGATCATGGTAGGAGTGGTATTAGATACCCTACAACAAATTGAAACGTATTTATTAAATCGTCACATGGATGGTTTAATGGATGGAACAAGGGTGCGTGGCAGAAGAGGTCCTAACGAATTATCAGGTTTCTAAGATGGCAAAACAATCATCCATAGAACAAGACGGGGTAATATTGGAAGCGCTTCCAAATGCCATGTTTAAGGTACAATTGCAAAATGGACACGAGATCATTGCGCATATTTCTGGGAAAATGAGGATGTTCTACATCAAAATTCTTCCGGGAGATCGAGTTAAAGTTGAAATGTCACCCTACGATTTGTCAAAAGGGAGAATTACGTTTAGGTATAAATAGGAAAAAAATAAAAAACGATGAAAGTTAGAGCATCAGTAAAGAAAAGAACTGCGGATTGCAAGATTGTAAAGCGCAAAGGAAGGGTCTATGTGATAAATAAAAAGAACCCGAAATTAAAACAACGACAAGGATAAAACGATAATTATGGCACGTATAGCGGGAATTGATTTACCAAAAAACAAAAGAGGTGTAATTGGATTGACATATATCTATGGCATCGGAAGAAGTACCTCAAAGAAAATATTGGTTGACAACGGAATTGATGAAAACGTCAAAGTTCAAGATTGGAACGATGACCAATTATCGGCAATTCGTAACTCTGTGAATGAAGTAAAAACAGAAGGTCAGTTGCGTTCAGAAATTCAATTGAACATCAAACGATTAATGGATATCGGTTGTTACCGAGGCATTCGTCACCGTGCTGGATTGCCTTTGCGTGGTCAACACACCAAAAACAATTCAAGAACGAGAAAAGGTAGAAGAAAAACGGTTGCCAACAAGAAAAAGGCTACTAAATAATAAATAGAAAATGGCAAAAACGAATCAAAAGAAGAAAAAGAACGTCAAGGTTGAAGCTGCCGGTGAGGCGCACATCCAAGCGAGTTTTAACAACATTATTATCTCATTGACTAATAATGCTGGACAAGTAATTTCTTGGGCTTCCGCAGGAAAAATGGGTTTCAAAGGTTCTAAAAAGAACACACCTTACGCAGCACAACTCGCCGCAGAAAATTGCGCCAAAGAAGCGCATGATTTCGGATTGAGAAGGGTTAGGGTATTCGTAAAAGGACCCGGAGGAGGTAGAGAATCTGCCATCCGTTCTTTGCACAATTCTGGGATTGAAGTAACGGAAATCATTGACGTTACCCCACTTCCACACAACGGTTGTCGTCCACCGAAAAGAAGAAGAGTTTAATTAACCAGTCATCGAAGGAATGCCTTAATTCATGACTTAATTCAAATATACATATGGCAAGATATACAGGTCCAAAATCAAAGATTGCGCGGCGTTTTAAAGATCCGATATTCGGACCAGATAAAGCACTTGAGCGCAGAAGTTATGGCCCGGGACAGCATGGTCCGGCAAAAAAACGAGGAGGAAAACAATCCGAGTACGCAATCCAATTGGGTGAAAAGCAAAAAGCTAAATATACCTATGGAATTTTAGAGCGTCAATTCGCGAATATGTTCGAAAAAGCATCTCGAATGAAAGGAATTACAGGTGAAAACCTTTTGCAACTTTGTGAATGTCGCCTTGATAATTCTGTTTACCGTTTAGGAATTTCTACTTCTCGAAGAGGTGCAAGACAATTGGTGACACACCGACACATTACTGTGAATGGTGAAATCGTTAACATCCCATCGTTTCAATTGAAGCCAGGTGATGTAGTTGGCGTTAGAGAAAAATCAAAATCATTGGAAGTTATCGTAGCCTCACTTAATGGAACCAACAAAAGGTTCGATTGGATGGATTGGGACGCAGCTACCATGTCAGGCAAATTGCTCAGTTTGCCAGGACGCGATATGATTCCTGAAAACATTAAAGAGCAACTGATCGTCGAGTTATATTCTAAATAATACTAAATAAGCAAATGGCAATTTTAAATTTTCAAAAACCAGATAAAGTCGTAATGATCCAATCGGATGCATTCCAAGGTGAGTTTGAATTCCGTCCCCTTGAACCTGGGTATGGAATTACAATCGGAAATTCTCTTCGAAGAATCCTTTTGTCATCGTTGGAAGGTTACGCAATCGCTTCCATTCGAATTGAAGGCGTTGACCACGAATTTTCTACCATCAAAGGGGTGGCAGAAGACATCACTGAAATCATCCTTAACCTGAAACAAGTACGTTTTAAACAACAAATTGAATCGGTTGACAATGAAACTGTTTTGGTTTCCATCGCTGGACAAAACATGTTGACAGCTGGGGATATCGGTAAATTTACCAACGGTTTTCAAGTGTTAAATCCTGACCTTGTTATCTGTAACATGGAGCCAACTGTGAAATTTGAAATGGAATTAACCATCATCAAAGGAAGAGGTTATTATCCAGCAGAAGAGAATAAAATTGAAGGCGTTCCTTTCGGAACCATTTTCATCGACTCAATTTTTACGCCCATCGTGAATGTTCAATATACCATTGAAAACTACCGCGTAGAGCAAAAAACAGATTATGAAAAATTAATCGTGAATCTTACTACCGATGGTTCCATCCATCCGAAAGAAGCATTGAAAGATGCAGCAAAAATCCTTATTCAACATTTCATGTTGTTTTCCGATGAGCGCATCACCCTCGACAATGAAATGAAAACCGAAACAGAGGAATTTGACGAAAGCTCATTGCACATGAGACAATTGCTTAAAACAAAATTGACAGATATGGACTTGTCCGTTCGTGCCTTGAATTGTTTGAAAGCAGCAGACGTTGAAACGTTAGGTGATTTAGTATCTTTTGCTAAATCTGACCTTTTGAAATTTAGAAATTTTGGAAAGAAGTCTCTTACTGAGTTGGAAGATTTAGTAGATAACAAAGGACTTACCTTCGGAATGAATGTAGCGAAATATAAATTAGACAGAGATTAATTTCGAAAAGATTTAAGAAATGAGACACGGAAAAAAATTAAATCACCTAGGTAGAAAATCCCCGCACAGAAAAGCGATGATTTCCAACATGGCTTGTTCACTTATTCAACATAAGCGAATTACAACCACCTTGGCAAAAGCAAAAGCACTTCGGGTTTTTGTTGAACCCCTTTTAACGAAATCAAAGACAGATTCTACCCATTCTCGAAGGGTAGTGTTTTCTTACCTTCAAAATAAAGAAATCATTACAGAATTGTTTCGTGACATCGCTCCGAAAATCGCCGAAAGAAATGGGGGCTATACCCGCATCATCCGTACCGGTTTTCGTTTGGGTGACAATGCCGAAATGTGTATGATCGAATTGGTTGACTTCAATGAGGTGTACACCAATGAGAAATTCAAGAAAACAGCTCGTAGGTCAAGAAGAGGTGGTTCGGGTGCAGCAAAAACAACGCAAACCGATGAAACCAACAATGATTTAGCGGATGCTGAAGTTGTGGAATCTGTGGTTGATGCCCCAGAAGCTACCATCGTTGCTGAAGAAGCGCCTGCAGTTGAAGAAGCTCCTACAGTTGAAGAAGCTCCTGTAGTTGAAGAAGCTCCTGTAGTTGAAGAAGCACCTGTAGCTGAAGAAGCGCCTGTAGTTGATGAAGCACCTGCATCTGAAGAAGCACCTGTAGTTGAAGAAGCACCTGTAGCTGAAGAGGCACCTGTAGCTGAAGAGGCAACTGAAACGGAAGAAACGAAAGAAGGAGAAGCTACCTCAGAAGAGAAACCAGCTGAATAATACTTTTTCACATATTGTTAATAAAAAAGGCGAGATATTCTCGCCTTTTTTATGCAAAAACAATTTCCCTATCTCCTAAGCGCTTAAATTTGTGAAAATCTTGAAATGGTCAATTCAACTCCCGCTGTTCTTGTTTTAGAAGATGGCACTTTTTTTCATGGAAAATCTATTGGTGTAAAAGGAAAAGCAACCGGAGAAATCGCTTTTAACACGGGTATGACGGGGTACCAAGAAGTATTTTCTGATCCTTCTTATTTCGGACAGTTGTTGGTAATGACCACCCCACACATTGGTAACTACGGAGTTCACAACCAAGAAATCGAATCTGATCATGTGATGATTTCTGGACTCATTACCAAGAATTTTTCAAACGGATACTCACGTCCGGCGGCCTACACCTCCCTGCAAAATTTATTAGAAGAAAAAAACAAGGTCGGAATTTCTGATGTAGATACGCGAGCATTGGTGCGCCACATTCGTAGCAAAGGTGCGATGAATGCAATCATCTCATCCGATGAGTTAGATGTTGAGAATTTAAGAGCACTCTTTCATACCATTCCTTCCATGAACGGACTTGAATTATCCTCCAAAGTTGCCACCCAAACATGCTATGACGTCAAGCCAGAGCGTCCAGCTTACAAGGTAGCCCTGTTGGATTTCGGTGTGAAGAGGTCTATTGTTCGCTGTTTGGTGGATCGCGGTTGCCATGTACGCATATTTCCTTTGGATTCCTCCTTAAGTGATTTGATGGACTTTCAACCTGATGGTTTTATGCTGTCAAATGGTCCTGGTGATCCTTCGGCCATGCCCAATTCCATTCAATTGGTAAAAGAACTCGTAGCATTGAACAAACCTGTTTTTGGCATTTGCCTAGGTCATCAGATTTTGGGATTAAGCCAAGGTTTAAAAACGGAAAAAATGTTCAACGGTCACCGAGGCATCAACCACCCAATCAAAAACCTAATAACTGGAAAAGGTGAAATCACTTCGCAAAACCATGGTTTCGTCATCACCAAGGAAAGCATTGCCTCCCAGCCTAACATAGCAGTAACCCATGTTCATTTGAACGATGAGACGATTGCAGGCATTGCGTTAAAGGACCGTCCTGTTTTTTCAGTGCAATACCATCCTGAAGCATCGGCAGGACCTCATGATTCAAGATATTTATTCGACCAATTTATTGACAACCTTCAAAAAAGTACTTTATGAGTTACATAGCCAAAGTTTTTGCTCGCCAAATATTAGATTCCAGGGGAAATCCAACGATTGAAGTGGATGTAATTACTTCGAGTGGCGTGCTTGGACGTGCAGCTGTACCTTCAGGTGCATCAACTGGCATACACGAAGCAGTTGAGTTGCGAGATGGAGATGTAAAGCAATACATGGGAAAAGGCGTTATGCGCGCTGTTACAAATGTTAGCACGATGCTCAACGAAGTGTTGGAAGGAATGGATGTGTTCGACCAAAAAGGCATTGATATGTGCCTAATTGAATTGGATGGTACCGATAATAAATCACACCTCGGTGCAAATGCCATCCTAGGAACATCCCTTGCGGTTTCCAAAGCAGCAGCCATTGAAGCCGACCTCAGTTTGTATCGATACATCGGTGGCGTTGGTGCAGTGACCTTGCCCGTACCCATGATGAACATCCTAAATGGAGGGTCTCATGCGGATAACCTTATCGACATTCAAGAATTTATGGTGATGCCTTTCGGTGCCAGCTCCTTCTCTGAAGGATTGCGTTGGGGTACGGAAATATTTCACCACCTGAAATCTGTGCTTAAAAAGAATGGAATGTCTACCAATGTAGGGGATGAAGGTGGTTTTGCGCCAAACTTGGGCTCCAATGAAGAAGCCATTCAAGTAGTGATTGAAGCCGTTGAAAAGGCAGGGTTTAAATTGGGTCATGATGTCTACATCGCTTTGGATGCAGCAGCCTCTGAGTTTTACAATGCTTCCACCGGACTGTATGAATTTGAGTCCAACGGTGAAAAACGAACCTCCACTGAGATGGTTGAATTTTGGAAAGGTTGGTGCAATAAGTACCCAATTATTTCCATCGAAGATGGGTTTGCAGAAGATGATTGGACAGGTTGGAAATTGGCTACAGATGCATTGGGTTCCAAAATACAATTGGTTGGAGATGATTTGTTTGTCACCAATACAAAAAGACTCGCAAGAGGCATCGAAGAAGGCGTAGCAAATTCTATTTTGGTAAAAGTAAACCAAATAGGTAGCTTAACAGAAACCATTCAAGCAGTTCAAATGGCAACTTCAAATGGATATACCTCCATCATGAGTCACCGCTCAGGGGAAACAGAAGACACCACCATCGCTGACTTAGCCGTCGCTTTAAATACAGGTCAAATCAAAACAGGATCTGCTTCGAGAAGTGACCGTATGGCGAAATACAACCAGTTGTTGCGCATCGAAGAAGAGTTGGGAGAATCAGCAGTGTACCCTGGAAGAAATTTCAAGTTCTTGAAATAATTCCAGCGCATTTTATTTACACTTATTTTTTGAAGTGCTCGGAAACCACCAATTCCTTGGTTCCATGTGTCCAGGAATAAAAGCCTTCACCTGTTTTAACCCCTTTTTTACCGGCCATAACCATGTTTACCAAAAGAGGACACGGTGCATATTTAGGATTTCCAAATCCGTCGTGTAATACATGTAAAATAGCTAAACAAACATCCAAACCAATAAAATCAGCAAGTTGCAAAGGTCCCATTGGATGAGCCATTCCTAATTTCATAACGGTATCGATTTCTTCAACACCCGCTACGCCTTCGAACAAAGTATATATGGCTTCGTTGATCATCGGCATCAAAATACGGTTGGCGACAAAACCTGGGTAATCATTAACTTCTACAGGAATTTTATTCAATTTTTTGGACGTTTCCATGATCACATTCGTTACCTCGTCAGAAGTAGAATACCCACGGATGATTTCCACCAATTTCATAACAGGAACTGGGTTCATGAAGTGCATGCCGATTACCTTGTCAGGACGGTTCGTAACAGATGCAATTTGTGTAATGGAAATGGAAGAAGTATTGGACGCAAGGATCACTGAAGGGTCCGTGCAAGCATCTAATTCCTTGAAAATCTTAAGTTTTAAATCAATGTTTTCCGTCGCTGCTTCTACAACCAACGCAACCCCTTGGACACCCGTTTTTAAATCCGTTTGGGTGGTAATGTTCGCCAAGGTTTGATTTTTCTCATCCTCGGTGAGTGTGCCTTTTGCGACCTGTCGGTCCAAGTTTTTACCGATCGTTGCAATTGCTTTGTCAAGTGCCACTTGCGATACGTCAATCAGTTGAACGTTGTGACCATATTGGGCGAATACGTGGGCGATACCATTTCCCATGGTTCCAGCTCCGATTACTGCGATGTGTTGCATACCATTCATTTTTTTACAAATATAAGGATACTATTCAGTCAACACTTTGCTAAAAACAGGTTTGTCGTGACATCCATTTTGGTAAGCCCCCATTAAAAACCAAAAAATCGCATTGAACATAAAATAGTCAAGGACATTGCTCACCACATTCACCATAAACACCATGGTCATCACAAGAAAAAAGAAAAAGGAAGCACCTTTATTTTTCGCAAAAAACAACCTGAAAAGAGGGAAAAGGAATAAAAAAGTAAAGGAAATAAGTCCAAAAAAACCCGTTTCGTTGGCTAATTTTAAATACCATCCATCCGTTGCTAAATAGGCAGATTCTACATTTGTATCCTTCAAAAAGCGGTAAGCAATCCATCCTGATTTTCCAATGCCATAACCCCCAGGTTTATGCTGTAAATGCGAAAATGTATCCTTCCAAAGTTGCACACGGGTAACTTTCTCCTGGAGTTCTAAGGTTTCTTTGGTTGAGCTGAATACCCAGTAAAAATTCCCTAATGAAAGTCCCACCATTTGCAAAGTCAACAAGAAAACAACGGTTTGGGTACCTAAGAGCAGCAGCAAAGACTTCCATTTTTTAAAGAAATAAACAAACACGATGCACATAATGAACAAGTAAATTACGATTCCTCCTCTGGACATCGAGAGAAGCAACGCGCAAAAATTAATGGACAACCAAAGTAGGTTCCATCCCTTTGGTTTTTGAACACACTGAAGTAAAAAATAGGTGCATGATGTCGCGCAGAAAATTCCGTTTACGGTGGGAGAGTAGTAAATTGAATTTAACCTGGGAATAAAATACGCTCCATTATTGGCTTTCATGAATTCCATCCATTGGTCTTGTAGGTTGGGAAGGCACAGGTAAAATAGAAGTCCCAAGGCAGACCATAACGTAAACCACAGCATCACGCGATGCAACCAAAGTTTGTATTGAACTTCAAAATCGTTTCCCTGCATAAGCCTCGCACAGGCGTACATAATCATGGGTAAATAAGTCATTCGCGTACCCAAAACAATCAATTTTAGGTCTTGACTTAAAACAGATCCGAGCACTACGTTACAGGAAAAGACAAAAAATACAATGAGGTCCAACAGCTGAAATTGGATTGAATTCATGTGTTTTCTGAATTGTAAAAACAAATAGGCCGTCAACCCAACCAACACTATGTCTGGCAAGGCGGACACCATGTATTCCCAAGCGTTTTTTGCATTTTCTGTACCGATTATAAGTACCCGAAGCGTAGGGAATAGGGTGTAAAAAAGGATAAGCAACAAAAGCATGGACCACGGAAGTGGGGTAGTTTGCAGTTGTTTTACAATACGTAGCGCATTTGGTCTTATCATGGTCTTAGGCAATGTTTCGATCGTGGGTGATGGCTTGTTTATAGGTTACAAAAATAATCATCAGTGCGAAACAGGATTGTCCCAAGGTAATGATTGAAAAAGCCATATAAATGTCTTTTGGATGGTAGAGGCCTGCGTAGGCGATGGAAAGTATGGTAATCAAAGTTCCCAGTGTAGTCCAACCCACCATTTCTTTTTGTCTACCCAAAATCACAGGGATTTGAGAAATGGGAACACGAACCAAGTCGATGATCATCCAAAAGGACAAAATGGAACAAATGATACCCGCAGATTTCCAAGCCTCTCCGAAAAGAAAGGCAAAGAGTAGGGGGCCTAAAAAGAAAAGGATTAAAAACAAAGGGAGGGCAAGTAAAAAGGTAGAAAAGATGGTTTTACGTACCAAAGGAAGCAAGGTTTGTTGGTTTTTGAAATGGTCAGCTGCCTTTGCTAAAAACACATTGCTAAGCGGTTTGACAATCAAATACAAAGGAACTTGCAGAATGCGCATGGAAAAAGAATACCATCCCAATACCGCGGTTTGAAACCAAATCGAACCCAAGAGAAAGAAGACCTGCGTTTGCAGCATATCCATAAAACTTAGGAAAATATTATATTTTGGGTAGTTGATGAGTTCCTTGGCAAGTTGAATCAAGTCCCCCAAACCGACCGATGATTTTTCGGAACATTCGGTATCCTTGGACAACTTTCGAATTCGATATTCATAGTAAACGATCGATAACACTTGCGAAGCCAAGAAACCAATCAACAAACCAGATGACCCTACAAACCAAAATACAATGGCCAATCCGTTCAATCCAATCGACTCAAGAATACGCGAAAGCGAAAGCACCCCGAACCGTTTCAGACGTGTGAAAAACATGTACATCACGTTGGCATAGCCAGACAGAAAAACCCCTAAACCCAGAAAGGGTAGCCATTGGATTTTTTCTTGCGAAATTCCCAATCCATCAGAAAACATGAAGGCCAAAATACCCAACAAGGTCAGCAGGATGCAAAAGAATAGAAGCAAGACCAAACATAACCTAACCAAGGAACGAACCACCCCATTGTCCTTTAAAATCACGATTCCCAAATCGTATTTTCCGTTGGCAAAAACACTGGAAATCCCAACCGCAGAGAGGTAAAACCCTAAAATCCCAAAATCATCAGGAGAAAACAACCGCGATGTAGCCAGGGATGCGAAAAAAGATATGGCTTGACCAATTGTGGCACCCGAAACCAATAACATTACCTGTTTTACAAAATCATTTTTGGTTAAGCTCTTTATCACGCCTTTGGTTTGGTGGATAAAGTTACTTTTATTCGGGATATGAAGCCGCTTTCACTCCCTTTATGCTTTGAGATTTCTACTAACTTTGCCATGAAATGATTCCAGCCACGCACATCGATGTATCCATTGTGATTGTTAACTACAATGTCAAGGATTTACTCCTAAAATGCATTCAAAGCATAAAAACCTATGTCTCACCTGCGTTAAATTTGGAGATCATTGTGGTCGACAACGCCTCGTCTGACCAAAGTATTTTCGCGGTAAAAGAAAGATTTTCCTCGGTGATATGCATTGAAAACAAAGAAAATGCGGGCTTCCCAAAGGCGAACAACCAGGCTTTCGCAGTGGCACAGGGAGATTTTATTTTCATGCTGAACCCAGATACAGAATTGTTTGACGATTCCTTGCTTTCGATGTTTCAATACATCGTTGAACATCCTGAAATTACCGCCATTGCACCCGGTTTGTTGAATACTGACCGCACCCATCAGAAAAGTGTATGGCGATTTCCAACCTTGTCTTCAGTGGTTTTTGAAATGTTTTATGTAAAATCCTTGGTGAAACGAAAGCATTATGAAGACATGGATTTTTCAAAGCCCTTTTTTGCCGACAGTGTTTCGGGTGCTGCAATCCTCTTTCGTAAATCCCTACTTGCAGAAATCGGCATGCTGAATGAACGAATGTTTTGGATAGAAGATGTTGATTTTTGTTATCGCATACACCAAAAAGGAGGGCAATTGCTGTACTTCCCAACGGCGAAAATACTTCACCACATTGGACAAAGTGCGAAGAAAAACCATAACATTTCGATCTCAAACCAAGTTTTTAACAAGATCAAGTACTTTCGGGAACATCACCCAGGTTATAAAGCTTTCGGTGTGACCTTGTTCAGTTTAATTCATGTCCTTGTTAAATTGTTGATTTTTGGGATTTTATCACCCTTCAATGTCATTTACCGAAGCAAGGCAAGGGCTTATGCATACACATTGCCTAAGGTGTGCTTTCCTCCGGATGGCATTGCATAAACCATATTCACCGATTTAGGTATCTTCGTATTTTGAAATACATTTCCCAAAACATGGTTATTTGTTATTTTGGTGACAGTGAAAGCATCCATCTGGTAAAATGGGCCACCCATTTTCAAGGTTTGGGGAACGATGTTCATGTCATCAGTTTCAAGGAAAAGCCAGTACCCGGAGTAACTCACCATTTCTTAAATGCAGGCAACATCAACCAAAAAGGAGGGAATTTCAAGGTGTTGTTCACCTTTCGTGCCCTAAGAAAGTTGCTTGAAAAAATAAAACCCGATGTACTTCATGCGCATTATGCAACCAGCTATGGCATCACGGCTGCGTTTACAGGATTTCATCCTTTGGTAATCTCAGCATGGGGTTCAGATGTTTTGGTAAGTCCCCAAAAATCTTTTCTTCTCAAAAATCTCTTGCGATTAGCGTTGCGCAGGGCAGACATTGTAACCGTCGTAGCGCCCCACATGCAACGAGCCCTTGATTCCTTGAATGTTGCCAAATCCAAACAACGCGTGATTACCCACGGCATAAGAAAGGAAGTTTTTTACCAAACAGAAAATACCCGAGACAAGCACACTTTTACCTGCGTGAGTACCCGCCATTTGGAATCCATTTACAATCCTTTTTTCATCTTGGAAGCCTTCGCTGCTTTTTCCAAATTGCATGAAAATGTCCAATTGCTCCTCGTAGGCGAAGGAAGTTTAAAAACGGAACTCCAAGCGTACTGCGAAGAAAATGGCATGCAAGACAAGGTTCACTTTTTAGGAAGGCAAAGCCAAGCTGAGCTGGCAAGAACCCTAAACCTATCCCATGTATTTCTTACCCTGTCGAATTCTGATGGCGATGTGGTTTCAATGGTCGAGGCAATGGCTTGCGGTTGCGTATGTATCGGCAGCGACATTCCCGCAAATCGATATTGGATTACTCCCTCTGAAAATGGGTTTTTGGTTCCCTTAGGTGAGGTGGCTACCTTCATCGAAACATTGAACCATACGTACAAACACCATCAAGAACTCAAAGCAAAGTATGATGTCCTTAACAAAAAGATCATTGAGGAAAAAGGGAATTGGGAGTTTAACATGAATGCAGCCCTGAAAGTATACCATGACCTGCTGAAGGAAAAAACACACTTGAAAGCATGAGAGAAAAATTACAAACCTGGGGACTGTTTTCATTGCGATTGCCGGATTGGGGACTCCTTTGGGTAATCTTCTTTTCTGTGATGTACCAGAAATTAGTACCCATTGGATTTCTAATGATGATCATCGGAACCTTCAGGTATCCAAAACCTAAGGCAGAAAGAAATTTTAAGGAACTGTTTAAGGGGCCAGCTCTTTGGCTCATTGCCTATTTTCTCTGGTTGTTGATTGCCATGCTTTGGACCGAAAACCAATCCTATGGTTGGGGGAAAATCGAGAATAAACTGGCTTTTCTACTCTTGCCAGTGCTCGTCTTTATGGCCGATTTTAAAGTAACGCGAAAAATGCTCACCCGTACTTTTTTAGCGAGTTTGTTCCTTTCATTAACCATTTTTGAAATCACGGCAGTGTCGAGAACTATATGTTGCTTGGATGCCAATCCACTCTTTTATTTTCAAGATACGGTATTTGTCACCCTGATGCACCGAAGCTATTACAGCGCATTCCTTCAAATCGGTATCCTTTTTTTGGTGAGTGATTTACTGAAGTCCAAACGTTGGAACCTGGTTTTTCCCATCTGTTTTTTAGTACTCGGGAACTTACAAACATTGTCAAAAGCAGGGATGTTATGCATGGCAATTGTTTTTCTTTGTGTGCTGGTGTATGCCCTGCGGAATTTTAGAATATCGAAGAAAATACTGCTTGCCATTGGAATCGTCGGGGTTTTCGGATTTTGGTTTCTTTGGACCTACACCTTATTGCCTTACCGACTCATTTCGGTGAAATCAGCCATGGAAAATGTTCAACTCAAAAACAATCCTTCGGTGGAAAGCAATGCGGCAAGAATTCTCAGTTGGAATGCATCGTTGATTTTGATCAAAGAAAAAGGACCACTCGGTTGTGGTACGGGCGATTACAGTGAGGATTTGGTTCGTAAAAACAAGTCTTTGGGAAATACGGGCATTGCGGAAGCGGAACTTAATTCACACAATCAATTTTTAAACACAACGCTACAGTTGGGGTGGGTTGGGATGTTGATTTTAGGAATGATTTTCTTTAGTGCTTGGCGAAACATTCGGCACCACTTCTTTGATGTTTTGTTGCTGCTTACTTATTTTATTCATTTTTTATTTGAATCCTACCTGGAAACCCAAGCAGGCGTTGTTCTGTTTGCGGTTTTTTTAGCGGTCTTTTTTCATCCCCGTTTTTCGAACCTCGCACAAACCGAAACAACCGAACCATGAAAATCTTATTCCTTACCCAATACTACCCACCGGAAATAGGTGCGCCCCAAAATCGTTTGCATGAGTTGGCCATTCGTTTACAAACCTTAGGACCAAAAGTGGACGTGTTAACGGCGCTTCCGAACTATCCAAAAATGGAAATTCACCCAAACTATCTACAAGGAAAAAACAGAACAGAATCGCTGGATGGCATACAAATTTTTCGCGCCTGGATTTTTGTCTCCAAAAACGCAGGCATACTTCACAGACTCCTAAATTATTTCAGTTTTGTCGTTACAGCCTATGTACGTGGTAGGAAGTTGGGTAAGTACGACTATCTCTTGGTGGAAAGTCCTCCCTTGTTTTTGGGTTGGACCGCAATGGCATTGTCTAAAAAATTGAAGGCAAAAATGATTTTCAATGTTTCAGATTTATGGCCTGAAAGCGCAGAAAAATTAAACATTGTCACAAACCCGTTATTATTGAAAATGGCTTACCGCCTAGAGAAAAAATGCTACGAAAAAGCCCATTTTGTAACGGGACAAACCCAAGGCATAGTGCAAAACATCCAAGACCGTTTTCCAGACAAAAAAGTGCATTGGCTGCCCAATGGCGTAGATTTAGCTTTTTACAACCCAGATTTGATTGACGCGGGTTCCTTCAGAGAAAAAAATGGTTTTAAGCCAACAGATTTATTGTTTTTTTACGGGGGAATCCTTGGTCATGCCCAAGGCTTGGATGTAATTCTAAAAGCTGCTTCCGATGTTAAAGACTTACAAAATGTCCACTTTATCCTGCAAGGGGAGGGGCCTCTTAAACTTCAGCTTCTGGCGCAAGCAGAGAGCCTGGCACTGGAAAATGTACATTTCTTACCTGCAGTACCTAAAAAAGAGATGCCAAGCATCTTAAAATCCATTGACGTAGCCTTGGTGCCCTTGCGCAACCTTCCCTTGTTTCAAGGGGCCATTCCTTCAAAGGTATTTGAATCTTTGGCAATGAAAGTTCCTTTGTTGCTCGGTGTCGCAGGAGAGGCCAAACAGCATTTCATTGACAACGCGCAGGCCGGTTGGTTTTTTGAACCTGAAAACGCGTCCGATTTGGCAAACCAAATTCGATCCATTCACGCGAACCCTTCCCAAGTGCTTGCTTGCGGTGAAAATGCCAGAAAGTATGTGGACGAGGTCTTCAACCGCAACCGCATTGCGCAAGATTTCTATGCGTATTTGGTACAGCATGACCACGGACTTTAACTTTATTACATCGTTTTCAATGTATCTTTGCCAACATGCCCATTAAGTTTCTTCGCGAATTCAGCAAAAGCCATGTGTTTAAATCATTCGTGATGATGTTCTCTGGTACCCTTTTGGCACAAGCCATCGGATATGCCATCGCACCCATCCTCACCCGCCTATATTCGACCGCAGAAATGGGCGAAATGATGTTCTACTTGCGTTTAACTGCCTTTCTCTCTTCCATCATTACACTCCGTTATGAAGCCGCCTTGCCTTTACCTAAAAAGGATGACCATTCCTACCTTATTTATCGCTTTATCTATTACTTCTCAATGTGGGTGCTGCTGTTTTTGGGTATTCTCTTCGCAGTGTTTTCTGTAACGGATCTCTTTCCAAAACTGAATGCTTGGTTTTACTTGTTTACCATCCTCGGGACAGCGGCAATGATATTGATCAATGTCGGGACAAGTTGGGCTGTGCGAAAAGGTCAATATGGCATCATTACAAGGCAAAAAATCACAAATTCATTGTTTGCCAACGGATTTAAGTGGGGTTTTTACTATCTGCATTGGAGTAAATTCGGATTGATTTTAGCCACCATGTTGGGGTTTGTACTTTCCGCTTTTGAATTTTTATTCGATTTTAGGCGAACCCATCATTCTTTTAAATCGGTCTTTAGTAAACCTAAAACCGCTGCGTTGTTAAAAGAACATGGCGATTTTCCAAAACTCAATTTGCCCCATGTTTTGGTCGATAACGGCAAAGAGATTTTACTCGCCACTTTGATATTGGCGTATTTCGGCGAATCGATTTACGGTTCTTATGGCCATTCCTATCAAATGCTTCGTATTCCGCTTATGTTGGTAGGGGTTTCCATTGGACAACTGTTCTACAACCGAACCTCAGAAGCCATGCACAAAAAAAAGCCATTGGTTCCCATCATCACCAAAACCATAGGAATGCTCACCTTGATTTCTTTGGTTCCTTTTACCATCCTTTTCTTTTTAGGCGCTGATATTTTCGCCTTTGTCTTTGGACCACACTGGCGCGCCTCTGGTACTTTTTCGCAGATCATGGCGCTTTGGTTAATGGTTAATTTCATCTTGTCACCCATCACCGCATTGCCTTTGTTGCTGAATCGCCAAAAGGATGCTTTGCTCATGGGGATGGTTAGCGCAATCCTTCAATTGGCTCCCTTTTGGGTATTTCCATTTTTCTGGGGAAACGATTCCACGGTATTCATCGAAGCCCTCAAATTTGTCTCCTATTCTCAAGCGCTGTGGCTTCTTCTAACCATTCTTCGCTATGGTTATTTTGCAATGAAATCGGATGCATTGCTGACAAAGCCCTAAGGATTTTCAGGATGAATATTACAATATTCATGGCTATTTTCCCTTGGAATGCAATTCGTTGTATTATTTTCTCGAAATTTACCCACATCAAAATATGTGACTATGTTGCCATTCTCTCCTCCCCGCATTGACCAGAAAATTATAGACGAAGTAACGGATACCCTTCGCAGCGGTTGGATTTCTACAGGACCAAAAACGAAATTGTTCGAGAAAAAAATCACAGAATACATCGGTTGTAAAACTACGGTTGCAGTGAGCGCTTGGACCACTGGAATGGAAATCGCTCTACGTTGGTGGGGTATTGGTCCGGGAGATGAAGTAATCATTCCCGTTTTGACCTATTGTGCAAGTGCAAATGTCGTACTGCATACCGGCGCTACAGTGGTTATGGTTGATATCAATTCAGATGACTTTAACATTAACATCGAAGCCATTCGTGCTGCCATTACGGAAAACACAAAAGCGATTATGCCGGTTGACATCGCTGGTTTACCGTGTGATTTTGATGCCATCAAAGCTTTGGTCGAAGAATTCAAACCCATCTTTAAACCTTCCAATGTTGAACAAGAGAAACTGGGAAGAATTCTAATCGCGGCAGATTCAGCGCACAGTTTTGGCTCTACTTACAAAGGAATGCAGATGGGAACCATAGCGGATATTACCTGTTTTTCCTTTCATGCAGTGAAAAATCTTACCACAGCCGAAGGTGGCGCCATTTGTTTTAACTTACCTGATGCCTTCGATCATGACGCATTGTATACATTGTTCTGTATCAAAATTCTTCATGGTCAATCCAAAGATGCCTTGGCTAAAATGCAAAAAGGTGCTTGGCGTTACGATGTGATTGAACCGGGTTACAAATGCAATATGACTGATCTTCAAGCATCGATTGGTTTGATTGAATTGGCACGTTACAACGATACTTTGGAGCGTAGAAAAGAGATTTTTGAGCAGTATTCAGAGGGTTTAGGCAAGATGCCTTGGGCAGAAATTCCAATCAATGAAGATGAAAACAGGATTTCATGTTGCCATTTGTACCAATTAAACATCAAAGGAATTACAGAGCCGCAACGCGATGCCATTATGCATGAGATTTTTGAACAAGACATCGCTGTAAACGTGCATTTTCAGCCCTTACCATTGTTAACAGCGTATAAAAACCTCGGGTTTAAAATGGAGGATTTCCCCACGGCATATGACAAGTATTCACGCGAAATTTCACTTCCCATTTATTACAATTTAACCCAAGCGCAAGTAGAAAGTGTAATTCATGCCGTTAAACAGGCCTATGAAAGGGTGATGGGATGAAACGATTGGTTGACATTTTGTTTTCAATTGGAATTTTAGGACTCTTTTTTCCCTTGGGTTGTTTTTTGTCCTTGGCAATTCTGTTCGAATCCAAAGGAGGTATTTTCTACCGCCAAGAACGAATAGGCAAAGATGGCAAAGCTTTCTTTTTATTGAAGTTTCGCTCCATGCGTCCTTTGGCTGACCAGTCGGGAAAACTTACCATTGGCACAAAAGACCCTCGCATCACAAGGGTAGGAACCTTCATTCGAAAGTATAAATTGGATGAGTTCCCACAATTTATTAATGTTTTGAAGGGTGAAATGAGCCTAGTCGGTCCTCGGCCCGAGGTAAGTGAATATGTGGAATTGTATTCTCAGGAACAACAAAAAGTATTGGGATATAAACCTGGAATTACGGATGTGGCTTCCCTAGCATATTTCGAAGAAAATCGTTTGTTGGCAGAAAGTCAGGATCCCCATCGCACGTATGTGGAAGAAATAATGCCAGAAAAATTAAGGTTAAATCTTGATTATCAGCAAAAAGCAAATGTGCTCACAGACATCGGTGTGATCATTCGAACGGCTTTAAGAATTTTAAAGTAGCCTTAGCTCCCACAAGAAAGACATTCATCGTCTTGGTCAAGTTCCGGGTTGTTTTCAATGGCAGGGTTTAATTGTTTTTTCAAATCATAAATCTGTTGCTGCGTTTCTAAATCAGCGAATAATTCCCCTGTTAATTGCGCTTTAAGCGCCTCAATTTGTTGTTCGATGTGCTCCATGTTTCGAAATTAGAAAAAATATAGCTTCACGATGTGTTAAATTTTTCTGTAAGTTAGGAGGCAAGAATGGAATAAAAAAAAGCCTACCGAAGTAGGCTTTTAAAATCTATACCTTGAATTTATTTAAGGTCAAATCGGTCTAACTGCATCACTTTGACCCATGCTGCCACAAAATCTTTCACGAATTTTTCTTTGGAATCGTTGCTGGCATACACTTCAGCAAGTGCACGAAGCTCAGAATTCGAACCAAAGATCAAATCCGCTCGAGAAGCTGTCCATTTGGCGGCACCTGACTTGCGGTCACTTCCGATGAAGACTTCCTGTGAATCTGATGCTGGCTTCCATTCGGTAGACATGTCCAAAAGGTTTACGAAGAAATCATTGGTTAAAGACCCTGGTCGATTGGTCAAAATTCCAGTTTTGTCATTGTTATGGTTGGCATCCAACGCCCTCATTCCACCGATGAGTACGGTCATTTCCGGAGCTGTTAAGGTTAACAATTGGGCTTTATCAACCAATAATTCTTCGGTAGACAATGTGTATTTTGTTTTGGTGTAATTTCTAAAACCATCCGCCATCGGTTCAAGAACGCCCATTGATTTCACATCTGTTTGTTCTTGCGTAGCATCCATTCTACCGGGACTAAAACTAACATTTACAGGGTAACCCGCTTTTTTTGCGCCCTCTTCGACACCGAAATTTCCTGCCAAGACAATCAAATCTGCCAATGAAATTTTCTTCGCAGCAGACTTGGCGTTAAAATCACTTTGGATTTTACGCAATGCATTCAACACGCGTTCCAATTGAACGGGATTGTTCACTTCCCAGTTTTTCATGGGTTCAAGTTGTATTCTTGCGCCATTGGCACCCCCTCGCTTATCTGATCCTCTAAATGTACTCGCAGAAGCCCAAGCGGTTTCGATGTACTCATTCAAAGGGATTCCTGCACCTAGAATTCTTACTTTCAACTCAGCAATGTCTTTTGCATTAACCAATTCATGGTTCACCGTTGGAATAGGGTCTTGCCAAATCAAAGCTTCCTTTGGAGCCTCTGGACCGAGATACAAACTGTTAGGACCCATGTCTCGATGAGTTAATTTAAACCAAGCCCTTGCAAATGCAGCTTCAAAAAGGGTTGGCATATCCATAAATTTTTGGGAGATTTTTGCATATTCAGGGTCAAAACGAAGGGATAAATCTGTGGTTAACATGGTAGGCAATTGTTTCTTATTTGCATCGAAAGCATTTGGAATGATTGAATCTCCATTTTTTGCCACCCATTGGTTTGCACCTGCGGGACTCTTCGTCAATTCCCACTCATAACCGAACAACGTTTTGAAATATAAGTGACTCCACTGCGTGGGAGCGGATGTCCAAGTCACCTCAAGTCCTGAGGTAATGGCATCTTCACCTTTTCCTGATTTGTAGGAGCTTTTCCATCCAAATCCTTGTGCTTCAATGCGTTCGGCTTCAGGTTCAGGTCCTACATGTGAAGCGGGTCCAGCGCCGTGTGTTTTGCCAAAGGTATGTCCTCCGGCGATCAGCGCGACTGTTTCTTCATCATTCATCCCCATACGACCAAAGGTTTCTCTGATGTCCTTTGCGGCTAAAAGTGGATCGGGATTGCCGTTCGGGCCTTCTGGGTTTACATAGATAAGTCCCATTTGTACGGCAGCCAATGGATTTTCCAACTGACGGTTTCCTGAATAACGTTCATCCGACAACCATTTCGTTTCTTTACCCCAATACACATCTTTTTCAGGTTCCCAAACATCCACACGACCACCAGAGAATCCGAAGGTTTTGAATCCCATGGATTCAAGCGCAACGTTTCCTGCAAGTACCATCAAGTCTGCCCAAGAAATCTTGCTTCCGTATTTTTGTTTAACCGGCCAAATCAATCTCCTTGCCTTGTCCAGGTTTCCGTTATCTGGCCAACTGTTTAAAGGTGCAAAGCGTTGCTGTCCTGCTGATGATCCTCCACGTCCATCTCCTGTTCGATAGGTTCCTGCACTGTGCCAAGCCATTCGAATGAAAAAAGGTCCGTAATTTCCGAAATCTGCAGGCCACCAATCTTGGGATTCTGTGAGCACTTTTTCCAAATCCTTTTTTACAGCGAAATAATCCAATGTGGTGAATTCATTTCTGTAATTGAATTGGGTTCCCATGGGGTTTGACATCGACGACTGTTGATGAAGCAGGGATAAATCGAGTTGATTGGGCCACCAATCTTTGTTTGTTTTCGGGGATTTTTCATCGTATTTTGTTTCAACCGTGGGCGCTGCCATTTCTGGTTTAGCGGCTGCCTTGTCAAAATTATAGGGACATCCCGCCGGTGCGGACTCTTTTGATTTTTTTTGCCCAACCACCATTCCGGTAATGAACAAGCTTAAACAGATCAGTAAAAATTTCATAAGGCTGTATTTTTTTAGATGATGTAAAGCTATTCCTAATTGAGTTAGCAAATCATAAAATTTATCAATACGAACATCAATTTATTTTATCGCAAAACCCTAGAACAAAAATGTGAAGCGGATTTATTTTCAATTACCCTTCAATGACAATGGATACCTCCCTTGTGTCGCCATCAATGGGGGGGGATAGCTTATGAATCTCAATGCGTAAAGCGTTGATGCCGTTCAATTCCTTTTGAATGCGCGAAAAAATTCGTTGGCCAACATGTTCTATCAATTTGGATCGAATCGCCATTTCTTCATCTACGATTTTTTGAACACCACAATAATTGACCGTATGGATCAATTCATCGCTCGCAGCGGCCTTGGAAAAGTCGGTTTCGATGTCAACATCTACCATGTAATTTCCCCCAATGCGCGCCTCCTCTTCCATGCAACCATGAAAAGCGTAACAACGAATTCCGCGTACGTGAATGCTATGCTTCATGGAGGAATGCTTCGATTTTTGGTAAATTTTCGTTCATTCGTGCAAGAACCTCATCTTTTCCTAAAAAGGATGAAATTTCAAACATGCCAGGTCCAGCACTTACACCGGTTAAACAAAGACGATAGGGAAGAAGTACAGCCCCAATTCCCAGCCCTTTTTGGGCCAAGAAATCCTTGAAAGCCAACTCTATGGTATGGGCAGAAAAATCATTTAGGTCATTCAATATAACTTTCCATTCTTGCAAATACCCACTTGTTTCAGGTTTCCATTTCTTGCGCAATGTATCTGGTTCAATCGTTTCCGGGCGACTCATTAAATAGGCGCCTTCCGTTAAGATGTCACCCGCGAAAGTGGCCCGTTCTTTCATGAGGTTCACAACCGTTTCCAAGGCATCGTCATCCATTTTAATGTCACTGTTGATTATTCTCAGTTCGGCGGCGATGACATTGTTGGATTGCATGCGCAACCAACTTTGTTGAAACCACTTTGTTTTGTCTGGGTCAAATTTCGCCCCCGATTTAGAAACACGCTCCAAGGAAAATGCTTCTACCAATTCTTCAAGGGTAAAAATTTCTTGCGTGGTCCCTGGATTCCATCCCAACAGTGCCAGCATGTTGACAAAAGCTTCGGGGAGGTATCCTTTCTCGCGATACCCAGAATACAATTCACCTTCTGCCGTAATCCAATTCGTTGGAAACACAGGGAAGCCCAATCGGTCGCCATCGCGTTTAGATAGTTTTCCATTGCCATCAGGACGCAACAACAAAGGTAAATGTGCGAATTCGGGTGCTTCCCAACCGAAGGCTTCGTACAAGAGAACATGTAAAGGCGCCGAAGGCAACCATTCTTCTCCACGAATTACATGACTGATTTCCATCAAATGGTCGTCCACCACATTGGCCAAATGGTAGGTTGGCATTCCATCGCTTTTGAAGAGGACTTTATCGTCTAGGTTATTTGTATTCACAACCACCCATCCACGAATCAAATCATGAAACCGAACATCGTGGTTTCGAGGCATTTTCATTCGAATTACGTAAGGCACTCCTGCCGCCAGTTTTTTGTCAACTTCAGATTTTGGAAGCGTCAACGCATTCTTCATGGCGGTACGGGTCACTCCGTTGTATTGCCAATTGGGCATTCCCATTTCTTTGGCGCGTTCGCGCATTTCTTCCAATTCTTCAGAAGTGTCAAAGGCATAATAGGCATGTTCTTTTTCAATCAATTCTAAGGCATAAGGATGGTACATTGCTTGTCTTTCAGACTGTACATAAGGACCAAAATCCCCGCCGAGGCCAGGTCCTTCCGTGGGCATAATCCCACACCATTTCATTGCCTCCATTATGTACTCTTGCGCCCCAGCTACAAAGCGCGTTTGGTCGGTATCTTCGACGCGAACGATAAAGGTACCTTGGTGTTTTTTCGCAAATAAATAATTATAGAGTGCAGTCCTAACGCCTCCCATGTGCAAGGGGCCTGTAGGTGAAGGGGCAAAGCGAACGCGAACGGGTTTCGACATGAGCGATAATTTTTTGCAAAGGTAATCAAATGAAGCTCGTGTGCATTCTGGTATTGAAATTTCTGTCTGGAAGTAAGATGGTTGCACCGAATCCAGTTGTTGTTAAAAAACGTAAAAAACCCAAATTTGATAGTATTACTATTATATTTGCACAAAATACTATTTTATGTATTCGATTTTTCATCAAATAAAATTGCCAATCAACGAAAAACTTTTTTTAAAAGATCCGTCGACAACAACCGTGGGTCAAAAAATGTTAGATGAAAGTATTTTACTCATAAATGAACTTGGTTTTGAGAAATTTACATTTAAAAAGTTGGCAGTGACAATATCCTCAACCGAAGCAACCATTTATCGTTATTTTGAAAGTAAGCATAAGTTGTTACTCTATTTAATTAATTGGTATTGGTGTTGCATTTCAACGCGATTGTTGTTTGAAACCACGAATATCATAGACCCAAAAATAAAACTTCAAAAAGCCATTCACCTATTGACTTCGATTCCAAATCCGAAAAAGGAGAATCTCCTGATGAATGAATTTCTTTTGAAAAAAATTGTCATAAATGAAGCATCAAAAGTGATTCAAACAAAGGAAGTAGACAACGAAAATAAAGATGGTGTTTTTACCCTTTACAAGAATGTTGTTTTTACCGTAGCAAACATGATAAATGAAGTTTCACCCGATTACAGATTCCCGAACATGCTTGTTACCTCAATGATTGAAGGCAGCAGCCAACAACATTTTTTTGCAGAACATTTACCAAGATTGACCAATGCAGAAGTCGAAAAGGACTTTGTAGAAGTGTTTTATCAAGAATTAATCTTTAAAACCATTCAAAATGACACCATCTAAAGTTTCAATTTTTAAGCGATTTTCTAATTTATTAAAACCCGATTCTTCAGAGATCAGAAACATTTATTTGTTTGCAATTCTCAGCGGGGTTTTATCCTTAGGGTTGCCTTTGGGAATTCAAATGATCATCACATTCATTCAAATGGGTCAAGTCAGCGCTTCCTGGATGATATTGGTGTTGCTCGTAACCTTGGCAATTGGATTTTCTGGGGTACTGACCATTTATCAAATGAGAATTACAGAAAATTTACAACAGCGAATCTTTACGCGTTCGACCTTCGAATTTGCGGCAAGAATTCCTCAAATGAAATTGCTTGAAACCTTGAGGTTAAATGCAGGGGATTTAACAAATCGATTTTTTGATACCGTGACCCTGCAAAAAGGGATTTCAAAATTAATGATTGATTTCACCTCTGCTACGCTCCAAATTCTATTTGGATTGATTTTATTATCATTTTATCACAGTTTCTTCATCTTCTTAGGCATTTTATTGGTCTTGATGTTGTTTCTGATTGTTCGTTTTACCAGCAAAGAAGGTTATGAAACCAGTTTGAAAGAATCTTCGCACAAGTATAAAATCGCCAGTTGGTTGTCGAATGTTTCAAATGCAAAAATTAGTTTTAAAATGTCCGCTCAGAATGGATACAACACAGAAAAAGCAAATGGATTTTTACTCAAATATTTGGGCGCACGCAACGATCATTTCAAGGTTTTGGTTAAACAATACACCTTTCTCATCATTTTTAAAATTATCATCGCATTGGCCTTGCTCATCGTAGGTGGATTGTTGGTCATCAATCAAGAACTGAACATTGGTCAATTTGTAGCCTCCGAAATCATTATTTTATTGGTACTTTCTTCTGTCGAGAAGTTAATCATCAGTTTAGATATCATCTATGATGTCTTCACTTCAACAGAAAAAATTGGCCAAGTTACAGACATACCTCTCGAATCTTACCAGGGTGCAGCTTTAGATGAAACAAGCAGATATGGGATTTCAATTCAGGTCAATGCCCTTAATTTTCAATCCCCTTTTTATGCTCAAAATGGTTTGAACGCAGTTACTTTTACGATTCAACAAAACGAACGCGTTTGTATCGTCTCTGATTCCAGCACAACGGTTAATGCCTTGTTTTATCTTCTGACAGGAATTTGTGAAAAGGAATCTGGAGTTATATCTTTTGATCAAATCCCTTATGAAAATTTAGATAAACAGCTTTTAAGAAATCAAATTGGAACCGTTACAGCCTGTGACCAACTCATTGATGTGTCTATCGAAGATAACATTCGATTTGGGAAACAGTCCGTAGAATTGGCTCAAATCGTTTCAATAACCGATGAATTGGGCTTGACAGACTTCATAAATCAATGTAATGAACGATTTGCAACGCAATTAAGCAATGAAATCCATTTTCTACCAAAGGATTGTGTTTCTAAGCTATTGCTTGCGAGGGCAATTGTTAAAAATCCACGACTATTTTTGTTAGATGAGCCAACAGCATTCATGACTTTTGAACAAAAACAACCTATATTAAAATACCTTGACCGAATGAAGAACACGACGTTGTTGATCGCAAGTGTCGATCCGGAGGTACAAAAAACAGCAGATCGAATTTTGAAATTTGAACAGGGTTCACTGGTTTTTGATGGTAATTATGACACTTTTTCTAAACGCTAATACGTATGTTAAATCTATCTCCTCAAAATAATATTGAACTTGTAAACCAAGCTTCATTACAACAAGTTGAATCAAAGAAAACAACAAAAAAATTGAAACGCACCGTTTATGTTTTGTTGATTTTACTGATCGTGATCATGCTATTGCCCTGGACACAAAACATACCTTCCGGTGGTAAGATTTCTACCTTGAGACCAGAACAAAAGCCTCAGACAATCAATACCGTTATTTCAGGTAAAATTGAAAAATGGTTTGTGAAAGATGGCGACATTGTAAAGAAGGGCGATACAATTTTATTTATTTCAGAAGTTAAGGACGATTATTTTGACCCAATTTTAGTTGGTCGAACAGAACAACAATTGAAAAGCAAAGAGATGTCGGTGATGTCATACTCCGATAAAATCAGAAGCCTTGATGTTCGGGTAGACGCATTATTAGACCAAAGCAGGCTAAAATTGCAACAAACCAAGTTAAAGCTCAATCAAACGCAGTTGAAGTATAAAACGGATAGCATTGAATACCACACGGCAGAATTGAATTTGAAAATTGCAGAGGATCAATACAATCGATTTGAAAAATTAGTGAAGGCTGGGTTTAAGTCGCAAACAGAATTGGAAACAAGAAAACTTACACTTCAACGAACACAGGCAAATGTTATAGCAACCCAACAAAAATTATTGCAAAGTAGAAATGATATTTTAGATGCGAGGGTAGAGTACAGCGCTGTAATTTCAAAGTTTAGAGATGAAGTGTCAAAAGCTGAATCAGACAAATTTACTGCACTTTCCAGTATGTATGAAGCAGAAGTTGATGTTACCAAATTACAAGGTAAGGTAGCCAGTTATTCGATAAGAAATGGAATGTATTATGTCTTGGCTCCACAAGATGGTGTCGTAACAAAAGTGCTTTCGAGTGGTATTGGTGAAACCATCAAAGAGGGGGCAGCCATTGCGACGATTATGCCCTCGATCTATGATTTGGTAGTGGAAATTTACATCAACCCCGTCGATTTACCCCTTGTGAAAAAAGGCGATAAAGCACGTTTGCAATTTGATGGCTGGCCTGCAATTGTTTTTTCCGGATGGCCAAATGCGAATTATGGGACCTTTGATGGTGAAGTGTTTGCCATAGATAACTTTGCGGATGACCAAGGTCGATTCAGGGTACTGATCGCTCCAGATAAAAAATCAAAACCATGGCCAAAAGCATTGCGTGTGGGTGGTGGAACCAATTCGATTATTTTGTTAAATAATGTACCCATTGGATACGAATTGTGGCGTTTGACAAATGGTTTCCCTCCACAATTCTACAAACCAAAGGAACCCATCGAAAACCCAAAAAAATGAATCACTTTATTCTAACCTTTGTCCTTTTTATTTTTGGAACGGTTGCGTTTTCACAACGAACTTTTAGCGATGAAACATTCTACGATTTGGTTGTGAAAAATCACCCATTGGCGAAAAAAGCAACGCTTAAACCGCGCTATGGAAATTTTTCTGTTTTAAAAGCGAAAGGAGGCTTTGATCCGAAGTTATCGAATGAAATAGATCAAAAATATTACAATTCAAATCAGTATTACAGTTTCATAAATGCGGGTTTGAAAGTCCCTACTTGGTACGGTCTTGAGTTTAAAACCGGATTAGAAATGAACGATGGTGTTTACTTAAATCAAGAGAACAAAACCCCACAAAATGGACTCGTTTATGCAGGTGTGTCCATGAGTTTAGGTCAAGGTTTATTCATTGATCAACGAAGGGCAGAACTTTTCAAAGCCAAAATTTACCAAAGCAGCAGTTTGTGTGAGCAACGATTACAATTGAATGAATTGGTGTATGAAGCAGGGTATGCCTATTGGAATTGGGCCTTGGCATATTTTTCAAAAGAAATCATGAAAGAATCCTACATCCTTGCGTCAGATCGATTTGAAGGGGTAAAACAATTGGCAATTTTAGGCGATCGCCCCCCAATCGACAGCGTAGAAGCTAAAATACAGGTTCAAAATCGCGAAACATTGCTCCGGAATTATGAAACAGATTACTTTTCATCTGCCTTTAATTTATCAACATACTTGTGGACTGAAAATCAAGTTCCCTTGGAATTGGATAGCCTCACTTTCCCCGTCGATTTAAACACCCTTGAACAACAAAAAAGCCTTTTGCTATCCAGTTTTCAAATTGATACCATCGTTCAAAACCATCCTTATTTGCAAATAAATGATTTTAAAATTAAAAGTTTGGAAATTGACAATCGCTTGAAGAAAGAGCAGTTAAAACCCACGTTGAATTTGAATTACAACCTTTTAAACGAGCCAATCAATTCAAATCCTTACAATGGGCTTTCAATCAACAATTACAAATGGGGTTTAACATTTGAAATGCCATTACTGTTAAGAAAAGAACGCGGGGATTTGGGTCTGGCGAAATTAAAATTACAGGATGAACAGTTGAGTTACGACAACAATAAAGCATACCTCACCTTTAAAATTAAAAAGGCCTTAAATGATTTTGAAAATAGCCTAAATCAATTGGAAATTATAGACCGAACTGTAAGGGATTCAAAATTGCTTTTGGAGGCAGAAAAAGAATTGTTTGTTACGGGTGAAAGTTCTTTGTTTTTAATCAATGCGAGAGAGCTGTCATACATTCAAGCACGTTTAAAATTGATCGAATGCATTGTAAAAGTGCAACAGGCAAAATTGTCCTACACGTTTGCGATTGCAGGTTTTTACTAACAAACAGATTCAAGGCGTTTTTCCGTGAATTTAGCAATCGCTTCTTTCGGCTCCTGTGTCTTTTTGAAAATCAATATTTTAACACCACAAAGCCGTGCATTTTTACAGCTTCCCCCCCTTCCTTGATGGCATCAATGAGGTAAAAATACGTGCCTTCCGTTACCAAATCTCCATTTTTGTCCTTGCCATCCCAAGCGCCATTCACGTCATTGATTTCGTTGATGAGATTTCCCCAACGGTTTAAGATAACACAGTGAAAGGAGGAGATGCCCGAGGTATTCACAAAAAACAATTGATTTCCATTGGTAGAAGAAAGGGAAACGATGTTTGGCACTTGAATGTCACAGAGGTAGAAATCAACCAAGGCAGTATCGGTGGCAGTGTAACAATCATTTGAAACGGAATACATGTAGTTCCCTGATGATGTTACGTTAAGCGAAGGCAGGGTAGAACCATCGGACCAAATCCCTGTCCAAGTAGGCACGTAATTGGCTTGTAAGGTGAACGCAGTTAAAGAAGCATTTTGAGGGATGGGAAAGGAAACGGGAACCAAACCAATTGTGCTTCCAATGCAGGACGACGTATCTTGTAATTCTGTTTGCAGGTAAGGAGGAAAGTGAATCTGGGCATTGATGGTTTCGTTACATGCAATGTCTTGAAAGGTCAAAGTATAGACGCCCGCATATTGTGAGAATACCAAAGGATTGTTGTCATTGGGATTGGAAAAATGCACGCAAGTATCTGAAGCACTCCAGGTTCCGCCAAGGTCTGTTACCGTTCCAGCAATTTGATATTGATAATTACAAGCTAAGGTGTCTATAGAGATGGACGGTACAACTTGGAAATGAAGTACAGCGGTTTCACTGTGGTTACAAATGCTGTCGGTGAAAGTTAGTTGGTAAAACCCAGGATTGTTCACCGTAAGCATTGGATTGTTTGCTTGGTTGTTTGGATTGAAATTTAACGTATTCCCCGGGGAAGAAAGATATGTCCAGGTTCCTCCGGTTGCGTCACATAGGGTTCCTGTAACATTGAATCCCAAACCACACAAGGTTGAATCACTAAAGATTTGAGGCGATACGGGCAAAGTGAGGTCTACATTTAAGGTCTGGTTGCAAGCATTGTCTAAAAAAGTCAACGTGTATGTTCCTCCCGCGCCAATGGTCACGGTTGGACTTAAGCTGTTTACATTATCAAAAGAAATTTGGTTGGAAGTACTGCTCCAAACACCACCGTTAGATACGATGGGTGGACATTGAAACGAGGGGTTACAAACCAAGGTATCGTTGAATATGACGGCCGAATTCGCACCCGTAATTAAAAAGGTGGTGTCAGAACCGCATAGGCCTGAGAAATCCATCACCGTTATGGTATAGGTGCCAATGGGAAGGGTTACAGTCGGCAGTGAATCCAAGGCTGGGTTTGGCAAGCCCCAAGAAATTGAAGAATATAAGTTTGGATTTTGCAAGGTGAGGGTGGTGGCCGTGTCGGGTGGACAATAGCTGAAGGACCCTGAAAGTTGAATGGGAACCGGTTGTGCAATGATAAAAGTATCTGCGATGTAGCGGAAACAACCATCAAGGCTTACCGTTACCCCAAAAAATTGATTTGCGTTCAGGGTGTTCGTGCTGTCCATCGAAAAATCATCCCATAAATAGGAATCATACGGACCGTTTGCAACCCCGATGTTCACGCTGCCGCATGTGTCTGTGGTTAATAAATACGAGGAATCCAATGCGTTGAGGGTCGTGTCTATCTGGATGACAAAGGGTAAAACCGTTACACCCGGAGGGGTAGCGTCGTCTGTCGCAGTTATGGTAACATTGTAAATCCCTAAATTCGAGGCGTTTCCTACAATTTGGAGTACAATGTTTGCAGCATTCCCACTGGTATTGGATACCTGCGTTAAAGTATTTAATCCCCCATTGTTAAAGGATACGGTCGTAGTTTGCCCTATTTCTGGAGATAAGAAATCCACCGAGAATAGAGCGGTATCGCCAATCGAACAAATTTTAAGGGTATCACAACTTGTCACACCTTGAGGAATGGGTGGGATGTTACCCGAACTAGAGGCGTCAAAAGCAAAGCTTTTGTAATCTAACCAATCGATTCCATCTGGAACGCCTTGTGGTCCATCAAAACTACCGCCCGCATGGTCAAAATAGGAAATAAGGAAATAAGCCACACCATCACCAGCATTTGCCCCGCAAGTTGCAGGTACACCATAAAAACCATTGACTCCAGAGGAAGCGTCACCGGTTGTCCATTCCATGTCTTTGTAACAAAATGCAACATTTCCACCTTGAATAATGGGGTCGGAACCGTTGGTAATGATCAGTTGAAAGGTATTTAATTTATCACCGTGAACATTGAAATAACCCACATTCTCCCAATTGATGAAAACCGCTGTGGGTGTAATTTTATATACCACCTGTCCATTTCCATTGCGTGTGTCTACATCAGCCCAGAATGGTGCGACAATGGAATTGATAACAGAGGGAAATGCCGAGGCAGAAAAGGTAGCCATCGCTCCATTAAAAGTGATGTTTCCATTGTTATTGATGTAAATGCCATTGTAGACATTCCCATACAGATTAAAACCAAATGGAATCGGGATGTAAGCAGAGGAACCATCGTCGTTCGGTTGCATCGCTAAGGTGTAGGATGCATCGGGTTGAATGTAACAGTTGCAAGAAGACGCTTTTTCAGAAGTGAAGGGTTTTGTTTTTGCAGGAGGAAGCGTGCCAACCGAAGGGTTAACCTGAACCGTTCCCAACTGTCCTGAAGCTTTTAATTGCTGATACAGTGGAGAATCTGCAAGAATTTGTCCGAAATATGCGTTAGAGAATCCTACCAAAACCAACGTAATCGTAAGGATTACTCCCAATTTTTTTGCCAATGTCATGATGCCTGAATTTAAATGAATCCGGTTGAAAACCAGTCACTAAATTAGCATTTATATTTTTGAATGAAGGAAGCACCCTCTGATGAATGCAAAGGGTGCTATAAACAAGCTAGTTGGGAAGGGCTACGCACTGCATGGTTTTCGTAACTGTTTTACCTGAACGGGAAAGGTTAACCGTGATTTTTATTTCCAAATTAGCGGTGTCTTGTACGTTGTTTATCCAGTGGGAATGAAATACATAATCCTTTCTCCTTTTTTCAGTCGAAGCACTAAACAGTTGGGTTTGTGTGTTCGTTTGGGTTAAAGAAACGCTGTATCCAAAAAGTTTATCAGAACCTAAGATGTCCGCCTCCAAATGCAAAGAATCGTTCAATGCAATGGTATCGTTCATCATCGGTTCCATGATGTTGATTTCCGCAGTGTTGTTTTTATCACAAGCGAAAAGAAATCCGATTGAGATTCCCAGAATCATAAAGTTTAATTTTTTCATTTTTTCATTTTTTACGAATTAAATAACTGAAGCCTATTTGGGCCATTAATTTTTGTTTTACATTTCTGTTGTTAACGTTTTGTGCTACCGGAATTTCAATTTGACTGGTCCAAAGCCAACGATACGTTAAGTAATTTAAATGCGCCTTGAGGTTTAGCATGTTTCCATTATAGCCCATTTCATTTGAGCCATTGTCTGAAACGGATACCTTTCCAAAGTTTGAGAATCCAATACCGAATCCAGGTATAAACCTTCCTATGCCCCATTTATAATTTCCAATCATTGTTTCTGTAAGAGAAAAAAAATTTCCATACCTAAAACCTGAGGTGTCAGAAAGCTTATAGTTGTATACGATTTCACTTTGTAAAGTCCATTTGGGTTTTATCGGAGTTGTATAGTTTAGCATTCCCAAAATGTTGTAAGCACCTGAACCTGGATATAAATTCCGTACCTCTGATTTCGGATTCCATTTTCCAAATGGAGCTTTTAATCCGATTCCAAGCGATAAGAATTGTCTTACCCTTCCTGTTGAATCCTTTTGGTTTACTAATATGCCATTTAATATTGCCGTCGGATCACCCAGTCCAGAAATACACGCTTTGCTTAAATCCGTTGTTTGAAAGCCAAACTGATAGGGTACGGAGGCCATCAGCTGTAACCTTTTTCCAATTTGCCACCGACAAGAAACTTCAGTTGACCAGAGGTTTTCCCTCGAATGTTCAATCCCGTGCAAGTAACTTTTAAACGAACTGCTTCCCGTTTTTAGACCGATCATGTGAAATTGTGTAGAGGCGAATAAACCAATGCTTGCATTGCCACTAACCCCACCACAAATGTCACAAGACCATATCTGGGTAATTCCGAGAAAGACCCATGGCATTATGTATTTTAACATGATTTTTTAATTACGATTTACCACTAATTAACTAGGATAAAATCGTACAAGGTGGATGAAAAACCTTTTGAGTACTTAAAAAAGCATAGGTGTTTTGATAGTGAAAATCCGCGACCCCATCCTGCATAATATTAATCGAAAAAGACAAAAAAAACTTTTCTTGGATGTTAAAAAGGACCAAGCTTTCTAAAGATTTTAAATGAGAAACAGATTCGGTTTGTTTGTTTTTTTTTTCCGATAAATCACTTTCTGCCTTAAGTAGTTTCTTCGCTAAGTAGCATTTTCCATTGCAATTTAATTCAGGCCGATTCTTATTCTCACATTCCGTTTTTATGATTTCTTCCTGATTGATATGAAATTCTATCAACCAATAGCCAACGTATATGAATTTACTACAAAATAGCAATAGGAACAAAAGGCTAGTGGTCTGTCTCACACTGTAAATTTAATATTCTTTTTGCTCCTTTTTATCGCATTTACATTTTGTATTTTTGAATCATGAAAGCGATACCCTTTTTATTCAGTTTACTCTTGTTAACAGCATGTGTTCAGGTGAATTACGTAAATGACGTTATTCCCATAACCCAAAAACACCTTACCATTGCCATTTTGCCCCCGCAAACCAGCATCGAACGCAAAATTTGGATGTCCGGTGAGAAATATGCTGAACTTACCACAGACAAACAACTGCATCTTCAAAGTAAACTGATAAAATCCTTTGAGAAACGCATGAACATTGGGGAATGTTTTGTCGCGATCTTAGACCAACCGACCACCAATTCAGTCGCTTTGTTGGATGGTTTACAGCCGAATCCTGCTTCGCCCGCGTCCCTTTGCAGACAATTGCACGTCGATGCGGTTATTCAGTCAACCATCGACATTCGGGAACCCGTTTCTGAAGCCACAGCGTTTCTCTTTCAACGTTCAACCGGAACAAACTTGGTCACCAATTCAATGACGCTGAATGCAAGGTTGATAGACACCCTCAATGCCCAGCCCCTGTGGAGTTTAAGCGCTTCGAAGTTTGGTTATCTTGGATCGATCAAATCTGTAATAGAGAATAAAATTATTCGAAGAACAACGCGCAATACGCCTTACAACCTGAAGAAAAACCCGTACAAAAAGCTCTACGTGAAATATACCCAAGGTTTCTAATCTCTTTTGGTCTCAATGAAGATCTCTTCTAAAAAATCCCCTTTGCCCGTCGGGAAATCTATTCCCAACATCCTCGCAATCGTCTCAGGAATGTCAATCATTTCAGCTTTTTTGGTAATTTCTTTGCCAGGTGCAACGTCAGGTCCCAACACCAACAAAGAAATATGTCGACATCCTTCACACCCATCGCCGTGGCTTACAAATCCGTTTTTTACCTTCGGCAAATGCCTTCCGTGGTCGTTGGTGATGAATAAGGTGGTTTTGTTTCGCATGCGCACATTCTCTTGAATGCTGTTCCAAATTTGAAGCGCATAGACGTCTGTAAGCTGAATGTTTTCTAAGTATTTCTCCCAGTGGTTTGCATGCCCTTGGACATCCACACCCAATAAATTGACCAACATTAAATGAGGCGGTTCAGAGGAATTTAAGGTTTCCGTCACTTTCTGCATGGTCTGAAAATCATCTCCATACCCAAGCCCATTTCCATTCGGACCACAATAAGAATATGGAAGGTACGTGTCTCGCCATTTCTTGTTTCGTGTATTCGAAAGCACATTTAATTTTCCTTTACTCGCTATCACTTGTGCATCTTTGCTAAGCGCGTGCTTTTCCTTGATGTAGTATTGAAACAATGATGGGTTTTTTGGTAATTGCCCTCCAATGTTAGAGATGTGCTGGTAATTCCCTGTCATGATTGCCGTATGCCCAGGAACGGTTAAGGTCGGACCATCGTTCTTAAAATTTGAAAAGAAAGTACCGTAAGGTTTTAGCTGGGTGCACAAATTGGGAATGTATTTACAAGTGGTGTCACCATAGGTCTCACTGTAACGCGGTCCGTCGATGACGAGAATCACAAAATATTCTGACTCGTATTGAATTTCTTTCGATTGGCAATGGGCTGTGTTGGATAAGAAAAAGCTGAAAAGAAAAATGAAAGTGTACTTTACCATTGCAAGTGTTGTTTCGACAAAAATAAGGATTCTTTGCATTCCAATTTGTAACGAAACGTTTACTTCAAACTTTGCCATCCTAAAACCTCATCATGCGAATTGGACTGCTTATTCTACTTATCTGCAAGGTTTCCTCGTTGGATTCCCAAATTTATATGGGCGCTTTGAACATTCGTAAATCTTTGTGCGTACTCAATGAACGTAAAAAGGGAAGGTCGTGCAGAGGGGAGGTTCTCGAGATTTTTGTGGCACCCGAATACCATATTTTGTTGAAGAATAGCACCGCAAGGAATGACATCGGACAAGGTTCGATTCGAGCAGGGTTGGGACTTTTCCATTACCAAACGGGATTCTCCAAAAGAAACAAAACGTACACCTTAAAAATTCAATGCTATTATCGTTGGGTTCCAGGACCAAAAACAGTTACCCAAACGATTGGGAATGAATGGGGCGTTCAGC
This sequence comes from Flavobacteriia bacterium, assembly GCA_009924735.1. Taxonomy (GTDB): domain Bacteria; phylum Bacteroidota; class Bacteroidia; order Flavobacteriales_D; family Crocinitomicaceae; genus UBA952. The sequence continues at coordinate 16,686 of RFQZ01000001.1, read as the reverse complement.
TTAGGTTGTTTAAATTTAAAACCTATGATTTCGTGAAATAAAATCAATCGATTTCGTACTTAAGTCGAATGGTTATGTTTGCTGTTTTTCTGCGTGATGAGGTATTAAAACTTCCACCCCATTCGTAATCTTCCGCACTGTGCTCTGCTGTGATTTGAAAAACACCCATTTCCGCATTTTTAAGGGAGCCTAAGGATCCGCCGCCATTTTCAGCAATCTTCTTTGCCCGCTCATTCGCATCTCTGGTGGCTTCTTCAATCATCTTCAATTTTAGCGCTGACAACTTGGTGTAGTAATACTGTGGAGATTGTGAGTTTAACTCAATTCCTGCATCTATCAATTCAGACACCTCTCTTGAAACCTTTTCGATCAAAGCGACATTTTTAGACTGAATCTTTACATTTTGGGTAATGTTATACCCTGTAAAATACGATGAACGTACATTTCCATTATCATCATATTCTGTAGAGAATTCCTTTTGAATGTTTGCCGCTTCAATGATAATGTCAGCTTCCATCACCCCTTTGCTTTTGAAATAGCTTTTCAATTTTTTTAAATCCCCGTGCAAATCGGCATAAGCTTCTTTTAATTCTAAGCTGTTTCTGCTAAACGATGCGTTCCATACAATTAAATCAGAATCGAAGGATGCCTCGCCCATGCCAATCACACTGATGTTTGGGTCTGGTTTCCCTTTTGATAAATAAGACCTACCCAAAATAATTCCTGTGACGATCACGGAAAGAGAAATGAGCAAGGTTGCAAAATGGCTTTTCAAAAAATTCATGGTTTTAATTTGAGTTAAAATTACAAAAAGAACACAGCCACCAACCGATATGGAAAAAAAAACACCACTTCTATCTTGCCAAGGTCGATGACTGTTTCGTTCTTTTTGTTTCAGATCATCGAATCATGGCAATGTGACCCGTTATGTTTTCCTTCTTCGCACTGTCTTTGTATCCAAAGCAAATGTTATAAATGTATACCCCATCTTGGACCTGTAATCCATTTGTGCCATACGTTCCGTCCCATCCAACATTTTCATTGTAACTCTCCCAAACGATTTCTCCCCATCGGTTGAAGATAGAAACATGGTAGTTCTGGGGGTCCAGTCCATCTGAAAATACAGGTTTCCAAACATTGTTAAATTGATTTCCATCAGGTGTAAACGCATTGGGTACGTAATAGGTAAGCTCTTCGTGAATGGTAATGAGTTGATAACTGGTATCCGAGCAACCGTATTCATTGGTGGTAATCAGCATGACTTCGTAGTCGGCAGCTTCATTCGTTGGAAAGGCATGGTAAGGATTTTCTTCGTTACTTACCGTGGAGCCATCCCCAAAATCCCAAGCATAGACAGAGCCTCCTGTACTTAGGTTTTCCAAAGTACCACCGTTGTATACTGTACTTAAATTTTGATTAGGGAGATTAAAATTCGAAACGGGTACAGGAAAAGTACAAATCGCATTGGTTTGTGTCGTGGTATAGTGGCAACCCAAAGGAGTCGTAACCTGCATCGAAACATCAAAACATCCGACTTCTTGAAAAAGGGTATGAATTGAATCGCCCACTAAAAATGCTCCATTGCTAAAATTCCATAACACGTTTGTGAATACATTTCCTGTACTTTGGTTGTTTAAACTCACCGCCAATGGGGCACATCCGCTTGCCGGACCATACGAAAAATCCAATGTGGGAATGGAGTCGATTCCGATGTGGAGGCTATCCACATTTGAACATCCATGAAAATCAATTCCTGTGACCAAAAGGTTTTCGTTTTGTAAAACACTCATGGAGCTGCCATTCGGCAATTGATTAGACCACTGATAATTGCTTGCCCCCACAGCTTGAAGGATGGTTTGAGAACCTACACAGACAACGGTATCATTTCCAGCATTTACATTGGGTAATGGATAAACTTCAAGGGTAACCGTGTCGGTTGAAGCGCATCCATTTAGGTCGTTTCCATGTACGACGAAGGTGCTCATTCCGACATTCGGGGATACAAAGGCACCATTCAAAAGATTTCCTTCCCAAAATAAATTCCCCCCAACCGTTGCCATCAATTGTGCGCTGTCGCCTGAACAAATGGGTTGTAGCAATTGAGCCTGAACACTGTCAATTATATAGATTCCAACATGTAAACTATCGAAGGCAACACAATTTAGAGAATCGGTACCCAAGACTGAAATCCAATTGTTTTGCGTAGGAACAAAGCTTTGGTTTTGTTGGTATGGCGCATCCCATTGGTAAGAACTTCCTCCACTTGCTTGAAGCATTACGGAGTTTCCAGGACACACATCAACATCTACCCCTGCATTGATGTTGGGCAAAGGATAAATGTTTAGAGGCGTAACCAAGGTGTCATAACAACCATTGTTACCTTGGCCAACTAAAGTGAGCGTATACAAGCCCGGATTCACATAGGTATGGATAGGGTTGAGTGCGTTAATGGAATTACTCCCATCGCCAAAGTCCCAGGATAAATTGTTTACGCCGGAAAGACTTGTCAAGGAGAATGCGGTGGATTGTTGAATGCAATTTCTATCAACTTGAAGGGCCAAATGCGGCGCGGGTAAAACCATAACATTTTGAGTAGAAGTGTCAACACATCCATTTGAGCTTTGGGAAATGAGGGTAACATTGTAATTTCCGGGGTTAGGGAAGAGGGCGGAGGGAGCATTCGCATTTCCTCCGAGGCTGATCCCATTTCCGAAATTCCAGGTGTTTTGTAACGTAACAGAGGGTGAATTGCAACTCAAAGTGGAGGTGGATTGAAATTGAATGGGTGTATTTTGACAACTGGCGGCGTATACAAAGCTGGATTGTACCAAAGTGGGGGAGGCCTGCACATTTAGGTTTACAGAACAAGTCCCCTGGTTCGAGTAGGTTGTCATCGTGCAAGTATACATTTGATTGATGTTGGGATTTGCAATTACCACCTGTTGTCCACTTAAATTTCCTGGTTGCCATTGGTAGGATTGAAAGCCTGTGGGTGCCGTCAGGGTTAAGGGTTGTGTCCCCCCACAAAAATCCACGTCAATGGCGAGCGCTAAGCATTGTGCAGCAATGTATGCATAGCCATAATGACCACCTTGGGCGCAATCCCATGTGGTGAATTTTATTTGAATGGTCTGGCCCATGTACGGCGTTAAATCCAAGCCAACCGTGGTCCAAGGCAACCAAGTATTCATTCCGCAGGATTGAAAGTTTTGCCCAGGTTGACCGCCATAAACAGTGTAGGTTCCGCAACCTCCTCCAATCGGCATTCCTGCTGCGTTGAGAATTTCTGTCTCAAATTTTGGTTGTTGGGGTGCGGTATGTCCAGGGTTTTGAAGGACTACGGCATATTTGTAAACAAAGAGATTGCTTTGTGGCGTAACGTTAATGGTGTACACAAGTTCCTCTGCCTGTGCTCCAGAGATTGCGTTGCCAAGTTTTACGGATGCATTGTGTCCAGGTGGGATTACCGATAGTCCATTGCAAGTGTTTGGGTCTGTGGCCTGGGTAGAAACGATGGTGTGTCGTCCTTGCGTGATTCCGAAATTGGTCCCAGGGGCATAATACGTACCTGTGTAGCCAGTCCAATTGTTGAAGTTTCCCAGGGATAAATCTACATTTGGACAGCTTTGGTTTTGAGAAAATAAAAAGCAATAAAATACCGTTGCCGTGAAGGCTGAAAAAATCTTTAACATCATGTAATAGAAGGGTTTAGAGTTGTTGGGATGGTAAACGATTTCTCTTTAAAATTCTTGTTTATTGTTAATAAATGGCATGAATTTTAAATCGGTTATTAAAAAATGCCTTTATTGGCAACGCGTTTGTTAAAATGGACGTTTGTGAAAAAAAAATCTTAAATTCGAACAATAAAACAGCTTATGAAAAAATTATTTATCCTTTTAACCTTATTGTTTGTTGGTTATTTCAACGTTGAGGCCCAAGTTTACGCAGTCGCAGCTTCAAAAACTGATTATGCTAAACAAAAAGCAGATGGCGTCATTACTTTTAGATTTGGATCTGACGTACTACCTGAAACAATCCTTACCAACGGTGAGAATTTCACAGAGAATTTCAAGACTAAGTTTGATGTACCAACGTATGTAGGGACATTCACAATGAACGAAAATACAGAAATGAATCGATTGATGTTGGGACGTCTTTTAATCATGTGTGGCGTTGAAGTGGTTGAATTTGATGGTACACAAATACCTGTTTTCCAGTTTTCTAACGATCAGTTAAAATAAATAATTACCTCGCACCTGCGGGGTTTTTTTATGAATTTCTCCTTCCCTAAAATTGAGTTGCATTTGCACATAGATTGTTCACTCAGTTTTGCATTTGTTTCTAAGTACATTCCAGGAATATCAAAGGAAGATTATTCCAAAACGTACAATGCACCTGTAAACTGTTGCTCTTTAATTGATTATCTTGCTTGCGCTCAGGCAGCCATTCAATTAATGCAAACACGCGAACAATTATACGACGCAACCATGGATGTGATTCGGCAATTGGAAGCAGATCAGGTTATTTACGCGGAACTAAGGTTTGCCCCGTTGCAACATTTGCATCAAGGACTTACTCCTGAGGAAGTCGTAGAAGCATGTCTTGCCGCCATGGAGGATTACGAAGGAAATGTGAAAGTTCGAATGTTGTTATGCACCCTTCGGCATTTTTCAAAAGCGGAAAGTGACCTTACCGCTGACTTGGTAATTAAATACAACCATCGAGGGGTAGTGGGATTGGATTTAGCTGCGGATGAAGCAGGATTTGGTTTGGAAAATCACCAAAGCGCTTTCGAAAAAGTCAACCATGCTGGAATTTCATGTACCTCTCATGCAGGAGAAGCTTGTGGACCAGAATCTGTTTGGGAAACCATTCAAAAACTTAACGCCAGGCGAATTGGTCATGGAATTCGAAGTGTGGAGGATGAAGACTTGATGATAAAATTGAAAGAGGCAGACATCCATCTTGAAATATGTCCTACCAGCAACCACATGACGCGCGTTTTTCACGAATCTGCGAATTACCCGGTAAATCACTTATTGCTTCATGATGTTTCTTTTGGTATTAACACAGATGGTCGCGCAATTTCTAACGTTACCTTGGGAGATGAATACCGCTGGTTACATACCGAAAAAGGTTGGACCCTCGAAGATATGTTTAAGGTAAATTCCAATGCCATTCATGCGGCTTTCATTCCAGAGATGGAAAAGGATATACTTATGAGTCAATTGAGAGATGGTTTCGAACGGACTAACGGTTTTTCAAATTGAATATCAGCGAAATCCCCAGTCTGTAGTAGACATCTTTTTGATTAGAATCCCCCCTGCGTTTACCAGGCAAGAACAATTCAGGACTAAGACTTGGGTTAGAAAGATAGATAGCCGCAGGATCCGTAAGTACACCCGATTCGGGATAAAATCTTGACACGTCGTCCATGTAATCTGTAAATGTTTTAAAACACGTAGCTTCAATGCCTACGCGAATTTGTTTAGAGATTCCCAATCGAATGCCAAAACCCACAGGAATGATAAGCGTTGCCTTGCCATAAGGGGTGGATTGTCCTTCTGTTTTTAGGGGGCGTAATTCGACCAAGGTACCTTGAAAACTTGCTTTCGGATTGAAGGTAGAAAACCCCAAACCTGAAAAGGTGTACAATTGAAAATTGGATCGTTTTCTGCGCATGCGCGAAGTCAATTGGTAGAATCTCCCGTTGAATTCTTGGGCCAAGAATATCAATTCCAACCTTTGAGAAAACTCAAAATTGTTGCTTTTAAAGGACAGGTTACGCGCATGTCGTAAGGGGTTTTCGGCATAAAAATCACTTCCCATGATTTGGAAAAAAGAAAATTCTGTTTTGGTGGCAAAATACCTGGAAAACCTAAACTTAAATGCCGCTTGGACGCCTTTTCCCGTGGATTCCCAATCAATGTCTTTGGTTGAATAATCGATGCCTTTCCCGCCACCCCCGCCGAGGTCACCCGTGAATTGTGTAGCGCAAAAACCTGCTTGTAATTCCAATCGATTCGAACGCCAATTGGTTCGGTTGTTAAAATTCTCCCACTTTAACTTTTGTCCAAGAAAACACCCACACTGAAAGTAAATCAGCAATAGGATTCCAAACTTAAACGATAAAACGAAAGGTGATTTCATGGTCAATGGGTCAAAATTAAGGAATGAAATTGTAAATAAGTATACTTCCAATGATTTGTTAACTCTTGAACAATCTTTATCTTTGTCCACTTAAGTCATAATTTGACAAGAATGCCCACGTGGTGAAATTGGTAGACATGCCATCTTGAGGGGGTGGTGCCACTAGGCGTGCTGGTTCGAATCCAGTCGTGGGCACGAATCAAAAGTCTGGAGAAATACCAGACTTTTTTCTTTTCCCTCTGTAAAATGTAAACAGTAATAAAGTGATATAAAAAAGTATTGCGGCGACAGCGTCTTACTTAAATAAATTCCTCGTGATAATTCAGGTCTTTAGAAAAAGTTTCTCGGAGGTTGTAGGTTCCCCAAAGTGCTAAGAAAATACACAAACATCCAACGAAACAAGCAGCAAAATCTGTCGGTAGAAAGGAGGTGAATAGCGCGAACAAGGACACAATGGCAAACACACTTCCGCGTACAAAATTTGGAATCGTATTGGCAGCGGTGGATCGAATGTTTGTACCGAATTGCTCAGCTGCAATGGTAACGAAAATGGCCCAATAGCCCGTGCCAGCGCCCAGTAAAAAGCAAAACACATAGTAGACATTCAAGGACATGCCCTTGCCAAGGAAGAGAAAGCACATCATAAGAATGAACGTCATAGACAGGAAAATAAACACCACTTTTCTTCTGCTTTTTAACAATTGACTTAGCATCCCCGCAAGTAAATCACCCATGGATAGACCGATGTAAGAATACATGACTGCTTTGCCGTTGTTTACATTGTTGAGCCCAACCATCGGACCGAAATCATCTTTGGAATTCATAATAAGCAAACCTACTACGAACCAAATGGGTATGCCAACGAGGATACAATTAAGGTAGGTTTTAAGGTTTTGTTTCTTGGTAAAAATCAGTTTCAGGTCCCCTCGTTTAATGCCATCGTTTTGGTGCATTTGATGAAACATCGAAGATTCCAAAGAGCCCATGCGAACTACCAAAAGCATAAGTCCAAGTATGCCTCCTACAATGTATGCCACCTGCCAGTTGAGGAAAGTGCGGTTAAATACCCATGACAGAAAGGAACCTATGGCTTGCCCTTGTTCACCTACAATTGTAGCCACGACAGCACCCAGTGCTCCAAAGCACACAATGATCATCGTTCCATATCCCCTTTTTTCCTTAGGCATTAATTCAGATACCAAAGTGATTCCTGCGCCTAACTCGCCAGCCAATCCAATTCCAGCAATGATTCTTATGACAATGTATGTTGGAAGGTCGGTTACGAAGGCATTGGCAATGTTCGCAATCGAGTAGAGCAGAATAGATCCAAACAAAACCTTAACCCGTCCTTTTTTATCCCCCAAAATTCCCCATAAAACCCCACCTATCATCATTCCAATCATTTGCATGCTAAATAGCATCTTACCCGTAGCAGCTCTGTCAATGTCCGATGCCTTCGGTAATATGGTTAGGAGGCTTTCTGCTTTGACTACGCTAAACAATACCAAGTCATAGATATCAACGAAATATCCGAGGGAAGCGATAATTACCAATAAAGTAACTTTCTTATTCATAGGTTTTGGTTCCATAATGGCCTCGAATATAATTATTTGTAGGGAAAATCTCGTTTTATGTTGAGAATCCACTTCTTTCCCATTCGTTTATTAATTTTATCTTTAATCTGCTTCTTCGAATTTAGAAGCTACAAAAGGAACAATAAAACCCAATTAAATGATAAAGAAGATTTTAAAACATTTAACCTTTTATGTAATTCTAGCCATCATTGCTGGGGTCTTACTCGGGCATTTAAATCCTGCGCTTGCGGTAAAAATGGAATTTCTCGGAAAGCAATTTATTGCCATCATTAAACTGTTCATTGCACCTATAATTTTTCTTACCATTGTTTTAGGGATAGGCTCGGTAGGTGACCTAAAAAAAGTCGGGAGAATTGGTATAAAATCTTTGGTCTATTTTGAAGTGGTAACCACTTTGGCACTTGCCATTGGCGTATTTTGTGCATGGTTGTTTCAGCCCGGAAGTATTGATAAATCCAGTTTAAAACTTCACGATGCCTCAAAGTATACCGAGAAAGCATCAGAAGGATTCAGTTGGGTTCGCTTCTTTCTGGATAATTTTACCATCCAGATTTTGGTGGTAGCCATTCTTACAGGAATCATTGTTAACCAAATTAAATCAAAGGAAAAAATCCTATCTCATTTCAGTTTTGCATCTAAATGGGTGTTTAAAATCCTAAAATTTGTAATGTACCTTGCGCCATTAGGCGCGTTTGGAGGCATCGCTTATGCAGTAGGCGAATTCGGACTTGCAACCTTGGTTCCGCTTGGCAAATTGGTTTTGAGTGTTTATGGAACGATGGTGATTTTTGTCGTCTTGGTCTTAGGTGGAATTATGCGTCTGGTAAAATTGAATATATTTAAATTCTTGCGCTACATCCGAGAAGAAATTCTCATCGTTTTGGGTACCTCAAGTTCGGAATCTGCCTTGCCCAATTTGATGGAAAAACTGGAGAAATTGGGATGTAAGAAATCCGTAGTTGGGTTGGTGGTGCCAACGGGTTATTCTTTTAATTTGGACGGAACCTCTATCTATTTGTCCATGGCAGTCATTTTTCTTGCGCAACTCTACGACGTTCATCTTTCCATGGGAGAAATCGCCATGATCATCGGTATTCTAATGCTAACCTCAAAAGGCGCTGCCGGGGTCACAGGAAGTGGTTTTGTCGTATTGGCCTCTACCTTGGCCTCCCTGCACAAAATCCCTCTGGAAGGATTGGCGTTTTTGCTGGGAGTTGATAAATTTTTGAGCGAAGCCAGGGCGATTACCAACATTATCGGAAATGGCGTCGCAACCCTCGTTATTGCCAAAAATGAAAAAGAATTTGATGAAGAAATTTACCACAAGGAAATTAATTCCAATATGTGATTTCGGAAGATTTTTTCGGTATAAAAATTTAGAAAATGAATCCTTTACTTTTTAATGCCTAATTTCGTAAAAACCTTGGATTGATGATACATAACTTATCCCTAAATGGATCTTTGATTACCAATTATTTAGCTGAAATAAGGGACGTCGAAATTCAAAAGGACGCGATGCGGTTTAGGTTGAATCTGGAACGAATGGCAGAATTGATGGGTTATGAAATCTCGAAGACACTTCCCCATCACCAGAAAGAAGTGAAAACCCCACTTGGGATTTCCAATGATTTTGTACTGTCAGAGCAGCCGGTCTTGGTGACGATTTTACGCGCTGGATTGGCCATGCACAATGGTTTGTTGCGTGTTTTTGATCGGGCCGACAACGGATACGTTTCCGCATACCGAAAGCATACGACCCGAGAAGATTTTGACATCCACGTGGAATACCTTGCGTCTCCCTCTTTGCACGACAGAATATGCATACTCAGTGATCCCATGTTGGCCACAGGAAATTCAATGTTGGCTGTGTTAGATGCCCTTAAAGAAATAGGTGAGCCCAAAAAAATCATTATTATGGCGGCGATTGCGACTCCATATGCATTGGAAAATGTACAAAAAGCCTTTCCCAAGGATACAGAAATATGGGTGGCAGCCATTGATGAAACCTTGACTTCAGAATCTTACATCGTACCAGGTTTAGGTGATGCCGGCGATTTGGCATTTGGGGTAAAATTATAATATGAAGTGGCACATCCTTACGAGCATGTTTTTGCTCTCCATGGTGAAATTCATGTTTGCAGCTGCGCCTGGTGCACATCAAGAAGTTCCTTTTTGGGCAACCGTTGTTTCCATAATGTTAGGTGCAATGATCAGCTCGGCATTCTTTTATTTCGGTAGTGAATGGGTGATTAAATATACCCAAGAAAGGAAAGCAAAGAAAGAAGCCCTTTTGTTGGAAAAAGGTGGGGTGCCAAAACGAAAAAAGAATTTTACGCGAACCAATAAACTGATCATACGCATCAAAAAAACCTTCGGGATTTATGGGATTTGTTTTTTAGCACCGTTGATCATTACCATTCCTTTGGGCAGCATCGTTTGTGCGAAATTTTATGGCGACCAAAAAAGAACCTTTTTGATCATGGCCATAGGAATCATGGTGAATGCTGTTTTTCTTACGACAATCTGGTATGGCCTTTTCTGACAAACACATTTTTTTTGACCTCGACAGAACCCTGTGGGATTTCGATAAGAATTCAGAAAATACCCTACGAGCCCTTTACAATAATTACCAATTACAATCGGTAATCCCCACTTTTGAAGCCTTTTACAAAGTGTATAAAAACAGAAATCAAGCACTTTGGATACGATACAGCAAGGGTAAAATGACGAAAGAAGCGCTGCGTTACGAAAGATTTCGATCTACGTTTTCCAAATTTAACTTGACAAATGAAAGCCTTACCAAAGATTTCGGAGATGGGTATGTAGACCTATCCCCAAAACAAACCCAATTGTTGCCTTATGCAAAAGAAGTTTTGGCTGATTTGCAGGAAATGGGTTTTAACCTTCACGTCATTACCAACGGATTTGTGGAAGTTCAACATGTAAAATTGGAGCACACAGGTCTGAAATCTTATGTTGAACATATTGTATGCTCTGAAGACATCGGATTCAGCAAACCCAATTTGAAGATTTTTTCGCACGCCATGCAATTGGCAAATGCCACTCCTGCAACAAGTTTAATGGTTGGGGATGATTACCATGCGGATATTTCTGGCGCAATCAAGGCAGGAATGCACGCCATTTGGTATGAGCCCAAAGAAATTAAAAAAAGCAAGTACGAACACAAAATTACTTGTCTTCGTGAGGTCCCAACGCTTGCCGCACGTTTACTGCAGTAACCTATCGGTTTTTTTCTTGTCGCAGTTTTTCAAACATGGCAATCCCTGCCGCTACGCCTACGTTGAGTGAGCTGATGTTTCCGGGCATTGGAATGCGAACACGCATGTCCGCCATGTTCAAAATGTCTTGGGTGATGCCATCCTCTTCGGAACCCATTACCAAAGTAACAGGCCCACGTAAATTTACACCATCCAATTCTACCTTGGTTTTTTCTGTAACAGCGATGATCCGAATTCCATTTTGTTGAATGTAGAATAAAGAGGCTTTGAAATCATCGGTTTTACAAACTTTGATTCTACTTAAGGCGCCTGATGAAGCTTTCAATGCATCCGCAGTCACGGTTGCTGATCCTTTGGTGGGTATTAACAAAGCGTCAACGCCCATACATTCTGCAGTTCTTCCAATTGCTCCGAAATTTCTTACATCCGTAATTCGGTCCAATGCCAAAATAAAAGGTTTCTTTTCCTCCATTACCCACTGGTCGACCAAGGTTTCAATTTTTTCGTAGGCAATCGGTGAGATGTATGCTACAATGCCTTGGTGATTTCCCTGTGTCAAACTGTTCAGCTTTTGCACCGGAACGTATTGAATGAAATAATTTTTGGAGGTTAAAAAGGTCCTGATTTCCTCGAATGCATCTTTGTCAATTCCCTTTTGAATCAGGATTTTGTTGATTTCCCGATCCGCCGCAACAGCCTCCTTGATGCTATGAATACCAAAGATGATATCTTCTTTGGGTTTACGGACATACTTTTTGTGTTTCTCTTCCATTAAATAAAATTATATGCTATGATTACATTTTCACCCAAAGTTAGGGCGACAGGACATGTTTTTCCTGCCCTTACGACGCGTTCGGTAGTTTTTTCATCCCAATTGTTTCCACGAAAATCCACATCCAAAACGAGTCGTTCTACTTTTCTTGGATTGCTCGCCATGTGCTTTTCCACCTTGATTTCCGCATGGTTAAAAGGAATGGAATGGGTTTGACAATAGATGCCAACAATGGTAAGAAAACAAGATCCCAACGAAGCAGCCAACAAATCTGTTGGAGAGAATAATTCCCCTTTTCCATGGTTGTCTAAAGGTGCGTCCGTCTGTATTTTTGTCCCGTTCTCATGAATGCACTCATTTCTTAATGAACCTAAATACGTTATCGTTGTTTTCATCTATTAAATTGAATGCAAAATTACAACTTATCGCGTTAACATCTAGAACGCTGTCCCTTTTGCTTTCGTGAATGTTTTTTCTTTAATTTTTACGAAATTTGTACCCAATGGAAAACAACATTCGAATCAAGAAGCCAAATTGGTTGAGGGTAAAATTACCCACGGGAGAAAACTACAAGAAAGTTAGGGGATTGGTGGATCAACATAAACTCCATACCATTTGTGAAAGTGGAAGTTGTCCTAACATGGGCGAATGTTGGGGAGAAGGAACCGCTACTTTTATGATTCTAGGCAACGTCTGTACGCGTTCATGTGGCTTTTGTGGTGTGCAAACAGGGAAACCCCAAGAAGTGGATGTGTTCGAGCCAGGGAAAGTAGCACACAGTGTAAAAACCATGGAGATTAAACATGCAGTACTTACCTCAGTTGACCGCGATGATTTAAAAGATGGGGGATCTGAAATTTGGGTTCAAACCATCAAAGCAATCCGTCACCAATCTCCAGGTACGACCTTAGAAACATTGATTCCAGATTTCGCAGGAAATTGGGAAAACCTTCAAGCCATTATAGACATAGCCCCCGAAGTAGTGTCTCACAATTTAGAAACCGTTAGAAGACTAACCAAACAAGTCCGTGTACAAGCCAAATATGACCGTTCCTTAGAATTGTTATTTAGGTTGAAAAAAGGAGGGATGCGAACCAAATCAGGGGTCATGCTGGGATTGGGAGAAACCCATGAAGAAGTCCTTGAAACCTTAGAAGATTTGCGCAATGTTTCGGTGGATGTGATTACCCTTGGTCAATATTTACAACCATCCGCTAAACACTTGCCCGTTGCTGAGTTTATTACACCGGAAAGGTTTGAAGAATACCGTTTGTTGGGATTGAAAATGGGATTTATGTATGTCGAAAGTGGTCCTTTGGTGCGTTCGTCCTACCATGCTGAAAAACATGTGCGTTAAAAAACCAATTTAAGAAGTGCGTTTTTGTACTTTTTCAGCATTTATTGCTAAATTGGCAGACTGAAATTGTTAAATTAATATAAATACAATGAGAAAAAGAATGTATCTTGTTGGTACTCTGATTATTGCAACCATTTTAACAATGGTCGCAGGATACCAATTGCAAAAATCAAACTTAGGTTCGTATGTTCAAAAGAATTTTTCTGATTTACGTTCATCTGAACCTTTGAGTGAGGAGGAAGAAGAAGGTGCAGACAAAGCATTGGAGTGGATGAAAGCGCGTTATGTCGATGTGAGTACAGGTCTTCCAGTGACCCAAGAAAAATTGGCACAAATTCAAAAAGAAATTTCCATGATGGATCGTTCTAAAAACATCAGTTTTATTGAACAAGGTCCAGATAATATCGGAGGAAGAACACGTGCCATTCAAGTGGACCGGTCAAACATCAACCGTGTTTGGGCAGGTGGTGTTTCTGGAGGTTTGTTTGTTTCTTTAAATAAAGGAAATATATGGAATCGAGTGGATGCATACTTCAATGCAGGAGCAAATCCATTCATTTCAAGTATGACGCAAACCAAAGACAATACCCTTTATGTAGCAACGGGATCTAACCAAGAAGGATGGAATGGTAACGGTGTTTGGTATACAACCGATGCAGGTGCAAGTTGGACAGCGATTCCTGGCACAAATAATTGTACACAAGTCGTAAGTTCAGACGTGGATGATTACGTATGGTTGGCAACTTCAACAGGGTTGAAAAAATGGAAGTTGAACGATGCTTCTTTAACTTCAGTTACGGTAACTGCAGGGTCTTGTACTTCACTTGAAATTTCTAAGGACGGACAAATCGTTGTTTGTGCCTTTGCTTCTAACAAAACGTATGTATCTACAGATGGAGGTGCAAGCTTTTCTGATAAATCAGGTACCGCTGCAAACAACCTTGTACCCAATGGAGCGCAAAGAATTGAATACGCAGTGTCTGCGATTAAAAACAGTTCAAACCACTATTCACTCTATGCACTTCGCACGAATTCAAACCTACTTAGCATGCATGTTTCTCATGATGATGGACAAACGTGGACTCAATTTGTGGGCGCTTCGGGTCCCCCAAGTGAATTTGACATCTTCCGTGACCAAGGAACCTACAATTCAATCGTTACCGTTGTCCCCAATGACCCAGAACAAATTTTAATCGGTGGAATTGACATTTGGAGATGGAAACAAACCGTAAACAATCCTCCTTCTGGTGGTTTCCAAAAGATTTCCCTATGGTCCGTATCTCCAAATTCCTCTATCTACGTCCATGCAGATAACCACGAAATGAAATGGGATGGCAACAACCGTTTCTACGCTGGAAATGATGGTGGTGTGAGCATCTCAAACAATTATGGATCAACTTGGTTTGTAGCCAACAGAGGGTACAACGTAACCCAGTTTTACGGAATCGCTTTTGACCGTGACGGTGCAGTGATGGGAGGCGCACAAGACAATGGAACGCTCTACAACAACCATACGCTCTCAACTTTTAAAGAGTTTAGAGAAGTGAACGGCGGTGATGGTTTTGAATGTGAAATTTCTTACTTTAACCCTGCGGTGATGTTCTCTACGGTTTACTACAACAGCATTTCTCGATCTGGAGACAAGGGTAATACCTGGAATTCTTTCGAACCATTGTTGCCAGGGACTTATGATCCGGCAGGTACAGACGGAAGCGCTTACCATCCTTTTCACTCTGAAATTTTCTTGGCAGAATATTTTGATCCCAATTCTGAAGATTCTGTGACGTATATCCCAACCAAAAATTATGCAAACGGAAACTTAATCCGCATACCGAGTAAATCTTCAGGGGATTCTATTTCTTATTTCACCCCTACGCCTTTGTATTTTGATGATACATTGCATTACAATCCAGCTTTGACAGCGGGTGGCATCAACTATGGACAAAACGCAGCCACAGGAGAGGTTGTAGCCATGGGAACAGATACAGTGGTTTACAATGTTACCTGGGATACCCTTCGCGTTGCGGACCCTTTTCAATCTTGGTTTTTAGTGTATGTGAATGCCAATGGTGGTGAATTATGGGGTACAAGAAATGCACTTAGGTTGTCCGTTACATCCGTTCAATGGGCTTGCATCGCACGTGGAATTGGCGGTGGCTTGTTTAACAGTGTTGACGTAGAATTTACAAAAGATTTAGCGCATTGTTACGTGAGTGCAGGAAGCGGTGTTTGGAGAATTGATGGTTTAGGCAGTGCCTACAGCAGCGATCCAAATTTCATAGCAAAAGTGGGGTATGTGGGAACAGGACCTACTGGGACTACGCCAACCTTTACCTCTGCAGTGAAAATTACCACAACCAATTATGAGGGACTCGCTGTGAATCCGTCCAATCCAAATGACATCGTCTTGTTTGCCGGATTTGGAGGAACAAACAAGCGTTCTTTGAATGCCACAAATGCCGTTCCTACCTTTACTACCTTGGGCAACATCTTACCTTCCAACCAACCTGCTTGTTATGACGGTATCATTGACAGAGATGATCCAAACATTATCGTAGTTGGAACTTCAAACGGTGCATTTGTAACCGAAAACGGAGGTGCTTCATGGGATAATGCCTCCGCAGGATTCGATGGTACGCCTGTGTATGAGGTAAGACAAAGTTGGAGAACCTTCCAAGAAGGAAATAACCGTCCGGGTGAAATCTACATTGGAACCTTTGGTCGTGGAATTTGGAGCTCAGAGGCATACTTAGGATTAGGAGAAAACGGTTCAAGTACCAACTCGAAATTTGATACGAAATTACTTACTTACCCGAATCCAACACGTGACAATACAACCTTGTCCTTCCAATTGGAGAAAAGTGGAAACGTTTCAGTGAATGTATATTCAATCACGGGTATTTTGGTGAAATCAATCGTTCGTAACCAAATGTCTGCCGGAGAAAATACATTGTTTATCGATGGAAATGAACTTTCAGCTGGAACTTACATCGTGAAACTGGTATCTGGAAAACAAAGTGAATCAGTGAAATTCATGAAATTCTAAGAACCTTAATTTATATTTTGAAAGGCGGAGAAATCCGCCTTTTTTATTTTTAATAGGTTTTTACAGCATCTTCGCGCTTTGTATGGACATTCCAGAATCCCATAATTCTGAGATACAATGAATTGATTCAAGTCAATAAAAAACATGACGGCTATCCTGTCGTAGTTTGAAAGGGTTTTTCGCTACATTTGTTAATACCCCAAAACGCATGTTAGAAAAAGACCACAGAAACATTACTTGTAGCACCTGTAGAAAAAGAAAGGAAAGCTTACTTGGGGGATTGGAGCAAAACGAGGTTACCCATCTTGAGGACCATAAAACTTGCAGTTACTACAAAAAAAATCAATCCTTGTTTTTAGAAGGTTCTTATCCTCGAGGTGTTTTTTGTATCAATGAAGGTAAGGTTAAGATTTTCAAGCGAGGGGACGGGGGGAAAGAGCAAATCATTCAAATCGTCAAAGGGGGCGAATTGGTAGGTTTCCGTGCCTTGTTTTCTGAAGATTACTACAAAGTTTCTGCAGAAACTT